>JBGAJX010000009.1:0-136931 GCA_044224695.1 Marmoricola sp. | reverse complement strand
CTACCTCTCCGAAGGCTCCATGGCCAAGCTCTACGCAACCGACGGGGCCATCAGGGATACTGATGACATCGCCGCCATCCACGACGGCGAGTAGGCATCGAGGATCACCTCAAAGCCCACCACCCCGCGGGGCTCTGCCCCCCCAGGACGCATCGAGCACGCGAATCAGGGGATCGAGACCGCGGCCCATGTAGTGCGTGCCGGCCGCATCGACGCGCAGCCAGTGTCCTTGCGGGGTGCGCCACCAGTACTCCCCCGGCTTCGGTTGGCGCACCTGCCAGCGCCCCACGGTCTTCATCCGGTGATGTCGTCGAGACAGTGGCGCCAGGTTGTCGAGCCGGGTCTGACCGGGCGACCCGTCATCGCGCCACGGGATCACGTGGTCCAGGTCGCCGGAGCGCGCCGGCAGCGTGCCGTACGGGAACGACTCGTACGGGTCGCGGAGCACCACCGCCCGGCGCAGCGAGTCCGGGATCTCGTAGCGGTCGACCCGGACCGCCTCGGCCAGATCCACCACCGGCCGCACCGTGAAACGCGCCTCGGCGCACGACTCGCCGAGCCAGGCCCGCAGCTCGCCGAGGACGACCGGGCCGAGACCCTCCACGCGCGCCACACCGTCGTCGCTCAGCGCGGCGCGGTCGATGTGGACGTGGAAGACGGTCAACGGGTCGAGGGTCGACGCGTCGAAGGCGGCGAGGGCCTCCTGGAATGAGGCCGGATCCGGGCCGGTGGCCGGGGCATCCGGCTCATGGGGACCGGGTTCGCCCCACTCACCGGACAGCCGCTCGGCCGGCTCCCGCAAGCCGTCGGCGCCGGTGAGAAAGAGGCCCTCCGGCGGGGCCGAATCGGGTGCTGGGGTTGCGGCGGCCCCGTCGGCATCGAGGAGGAGCGCCAGCGCACGCGCGGGGTTCGCCAGGACCCGCAGGGCCTTGGCGCGGCGTACCTCGAGGGAGTCGGGGTCACCCTGGGACGCGAGGATGCCCGCGATCCGGTCCAGGACGGCCACGACGTAGAGAACGTCCCCGGCCCGGGCGCGGGCCACCAGGGTCTTCAGGCCGTGCTCGTCGGTCTGCCCGCAGCGCACGAACCGCTCCAGCGCCTGCTGCTCCGCACGAGCCGCGGCGGCCTCCGGGTCGGCCGCGGCGATCTTCGCCTCCACCAGCGCCAGGAACCGACCCGGAGGCAGGGACCCGATGTAGGGCGTGGTTTGCGCGTCCACCCAGAAGGCCTGCTCCTGGGTCAGGTGCGTGGCGGCGCACCGCCGGGCGACCTTCGTCGCCAGCCACACCCGGACCGCGCCGGCGCGCAGGCGGTCCCAGAGGAGCGGGTGCCGGTGGCGCAGGTTCATCGCGTCCGCGATCCGCTGCTCCCCGGCGTGAGTCGACAGCCCGAGAAGTGCCGAGAGTTCAGCCCCCGCGAACTCGATCACCTCCGGCGTCCCCTCGGCGCCGGTGCGCCGCACACCCTCCTCGAACGGACTGGTCGGCGCGCTGACATCGGCAGGCGCGTGAAGGTCGGCCCAGTGCGCGGCGAGCACGACCTGCTCAGCCTCCGCCTCGAGCACCTTGGCGACCGACGCCACCAGCGCGTCGGACGCCGCCCGTGCGTCCAGCTCGTCGACCCAGTCCCCCACCACCATGGACTGATTCTACTCGAACACCTGTTCGAATACCAGCCCTGTCAGCGACCCTTGAGCTTGCGCCCCAGCTCGCTCTCGGCCTCGCGACGCGCGGTGCGCTCGGCGATCGACTGCCGCTTGTCGTAGGCCTTCTTGCCCTTCGCCAGGGCCAACTCGACCTTCGCGCGGCCGTCCTTGAAGTACATCGAGAGCGGCACCAGCGTGTAGCCCTTCTCGCGCACCTTGGCGTCGATCTTGTCGATCTCCATCCGGTGCAGCAGGAGCTTGCGGCGTCGGCGTACCTCGTGGTTGGTCCAGGTCCCCTGCGCATAGGTCGGGATGTGCAGGGCGTGCAGGAAGATCTCGCCGTCCTCGATCTCGCCGAAGGCGTCCACCAGCGACGCCCTGCCCGCGCGCAGCGACTTCACCTCGGTCCCCTGGAGGACGATGCCCGCCTCATAGGTGTCCTCGATGAGGTAGTCGTGCCGCGCCTTCTTGTTCTGCGCGATCAACTTGCGCCCCTGCTCCTTGGCCATAGGGGCAAGTCTCTCAGGGCCGGGAAGCCGATTTCCGCCGGCTCAGAACCAGCGCATCGGGTCGACGGGGGCACCGTCCTGAAGGACCGTGAAGTGCAGGTGGCACCCGGTCGACCAACCCGTGGTGCCGACGTACCCGATGACCTGGCCGCGCTTGACCGTGTCGCCCACGCTGACGGCATATCCGCTGAGGTGGTTCGAGATCGTCGAGACGTTCACACCGAACTTCGTGCCGTGGTTGACGATGATCCGGTTGCCCCACGCGCTCTGGTAGTACTGCGCGAGCACCGTGCCGGACGCGGGTGCCTTGATCGGGGTGCCGCACGCGGAGCCGAAGTCGATGCCGTCGTGCAGCGAGCGGTAGCCCCAGATCGGGTGCGTGCGCCAGCCGAACGGCGAGGTGATCGAGCCGGGCACCGGGTAGTCGAGGAAGCCGTTGCCGGTCGAGGGGCCGGTGTACACACCGCCGGTGTTGGCCTGGGCGAGGATCAGCTCCTCGATGCGGTCCCGCTCGGCCTCGAGCTTGGCGAGCTCGGCCAGGTCGGCGTTCTTGGCCTTCAGCGCCGCGCTGCGCGCCTGGGCCCGCAGGTTCACCATCTCGGCGACCTGGGCCTCCATCGCCTCGGCCTGCTGCTCCAGGGACTGCATCCGCAGCAGGTTCTCCGCGGCCTCCTGGCGCTTCTTGGCGACCTCGGCCTTGGCCTCGGCGGTCTCCTGCTCCTTGACCTCGAGCAGCACCTTCGCCGCCTCGAGCCGGTCGAGCGTTGCGGACTGCACGTTCATCACCGACGCGTTCGCGTTCATCTGGCCGGCGAGCTGGGTCGGATCCTGGCTGGTGAAGACCATGGAGAGCCCCATCAGCGCCGGGTCGCCCTGCTCATAGCTGGCGACCACCATCGCGCGGAGCTCCTGCTCCTGGGCGGCGACCTCAGCCTTGCCCGCAGCGAGGTCGGCCTGGGCCTGCTTGAGCCGGCGGATCGCCGCATCGAGCCGGACCTGCATCTGCCGGTCCAGCGCCTGCGCCGCGGCCAGTTCGCCCCGAGCACGCGACAGGTTCGCCTGGGCCGCCACGAGGTCGGACTGGGCCCGCAGCAGCGCCGCGGTCGCGGCTTCGAGGGCCGCGCTCGACTCGTCGTGGCTCTTCTCGACCTTGTCGATCTTCTCCTCGACCTTGTCCTTCTTGTCGTCGAGCTCGTCGGCGACGGCGACGGTGGCCGATCCGAGCAGGACGGCACCCAGGACAAGGGCGGTGACAGCACGGCCACGCGGGCCGCGACGCCACTGTGAGCCGGGGAAGAAGCGCACCAGTGGACCTTACGTGAGGGTGGGGACCTCTCGACTGTAGGCGAGAAAGGTCAGACGTTCAGGTATTTCCGGGTCAAAAAGAGCGTCGGGATGAGGGTCAGCGCCAGTCCGACGGCGCTGATGATCGCGATCGCCGTGAGACCGTCTCCCCAGTCGACCCAGGCCACGAGCGTGGAGTTCGGCCGGAGCAGACGATAGACCACGACGTACAGGAACAGCAGGATCGCCCCGGAGGCGAACAGCACGCCCAGGAACGCCGCGACGAACGCCTCCAGCAGGAACGGCAGCTGGATGTAGAGGCTCGAGGCACCCACCAGCCGCATGATGCCGATCTCCCGGCGTCGCGCGAAGGCCGCGAGGCGGATCGTGTTGCCCACCTGCAGGATCGCGGCGAGCAGCAGGAAGCCCGCGATCACGATCGCCCCCCACTTGAAGGCACTGATCCAGAAGTAGATCGGTTGCAGCACCTCGCGCAGGTCGCGCACCGAGCCGACGCCGGGCAGTGCGGAGACGCTGTCCTTGACCCCCTGGAACTCGCGCGGGTCCTTCAGCGTCACCCAGTACGACTCGGCGAGGTCGGTCGGCTTGATCGCCTCGATCACCTGCGCGCGGGTCTCGTCGTCGGCGGTGTAGACCTCACGCCACTTCTCGTACGCCGTCTGGCTGGACTCGAAGCGGTAGGTCTCGACCTCGGGGCTCTGGCTCAGCGCCTGCTCCACCGCGGCCTTCTGGCCGGCGGTGGCCTTGCCGTCCAGGCAGGCGGTGCCCGGGGAGTTGTCGGTGCACAGGAAGACGGTGATCTGCAGGCGGTCGCCCCAGAACGCCTCGGCCTTGTCCGCCTGGGCGTTGAGCAGCAGGCCGAGGCCGACCAGGGTCAGCGAGACGAACATGGTGACCACGACGGCGACCGTCATCGACACGTTGCGTCGCAGCCCGGTGGCGAGCTCGGAGAACACGTAGGTCAGTTGCATCGCGGGGCCTCAGTGCTGGTAGCCGTAGACGCCGCGGGACTGGTCGCGCACGACGTGGCCGCCGGAGAGCTCGATGACCCGCTTGCGCATCTGGTCGACGATGCTCGAGTCGTGCGTGGCCATCAGGACGGTCGTGCCGGTGCGGTTGATCCGGTCGAGCAACTTCATGATCCCGACGGAGGTGTTGGGGTCGAGGTTGCCGGTCGGCTCGTCGGCGATGAGGATCCGCGGCTTGTTGACGAAGGCGCGCGCGATCGCGACGCGCTGCTGCTCACCGCCGGAGAGCTCGTCGGGCATCCGGTCGCCCTTGCCCTCCAGGGAGACCAGCGAGAGCACCGCGGGCACCTCGCGGGCGATCTCCGCGCGAGGCCGCCCGATCACCTGCAGGGCGAAGGCGACGTTCTCCGAGACGGTCTTGTTCGGCAGCAGCCGGAAGTCCTGGAACACCGTGCCGATCTGGCGCCGCAGTTGCGGGACCCGCCACGAGGGCAGCTTGGTGAGGTCCTTGCCGGCGACCTCGACGCGTCCGCGCGTGGGCCGTACCTCGCGCAGGATCAACTTGAGGAAGGAGGACTTGCCGGAGCCGGAGGCGCCCACGAGGAAGACGAACTCGCCCTCCCCGATCTCGACCGAGACGTTCTCAAGGGCGGCGCGTTGCTGACCGGCGTAGGTCATGGTGACGTCGTCGAAGGTGATCACGATTGATTCACTCTAGGTCAGATGCGCTCGCCGATAGCGGTATCAGCGACACTCCCGCGCGCCTCCTCGGTTGTACGCCGCCACAGGCGCACCATCGACGAGGGAGGTGCTGGGAGATGCAGAGTGTGTTTCACGAGATCGCGTGCGGGTGCGGGCAGATCCTTGACCGGGCACGCAAGACCCTGCACTGCCCGCGCTGCGGGACGACGCTCCACCACGTGGAGGACGTCGAGGTCCACCTGACCCCGGACGTGCCGCTGCCGTTCCTGGCCGCGGTCTGAGGAGCTCAGCTAGTTCTGCTCGGCCTTGTCCGCTCCGCGCCGCCAGCGGATGCCGGCCTCCAGGAAGCCGTCGATGTCGCCGTCGAAGACAGCGCTGGGGTTGCCCACCTCGTACTCGGTGCGCAGGTCCTTGACCATCTGGTAGGGGTTCAGCACGTAGGAGCGCATCTGGTCGCCCCACGACGCCTGCACGTCACCGCGCAGAGAGTCCAGGTGCGCCTTCTCCTCCTCGCGCTTCTTCGCGAGCAGCTTGGCCTTGAGGATGACCATCGCGGAGGCCTTGTTCTGCAGCTGGGACTTCTCGTTCTGACACGAGACCACCAGGCCGGTCGGGATGTGCGTCAGTCGCACCGCGGAGTCGGTGGTGTTGACCGACTGGCCACCGGGGCCCGAGGAGCGGTAGACGTCGACCCGGATCTCCTCCTCGGGGATCTCGATGGTGTCGGTCTGCTCCAGCACCGGCACCACCTCGACCGCGGCGAACGAGGTCTGCCGACGGCCCTGGTTGTCGAACGGGCTGATCCGCACGAGGCGGTGGGTGCCGGCCTCCACCGACAGGGTGCCGTAGGCGTACGGCGCGTGGATCGCGAAGGTGGCCGACTTGAGTCCGGCCTCCTCGGCGTAGGAGGTGTCGAAGACCTCGACGCCGTACTTGTTGCGCTCGGCCCAGCGGGTGTACATCCGCATCAGCATCTCGGCGAAGTCGGCGGCGTCGACCCCGCCCGCGCCGGAGCGGATGGTGATCAGGGCCTCGCGAGAGTCGTACTCCCCCGACAGCAGGGTGCGCACCTCGAGGGCCTCGACGGCCTTCGCGATCCGTCCCAGGTCGGCCTCGGCCTCGGCGAGGGAGTCGGCGTCGGCCTCGTCGGTGGCCAGCTCGACCAGCACCTCGAGGTCGTCGAGGCGACCCTGCAGCGAGGTGAACCGCTCCAGTTCGCCCTGGAGGGCGGAGAGGCGACCGGTCACGCGCTGGGCGTTGGCCTGGTCGTCCCAGAGATCGGGCGCGGCGACCTGCTCGCCGAGCTCGGCGATCTCGCGACGCATGGCGTCGAGGTCGAGCACCTGCTCGATGGTGTGCATCGTCGCCTGGAGCTGCTTGATGCGGGTGTCGAAGTCGGGGCCTGCCACGAGAGGCAACGTTACCCGTCGAGCACCCGCACCACCGCAGCGGCAGTCGCCCGGACCCGTGTGGAGGTGTCCCAGCCCGGTGGGGTGAACGGGAGAGTCAGCGGTGCGGAGACCTGCACCTCCACGCTGGTGCCGACCGTGCGGACCCTCACCGACAGCCCGGGATGGGCTCGGAAGGCGGCCATCCGACGCAGGTACGTCACGGCCTCGGCCCGCGCGGCGGCTGCGTCCAGCGGGGCCTCCTCCCCGAGCGCACCCTGGTAGATCCGGTCCGCGGCCAGGGCGTCCGCGGCCGCCACCGCCGCGCCGTCGGCCAGCGCGTCGAGCCGTTGCCGGCGCAGGTAGGCCGCGGAGGCGTCCACCACCACGACGACCACGAGCAGGACGACGAGGAAGAAGCCGATGACGAGCAGGGAGGTCTGGCCCCGCTCGTCGCGGGTGTCCCGCCGGCGAGAGGTCACCGGTCCTCCCGGTAGGTGCCGTACGCGATGGTGTGGCTGGCCTCGACGCGGAAGGTCGGTGCGCCGCCGGACCCACTCCCCGTCCCGCCCGCCAGCGCGTCGGGGATCAAGGGGAGCACGACCTGGTGACGCAGGGCCACGGTGATCAGGCTGCCGGGCGCCAGGCAGTTGCCCGGCGCCGGCCGGCACCGGACGTCGAGATCCACGGCCTCGACCTCGACCCCCTGGTCCCGCAGCGCGACCGCGGCCGCGGCCCGCGCCCGGGCGGGAGCGGAGGCCTCGTCGGGGGCGAGCGTGTAGGCGCGCGCGGCCGCCTGAGCTGCGGCACTGAGGCCGTACGACGCGCGCTGCACGTCGAAGGCCGCCAGCAGCAGGTACACCAGCGGCACGAGCAGCAGCAGGGTCAGCCAGGTGAGCTCGACGACGGCGGTCCCCGCCTCGTCCCGAAGCCTCACGGGGCCACCTCCTCGACGGCGTGACCGGTGACCTCCAGGGGAACGCCGGGGCCCCACAGCCCGAGCGGCGGCACCTCGGCGACCACCCGCACCTCCACGCCGGGTGCTCCGGAGACCTCGACCGCACGAGCGGACACCTGACGGGCGAACCGGTCGGCCAGCGCCGTGCGGATCTGGCTGCGGGTGCGCGCCACCCCGTCGGCCGGGCCCCGGTCCACGGTCGCGGCCAGACGCGCACCCTCGGACGCGGCTGCCGTGAGCGTGTTGCGCACGTGCAGCACCAGGCCGAGTTGGATGAGTCCGAGCACCAGCGGCACCAGCACGATCAGGGCGAGCACGAAGTCGACCGCAGCCGAGCCGCGTTCGCTTGTGTTCACGCGACGCGTATCTGCGCGGCTCACGCCACCGAGTTCAGCGCCTCGCGGAGCATCGACTCCAGCTCCGGACCCGCCACGGCCCACAGGGCAGCGACCAGCCCGGCGGTCATCACCGTGGCACGACCCCAATGTCACCCCACGCCGGCACCACCACAACCCGCGCCGCCGGACGCCCCGACCACACCCGAACCTCACCCACCAGGCTACGCAGCAACTGCCTCCGATGCTCCACCGGCGACGTCTCCCACACCCCCAACAACCCAGACGCCACCACCTGCGGATCCCCAACCCCCGCACGCACCTCACGCCCAGCCGACTCCAACGCCGACTCCAACGACCGGTACTGCTCCCCCAACTTCACCCGCGTCTGAGCCCACACCGCGTCAGGCACCTCAGGCTGCGACGCCTGCGCCAACACCAACCGCTCCAACTGCTGCTGCACCCCCGACAGCTGACGCCTCAGCCGCTCGACCTCGTCAACGCCACGCTGCCGGATGGTCTCGGCGGCCAGGGCGGCCTCGGCCGCGGTCTCCACGTCCTCCGCCTGACCCCGGAGCCACTCGAGCACAGCACCCTCCACGAGCGACGCCATCACATACCCACCGACGCACACCGTGGGGCCCTGCTCCTTCCCCGCCTTGCACCTGTACTTCGGCGACCGCGCGTGCCCGAACTGCCCCGCCACCATCGACCCACCGCACCGACCACACCGCACCAGCCCTGACAGCAGGTACGGCGACCGCTCCACCCTGGATGGCCGCGCACGCCGCGCCACCCGTGCGTCCTCGTACGCCAACCACAGGTCCTCACCGATCAACGCCTCATGCACACCATCACGCAGCACCCCACCGCTCATGAACTTCCCCGCGGCGAACCCCGAATCCATCACCCGCCGCAAACTCCGCTCCGACCACGGCCCACCCGTCAACGTCACATGCCCCCGAGCGTTCAACCACCGCACCAGCTGATACACCGACTCCCCCGCGACATACCTCCGATACAGATCCGCCAACACCGGCCCCGTCACCGGATCCGGCCGGTGCAGCTGCGCCTCCAGGTCATAGACGTACCCCCACTTCGGCTTCCCCGTCGCAGGCCGCCCAGACTCCACCCGACGCCGATGCACGTCCTTCCACACCTCACCGATCCGCTCCGCCTCGAACGCCTGCAGCTCGGCCAACATCCCCCGCGTGAACCGCCCCGTCGACGTCGTCGTGTCGACCTGCTCCGTCGCCGACTCCAACCGCCCACCGGCAGACTCCACCCGGTCCAACGCCACCGCCCACCGCAACCGGTGCCTCGCCGCCCGCGAGAACTTCCACACCAGCAGCACATCAGCCTCGCCGTCCTCGACGCGGCGTACACCCTCGTCGAGCTTCTGCCACCACGCCGACCGAGCACGAGACCCCGACTCGTCGAGCCCCTCAAGCCACCCAGTGATCTGGTAGCCCCGGGTCGCGGCGTACGACTCGATCGCAGCCTGCTGGATGTCTGGCGACACCATCCCGTCACGTTCCTTAGACACCCGGATCAGCCCCACCGCCCGATCAGATGCGGCGGCCGGCGCCGAGGCCCTGCGGGGGGTCATACCGCGCGGAGGCCGATCCGATTCCGCCGCCGCACTGACCGCAGCCGCTGCAGACGCCTCACCAGCTGCGCGTCGTACGCCAGCGCCCGCGGGTCATCGAGCAGCGCGTTCAAGATCTGCGCATGCCGGATCGGGTCCAGGCCCAGGCTCGAGCGGATCGCTGCGTCCTTCGCACCCTGGTACTTCCACTGTTGCGCCTCGATCTCCAGGATCCGCAGGTGCAGCGGCGAGAGGTTGGGGTCACTCATCGGAATCGGGCTTGGGTAGAGGCGCCACGGACTGGGTCAAGAAGATGCCGAACACGAGCGGACCCAGGGCAAGGCCCCACAACACCCACTCGGTCTCCCCAGTCGCGCCAGAAAGTACAGCTCCCGCCGCGATGAACACGGTTCCCCAGATCACCGCCTTTCCCAGGGTCGCCATCGCCCACTCTGCAAGGCGGCTCAGATGCTGCTCGGAAGATTCTCTACTCACGTCATTACTCCTGTGGGGCTGGTCCTCAGCGAACGAATGGGATACGAGCCGGTCAACGTGTCCTCCGGTTCCCGACCTGGACACCCTTCGCCACCATCCCGATAGTGAGCCAGATGCTCGCGGGGAAGGCGAAGACTCCACCCAGCGCGAGCCCGGTGTCCGGCTGATCAGAGGCGAGGCACAGGAGCAACACGATCGCCGCCGCCACGTAGGTGATGATCCCGACCCCTAGATAGAATTCAGGCGACCAGCACGGCGGGTAGGTCGGCGCCTGGCGCATCTGGGTATTGGTCATGCTGTCTCCTCGATATCTGCCAGGGCGCGGCCGATCAGGGCACGCTCTGACGGGTGAAGGTGGGCCATGCGGATGCGCAACGTTCTTTGGTCGACGTCCAGCTCCACGGCTGCCTCCGACACATCCCTGGTCCATCGAGCAACCTCAGCCAGCCGTTCGATTCGCACGAGCCTCCTCGCAGCCAGTTGATCAGCTTCGTGTTCTTGGCGTCTGTCGAACCATCCCTTCGCAGGGATATGCCCAAGGTCCAGGTGTGCAACTGCGTGAGCCAGGGACGAGCGGCGCACCGCTGCTGCGACTCCCCTCTCAAGCAGGATCACCTTCGCCCGTAAGCACAGGACTTCCGACAGGCCCCAACCGAGGATGCCGTGACGCACTACCCAGTCCGGATAGCGCGCCACGGCATCCGCGCAAGGGTCGTAGTTCAACGCTCCTGGGCTGCCCGCTGAATCTGCCACTCGATGAATCCCCGCGACTCCTGCTTGATCCGCTCCCACTCCTCGTCGTCCAGCCCTTCCGGCCGGCGGTAGAGAAGCGAGTCCTCTTGGTCGGCGGAATCATCCTGGGAGCCACCGACACTTGGTGGCTCACCACCCTCGAGGACCTCTGGGATCGATCCACTTGGCCAGCCCAGTGCCTCTTCGATGGCGCCAAGCGTTCGTTGCTGTGGCCATCTGGTGCCGTCGAGGAAATCACCGACCGTAGACCGGTCGAGGCCTGATGCATCGATGAGCTGCTGGATGTTCCAGCGCCTGCGCCCCATCTCCGCCTTGACCGCAACCCTGACTCTTCGTCGAGCTTCCGCTTTGTCCACCATGGTGGGCCTCTCTGCGTCTTCACGGTTACGAGTGTTTCCGGAAACCTCAGGAAACATCAACGGCCGCGGATCGAACACTGCGGAACCTTGGGGCAGGAATACAGCGGTGTAGTTCGGAACTTCAATGCACACCTGACCTGCAGGTTTCCATGTTCTTCGCTATGTTCCCGCACTTTCTCTTGCATTGTTCCCCACTGTTCCCTAGTCTCATCACATGCCCCCCAAGATCACGACCCCCGAGGAAGTCGCCGACCGAGTGCGGGTCGGCGCCACACTCCGAACCATCCGCACAACGCGTGGTTGGAAGCTCGGGGACTTCGCCACCGCACTCGACATCTCCTACGCGTACCTCTCCAACATCGAGGCTGGACGCAAGCCGCTCCCAGACCACCTCCTGGCCCGGGCGGCACGTCTTCTCGACGTCGAGCAGATCGCCATCAAGCACCCGTTCTCCGCCGAGGACGTCGCATGAAGACCCGCGACCAGGCCATCGCCGACGCCGGCCGTGACCTCGCCGCGATGCTCCAGGCCCGCGACGCGATGACCCCCCGGGAGCTAGCCGAAGCGTCTTGGACCCCCGGGTGTGGCTTCGGCGTCGACGAGCTCGAGGACCGCATCCGCACCGAGCGAGGGCTCACCCCCAGGGCCAGGTCGGCGTAACTCCCTAGTCCCCCGGTGGCGGTGTCCCCAACCGGTCATCTCCCACGTGACCGGCAGACACCCGCACAACCCCCGCGGGCACGTCCGCCGCCACCGGGCCCCCAGTCCTCTGACCGGGCGGGACGGCCATGGGGAAGAACCCCTCGCCCGGTCAGAGCACCACTCTTCGCCACTCACCATCCCTTCACCGCTTTAGGAGCCCCTCTGATGACCACGACCCCGCAGTACCAGATCGACCCGGAACGTCTCGCCGCGTTGGACACGTTGGAGCTCCACGAGGGCGGCCATCAGTCGTTCGAGTCGGGCCATTGCGCGATGGAGGTCGTGGCGTGGCTCGCGGGCCTGGGTCACACCGACGCCCCCGAGTGCGCTTCACCGGTTCTGCGGAGGTTCACGATCGCGTTGAACGACCGCTGGTCCGATGAGGACCGGCAGTCGTTGAAGCCGTATCTGCCGCGGATGGTGGGGACCGCCACTGATGGCCGCGACGAGACCCGGAAAGTCGTCGCCGCACGCGCGGCGACGGATCTGGTCGGCCCGTGGCTGCGGCTCGCTGGCCTCGACGAGCACGCCGACGCCCTGACCGCGGCCGGGGCGGACCAGGCCGGTGTCCGGAAGGCCATCTACGACGCCCGTGACGCGGCGTGGGAACGGCGTCGTGTCGCGGTCAACGAGCTGAAGGTGAAGATCGCGGAACACCTCAGGCAGCGAGGCGTCGCTGCCGCTGTCGCTGTCGCTGTCGCTGACGCTGCCGCTGACGCTGCCGCTGACGCTGTCGCTGTCGCTGTCGCTGCCGCTGTCGCTGTCGCTGTCGCTGCCGCTGACGCTGCCGCTGACGCTGTCGCTGTCGCTGTCGCTGCCGCTGTCGCTGTCGCTGTCGCTGTCGCTGTCGCTGTCGCTGTCGCTGTCGCTGTCGCTGTCGCTGCCGCTGTCGCTGCCGCTGTCGCTGTCGCTGTCGCTGTCGCTGCCGCTGTCGCTGACGCTGCCGCTGCTGGGAAGGACACCTGGTCCGCGGCCTACAGAGCCGCCCGCGACTACTTCGCGGAGCACCCGCTGCCGGTGACCGAGCAGATCCGGGACCTCGCCGCGACCCAGAAGGGGCAGGCGCTGGACCTGCTGGACCGGCTCATCTTGGCCGACCCCGCCGCCTGAACCCCAGCGCCCCTGAGCAGGGGCCTAGTACCACCAGCAGAACCCCCAGAAGAAGGCAGAACCCCGGCCAACGAGCTGCAACTCGGCCGGGGTCCCAGAGGAAGGAATCGTCTCATGGCAGACACCACCCCCACCACCGTCGCCTACCAGACGGCGCTGGACGAGTGGAACCAGCTCGTCGCCGAACGGCGGGCGCTGATCGACGCGCTCCCCGACCGGCACACCTCCGACTACCGCCGCCAGCAGTGGCTCGAAGCCGACCACCAGGTCGGGTGCGACCTCCTGGCGTACCTCATCGGATTCGGAGGGATCACCGCCGAGGGTTGGGACGCCGCGGTCGCCCTGCACCAGAAGCAGCAGGCCGCAGTGTTCGGCCAGCCCGCGACGGAGGTGGCCTGAGATGGGCGATCTCGTCATCGGTCTGATCCTGATCACGATCGGCGTGGCCACCTTGGTCTACCTGGTCCTCGACGCGGTCCTCCCCCGCGAGTGGCGCGACGACGAGCCGGTGAACTACGACATCACCGCACTCGCCCGCGAATGCGGCGTGATCGACGAGTACCCCGACCAGCCCGGGCGGTCGGCATGAGCACCACCCTCTACTCCCCCACCATCGGGGAAGTCACCGCAGCGGTCGCCGAAGCCACCCTCGCCATCCACACCGGCAACCTGCCCCCACGAGCGATCGAGATCCTCCTCGCCGACCGCGACCGCCTCCAACGGCGCCTCGACGCCGTATGCCCCGACCACCAGCGGTGCGCCGCATGCGGGACCGCGCTCTGCGACGACTGCGGTGTCGGCGACCCCTCCTCCTGCGACCACGTCCTCGAACCGCTCTGCGTCGGCTGCGACGTCGAGTACTGCGCGACCTGCTGCGCAGAGGCAGGCATCGAGGACCACCACACCGCCAGCGAAGGGAGCTGGTCATGACCGACAACGACATCCCCGACCAGGGGCCACTCGCCCTGGACACCACCAACCCGCCCGAGGTCCTCGGTCGGCCGATGGACCACAAGCTGCAGCCCAAGCAGGCACGACGCGGACCGGTCCCCGCCCGGCAGACCAACGGGTACTACGCCGACCACGTCACCGGTGACCGGCTCCGGTCGGTGACGACCATTCTCTCCGGGGGAGTCCCGAAGCCTGCGCTCGTGCACTGGGCGGGGAACATGTGCACCGACTCCGCGATCGAGCACCTCCCCCAGCTCGTCGCCGCGTCCCGGCACCCGGAGCAGCTCGAGGAGCTGCGTCGCTGGATCCGGAAGGCGCACACCCGGAAGAAGGACGAGCGGGCCGACGTCGGCTCCGCGGTTCACACCGTCATCGAGTCCCGCATCACCGGCGCGCCGGTTCCCTCGGCGATCAAGGTCGGGAAGGACGAGGACGGGCAGGACCTCTACCTCGAGCTGGACGGCCCTGAGATCGGGCCGATCTTGGCGCACTTCTACGCGTTCGAGTCGGAGTGGAAGCCGGCGTGGACGGCGTCGGAGATGGTCGTGGCGAACCCGGAGGACGGGTGGGCCGGGACGTTGGACTACATGATCGGCGACGGTCCGATCGCGGATGCCCTGCGTGGCATGGGGTTCGCGGTCCCGAAGGGCGTCGATCTGATGGGGGACACGAAGACGGGCGGCGAGCTCGACAAGGTGACGTACTCGGGTCACTACCACGGGGTCTACCCGGAGGCCGGGCTGCAGATGTCGGCTTACCGGCGGGCGAAGGTTGCGTGGTTGCCTGGTGGGGAGCGGATCGAGATGCCTCCGACTGCGGAGGTCGGGATCGTTCTGCATCTGCGGCCTGAGGGTTACCGGATCTATCCGGCGCGGTGTGGGGATCTGCAGTACCGGTACTTCCGGCATGCGCAGATGGTCGATGAGTGGGCGTCGCGGTTGGCGTCGGCGAAGGCTGCTGAGCCGATCATCGGGAAGCCGTTGGTGCTGCCTGGTGCCGCCGAGGCGGTGGCGTGATGGCTCCGCTCTTCGAGGACTTCGAGATCGTCTGGTCCGACGACGGCGCACCGGACCTGATCTGCCCCAGGTGCAACCAGGCCGTCGTCGAGGTCGAGCACCGGGACACCCTCGGCACGCTGGTCCGCTGCGCCGAGGACCACCTGTTGTCGTGCGCGGGTGCGTCATGAACATCGAGCACGGCACTGTGAGGGGCTACCAGCAGCACCGCCAGATCGCGCTGAAGAGCGGCGGCCCGATCAACGCCTGCGACGCCTGCCTCGCGGCCCATCGTGCATACAACAAGAAGCACGACGCTCAGATCGTCCCTTGCCCTGAGTGTGAGAGCGGCGTGAAGCGGCGGGCCCAGCTGCGGTGCGATGCCTGCAACGTCCGCGTCCGCGAGGACCGCAAAATCCAGTCGGCGGCACGCCGCGAGGCCGAGAGGGAGCGTCGGGCGGCTGAGCGAGCCCCCAAGTGCGGCACCGACTCCGGGTACTACTACCACCTCCGCAAGTGGAAGACCGTGCCCTGCGAACCCTGCACGGCAGCCCACGCCGCCGCGAACCGCCGCCGCACCGCCGCGCGCACCGGTCGAACGATCGAGCCCAAGGCGATCCGGCCCAGGCCGAAACGCAGGCAGACTTCCGAGCGAACCGACCTGCGCTGGACGCGTGACGGCCTCGTGCTCCGGGTGGCGTCATGAGCGCCCGTGTCGTGGTGAAGGTCGCCCAGGACCCCCACTCCCTGCTCTGGCAGGCCACCTGCGCCACCGAGGCCGCGAACGGCCGCCCCTGCACCTGGACGTCGCCCCTGCAGGTCGTGAAGACCGCCGCAACCGAGGAGGCGCGCTGGCACCGCGACCACCACCGAACCAGCAACACGACCAGAACGGACTGACCCATGCCCATCAAACCGATAGTCCTCCAGAGGCGCCACGCCGAACTCGGCCGCATCCGCCTCGGCTACAAAGCCCCCACCAGCAAGGGCACCCGCCCCGCGAAGCTCGAGAAGTTCCGCTTCACCTCCGCCTCCGAGCGCTACATCCGCGACCTCGCCGAGCTCTACGGCGGCGAAGCCCGCCCCTGGGACAACAGCGGCAAAGCCGAGTGGGAGGTCTACACCGACGCCACCACCATCCCCGTCATCGCCGTCAAGGGCGGCCTCTCGCAGTGGATGGAGACCTGGTCCGGCGGCGGCTGCATCCACCGCTGCGACGGCGAGGTCAACGTCCTCACCGGCGAGTACTGCGAAGACGACCAGCAGACCGTCACCATCAACGGCAAGCCCGTCCGGGCACACGACGCCGCGAAGCCCACCACCCGCCTGTCCGTCATGCTCCCCGAGCTTGAAGCGATCGGCGCGTGGCGGCTGGAGTCGAAGGGCTGGAACGCCGCAGCGGAGATCCCCGCGGTCGCCGAGCTCGCGCAGTACGTCGGGGACCTCGTGCCCGCACACCTGAACCTGGTGGAGCGGCGTGCGGTGAAGGACGGGAAGACGTCGCGGTTCGTGGTGCCGGTGCTGGACCTGCAGATCGGGACCGCAAGGTTGCGGGAGATCGTCGCGCAGGTCTCCTCTGGGACAACTGCCCTGGATGCGCCGGCGCCTGCGAGGGCAGCGCTCGAAGCGGGTCCGACAGCGGCCCCTGCGCAGGAGGCGCTGCCGGACTACCGGGCGATCGCCGACGCCGCGACGGAGCTCGGGCAAGTGCAGGCGTTGTGGCGTCAGGCCTCGGAGGCTGGGCACCTCGACGACGACCTTCGCGGCTACCTGATGGCGAAGGGCAACGCGCTGCAGGCGGCCGCCAACGAGGGGCCGGTCGACGCCGAGGTCGTCGAGCACGACACCCCGGCCACTGACCCGGCCACTGCCCCGGCCCCGGCCGGCGCCGACGACCCCGACCTGATGTGGGGGCTGATCGTGAAGGAGTGCGGCGAGTTGGGCGCGACGCTGCCGGAGGTCATCGCTGACTTCGAGCAGCGCATGGCGCTCGCGCCCGGTGAGGCGAGTGCGGGCGAGATGCAGGCATACCTGCAGCTGGTCCGTGAGCAGGGCATCGACCTCGGAGAGGCGGTGCCGGCATGAGCAGCATCCCGTCGCCGGGGTTCCACCCCCCGGTCCGCATGGACGGATCGCACACCCGAACCCAACCGACCGTCGAAGAGCTCTGCGACGAGAAGACGCTTCACGAGCTAGTGCTGGGAATGCACAGCGAGTCGTGGGCTTGCGTCAGAGCTGAACTGCGGGGCGACCGTGAGGCCACCCATCTCCACGCCACCGAGGCCTACCGCTACTACCGCGCCGCCCGCGAGCACGTCTGGCGCGATGAGCAGGCTGCGAACGAGGAGGCCTCGGCATGAGCTGGCTCAACGGGCCCCTGCTCGGGTTCGACACCGAGTCCACCGGCGTCGACACCCTCAACGACCGCATCGTCACCACTGCCCTCGTCGACATCACCCCCGGCCAACGCCCCACCTTGGCCACCGAGCTCGTCAACCCCGGCGTCGACATCCCTGAGGAAGCCGCCGCGATCCACGGCATCACCACCGAGCACGCCCAGACCCACGGGCGCCGACCGGAGGAGGTCCTCTTCGAGGTCACCGGCCGGATCGCGCTCGCGATGACGAACGGGATCCCCGTGGTCGCGGCGAACGCGGCGTACGACTTCACCCTCCTCGAGGTCGAGAACCGCAGGCACCAGCTGCCGACCTTGGCGGAACGGCTCCCCGGTCGCCGGTACGGGGTGGTCGTGGACCCGATGGTTCTGGACAAGCACTACGACCCGTACCGCAAGGCGGTGTGTGTCAACAACAAGCCGCCGTGTGGTTGTGGTGCGGTCGACAAGAAGCTGACGTCGCTGTGCCTGCACTACGGCGTGCGGTTCTCCGCGACCGGTGCGCACGACGCTGGGGCTGACGCTCTGGCGGCCTGTCGGCTGGTGCCGAAGATCGCCGAGCGGTTCCCCGAGCTGGGCGGGATGGTCCCGGCGCATCTGCATCAGATGCAGGTGCGTTGGCGGGGCGAGCAGATGAAGAGTCTGCGGTCGTACTTCGACCGGACGGGTGTGGAGCACGACGGGTGTGACGGCGGGTGGCCGCTGCACACGGCTGTCGGCGTTGGGCGTCGGAGGGGGGCGGCGTGATGTTGGACTTCAACTCGCTGGGGCAGGTCGTGCAGGACTTCATCAGCCCGCGGTTCAAGTCGGGGTTCCCCGACATGCCGACGCTGCACTTGAAGCCGGTGCCCGATCCGCGCACCCGGGCGGGGCATGAGGCCGACGCGGACCGGCTGATCGCGGCAGCGGCGCTCGCTGCGATCGAGCACCTGCGGCAGGGCCACCCGGGGCAGGCGGAGTACGTCCTGAACCGTGCCGTGGTCGTCGCCGAGCGGATCCTGCGCGCCGCCAGCTGCCGGGCGTGCGGGGAACCGCCGAGGACCTGCACGTGCAGGCCGAGCGACGCCGATGAGGCATGGGAGGACCCGTTCGCGGGTCTGGGCCGCTGCTGCGTGGACGTGCACGCCGCGGCGAGGAACAACTGCGGATGCAAGGGGATGCCGTCATGACCCACTCCGCCGAGAATGACGCAGGCGTTGTAGCCCTTGGCCTGAGAGCGCCGAACCATCGCGAACGGTCACTGATGGAGTACGCCGCATCACAGGCCGTGGACGAGGAGTTAGCCAGCATCGCGAAGGCGCTCGGCCGCCTGGATGGGCCCGAGCGCCTGGCGTGGACGGAGGGCTTCATCCGCGCCTACCACCTGACGCTCGGGGAGCGGTGGGATGACTCCGTGGCACCGGGTGGCTGGGTCTGCGCTACCTGCGGGATGCCGGTCGAGTCGGAGCCCTGTGCAGAGCACACTGCGACCCGCGACCTACCGCCCGCTGGGGGCGGCTCATGACGACCCTGCACGAAGCCCTGACCGCGCTGGCCGACCAGATCGAGCAGTGGCGCGAAACGGCACACGACGAGGCCACGAACCACTCCCAGACATCCCTGTACGACCACGGCCGAGAAGTCGCCTACGAGTACGTCGTCGAACGGCTGCAAGAGCTCCTCGCCCAGTACGCCGACCCAACCACCGAGGCCGACGACATCCGCGACGCACTCACCCACCTCCACCACCAGTCGGTGGCCACCGCACTCCACAACCCCACCCCCACCAACCAAGCCAAAACCACCGCCTACGCCAAAGCCCTCCGAGCCGCAGGACCACGACCATGACACCCACCATCACCATCCGCATCCACGGAAACCCAGCCCCACAAGGCTCCAAGAACGCCTGGGTCAACCCCCACACCGGCCGCGCCGTCCTCACCGACAAGAACCCCAAGACCCTCAAGACCTGGCGCGACGACGTCAAGACCACCACCCTCACCGCCATCAACAACCACCCCCACCACCCCACCCAACCCTGGCCCTTCCCCCTCACCGGCCCCCTCGCGATCGCCATCACCTTCTGGATGCCACGCCCCAAAGCGCACTACCGCACCGGGAAGCACGCCCACCAGCTCCGCGACAACGCCCCCACCCACTCCGACAAGCGCCCCGACATCGACAAGCTCACCCGCTCCACCCTCGACGCCCTCACCACCGCCGGCCTCTACGTCGACGACGCCCAGGTCGCGATGAAGATCGTCGAGAAGAAGTACGCCGACCACGACCACACCCCCGGCGCACGCATCGCCGTCGCACCCCTCACCCCGGCCCCCGTCGCAGACGATGACACGCTGCAGCTTGAGGTCGGCTGATGGTCACCACCCAGGGCAACGCCGGCGCCGCCGTACTCGGCACCACACACCTGCCCCTGCCTGGCCCCGACTCGATCAACCGCCGCCCCCACACCCCAAGGAAGCCGCCGGCGAAGTTCGACTGGGAAGCGACGCGACCCCGCAACCCCGACGGCACCCTCTACACCCCACCCCCACCACCACAGCCCGAGCCCGAGCCCGAGCCCGCGGTCGTCGACGAGGCCCCCTGTGACATCCCCGCGAAAGATATTCCGGCCGATGTCACACCCGCACCCGTTGACCTCCTGACCCACCTGATCGGCCTCCGCACCCGGATGGCCGAGGAGCTCGAAGACCTCGACAAGGTCATCGCCCAGCACCAGGCCACCACCGCCCCACCGCCACCGGCAACGCCGGCCACGGCAGCGAAGCCGAAGCGCGCCAAGCCCACCACCGCGAAGCCACGCAAGACCCCCGCACCGCGCGGCGTACCCCTCAACCCCACCGACATCATCGCCCGCTACCAGGCAGGCGACAGCGCCCCCACCATCGCCACCCACTACGGCACCCAGCCCAGCCGCATCCGCAAACTCCTCGACGCCCACAACATCCCCCGCCGAGACGACCGCGCCGCGAACTCCGGGAGACGCGCCAACCCCAACGCCGACGACCCCCAACTCGTCGCCGAAGCCACCCGCCTCTACCTCGAAGAAGGACTCACCCTCGCCCAGGTCGGCGCGCAGCTCGGCGGCCGAGGCTGGAGCGGCATCCGGACACTCCTCCTCCGCCACGGCGTACCGCTGCGACCCCCCGCACACCACGGCAACACCGGCACCCGCCCCGGGAAGCTCGCCGCCGACCAGATCCAAGAGATCCGAGACCGCTACACCGCCGGCGAATCCACCACCGCCCTCGCCAGAGCATTCGACGTCTCCACCCCCACCATCTGCCACCACCTCGACGCCGCCGGCATCGAGCGACGACACCGCAACACCAACCACCAGTAAGGACACACCCGCATGCCAGACACGACCGCCAAGATCCGCGCCAAGGGCCTCGACGCCACCGGCATCACCGAAGAGCTCGCCGAGAAGATGTACGCCCACAAGGGCAAGCGCTACATGGGAATCGTCGAACTCCAGGTCGACGAGATCCACGAGAAGACCGACGGGAAGAGGCGCGTCGACCTCATCCTCACCCTCGTCGAACCCGCCACCGACGCCCGCCTCGAGGACCACCTCCGCGAGCTCACCCGGGTCTGCTACTTCAACCGGCAGACCGACACCCCGCTCCCGCTCTCCGACGCCGACGGCCCCGACCCGAAGATCGAGGACGTCATCCGCAACGGCGAGGCCCTCGTCGAGCGCGACGAGGACGGCGACCCGGTCGGGTTCTGGGACGGGGACGCCGAGGCGCTCCTCGACCAGGCCCAGGCCACGCTCGCGCAGCTCGACGACAGCGACGGCCCGGCGTACGACGCGGACACCCCCGACGAGCGGCCGGTGGAGGACGTCAACGTCACCCGCGTGAACTTCTCCGGCGGCCAGTGATGGGCGCCCAGACCGCGAGGGAGCGGCAGCTGCACCAGATCCGGATCCTGGATGAGGTCTACGACGAGGTCGCCCGGATCCGGGAACTGTTCGGCGACCAGACGCACCTCCCCGAAGGCACCGACAACCTCATCTGGCGTGAGGTCGCTGACCTCGCGCGTGAACGCTGCCAGAACGCCGCGGCCGAGGGCTCCCTGACCTTCCAGATGATCTTGGAGGAGGAAGTCGCCGAGGCGTTCGCCGAGACCGACCCGGTGAAGCTCCGTGAGGAGCTGCTGCAGGTAGCGGCGGTCTGCGTGCAGTGGATCCACGCGATCGACCTCCGCGCAGCCCCGGATGACGGCGCCCAATCCACAGGGGCGTCCACACCGTGAAACCGCCGCCCCCACAGCGTGAAACCACTGGTTCCCGCCTGCTGTCCACACCCCCTGTGGATAGCGGCTTGTGGCCGAACACACCGAATCCCACACTCGACCGCACGACACCACCAGGAGGCCATGTGCATCAGCTCGTAGCGCTTGTTGCGCAACGTCCACCTCGAGAAGGACTTCGTCTCCGAGCACGCCTGCGCCGAGCTCCACAAGGCCGCTCAGCGCCGAATCGAAACCGCCGGAAACCCGCCCAAGGTGCACGGCGCGGCCTGCGAAGGCGCCGAGAACTATCGGCGGGCGTCCCCAGACTCATCCCCACCAACCCCACCCCCAGAAGGACCCACGCATGAAGGTCTACCTCGCGGCCCCCTACCCCGCACGCAACCAGATCCGCCGCTACGCCGACCAGCTCGAGCAGATCGGCTTCACCATCACCTCGACCTGGCTCAACGAGCAGCACGAGATCACACCCGGCACCATCGACGCCGCTACCGACCTCGACAGCGAGCAGACCAACCTCCATGTCCACACCGACGTGAAGGACGTCAGCCGCTCCGACCTCTTGGTCCTGGTCACCAACAGCGCCAGTGACGAGTACTCGTACTCTGGCGGCCGGCACGTCGAGACCGGCATCGCCCTGGCCCAGGGGATCCCCGTGATCGTCGTCGGGGAACCGGAGAACATCTTCCACCGCTCCACCTACTGCACCCTCGTGCCGAACTGGGAGCGAGCGCTCGTCGAGCTCGCCGCCCGCCTCGTACTCCACGAGCGACGCGCACCCCGGAGCGCGGCCTCGTGACCGCCGCTTGCACCCGCTGCGGCCAGCCGGTCCCAGAGATCCTGTCGGTGCCCCCATCTGGGCCCGACCGCTGGTGGCGGAACCAGATCAGAATGAGCCGCTCGGAACGGGTGGAAGTACGGCACACCATGTTCTTCCGCATCTTCACACTGCGATGGCTACCGGAGAACCCCGCCGACCAGCTGCGCGAGGACTACACGACCCTGGCCCTCTGCGACCGGTGCGCCGGCGACGTCTTCCTCTTCGCCCAAGGCAAGGTGCCCCCCACCGCTGCGGTCGAGGACACCGACGACCTCATCGACACCATCGAAGACGCCCTCGTCACCTACGACGAACAGTGCCAGCTCTTCGGCACCAGCGGCGCCGGCGCCTACTTCCTCGCCAAGCACCTCGTCGACCAAGGCATCAGACCGATGCCCACCTGACCCGTCGCGGGCCAGGGCACCAGGAGTCAAAGCCGGGAAACGGGAGCACGACGCACATCCCCCGGCCAAGGCCCCAGGAACCCCCACGGGTTCACACAGGTCTGCACACCGGCCGCTCCCAGCCCACCTTTCCAGACCCGGCACCCCTGCTCCAGGCCCCGGCCCGCGACGCCCCCCAACCCCCACCACCCACAAAAGGACCCCCACCCCAGTGCCCACGCCACCAACCCCACCACCACAGCAGCAGCCCACCAGCAGCCTGCTCACCCGGCAGGCGGCACACCCATGACCGAAACCCCCCACCTCCACACCATCCCCACCCCACCCCACGACAACACCACCGAAAAAGCCCTCCTCGGCTACACCATCACCAACCCCCACACCGCACCCACCCTCACCAACACCATCCGCCCAGACGCCTTCTACAACCCCACCCACGAAACCATCTGGCACACCATCACCACCCTCGTCGACCAAGGCCACACCCCCGACCACCTCACCGTCCTCCACCACCTCCCACCCGGCGCACGCGTCGACCACGCCCAACTCCTCCAACTCCGCGACTACGCCGACCTCATCACCGACCCCAAGACCGCCACCGACCACCTCAACACCACCGCACGACGCCGCCACGCCACCACCGCACTCACCGCCGCACAACACCGCCTCACCACCACCGACGACCCCACCGGCGCCCTCGAACAAGCCATGGACGCCCTCGAACAAGGCCTCCGCGACACCTACAACCCCGGCACCAGCACGACCCCACCCACCACCTGGGCCCCCGTCGACCTCACCCCAGTCCTCGCCGGCGAACACCTCGACCCACCCCCCACCATCCTCCGCCGCGCCGACGGCCAACCCCTCATCTACGACGGCGCCGTCCACACCATCAGCGGCGAATCCGAATCCGGCAAAACCTGGCTCACCCTCCTCGCCGCCCTCCAAGAGCTGCAAGACAACAACGGCGTCACCTTCATCGACTTCGAAGACCGTGCCGACCGCGTCATCGCCCGACTCCTCGCCCTCGGCGCCACCCCCACCCAAATCCGCGACAACTTCGCCTACGTCCGCCCCGACCGCCCCCTCGACGACACCGGCCGCAAAGCCCTCACCCCACACCTCACCGGCCGGAAACTCGTCATCCTCGACGGCGTCACCGAAGCCATGACCATCCACGGCTACGACCTCAACTCCAACTCCGACGCCGCCCTCTTCTACGGCCTCCTCCCCCGCTGGATCGCCGACCAAGGCCCCGCCGTCATCCTCATCGACCACGTCGTCAAGGACCGCGAACAACAAGGCCGCTTCGCGATCGGCGCCCAACACAAACTCGCCGGCATCGACGGCGCCGCCTACACCGTCAAAGTCCTCATGCCCTTCTCCCGCGGCAAACGAGGCATCGCCCGCGTCGACGTCTCCAAGGACCGCCCCGGCCACGTCCGCGAGTACGCACACGGCAAGACCATCGCCGAATTCACCCTCGACGCCACCGCCGGCGACCTCATCCTCCAAGCCCACCTCCTCCCCACCAACGACCACACCAACCGCGGCGACGCCTTCGAACCCACCCACCTCATGGAGAAGATCAGCCGCTACGTCCAGGCCAACCCCGGCCTCTCCAAGAAGGCCCTCGAAGCCCAACTCAACGGGAAGACCGACACCAAGCGTCTCGCCCTGGAGCTCCTCGTCACCCGCGGCTACGTCGGCACCAAAGCCGGCCCCCGAGGCGTCGTCCAGCACTTCCACGAGCGCCCCTACTACGCCGACCCCGACATGAACACCGACCCCAATCACGGCACCGACGACACCACCGAGGACTGCAGCGCATGACCCCCGAAACCGCAAATCTTCCCGCAAGCACCCCCGTGGCGACCTCGCCCCACCTCGCCCCTGCTACCGAAACCGCAAAATTTCCTGTCGCCCCATCACGCCCCAAAGAGAACCAGGTGAAAACTGGACAACCGCGACGTCGCCCCACCTCGCCCCCACCTCGCCCCTCGCCCCGGGGCGACCTCACATCGGTGACGTCGCCCCCCGCCCCCTCCCCTATGGGGGCGAGGTCACCCCAAGGGCCACCCACCACCACCCCAGAAACACCAAACGACCTCGCCCCAGGGGCGACCTCAACCGACCACCCCACATGGACCCCCGACCACCCCACCACCAACGCCGCCTGGCAAGCCATCACCACCAACCTCAAGACCCGAACCTGGGGAAGCCGAAACGTCGCCATCAGCATCGCCACCAACGCCGGACTCACCCCCAAGCGAGCCACCGACCTCATCCAATCCGCCACCAACCACGGCTACCTCCAAGAGCGCACCACCAACACCAACGGAAGACCCACCCGACAGATCCGCCTCACCCTGAAGGGCTGGTGCCGATGACCAGCGACCCCAAGCCCTGCGACCGCTGCGGAGAACCCCACCCGAAGTGCATCGGCCACAAGCGCAGCGGCGCCCCCTGCGGCCAGAAGCGGATGAACGGGCAGCTCGTGTGCCGCATGCACGGCGGGTCTTCCCCGCAGGCCCTGGCGAAGGCCGAGGAGCGGATGGCAGAGGCCCAGGCCGAGGCGATGGTCCGGCAGCTGTGGGTCGGGCTGGAGCAGGCGACGCCGGTCACCGACCCGGTGCTGGCGTTGCAGCGGCTGGCCGGTGCGCTCGAGCAGATGGTCGACACTCTCGGGGTCCGGGTGAACTCGATGGCGTCGATCGAGGCCGGGTCGGATCTGGCTCAGGTCCGGGGGCATGCGTCGGCGCTGGACAAGGTGATCGGGCACCTTCGGGGGTTGCTCGCGGACATGGTGCGGCTGGGGATCGCTCAGCAGCGGTTGCAGCTGGAGCGTGATCAGGCGCGGATGGTGGGGGTCGCGGTGAACGAGGCGCTCGACGCGTTGGGGGTGAGCGTGGATCAGCGGGAGACGTTCACGCGGGTGTTCCTGGAGCGGTTGCGGATGGCGTCCTTGGAAGAGAGCGGCGCGGCATGAAGCTCGCGATAGCGGACCCCCCGTACCTCGGCAGGGCTTCCCGCTGGTACAACGCCGAGGGGGGCGGTCGCGGATACGGAGTCGGCGTCGCCGACCACCACCCTGACGCCAGCGAGTGGGACGACCCCGCACGCCACGAGCTGCTCGTCCGACAACTCGACTACGCCTATGACGGCTGGGCGATCGCCGCCTCGCCCGCGACATTCGCGCTCTACATGCAGGTCCGCCCCGACGCCCGGGTCCTGATCTGGTGGCGCGAGAACGCCCAGCCCTCCGGGTCGCGCATCAAGAACGAGTGGGAGCCGGTGCTCGTGCATATCCCGGAGACCCGCCGCGGCCGACGCACCGGGGCAACGGTTCCTGATGTCCTGCGGTGCGGCGTGCAGAACCGGACCGGGTTCGCGGGCGCCAAGCCGCACCGATGGACGCGCTGGGTGCTCGATGCACTCGGCTACGACCAGGAGCACGACACCGTCGACGACCTGTTCCCCGGCACCGGCGCCGTCGCCGCCGCCGCATCTCAAGGAGTCCTCCTGTGACCCACCAGCGCCCGCCTCGCTGCCACTACGACCGCGCCACCCGCACCCGCTACGTCGTCCACCAGCACGACCCCGAATGCGCCGGCGACTGCGACGGCTGCGAACCCTGCCCCCACCACCACTGCGGCCTCTGCCGCACCCGCCACACCACCGACACCCACCCCCATGTCTGCGCCGAGTGCGTCGGCGGCGTACGCGACGACCTCCAGGCCATCACCGGCCACCAGCCCGGACTCCGCGCCCACGCGCTCCTCGGTGGCCAAGCCGGACGCCTCAACGCCGCCGCCCCGATCCCCGGCGGGACAGCGATGGTCCTCATCGGCCCGGCCGGGGACAGGGAGGCCGCCGCGAATCGGATCGACTCGTTCTTCGCAGGCCGGAAGTCGCACCGCCTCGCGGAGTTCGCCGAGGCCCACCGCCCCGGCGACCCCGAGCCGATCCTCGGCCGCCTCCGGGTCTGGGTGCATGCCTGGCAGCGGGACCTCGGCCTCCCCGAGGCCGCCCCGACCTCGGTCTCCGATGCCGTGACCAGGCTGGACCTGAACCTCACGCTGATGTCGCAGCGCACCGGTGTGGACTTCGCGCGGTTCGCCGACGACGTCGCAGCGATCCGCACGACGATCGAGTCCGTCCTCCACGACGAAGACGAACGCACCGCGGGGAACCGCGGCGTCGAGTGCTTCGAGTGCGGGGTCCGCCTGATCCGCCGGATCCGCCCGTCGAAGCCCTGCAGCTGCGGGCCGCGTCCGGTCCTCAAGCACGCCGAGCACGCACCCTGCGACTGCCCCGTCGGTGTCCGCATCGAGCACACCCAGAACCCCGACGGGACGGTCACGACGCAGACCATCACCACCAGGTCGTGGACTCCTGGCGACGGCCACGTCCACCACCCGGTGCTGTGGTCGTGCGTGGCGTGTCACCGGGAGGCGACGTGGGACCGCACGCACGCGCGTCACCGTCAGGGCGGCGTCGACGACCCGACGCCGGGCCTGTCGTGGGAGTGCCCGGGGTGCCGGAAGAAGTACTCCCCCGGCGAGTACGCCACCGCCGTACGCCGCGACCTCCTGGACCGGGGCCCCAACAGTGGCCTGGGTGGGTGGGCTTCGCTGCCGGTCGCTGCGGAGGCTGCGGCGGAGCTGACGGGGCGGCCGGTGACGGCGAAGACGATCCGGACGTGGGTGCAGCGGGCGTGGGATCGGCAGGTCGACTGCGGGCATGACACTCCCGCCCGGGACTGGCTCCTGGTCCTGGCGTCGTACCCGGAGCTGGGTCCGCCGAGCAGCCGGGAGTTGGCGGCCGGCGCGATGCCCTGCCGTGCGTGCGCGGACCCGGTTCTTGGGTTGGCGTGCACGTGGGAGGAGGGGGCCCGGTTCGGGGTGCAGGTGGTGTTCTGGCCGGATGTGGCGGAGCGGATCGCGTCGTCTCGGAGGCCGGGTCGTCCGTCCCGCGCGGCTTCATGACACGCCGCGGTGTGCCTCGTCTGCGCGCTGGGCGGGGAAATTGTGGTCTCCTCCTCTTGAACCAGTGTGTCCAGACCAATCGAATCGATCTGTTTTCTAGGACGGTTCACAGGTGAGCATCACGGCCGGGTTCGTCGACGCCCTCGAAGGGCACCTCACCATCGGCCGCGCCAAGTGGAACACCCCAGGTGCGATGGCCCAAGCCCTCGAACCACGCACCGTCCAGACACCGGCACTGGCCCTGATCGACCAGGCCCTCGTCGACCTGGCCAACACCCCCGACGGCCGGCTCATCATCATGATGCCGCCGCAAGAGGGGAAGTCGCAGCGGGCCACCCGATGGTTCCCGCTGTGGATGCTGTCCGAGCGGCCTGACACCCGCATCACGATCGCGTCGTTCGGTGACACCGCGGCCAGGAGATTCGGCCGCACCACCCGCGACGACGTCGTGAAGCACACCGCGAAGCTCGGCCTCCGCGTGCGCCCCGACGTGTCTGGCCAGTCCGAATGGCAGCTCGCTGGGTACGAAGGCGGGATCTACTCCGTCGGCATCGGCGGCGCTCTGACTGGCCGCCCGGTGGACCTCCTCGTGATCGACGACCCGGTGAAGGACCGCAAGACCGCGGATTCCGAGACGTACCGCGACGCGGTGTGGGAGTGGTGGACCGACGTCGCGTCCACACGCCTCGCACCGGGGGCGCCGGTGGTGCTGATCCTGACCAGGTGGCATGACGACGACCTCGCCGGCCGGCTGCTGAAGGCCGAGGACGGGCACCTGTGGAAGGTGCTGCGGATCCCCGCACAGGCCGACCACGACCCGAAGAAGGGCGAGACCGACCCGCTGGACCGTGAGGTCGGCGAGTTCCTCACCTCCGCCCGAGGCCGCACGCTGGAGCAGTGGGCTGCGATCAAGGTCCGCGCCGGGTCCCGCACCTGGAACGCCCTGTACCAAGGCCGCCCGTCGTCGGCTGAGGGCGACATGCTCAAGCGGACCTGGTGGCAGTTCTACGAAGACCCGCAGTGGGTCGAACGCGACGACGGCGCCCGCATCGCGCTCGGGTTCGATGAGCTCATCCTGTCTTGGGACATGACGTTCAAGGACACCGAGGGAACCGACTTCGTCGTCGGTCAGGTCTGGGGTCGCCGGGGCGCTCACGCGTACCTGCTGGACCAGGTCCGCGCCCGGATGGATTTCCCCGCCACCCTGGTCGCGTTCCGGCAGCTCGCGGCCCGGTGGCCGCAGGCGGTGCTGAAGCTCGTCGAGGACAAGGCGAACGGCCCGGCCGTCATCGCGTCGCTGTCGCGGTTCGTGATCGGGATCGTCCCCGAAGAGCCTCTCGGGTCGAAGCGTGCCCGGGTCGCGGCGGTGTCGCCGCTGGTCGAGGCCCGTGGGGTGTGGCTGCCTGCGCCGGAGTTGTGCCCGTGGGTCGACGACTTCATCGAGGAAGCCGCGGGGTTCCCGACGGGTGCACATGACGACCAGGTCGACGCGATGTCACAGGCCTTGAACCGGCTGCTGCTGATCCCGCTCCTCGGTGAGAGCGACACGGTGACCGAGGACGACTTCGACGAGGACCTCGCCGCGTTCGGCCACCAGCTGGGCTACCTCTGACCCCCGCATGCAACCGGCAAGCAACCAGCAAACAACGACGACCGCAGGGGGTGACGTGATGACCATCAGCGAATGGCCAGACGCCCCCTCCGCCCAGCTCGCCGAAGTCCGCGAGCAGCTCGGAGTACTCCTCAGCGAGCACGAGCTCCTCGCCGAGTCCTACGCCGACCTGCAGCTCGCCGCCGAAGACCGCGGCTGGGAGCTGCTCTCAGCCCGCGCGGACGCCACGTTCACCCGCGACGGGCTCGGGAAGATCGCCCGGAACCTCCGCGTCCTCGCCGTCGCCGCACCGCTCCCGAAGCGGGGCCTCGCGCTCCGCAACGCCTACGTGTGGGGGCAAGGCGTCACCGTCGCCGCCCGCGCCGGCGAAGACGCCGACCAGGACGTCAACGCCGTCGTCCAGGCGTTCTGGGATGACGAGTCGAACCAGGTCTCCCTCACCGGTGCCCAGGCGCAGGAAGAGCTCGAGCGGACCGGGCTGGGCTGCGACGGCAACGTGTTCCTCGCGCTGCACACCGACCAGCGGACCGGGCGGGTGCAGGTGCGGTCCACGCTGTTCGACGAGGTCCAGGACATCCTGACGAACCCCGATGACCGCAAGGACCCCTGGTACTACCTCCGGCAGTACGAAGCCGTGGTGATCGAGCCAGGGTTCGGTGGGTCGACCAGGACACGGAACGAAACCAGGCGGGTGCTGCACCCCGACGTACGGCACCGGCCTCGGTTGCGGCCGAAGACGATCAACGGGATCCCCGTGATGTGGGACGCCCCGATCGTGCACGTCGCGGTGAACCGGCACGACGGGTGGAAGTTCGGCGTCGGGGACCTGTACGCCGCCGCGGAGTGGGTGCGGCTCTACGACGGGTTCCTGCTGGACTGGGCGAAACTGGTGAAGGCGCTGTCGCGGTTCGCGTGGCGCACGACCGGTGACCGGACGTCGCGGGCGCAGAAGGCCGCGCAGGCCATGACCCGCTCCTACCAGCCGACCGACACCAAGGTCCCCGCCCCCGGACCCGTCGGAGGTGCGGCGAACCTGGGGCCCGGGATCACGCTGGAGGCGATCCCGAAGACCGGTGCGACGATCGACTCCGAGTCCGGCCGCCCGTTGGCCGCGTTGGTCGCCTCAGCGCTCGGTGTGCCCGTGACGATGCTGCTGTCCGACCCTGGGGCCACCGGTGCCCGCGCGGTCGCGGAGACCCTGGACCGACCCACGATCCTGGAGATGGGGCAGCGGCGGTCGCTGTGGGCCGCGACGATCAAGACGATCACCGACTACGTCATCGACCAGGCCGTGAAGGCCCCCGCCGGGCCGCTGGCCGGCACGATCAGCCGCGACGACTACGGCCGCGAGGTCATCACCTTGACCGGTGACGTGGAGCGGACCGTCGACGTGGAGTTCCCCCCGCTCGACGACCTCGACCCGAAGAGCCTCCTCGAGGCCCTCGCCGCGGCGGACGGCATGGGTGTCGTGCCGCCGCTGGTGCTGCTCCGCCTGATCCTGCAGGCGCTGCGTGTGAAGGACGCCGACGAGATCATCGCGTCGGTGACCGACCCGGCCACCGGTGAGTTCCTCGACCCCTACGCGAACGCCGGCGACGCCGCAGTCGAAGCGTGGCGGCGCGGCCGCGACCCGGTCGCCCTCCTCACCGGCCAAGGCGACTGACCGGACACGATGATGGCCGCCGCCGGGGTCGTGTCGTACAAGCTCCTCGAGGTCGTCGACTTCGAACCCGGCGCGTGGTGCCCCGCGTGTGCGTTGCCGTCGGCGTTCACGATCACCCTGGCCTCGATCGTGCAGACGGGCGGGAAGGTCGGCCCCCTGCGGCTCTCCACCGGCACCCGCTGCTCCACCCACGGCTGGATCAGCACCAAGAGCGGCGGGGGCGAACGTGGCGGTCAGTAGCCTCACCCTCCGCCTCGAGCAGGACCTCCGCGACGACCTGACCCGGCTCACCGACGCGCAGACCCGCGACCTCGTCACCGCCTGGGCTAGGGCGTGGGATGAGATCGCCCCGGACCTGTCCGCGTTGCTCGTCGAGCTGCTGCTGGCCGGGGACAACATCAGCCGGGCGCAGATGCTGCGCTCCGAACGGCTCCGGAAGTCGCTGACGTTGGTGGCCGCGGCGTTGGAGGACCTGTCGCAGGCCTCGGTCGTGCGGATCACCCGGGACCTGCAGGCGCTGGTCGACACCGCCGGCGCGGCGCAGGCCTCGATCATCGACTCCCAGCTCCCCCCGGGCGCTTCGCAGCTGGTGGACCTGGATGCGTGGTCGAAGGTCGACCCCGACCAGTTGACCGCGATCGTGGAGCGCACCGCCGAGCAGATCACCGCCCTGCACCTCCCACTCTCGGCCGAGGCTTACGACGCTGTACGCCGCGAGCTGGTCCGTGGGATCGCCGCGGGGACGAACCCACGGGCCACAGCCGGGCGCATGGTGGCGAGGGCACGGTCGGGGTTCAACGGTGGGTTGACGCGGGCGTTGACGATCGCGCGGACCGAGTCGCTGGATGCGCACCGTGCCGCCGCCGCGCTTGGGCAGGCGCCGCATGCGGACGTACTGGCCGGGTGGCAGTGGGTGGCAGCTCTGGGTGCGCGGACCTGCGCGGCTTGCTTCTCCAAGCACGGCACCGTCTACGACCTGACCGAGCCCGGCCCGCAGGGGCATCAGCAGTGCCGCTGCTCCCGGGTGCCGGTGGTGAAGCCCTGGGCGGACCTCGGGATCACCGCGGAGGAGCCCCCGTCGCTGCTGCCTGACGCCGACGCCGTGTTCGACGGCCTGCCCGTGGCCGATCAGAAGGCGATCCTCGGTGGCCGCGGCTGGGAGGCGTGGTCGCGGGGCGAGTGGCCGAGGGGGCAGTGGGCGGTTCGTCGGCGTACGCCGGGGTGGCGTGACTCCTGGGTGCCCGGGGTGCCGCCGGCGGCGGGTCAGAGGCGTGGGCGGTCTGCCGCCTGAGCCTGGGAGGCCTCGTACGCCGGGGTTCCGCACCTGGTGCAGGTGTGGGTCTGGTCGGCGCCGCTGATGGTGGCGTTCACCTCGGTCACCGCCCACACGTGCTCGACGCAGCCAGCGTCATCGTCCTGACCCACCCAAGAACCGTAACCGCGGACACGACCACCCGCCAGAGGAGCCCCTGTGACCAGCCAGAACACCCGAGACCGTCACCCGGCGACCCAGCAACTCATCCGCTGGTTCGAGTTCGACCACCTGCCCGAGGACCTGCAGGCCATCAGCCGCGAGTTCTCCGTCCTCGCCAACGCGCTCCTCTACCGGTTGCCCGACGGACCCGAGCTCACGACGGGGCTGCGGAAGCTGCTGGAGGCCAAGGACTGCTTCGTCAGGGCCGCAGTCGACGCCCGGACCACCCAGGAGGGGTGACATGCCCAAGCACCTCCAGGAGACCGGCCGGCTGCTCGAAGCCGACAAGGCCACCCCGACCCGCCGCAACATCCAGATCATCACCCCCGGCTGGGGCTCATCCGGCTACTACTCCGCCGAGGTCCTCCAGGAAGCCGCCACCAACCGCGTCATCCCCGCCGGCACCCACATGTACCTCAACCACGCCTCGGAATCCGAGCGCACCGACAGGCCCGAGCGCGACGTCGAGAAGATCGCCGCCGTCCTCGTCGAGGACGCCACCTGGGACGGCCAGCGGCTCACCGCCCCCGCCGACCTCATCGGCCCCCACGCCGAGCTGATCGAAGCCCTCGCGCCCTACATCGGGGTCTCCATCTCCGGGTCCGCCACCGACATCACCATCGGTGAGGCCGAGGGCCGCACCGGCCCCATCATCGAGGGCCTCGCGCAGGTCGACTCCGTCGACTTCGTCACCCACGCCGGCCGCGGCGGGATGGTGCTGCTCGAGGCGGCACGCCCGTCCCTGGTCAACGCCCGCGCCGTGCACCACGGGGTCGCCGAGGCAACCGCGAACGACACCCGTGAGGGGCTGCAGCAGCTGCTCCGCGACGCCTACGCCGGAGAGCGGACCTACGTGTGGGTCCGTGACTTCGACGAGTCCACGGTCTGGTTCGAGATCGAGTCCGGTGACGCGTCCGGCATCTACGAGCAGACCTACACCAGCGACGACACCGGCGCTGTCGGTCTCACCGGCGACCGCACGGAGGTGCGTGTCGTCACCAAGTACGTCCCGGTCACCCGGCCGGGTAGCACCACAACCACCACCGAGGCGTCCAAGGAGGACACCATGCCCCAGATCGAGGAAGCGCGACTGCGCGAGCTCGAAGAGGCCCACGGCCGGGTGCCCACGCTCGAAACCGAGCGTGACACCGCGAACCGTCGGGCTGAGACCGCGGAGGCCGAGCTCGCTCGCCGCGACCGCGTCGACCAGGCCGCGACCATCATCGCCGAGCAGGCCAAGACCGGCGCGGTGTCCTTCACCGCGCTGGAGTGCCGCGGCCTCCTGGCCGACCTCCCCATCAAGGAGGGCCAGCTCGACGTCGACGCCTTCACCAAGACCGTCTCCGAGGCGGTCGCGGACAAGAAGGCCAGCACCGTCCAGGAGGCTGCCGGCGGGGTCCGCGGCTTCGGGACCACCACCCAGCAGAACGGCGGGAAGGGACTCTCCGAGTCCGACTTCAACACCCGCCTCGGCATCCAGGTGAAGGGAGCCTGACATGGCCACCAACGAGATCATCGCCTCGACCAAGCACCGGTCCCGGGTGTGCAGCCACCCGGCCGCACCGAACTCCGGCGACCCGGTCCGCTGCGGCCAGATCCCCGGCGTCGCCCTCGTCGACGAGTTCGAGTCGCCGCACCCCCTGGCGGGGCAGACCACCGTCGCTGAGGACGGGGTCTTCGACCTCTCGGTCAAGGGCATCGACGGCTCCGGCAACGCCGCCGTCGCGGTCGGCGACATCCTCTACTACACCGACGCCGACACCCCCCCGCTGTCCAAGAAGGCCACCGGAGTCCGCTTCGGCTACGCCCTCGAAGCCATCTCGTCCGGTGGCACGGACACCATCAACGTCGAAGTGGGGTACTGAGCCATGACCGAGACCTTCACCGAGCTGTCGGCCTCCGAGGCCGCGGCAGAGTCCGGCGCTGTCGGACCGAAGCTGAAGCTGACCGAAGCGACCCGCCTCAAGGTCGTCGAGGCCTGGGAGCTGTTCGAGTCCGCGACCAACGGGTCGTGGACCGCGAAGGCGAAGCTCCGGGAGTCGCTCTCCACCAGCGACTTCCCGCTGTACTTCGGTGCAGCGCTCGACGCGAAGCTGCTGGCCGCGTACCAGGCGATCACCCCGACCTGGTCGGGGTACGCCTCCCGCGACGTCGTCCCCGACTTCCGGGAGCAGACCTGGATCGACATCTTCGGCGGCCAGGGCGACCTCGACGCCGTCGGCGAGGGCGGCCCGTACAAGCGGAAGAAGCTGTCCGAGGGCGAGGGCTCGTACCGGGTCTTCAAGTACGGCAACACGATCGGTCTCACCTGGGAGATGCTGATCAACGACCGGCTCGGCGGGTTCCGTACCCTGCCGGAGCGGCTCGCGGTCGCGGCGCGTGAGAAGGAGGACCGCATCGCGACGCTGCAGCTGACCGACGGGAACGGGCCGAACGCGAACCTGTTCTCCTCGACCGCGGTCAAGGGCCTCGCCGGTGCCACCAGCACCAACCTGCTGTCGGGGAACCCGGCGCTGACCGAGGTGAACCTCGGCGCCGCGCTGCTCGCGATCTCCACCCGCGTCGACTACGACGGCCGCCCGGTGATCCTGCAGGGCGCCGTCCTCGTCGTCCCGCCGGCGCTGCAGCTGACCGCGGAGCGGATCGTCGCGGCCACGACGTACGAGGAGACCGTGGGGACCACCAAGGTCACCTGGACCAACCCCTACGCGGGGAAGGTGCGGGTCGTGGTCAACCCGTGGCTGCAGGTCCTCGACGCCGGCGCGAACGCGGCCACGACCTGGTACGTGCTGCCCGAGCCGTCGGCCAACGGCCGCCCGGCCGTGGTCGTCGCGTTCCTCGCGGGCCACGAGACCCCGGACCTGCGGGTGAAGAACGACCAGGGCACCCGCATCGGTGGCGGCACCATCGCCCCCGAGGAGGGCTCGTTCGAGTTCGACACGATCGACTACCGGGTGCGTCACGTGCTCGGTGGTGGCTCGGTCGACGCGAACCAGGGCGCGTACTCCAACGGGTCCGGCTCCTGATGGGTGAGCGGCAGCTTCCCGCCCCTGTGACCACGGGGGACGAGCTGCTGCTCGTGGTGGTGGAGGAGCTCCGGGAGACGCGGCGCTTGCTGTCGCAGCTCCTGGGGTCCTCCACCCCGCAGCCCGAGGCCGCACCGGCCCCCACGTCAGCACCGACGCCGGCGCCGTCGCCGGTGAAGAGGGCTGCACGGAAGACCACCGCGTCGACGAAGCACACCAACTAGAGCGGGAGGCGGACCATGGCCAGCACCTACGACCTCGACGTCGACGCAGGCAAGGTCCGCCTCCTCCTCAACGACACCTCCAACCCGTTCGTCTTCACCGACGACGAGATCGACGCGTTCCTCGCGCTCGAGGACGGCAACATCAAGCGGGCCGCCGCGCAGGCGATCGACACGAACGCCGACAACGAAGCCCTCGCCTCGAAGGTCCTCCGCACCGAGCAGGGCCTGACCACCGACGGCGCGAAGGTCGCGGACACGCTCCGGAAGCGCGCTGCCGAGCTCCGGCGGCAAGCCGACGAAGCCGACGCCACCGCCGCAGCCGAAGACGAGGCGTTCTTCGAGGTCGTCGACGTCGAGAGCACGACGTCCGGCTACTACGGGCTCTACTGATGCCGCGGGCCAGGCAGTCCACCGGCCGCAAGGGCACCCCGATCATCCCGAAGAGCTGGGCGACCGCGCCCCGCCACATCAGCGAGCAGACGCTGACCGTGCCAGTGTCGCTGCGCCATCCGGGCACCACGCGGAGCACCGTCTCTGGAGTCATCGTGCACACCCCGTTGGCGGCGTACTGGACCGGGCTGTGCCGGGTCATACCCCGTGAAGCACAGGCCCGCGACGCGGACACCGCCGGCGACACCGTGATCGAGTCCGGGTACGTCCTCGTGCTGCCCGCCGAGGTCGACGACCCGCTCGCCGGTGATCTCGTGACGATCGGGGCGATCGACGCCACCACCCATCCCGACGTTGATGCCGCTCTGGCCGGCCGGACTCTGCGGGTCGACCGGGTCCTCTACGGGTCCACCCGATCCCAGCGTGACCTGGTCTGCACCCTGACTGACCTGTAGCGAAGCGACCCCCGGGGGTGTGATGGCCACCCTCACCGTCGACACAAGCGACGCCCTCCGCCTCGCAGCGGAGTTCGGTGGCGTCGCAGGACAGGTCGGAGCGAAGACCGCGCAACTTGTGCGGCGTACGGCGTACCTCATCCAACGCGACGCGCAGCTCCTCTCCCCAGTCGACACCGGGTTCCTCCGCGCATCCATCTCCACCACGTTCATCGGCGACGGCCGCAATGCCCAGATGGCTGCGGAGATCGGCCCAACCGCGGAGTACGGCGTGCACGTCGAGTACGGCACCAGCCGCAACGCTCCCCAGCCGTACCTAGCGCCCGCATTCACCCGGCACGTCGACAACTTCCAGGCCGGACTGGTCTCGATCGCAGAGATGAGGGGCTGATGGTGGCAGTGTCCCGCGCCGCGTTGGTCACCGCGGTCATGGACCGCCTCGACGACCAGGTCTCTCACCCTGGCTACCTCGGCGAACCCGGTGAGCCCGTGCCGACGAAGACGGGCACCCAGCGGGTCGCACCCCACTGGATCCTGTACCCCCGCGGCGGCACACCCGACGTCGAGGTCGACCTCGCCGAAACCGCCGAGGACCTCCTGTGGGGGTTCCAGCTCACCGTGGTCTCCGGTGACGCCGAGGACCTCCCCACCCTGGTCGACCTGATCCACGCCACGTTCCACCGGTGGACCCCGGCCGTGCCCGGCGTCGTCTGTGGCGCGTTCCATCCGCCCGAGGGCTACGACCCCGGCCCGCTGCGCCGCGACACGGCCGTGACCCCGCACCGCTTCTGGGTGCCCCTGCAGTTCGAGTCCACCTTCACGACCACCTGAGGAGGCCCCATGGCCACCGACACCTTCGACACCCACGTCACCGCCGTCTCCAAGGCCACCGGCCGGAAGGCGCGGATCCCGCGGGCCTGGCTGGATCACCCGGTGCTCGGGAAGGGCTGGAAGCTCCCGCCCTCAGCACGCACCGCGAAGCCAGTTGGCGACCCCACCACTGGCGACGGCTCCGACGCCCCCCCCAGCACGACCACACCCCCCGAAACCAACCAGACCCCGGCCTCCGGGGAGGAGGAGTAACCATGCCCCGCTCACTGGCCGACGGCCACAAGAAGCTCACGATCCTGACCGAAGCGCCCGCCAACCCGGACGCCCCCACCGCGGCAGAGCTGAACGCCGGCATCGACGCCTCGTGCAACATCCTCGCCTCGGACTTCTCCTTCGGTGCCGCGGACTCCGACAAGCTCGCGGAGAAGGCGCTGTGCACCGAGTCGAACGCGAACTCGCTCGGCGCGGGCAACTACGTCGCCGCGATGACGTTCTTCCGGTACTTCGACGAGACCACGAAGAACCCCGACGCCGTCGAGGACGTCGCGTTCGAGGCCGCGAAGATCAAGGGCACCGAGCTCTGGATCTACGGCCGAGCCACGGCGAAGAAGTCAACGGAGGCATGGGCCACCGGTGACGAGATCTTCCACGGCGCCTACGTCATCACCGACAACCCGCAGGCCCCGTCTGACCAGGGCGGCTACATCAAGTACCGCGTCGGCATGGAGACCCAGGAGGCGTACCCCTTCATCGAGGTCGCCGCCGCCGCCTGACCCACAAGCGTGGGGGCTGGTCTGGTCGTGGGCCAGCCCCCACACCCGCTCCACCACACGACCACACGACCACCACGACCCGAAGGACCACACGACCATGACCGAGCAGACCCTCTCCGACCCCACCCCCGACGCCAACCCTTCGCCGACCAGCGTGTTCGGCACCCCTGGTGTCTCCGAGCTGCCGTCGTACGACGCGCTCACCATCGACGAGCTGATGAACCAGACCCGCCTCGTCGAGCGGGTCTCCCACATCTGCCTCCGCGGCGACCTATTCGCCGAGTACTCCCTCGCCGTTGAGGAGCTCTCCGGGCTCGTCGACAGCGAGGGCCTTCTGCTGTCCGACGGCGACCAGGCCCTCAGCGACGCGTCACGCGCCGCCGAGCTCGGTGCCCGCATCCAGGACCTGCGGACCGAGATGGCGAAGGCCACCAAGACCGTCCGGTTCCGGGGCATGCCCGACGACGAGTGGCGACTCTTCGAGAAGGAACACCGCGGCCCCGACGGGAAACTCCTCGACGCCCAGGACTACAACGACCGCCTGATCGCACGCTGCGCGATCGAGCCCAAGATGACGCTGGATCAAGTGAAGGCCGCCCGTTCGAAGCTCGGCCCGGTGCAAGTCACGAAGCTCGCCAACGACGCTTACTACGCGTGCACGACGGGCGGGCTGGACGTCCCAAAATCGCCCGCCTTCTTGGCGCCCCATCTGCCGCAGGCGTCCTCGCAGAGCTGAGGCTGGCCCGGTCCCTCAGCGTCCCGCCCACGGTGCTGAGGGGCCGGGTCCGGACCACCCGCTACCTGTACGACGACCCGGAGCACCCGACCCGGGTCACTGGGGCGATCACGAGCCCGGAGTGGACCGACGAAGACCGGTGCCTCCTCATCGGTCTGGCCGAGTACGAGAAGACGCTGTGCCCCGGCTGCGGGCTCCCCATCGAGTCCGCGTGGCACTCCGACATGGACGGCTGGTACGAGGCCACCGAGGTCGTCTGCCACGCATGCACCACACGCCGCCCAGAAGGCCAGCAGGCGGCGTACTCGATCATCCGGGACACCACCACTCCCGAGGCCCGTGAACGGATGCCGGCCTTCGAACTCGGCCGGACCACAAGCGAACCAGACCTTCCTCCCCACTGACCCGACAACTCCGTGGAGGTGGCCTGGTGACCGGTGTGACCCGCTCCGTCGCAGTCCGACTCTCCGCGGAGGTATCAGGCCTCGTCCGGGGCTACCAGCAGGCCAAGACCACCACCCTGGACTTCGCCGCAGCGAACACCCAGGCGCTGCAGGAAGTCGGCGACCAGGCAGGGAAGATCGGCCTGGTCGCCGCCGCCGGCGTCGCGGTCGCGGTCAAGCGGTTCTCCGACTTCGACGCGGCGATGTCCTCCGTCGCAGCCGCGTCCGGAGAGACTGGCCAATCCCTCGCGGAGCTTCGCGACCTCGCCCTAGAGCTCGGGGCGGCATCCCAGTACTCCGCCGCGGAAGCTGCCGAGGGCATCGAGAACCTCTCCAAGGCAGGCGTCCAGACTCAGGACATCCTCGGTGGTGCGCTGAAGGGGTCGCTCGACCTCGCCGCGGCCGGGCAGATCGCGGTCGGTGACGCCGCTGAGTACATGGCCACCGCCCTCACCCAGTTCTCCCTCGCGGGCAGCGAAGCGACCCACGTCGCGGACCTCCTCGCCGCCGGCGCAGGGAAGGCGCAGGGCGAGGTCGCCGACATGGCCCTCGCGCTGGACTACGCCGGTGTCCCCGCAGCGAACCTCGGGGTCTCGATCGAGCAAACCGCTGGCGCCGTCGCGCTGCTTGCGAAGAACGGCATCATCGGGGAGAAGGCCGGCACCAGCCTGCGAGGCATGCTCGCGTCGTTGACCTCACCCTCGACCGTCGCCGCGCAGACCATGAAGAACCTCTCCATCGAGGTCTTCGACGCCCAAGGCAACTTCATCGGGCTCGACGGAGTCGCGGGACAACTGCGGAAGCGCCTCAACGGGCTCACCCAGGAAGAGCGCGCATACGCCCTGGGGAAGATCTTCGGCAACGAGCAGATGCAGGCCGCGAACGTCCTCTACCGCGAGGGTGCACGCGGGGTCCGGGACTGGACACGCGAGGTCAACGACTCCGGCTTCGCCGCGGAGCAGGCCGCGCAGAAGACCGACAACCTCAACGGCGACATCGAACGCCTCGGCGGGGCCCTGGACTCTCTCTTCATCGGTTCCGCGTCGGGCGCTAACGGGCCGCTGCGGCAGTCAGTGCAAACCCTGACCAGCCTGGTCGAGCTGATCGACGCCCTCCCCGACCCCGTGAAGGCCACCGGCCTCGGGATGCTCGCACTCGCAGGCGCCGTCGGTCTCCTCGCGTTCGCCGGCACCCGGGCCATCACCGCGGTCGCCGCGACCAAGGCGAACCTCGCAACGCTCCGCGCCGAGGCCGCCAAGACCGACCTCGCACTCCGCAACATGGACCTCTCCATGGGCGGAGTCGCAAGGAAGATCGGACGCGCAGCAGCGCCAATCGCGGGGATCGCTCTCGCAACCAGCGAAGTTGGCGACTCCTTCGAGTTCACCAACTCCGCCTCCCTGGCGCTGATGGGCACTCTCGCTGGCCCGTTCGGCGCCGCGCTCGGTGGGGTTACCGGACTCGCGCTAGACCTTGCCGCAGCGAACAACGACGCCGCAGACGCCCTGGAGCGCGCAGACAACGCCCTGAACTCCGGCAACGCCGAAGCGCAGACCGCGGCGATGGAGGAGCTCTACAAGGTCCTCAACGACATCAACTCCCCCGGCCTGATCGACAAGATCCGCGGGAACCTCGGCGAACTCCTCGGCGGGGAGTACTCCCCCGAGAAGGCCGGCGTACTCGCCGCCCTTGCTGACCTCGACCGGGCGCTCCGCGACACTAGCCCACCAGCTGATGGCCTGGCCGAGCTGATGGGTGAGGCGCTCGCCCCGGCGATGGGTCAGACCGCGGAGCAATTCGGCCTTGCCGCTGATTCGGTGGATGAGTTCTCGAAGTCGCTGGATCCACTGTTCAAGATTCTCGACCGTCGAGACTCGCTCCGCGACTACGAAGCCTCGCTGCGCGACCTCACCGAGACAGTCAAGGAGAACGGCCAGAAGTGGGACACCTCCACCGAGAAGGGCGCCGAGAACCAGGCGATGCTCGACGGTGTCGCCCGCGCTGCGCTGGATGCCGCGAAGTCGCTGAAGGCCACCGAGCGGGTGAAGTTCCTCTCCCAGGTCGCCGACGACATTCGTGAGCGCGCCGAGCAGCTGAACATCCCCAAGGAACAGATCCGGGTCATCATCGACCTCCTCGAGCGGGCCAACAAGACGGAGTCACGGCCGAAGGTGAAGAACCGAGGCACGAAGGAAGCGAAGGAAGAGCTAGACGACCTCGAGGACCAGTTCCGGTTCCTCGACCAGTTCGCTGCGAACCCGAAGCTCGACGTCGACACCACTCGCGCGGAGAGGGCGCTTGAGCGGGTGTGGGACCGGGTTCAGGACGTGCTGCAGGCGTTCACCGGTGCCGTTTCGTTCGACCCGCCGTCTGCGGCTGACGGCAGGAGCGGTCGACGCCGCGGGGGGGCCGGCGGAGCCGGTGGTGGGGGCGGTGGGTCATCGACCAGCGGCGGCGGTCGCGCTGGAGGTGCTTCTGGGTCGAGGGCGATGTCTTCGTCTTTCGGTGGGGCCACGGTCATGTCCGCCCCGGCACCTGTATCCCGAGTCGACGGCACGATCCGCCTGGCCGACGACGACCTGTCCCGCCTGGCCGGCGCCGTCGCGCAAGCCCGCCCCCTGTACGGCGACATCAAGGTCTACGGCGACAACTCCCTGCGCCGCGAGCTCGCACGGAACCGGAAGGTCAACGGAGGAGGGGTGAGCTTCTGATGCCGTTCACCATCAGCATCGACCGCAGCGGCCTGGCCGGATCCCCCGCCCCGATCGTGATGTCCGGGCTCCGCGGGGAGCACGCCTGGTATCTCCTCGACGGTTTCCGCCTCCCGGGGAAGATCCGCAACAACCGGTACGCCGACGAGTCACCCTTCCTCAACGGCGCGCTCCTCGTGACTTCGACCCTGGTGCAGGCGTACCTCAACTTCGACATCTGTCTCACCGTCGCAGACGCCGCCACCCGGGCAACGGCCGTGGCCGCGCTCGAGGAGGCACTGGGGCAGTTCACGTACGACGTCACCGTCGAATGGGGCGGCGAGGAAACCGTCTGGACATGCGACCCCGCAGACATCGCCCCGTCTCCGCTGAACATCGTCGCGGTCAGGGACCACGCACCCGTGATGTCGATCTCCATTCCTTGCTACCCGGTGAGCGCCTGAGATGCCGTTCGACGACGCAGCTGCCCAGCACGCGGCCCTCGACGCGATCGTGGGAACCTTCGACGACACCTGGGTGTGGCGGCTCTTCAACGGCAACCCGAAGGGCACCGGGGCCGAGCTGACCACCGACGGCGGCTACGAGCCCGCAGCGCACGCTGTCGCTGACTGGGCCGCCGCCACGGGCTTGTCCGTGACCACCACAGCCCCGGTGGAGTTCGCCGAGTCCACCGACGCCTGGTCCGACCCCGCCACCTGGTGGGCGCTGACCACGGCCGACGGCACGGTGATCAAGTACTACGACGAGCTCGACGACCCGATCATCGTCTCGGCCGCCGGGATCACCCCGACGTTCTCACCGTCGATCTTCTTCAAGGCCCCGTGATGGCGCTGGGGATCGACGTCGACACCGTCGTCACCGTCACCGCCCTGCCGACCTCAGCAGCCGGCGGCATGGTCGCCCTGCACGTGGTCGCCACCTCGGTCCCCACCCCCACCCTCGTCGACGGGAGACCTCAGTGACGCTCCTGATCGGGATCCTGATGATCCTCGCCGCGGGCTACCTGCCGGGTCGGGTGTTCTGAGGTGCCGTTCGCCGAGGACGCCCTGGTCTACCGCGACCTCGACGGGCCCTGGGGGCACCTGCGCCTCGTCGTCGGCGGGACCGACCTGACCCTGTTCCGCGGGAAGCCGGCGCAGATCGCCGGCTACCAGCTGACCGAGCCCTACGGGTACGGCCCCGCCGACTTCAACATCCCCACCCTGACCTCGCTCGAAGTCGACGGGTGGGGTGCCGGTGACCTGGCATGGATGTCGCCGCACCTGGGCATGGCCGCCCAGCTCCTCCACCACGGCCCGGACAGCTCCTACGTGGGCCTGGTGTGGGAGGGCATCGTCACGTCGGTCACCCCGACCCTGGAGGGCACCGAGCTGCACTGCGACGGGAAGGTGTCGGGCAAGCTCGCGCTCCGCGACCGCCACCCCCGCCTGTTCCGGCTGCCCAACGACGTCGGCGCGTTGGTCTACAACGCCCTGACGAACGCCCGGATCCCCTCCACCCCGGCACTGGGTTTGGAGACCGGGATCGAGGTCGACGCCGGCGGTATCTCCGGCACCCTGCTGTCCTACGTCGACGAGCTCCTCACACTCGGGCAGACCCAGGCCGGCGCCCAGCTGACGGTGATGCCGAACGCGGCCGGGGTGATGGTGCAGCAGTGGAAGGACCGCGACACCATCCACGCCACCGTGTTCAACGGGGCGCACGGGGTGCGACTGGAACCCACCCGCGACCTTGCGGAGGAGCCGACCACGATCTACGGGTCCGGCCGCCGTGATGACGGGATGCTGTGGGGGAACTACAAGTACCCCGGTCTCGAAGCGGGGCCCGCGCCGACGTTCCCCGGGACCCTGTCGTTGGGTGACTCCGGTGAGGATGTCGAGACGCTTCAGTACAAGCTGATCGGGATGCAGTACCTCGACCGTGACGAGGCGCTCGGCGGGTTCAACGTCGAGACCGAGGAGGCCGTGAAGGACCTCCAGAAGGACGCCGGCTTGTCACGCACCGGGGTGGTGAACTCCGCGACCTGGTCGGCGTTGTTCAACCTCGCCGACACCGGCCTCTCGTTGCGGCAGGCGTGGACCGCGCCGCTGGCGCAGCTCGACGAGGTCCGCCGCTACGACTACACCTCCAACGGGTCCAGGGCTGGGGACAATGCCCTGTTCGACCCGCTTCGGGTTGAGGTCGACCGGACCCTGGAGTTCGGGATCTGTGGGTTCCGCCGCGCGGTCCGCTGGTCGGAGAACCAGATCGACCTGATCCAGTCCGAGCCGAACTGGGCCGGCACGCTGACCCTGTCCGCGGACGTGTTCGCTGGGTCCCACACCCACGGCGACACCCCGACCCCGATGTCGAGGCTCGACCTGCGCGCGGGGATGAACATCCTGGTCCGCAACTTCGGCGAGACCGGCTCTACCTTGTTCCACATCTCCGGCGTGCAGATCAACGCTGACCTGACGGTCACGTGCGCGATCGACACGAAGGCCCGCAACCTCCTCGAGCTCGGCCAGATCATCGAGCGGAACCGGGCCTCGCGCCGCAACCCCGCGAGGGAGTGGCTGCAGTCGCGCCGCTCGAACGGTGCGCACCAGCAGATCGTGCAGTGGCACAAGCAGTGCGGCCTGCTCGACATGCGCCTCGAGCTCGGCGGCGACGAGTGGACGGTGTTCCCCGTCGTCGGAGGCCAGTCCGGTTCGATCGAGAAGATCCGGGTGAAGCTTGAGGACAACGTCGAGTTCGCGGTGGTGGTCACCGCGGAGAAGGTCGGACCGGGATGGTTGGCCGACAAGATCGGGAACCCGTTTACCGGCCGCCCGTGGGTGACGAACAAGATCGCCGAGCAGATCGACCGGGCCCGGGTGCTGCTGTACGCCGCGGGGACCGAGGACGAGCCGTGCGGGTACTTCCCCGGCACGAAGGCTGAGGACGACCCGCTGACGGGGCTGCACGTCGACGCAGGCGGCTTCGATTACCACACCTTCGGCGACGGGGCGCTGTGGATCGGGGTCTACCCGAAGTCGGCGACGGTGATGAAGCCGCAGCGCGTGCTGTGGGGCGTCATGGAAGCGGGCATGTGATGGCGGTCGTCAACCTCACCACGGGGGAGATGGCAGGGAACGGGCCGAACACCCTCTACGGCCTCGGCGGTCTCGACCCCGACTGGGACGACACCAACGATGCGACCGGGTCCATCGTCAACGGCACATACCGCCCCGGCGATCCATCGGTGACGTGGACCTACGGATACGCTCCGATCGAACCACCGGCAGGCGTGAGTGTCTCGCAGGTAACAGCGATCGGCTACCGGGTCCGGGCATTCGGTTCGGTGACTGCATTCAACGCCGCACACGGCCCAGCCCCGGACCCGGTGCTCATCTCCCCGACCGTCATCGACGGCAGCGGGTACCTCGCCTACCGGTTCTTCGCCCCACCCATGGGCGTGTTCACTGGCCCTGACGCGACGTACAACCCCTACGAGGACTTCGAAGCTCAGTACCACCCTGAGGATGACCTCGTCGGATCGGTGGCTTCGGTCGCCGCCTCGATCCTCGCTGGCACGGCCACTCTGCTGGTCGAGGCTTACGCGCCTTCGTCGGGCAGCTGGGACGTGCAGGTCGTCGTTCCTGAGGCGTCGATCTTCCTCGTGATCGGGGGGCACCGTCGCGTGTTCCCACGCACGGATGCACTTGGGGCGTCGTCGGCCAAGCGGGTGGTTCCCAAGCCGAGGTCGGAGCAGTTCTCAAACCGCCGCGCCGGCGGCTACTTCTAACGAGAGGGGTCCTGTCGTGGCGTTGCCTGGCAAGGAGAACCTGAAGCTCTACCGGGGTGACACCCGGATCTGGACCAGCGTGTTCACCGAGCTCGACGCCAACGGGGAGCCGGTGCTGGACGACGACGACAACCCGGTGCCGATCGACCTGACCGGTCTGACGTGGCTGTGCCAGATCCGCAACGACCGCGCACGCGGGGACGTGGTCGCCGAGATCGACATCGACGACACCGATGCCGAGAACGGGGTCATCGTGCGGACGTTGACCGCAGCCGAGGCCGACGCCCTGGACCCGGCGCTGGAGTCGCTGTCGTGGGACCTGCAGTCGACCGACGGCGACGGCACGGTGCGGACGTGGCTGTCGGGGTCGGTGTCGGTGGAGGGGGACGTGTCCGATGCCTGAGGCTGTGCGCGTCACCACCCACGAGGGCTCCCCGCCGGTCGACGCTGACGCTGTCGGGGTCGGTGTGGTCGTCTACCAGGGCGGTCCTGGTCCGGTGGGCCCGGAGGGGCCTGCTGGCCCGCAGGGCGACCCTGGCCCGACCGGGCCGCAAGGCCCCGCCGGTGCAGACGGTGCCGATGGGGCAACCGGCCCTGCGGGGCCCCAGGGTCCTCAGGGGCCCGCAGGCGCTCAGGGCCCCCAGGGTCCGGCGGGTGCGGACGGCGCCGACGGAGCAGACGGCGCGACCGGTCCTCAGGGCCCCGCTGGTCCGCAAGGACCGCAGGGCGACCCGGGCCCCGCAGGCGCAGACGGCGCAGACGGTGCTGCCGGCGCCGATGGGGCGGACGGGCGGACCATCCACTCCGGGACAGGCGCACCCTCCAGCGGCCTCGGCGCCAACGACGACTTCTACATCGACACCGCCGCGACCGCGATCTACGGACCGAAGACCGCCGGCGCGTGGGGCTCCCCGACCTCACTGATCGGACCCCAAGGCCCCGCCGGCGCGGACGGCGCTGATGGTGACGACGGCGCACCCGGTGCGCCCGGCGCAGACGGCGCGGACGGTGCCGATGGGGCGGACGGGGTCCCGGTCACCGCGATCAACGCCCAGACCGGCACCACCTACACCCTCGTCCTGACCGACAACGGCAAGTTCGTCACCATGACCAACGCCGCACCCTCGGCCCTGGAGGTCCCCCCGAACTCCTCCGTCCCCTTCCCGACCAACCCCCCCGCCGTCATCCAGGGCGCACAGCTCGGCGCCGGCCAGCTCACCATCACCCCCGGCTCCGGCGTCACCATCCACGCCGTACCCGGCCTGAAGATCGCCGCCCAGTACGGCACCTTCGCCCTCATCAAGCTCGCCACCGACACCTGGCTGGCGATGGGCAGGCTCGCGGCATGATCGGCGCGATCGCCGCGCACGCCGTGATCACCACCAGCGGCGACGTGGTCCACACCCTGACCATCCCCTCGGGCACGGTCGCCTCCAACCTGACCGGGTTCGTCACCAGGGTCGACCTCTCCCACCTGAGCAACGACTGGTGGACGGCAACCTCCAGCGACCTCGGCAACGTCCGAGTGAAGCAAGCCGGGACCGTGATCCCCTTCGACGTGGTCTGGTACGACCGCACCGCGAAGACCGGGGAACTCTTCTTCAAGGCCAACCTCAACACCGGCTCCGACAACGTCTTCACCATCGAGACCGTGACCGGGGCGACCGCCCTCGCAGCCACTGACGGCAACGGCAGGAACGCGGTCTGGGGCGACTACGACGCCGTCGTACTCCCCGCAGCCGAACTCATTAACCGCGTCAACGGCAACGCGGTCACCCTCACCGGCACCGCCCCGATGTACGGCATCGTGTCCCGGTCCCCGAACACCGGCCTCCACCAAGGCGTCGCCTACAACGCCGACGACGACACCTTCATCGGCATCGGCACCGACGAACTGGTCCTCTACGCCCGCGACTACACCGAACTGGCCCGAGAGACCACACCCCTGGCAGACAGCGGCATCAGCGGCGTCGTCCACCTCGGCGACGGCTGCATCGTCGACGGGGAACTGTTCGTCTGCGCCGACGACTACCCCAGCACCACGATCCAGCACGTCGCCGTCTACGACGCTGCCACCCTGACCTACCTGCGGTCCTACAACGTCGTCTCGGTCGGGTTCCAGATCGCCTCCATCTGCCACGACGGCACCCACTTCTACACCGTCGGCTACAACGCCGGCACCAACGTCGCCACCTCGATCCAGAAGTGGGACGAAGACTGGAACCACGTCGCAACCCTCACAACAGCCAGCATCACCAACAAGCAGGGCATCACCCTCCACGACGGCTACTTCTGGATCACCTCAGGCAACACCGAACGGATCTACCGGGTGAACCTCGACGGGTCCGGAGCAACGATCGCCGTCGAAATCCCCCTCCCCGACGACGGGGTCTCCCAGGAACCAGAAGGGATCACCAGCGACGGCACCGACCTGTTCCTGCTCTACGACCACGGCAACAACGAGTACATCTACCGGCTCACCGAGCAGGGCGACACCTCCCACGGCTACCACTTCGACACCCGCAACCACCTCAAGCTCACGGGCCTGCCGAAGCGCACGGCGTGGACAATGGGAGCGACCGCAAGCCTGGGGCGGGACACCATCGGGACCAGGAACCACACTCTGCTCTCGTACTCAACGAACAGCAGCAGCACGGCCAACCAGGCCGTCCTCGTAGCCGACGAAATCAGTGGCTCACCTGACAGGTTCGGCATCTGGAACTCCACGGACGCCTGGCTGTACGACACCTCCGCCGAGGTTGCCGTCGTGACTCCGCAGCGACTGCATCACACACAGAACGGCACGACCGACCGGAAGATATGGCGTGCTGGCGTTTCGCGAGCGACCGACTCCGGGGTGGCTCAGCGCCCCGCCTCCACTGGTGACACCTTCTACGTCGGCGTCAACAACACCGGAGCCACCGAATCCTGGTACGGCTGGATCAATCGCGCGTACCTCCGCAACGGAGTCCTGTCTGCCGACTGGATCAACGCCGAATACGTCTCCTGGGAGACGCCTGCCTCCTTCTACGCGATCACCTGACCGCTGCGCCATCCCTCTCGGACCCCTACCCTGCCCGCCCCCTCGACATCCCCGGGAGGAACGCCACCATGCCCACCATCAGGGACCTCTTCGCCCCCGTCCTCGACGAGACCCAGGCCCTCCTCGACGACGCCCAGGAGACCATCACCCTCCTCCGCGCCACCGCCGAGAGCCAGGAAACCCTCATCACCGCCCTCCGGGCCCGCGTGACCGAGCTGGAGGCCGAACTCCCACCCACCCACCAGGTCCTCATCGGCGCCGCCTACGGCTCCAACACCGACCCCACCCCCCTCGAGGACCGCCTCGGAGCCAAGGTCCAGACCCGGGTCACCTTCTTCACCGCCACCCAGGTCGCCAAAGCCGCCGCGGTCATCCGGGCCGACATCGCCGCCGGCCGGGTCCCGTTCGTCTCCTTCAAGCTCCCCGGCACCTGGGGCGACGTCGCAGCAGGGAAGCACGACACCTGGCTGGCCAGCACCGCCGCCACCCTCAACGCCGCAGCCGAGGGCGGCCACGCCCTGGTCGTCCTCCACCACGAACCGGAGAACGACTTTCCCAAGGACGCGACCACCGACCAGAAGATCGCCTGGACCCAGGTCAACCAACCCACCTGGACCGCGATGCAGGTCCGGGCCGCTGGCATCTTCCGACCCCACGCGAACCTCCGCTTCGGGCCGGTCCTCATGGGCTACCACTCCATGCCCGGCGCCACCCTGCACCCCTGGTGGAGGCTGGAGAACTGCATCCCCGACGCGCTGGTCGACCTCATCGACTTCATCGGCTGGGACGTCTACCAGGAGACCAACTCCCCCGCCGACCGCATCGCCAAGCACCTGCAGGTCCTCGCCGACTTCTGCAAGCCCCGCAGCCTCGACTTCGGCCTCCGCGAGACCGGCATCACCCCCGAAGCGTTCACCCGCAACCCGACCTGGTTCGCCGACCTCCACACCACCGGCCAGAACCTCGGAGCCGCGTGGCTGTGCTACTTCAACACCGCCCTGAACAACAACAACGGCTCCTGGGTCCTCAACCCCGGCGACCCCCGCGAGCAGGCCTTCGGCGCCCTGCTCAAGGCGGTGGCAGGCGGCGCCCGATGACCCCCCAGCTCTGGCTCTCCGACGCACTCAACGTCGCCCTCGTCGCCCTCGTCGGCACAGTCCTCACCGCGATTGGCTCCATCGTCGTCGCATGGATCAACCGCCAGTCGAACCGCCGGATCGAGCAGGCCAGCAAGCGCGTCGAGCACCAGCTCACCCAGAACGGCGGCCAGAACTCCCCGCCCACGGTGCCCGACCGGTTCCACGAGCTCCTCCAGCTACTGCAGCAGCAGGCCGAGGAACAGGCCGCATTCCGCGACGAGGTCCGCGAGCAGGTCGCGGAGCTGAAGGCCGACGGCCGCGAGACCCGCCACGACGTCCGCGAGATCAAGACCCGAGTCGGCGACCTCGAGCACCGCCGCCGGTGGCCCCTGTGACCAGCACGGCGGCCCTGGCGGTCACCACCTGGAACATCGGAGCAGGCCCCGGCAAGACCGCCGACCTCGACGCCCTGGCCGAGGCATCGCAGGTCATCTGCTGCCAGGAGGGCGGCGACCGGCAGCCGCTGCTCACCGGGTGGGCCAAACGCACCGGCTGGTCCCTCTTCGCCGGCACCACCGGCGGCGGGCCGAAGGTGCCGATCCTCACCGCCCCCGGCGTGCGCGTCGTCGACGCCCGCACGGTCATCGCCGTCGGGAAGTTCCGCGTCGGCGACCCAGGTGCTGGCCCGGCGTGGCTGCAGCGCAAGGCCATCAACGTCGTCACCCTCGCGGTCGACGGCGGTGACGAGCTGCACGTCATCAACACCCACATGGTCGCCTCCGTCACGCGGTCGAAGCTGCCGAACGCGTGGCTCCGGCGGAGGCACTACCGCCGGCACATGGTCGCCCTGTGCCGCCTGATCGACTCCCTCGACGGGCCCCTGGTCGTCTGCGGGGACTTCAACGCCGAGCGCGGGTTCGACCTCCTGGCGCCGCTCCTGGACCGCGTTGACCTCGTGCCGTCCGGGCCCACCCACGGTGGCCGGCGCATAGATCTCATCGGGATCCGCGACCTCGAGCGCGACGACGACGCGGTCACCCGCGAGACCTCCTCGGACCACCGAGCCGTCACCGCCACCCTCACCCTCCCGGAGGTGCCCACCATGCCGAAGCCGAGCAAGACCATCACCCAACGGGTGATCGACCGCGCACGAGCGCTCGGTGCTGAGGTCTACACCCACGACCAGTGGGGCGCGGCCTACAAGTCCGTCTACGCCGCGCGCCGGCGCGACCGCCCGGTACGGGTCCTCCAGGCCGACACCCTCGTCGGGCACATCACGGTGACCGAGGACGACGGCGTGCTCACTGGCGACTTCTTCGCCGACATGCGCGAGGTCGAGCGGATCGGCTACCAGCGGTTCGGGTCCGGGTTCTCCTACAACTGGGGCATCGACGCCCAGGGCATGATCGGCGCCGGAATGCCGCTGGACGCGAAGGGCACCCACACCGTCAACGACAAGAAGGTGCAGGGGTTCTCCTACGACCAGAACCACGCAGCCCGCGCCTTCGCGTTCATCGGCGTCCCGGGCGACAAGTTCACCCCGGCCGCCCGCCGCGCCTGGGTCATCCTCTTCGCCGCGATGATCCTCGAAGGCGCTCTCACCGAGGACCCCGACCACGTCCCGCACTCCCTGTTCGCTGCGAAGGACTGCCCCACCGACGCCGTCCGCGACGAGCTGCCCGGGATGAAGCGCGAGGCGAAGGCTCTCGTGAAGTTTGTCCGCGAGGGTGGGGACCCTGGCGCCCCGGAGACGCCGACCGAGCCCACCCGCGGCGCGAAGGTCGAGGAGACCGCCGACCACCTGCGCGCCGCGGTCAAGTCGCTCGCGAAGGCGAAGGCCCAGCCCGGGAGCGTCCGCGATGAGGCCATCCTCAACGCCGCCTCCGCGATCAACGAGGCGCTGGCCGACACCCTCGCCGTGCCGCTGCTCAAGCCGAAGGCCCGGAAGTGACCACCGCACCGAAGGTGCGCTGCCGAGCCGCCATGAATGCGGAGCGCCAACGGATCGCCGAGCAGGTCCAGTTCTGGTGCCCCGGCTGCGACTACCTCCACCAGATCGTGACCTGGCGAGCAGGTGGCGGTGACGTCTGGACGTGGGACGGCAACCAGGACCGACCGACCGTCTCGCCCAGCATCCTCGTCACCGGCGGGTCGGGCGACCTCACCTGCCATTCGTTCCTCCGCGACGGCCGGTGGGAGTTCCTCACCGACAGCACCCACGCCCTCGCCGGCCAGACCGTCGACATGGTTCCGCTTCCCGAGTGGCTCGTGCGAGACGACGCATGACCGCCGCCGAGAAGGCCGCCGTCGTCGTCGTGTCCATCGCGACCTCGGCCGCTCTGACCGTGATCTGGCTGGTCGGATGCCTGCCGATCGACAACTCTCCCGCCGCACGACTCCTCAGGAGGCTCCGATGAGCAAGCCCAAGCGCAACCCCCTCGACCGCAACCGCCTCCGCATGTGGGGCTACTACCTCTACGGCGCCGGTTCCGTCCTGATCACCTACGGCATCGCCAAGGGCGTCATCGGCCAGGACGAGCTCGTGGCCTGGTCCTCGCTTGGCGCGGTGTTCGGCCTCACCGCCGGCTCCAAGGTCGACCTCCAGCAGCCACCTCGCCACTAGGCCGGCGCCCCCGGGGCCAGGGAGGGCCCCCGAGGAGCGCCACCGCGACGCCCCCACATCACCGTGACCCGGTGGTGTGGGGGCGTCCTCTTGTTGTCCGCCCAATGCGGCCTAGCCCTGGGCCTCGACCAAAGACAGGACGCCCCGGAAGTCTCGATGCCACCGCGTTCCCGCAGCATCGACAAAGTCGACTTCCAACATCACCCGCAGCAGCGATGACGTAGCTGCCGATTGGGACGCCACCAGACCTACGTACCCGGCACGAGCCGCCCCGTCCATATCGAACCGCATCGCCTCTTTCCCGGGAGGCACAACGTCATGGAACGCGGGCCCCAAGACCTGCCCCGCCTTTCCGTTGAGGAAGCCCAACCAGAATGTCACGACGACATTGAAGATCGGCAGTTCAGAGCTGTTGCGGACGAAGTAGCCGGGTGGTTCGCGCGGCAACCAGAGGAACCGCTCGGGAGAGATTGGGTTCGGGTCAGGCTCAAGCCAGCATGAGAAGCGCTCAGCCTGATCGCGCCGCCGCTCCGCCTCCCGGTCCGCGTCTCGTTGGAGCTCATGAATGAGAGTTCGCCAGGTGGCGCGGGCCGCCATGAACGCCGCAACCAGCGCGCCCACGGTCGCCAGCGCCTCCAGCCATGATGCTGCGTCAGCCTTCCACCACTCAGAATCTGGTCGGGCTCGCGTAACTGCCGCCATGGGCACCGCAATCATGAACAACAGGGCCACCCCGGCCGCCACCTTTCCGTCTGTTAGCACCAGCCCATCATCCACCGGACGCATGCAACACAGGTTCAGAGCCCAGATAGCGTGGGGGAAATCAGGCCCCAGTCACGACGGTGATCAGCACCCAGCCGGGTACGTCACCACGCTCGTCGCGGCGGTGCTCGCCCGGGATCAGGGCCAGCAGCATCATCAGGTAGGACATCGTTTCTCCTCGTGTCGACAACTAGGGCGTGACCAGGCGCAGTCCGACCACGCCCGGCCAGAAGGCGAAGATGACTGTGGTCGGCATGACAAGAAAGACGACGGGGACCATCATCGCGATCTCTCGTCGGGCACCGGACTCGATGAGCGCGCGCCGCTGCGACTCACGTACGTCCCCGGCCTGGGCGTGCAGGACGTCGGCCAGGGGTGTGCCGCGTTCGACCGCGACGGCGATCCCTTGGGCGAAGCGGGCGACGACCGGTACGCCGGTGCGCGCGGCGTACTCGTCGAAGGCGACCGCGACCGGAGTGCCGGTCCGGATCTGCGCCAGCACCCCGGTCAGGTCGCGAGCCAACGCGCCACTGCTCCGCGCGGTGACCCGTTCCAGAGCCGCCACCGGCCCTTCGCCGGCGGCGACCGCGAGCGCCAGCAGCTCCGCGGCGGCCGGAAGTTCCTCGACCACCTGACGCTCGTGACGCTGGACCTGGGCGGTCAGCCTGTTCTCGCGCAGCATCACGCCGAGCGCCCCGGCCACCAGCGTGAGCACCAGCAGCGGCGGCACCCGGTCGGGCGCCCGGGTGCCGACGAGCACGGTCAGCGCCGCACCGCCGCCGAGTCCGACCAGCCCCCAGAGGACCTGCTGCACGCGGATGTCATGGACGCTCAGAGGTGAGGCAAGCCGCTCGAGACGCCGCCGGATCGAGGCACTCCCACCCAGCACGCGTTCGAGCCGGTCCGCGGTCGCCTGCACGAGCGGAACCAGCACCTGCGCAAGAGACCCGGTCGGGGCCGTCGCGCGAGGAGAAGTCAGCTGCGGCAGGTCCTCGACGTAGCGCAGCACCCGGTCTCCGAGCACGGCGCGGCGACCTGCGCCGACCCGCGCCAGGATCAGGACGAGACCCAGGCCTGCGACGAGCCCGACGAGAGCCCCCGTCATCCCAGCACCCGCCGTTCGGTCGGCAGACGACCGATGCGCAGCATCAGCCGGTAGGCGACCAGACAGGTCGCGGCCCCACCCAGCAGGACCAGGACCCCGGTCGGCGAGGCGTAGCGGGCGATGACCTCGCGCTGGAAGCTCAGCATCAGCAGCACGAGCCAGGGGGCGGCGACCGCGAGCCGTGCCCCGTTCACGGCCCAGGACTGGCGCGCCTCCAACTCGGCGCGGGTTCGGGCGTCGTCGCGCAGGTGCCCCGAGAGATTGCGCAACAGCCGCCCCAGGTCTCCCCCGCCGACTTCGCGCGCGACCCGCAGTCCTTCCACGACACGGTCGCCGACCGGATCGGCCAGACGTTCCTTGAGCCGGTCGAGCGACTCCGCGAACCGGCCGGACGCGGCGTACTCCCGGGCGAACTGGCCGAACGCCGGACGCAGCGGTTCGGGCCCGCGTTCCGCGAGCTGGCTGACGGCCTCGGCCAGGGACAGTCCCGCCCGCACCGCGCTGGCCAGGTTGTCGACCGCGTCGGGCCACACGTCCGCCAGTTCGCGTTGGCGACGGCGCGCCCGGCCCTCCACGACCGCGAACGGCAGGTACGACGCGAGCGCCGCGAAGACGAGCGCGACCGGAAGGGTCCGCGAGACGACCTGCATCGCCACCAGCACCACGACCGCACCGGCCACCGAGACCGCGACGAGCTGCGCCGGGGTCACCGCGGTCAGCCCCGCCTGGTCCAGGCGCGCCCGCAGCCGCGAGGTACGCGGCGGGGCGCTCGTGCGCGGCACCGCGTAGGCCGACCACACCAGGAGCAGGCCGATCCCGAGGGTCAGCCCGAGAACGACCCCCATCAGTGGACCTCCGGCGTACGCCGTACCAGGGCCGCCAGGTCGAAGCCCGCACGCTCGAAGCGCTCGGGCCGGGGCGGCATCCCTCCGGCGCGGGTCAGGGAGTCGCCGCGACGGACGAAGATCTGCTCGGTCTCGATGACGTCGCCCTCGACCCGACCGGGCACCGCGGTGATCTCCTCCACCCGTCGGACTCCGTCCGCGCCGAGCCCGAGGTGCACGACCAGGTCCACCGACGACGCGATGGTGGGGACGACGAAGCGGGCGCTGATGTTCTCCCCCGCCAGAAGCGGCAAGGTGCACAGCTTCACCAGCGCCTCGCGGGCACTGTTCGCATGCACGGTCGCCAGGCCCGGAAGGCCGGCGTTGAGCGCGATCAGCAGGTCCAGCGCCTCCTCGGCGCGCACCTCCCCGACGATCAGTCGGGAGGGACGCATCCGCAGGCTCTCCTTGACCAGGTCACGCAGGCGCACCTCGCCGGTGCCCTCCAGGCCCCGCTGGCGGGTCTGCAGGGCCACCCAGTCCGGATGCGGGAAGTCGAGCTCGAAGACCTCCTCCACGCTGATCACGCGCTGCCCGCCCGGGATGGAGGCGGCGAGCGCATTCAAGAGCGTGGTCTTGCCCGCCTGCGTCTGGCCGCTGACGACGATGTTCAGCCCCGACACCACCGCGGCTCTCAGGAAGTCCGCAGCGTCGGGGGTCAGGCTGCCGAGCCCGACCAGATCGTCCAGGCCGGCGGCACGGACCACGAACTTGCGGATGTTGACGGCGGCGAAACCGCGCGCGATGCCTTCGAGCACCACGTGCAGCCGGTGTCCCCCGGGGAGAAGTGCGTCGACGAACGGGGTGGACAGGTCCAGCCTGCGCCCACTGGTCTTGAGCATCCGCTCGACGAGGTCGGCGACCTCGTCGCGGGTGAGGATCACCGAGGTCAGCTCGTGGCGGCCGTTGCGGGCCACGAAGACCCGGCTGGGATCGTTGACCCAGATCTCCTCGACCTCGGGGTCGTCGAGGAAGCGCTGCAGCGGGCCGAAGCCGGCCAGCCCCGCGACCAGATCCTCGACCAGGGCGTCGGGGTCCTCGGTCGGGGCGACCGCGCCGGTCAGGCTGCGCTCGTCGTGGCGGGCCACCAGACCGGCGGCGAGGCGGCGTACGTCGGCGACCTGGCGCTGCGGGTCGAGCCCGTCACGCCGGACCAGGTCGCGCAGCTGTCCGTCCAGGCTGTGGAGAAGTGCCGCGTCGACATCGGCGTCGGTCACACTCATGGTCTCCCCCGCAGGATCCGGTCACCGGTCGGCGACGGGAGAAGTGTTACTCAAATAAGATTCGGATTCAGTTTCGGGTGTCAGCCTGTGGACAACTTCCCTGAACACACCACGAGCCCGACCTCGTCGGCGAGGTCGGGCTCGTGCATGCGGCGGTGTGCGGACGCCGCGAGGTGGGGAACTACTTGAGCCAGCTGTTGCGCTGCACGATCGGCAGCGACTCCCACCAGCGACCCAGGCCCAGCGTCCGGCCGGCCCCCACCATCGCCAGCAGCACCAGCGTGCCGGCGTAGATCAGGTGGTCGTCCATGAAGGGGTTGTTCTCGGGAGGCAGCACCGCGGTCCACATGAGGAACAGCATCAGGGCGCCGGCTCCCGCCGCGATCCGCATCGTCACGCCGAGCATGAGCGCGGCACCGATGCCGAGCAGGCCGAGCATGAACAGCCAGTCGGCCCAGACCGCGCCGGCGATGTTGTTGTACATGCTCTGGAAGGGGCCGGTAGCGGCGAAACTGAGGAAGCCCTCGGTCGGGCTACCGCCGTTGAGCCAGGATCCGTCCTTCTCGGTGGCGAAACCCAGGCCGAACGTCTTGTCCAGGAACGCCCACAGGAAGACCCAGCCCAGCGAGAGGCGCAGGCCGGCGGCGACGTAGCGCGCGCCGGTGCTCAGCGGCTGGTCCGCGGCGGTGGCCGCGGGGGTGAGGGTCTCGGCGGGTCCCGCCTGCTGACCGATCCTGCCCGAGCTCTTCCTGGTTTCTTGTGTGTGTGACATGGTCCCCGACTCCTTCGTCGAATCCTTTCCCCGTCATCCTTCACATTCCTCCTCGGGCCCCTGGTGCGGCAGGGCGTGAGGTCGGTGATCGTGGGGACCATGTGAGGGCTGCGAGGAGCCGAAGGGCCCGAACGCTGTGCGCCGGGCCACAGCAGGGCCCCGGCCGAGAACGCAGAAGAGCCCCGGCGCCGTCTCGGGGGAAGGCGGTGCCGGGGCTCCGGTCTCGGGGGGACTCTGCGTGAGTGTCCACCCGTCGATCCCTGCCACCACCAGGATGCGTCGCTCGCGCCGTCGTCGAGCAGGGGCGAGGGGCACCACCACCCGGGACTTCTGTCACGATCGCTACAGGCGGAACAGGTCACCCTGGTCCGCGACCCGGGCGAGCACCTCGGTGAACCGCAGTTGCTCCAACCCCAACGGGTCCTCGGCCCCCTCGGTGATCTCCGCCCACGTCCGCGGCGCGGCGGCGTACGGGGTGAGGGTTCCGCGCAGGCTGTACGGCGAGAGAGTCGTCTTCGCCGCGGTGTTCTGCGACCAGTCCAGGAACACCTTCCCCGGCCGCCGGGTCTTGGTCATCGTGGCAACCACCAGCCGCGGATGAGCGCGCTGGAGCTCCTCGGCGATCAGCCGCGCGGCCTCGCGGACCTGGTCGGAGTCCAAGGCCCCGGGGGCGTCCGGGTCGAGCGGGGCGTAGAGGTGCAGCCCCTTGTTGCCACTGGTCACCGGTCGGCAGTCCAGCCCGAGGTCCCCGAGACGGTCGCGCACCAGCAGCGCCACCTGCGCGCACTCGTGCAGCCCGGCGGGCTTGCCGGGGTCGAGGTCGATCACCAACCGGTCCGGGCGCCGTGGGGTCGCGGTGTCCCGGTCGAAGCGCCACTGCGGCACGTGCAGTTCCAGCGACGCCAGGTTCACCAGGAACATCAGGTCCGCCACCGTGTCGACGAACGGGTAGACGACCCGGTCGCCCCGTGATCCCGGGGAACCGCGTGAGGCCGACGACCCGCGCGAGCCGGACGAGGCGACCTCCACCCGCGGCAGCCACCGCGGCGCTCCCGCGGGCAGGTTCTTCTCGAAGAAGCTCCCCTCGCCGGTGCCGTGCGGCCAACGGATCCGGGTCACCGGGCGGTCCCGCAGCAGCGGCAGCAGCACCGGGGCGATCGCGGCGTAGTACTGCAGCACCTCGGCCTTGGTCGTGCCGGTGTCGGGATACATCGGCTTGGCCAGGTTGACCAGCGTGAGGGTGCGCCCGTCCACCTCGACCCGGGTCTCCTCGCGCACGAACCCCGGCTCACTCACCGTCGCCCACCTCCTGGTCGAGCAGGTCCGCGGGCCTCAGGTCGGCGCGCGTCCCGACGTACGCCGGTTGGCGCAGCCGTCCCTCGCGGGTGAACCCCAACGACGTCACCTCCACGACCGTGTCCGGCTCCACCCAGACGGTGCCCTCGGCATCCTCGGGCGGCACCTCGGTGGCGAACGGAGACTCCGACCCGGGCGTCAGCACGGCCTCCAGGCGCGCCGCGGCGCGTCCCGCCAACCCGCTACCGACACGCCCGCGGTAGACCAGCCCATCGACGGTCGGCTCCCCCACCAGCACCGCGGCCAGCGACGTGCCGCCGACCTGCGGACGCCACCCGCCGACCACGAAGGAGTGCGCGGGCCGATGCGGGAACTTCAGCCAGTCCTCGCTGCGCTGACCCGGCCGGTACGGCGAGGACAGCCGCTTGCTGACCACGCCCTCCAGCCCCTGCTCGCGCGTCACCTGCAGCAGCAGGTCGCCGTCGTCGTACGTCGGGGGCACCTGCCAGTGCCCTCCGGTGAGCTCGAGCGCCTCCAACACCCCGCGGCGTTCGGCCAGCGGTAGCGCGACCAGCGGGTGCTCGTCGAGGGCGAGCAGGTCGAAGACCAGCAGCGTCGCCGGGCTCGCCGCGGCAGCGCGCTCGACCGCGACCCGGCGACGCAGATGGATCCGCTCGGCCAACGCCCCGAACACCGGGCGGCCGTCCTCGAAGGCGACCAGTTCACCGTCCAGCAGCACCTCGCGTGCCCCGGTGGCGGCACCGATCCCGGCCAGCTCGGGGAAGGCCGCGGTGACGTCGTTCTCGTTGCGTGAGGTCACCCGCAGCGACCCGTCGGCGCCCGCACGCACGAGCACCCGCATGCCGTCCCACTTGACCTCGTGCGACCACCCGGGACCGCTCGGCACGGTGGTCCCCCGGACCGCGAGCATCGGGCGCATGACGACCATCCTGGCCCATGGGTACGGTGAACCATGCGTGCGATCTGGAAGGGTGCGGTCTCCTTCGGGCTGGTCAACGTGCCCGTCAAGCTCTACTCCGCCACCGAGAGCCACGACATCTCCTTCCGTCAGGTGCACTCCAAGGACGGCGGGCGGATCCGCTACCAGCGGGTCTGCTCGGTGTGCGGTGAGGAGGTCGCGTACGCCGACATCGCCAAGGGCTACGAGACCGAGGACGGCGAGATGGTCGTCCTCGACGACTCCGACCTGGCCGAGCTGCCGGCCTCCAGCAGCCGCGAGATCTCGGTGGCGCGTTTCGTGCCGGCCGAGCAGATCGACCCGCTGATGCTGGAGAAGTCCTACTACCTCGAGCCCGACAAGACCGGCGCCAAGCCCTACGTGCTGCTGCGCGACGCGCTCGCCGAGTCCGACCGGGTCGCGGTCGTGACGGTCTCGCTGCGCACCCGGATGACCCCGGCGCTGCTGCGGGTGCGCGGCGACGTGCTGGTGCTCCAGACGCTGATGTGGCCCGACGAGATCCGTACCCCGGCGTTCGCCTCGCTCGAGGAGGTCGAGGACCCCAAGCCGGCCGAGGTGGAGATGGCCAAGCTGCTGCTGGAGACCCTCGCCGGCGACTACGACCCCGAGGAGTTCGAGGACGACTACGCCGCGGCGGTCCACGCGGTGGTCGAGGCGAAGCTGGCCGGGGGCGAGGTCACCCGGACCGCCGACTCCACCCCGACCACCGGCGAGGTCGTTGACCTGCTGGCCGCGTTGCAGCGATCGGTCGCCGCGGCCAAGGAGGCCCGCGGCGAGAAGTCCGCCTAGGGCTGCGCCAGCAGGGACCGACCGAGATAGCCGCCCTGGGTGAACCCGGGCAGCATCGCGAACTCGGCGGACCCGATCGCGACCGCGACGTCGTTGAGCGCGTCGGAGCGGTCCAGCGAGCGTTGGATGCGGGTGAACTGCGCCTCGACGTCGGCCTGGAAGGACAGGAACAGGATCCCTAAGTCCGGGTCCGGGCCGGGCGTGGCGTAGTTGAGCCCGCGCCGGAAGATCCGGGCGCCCCCGTTGAGGTTCGGATGCGCGCGGCGGACGTGGGCGTCGACGGGGAGCGCGTCCGGTTCGAGCGGGTCGGACTCCATCGACGCACCCAGCGGAGCCCCGGTGGCCACGGCCCGGCCGGTCATCCGGTCCTGCCGCTCCCGCGGGATCGACTCCCAGGCGTCGAGGTCCACGCTGAGCCGTCGCACCACCACCGTGGTGCCGCCCACGAACCAGTCGGGTCCGTTCGCCCACACGACCTCGTCGAACTCCGCAGTGTGCGGGAGCGGGTTGGAGGTGCCGTCGATCTGGCCGAGCAGGTTGCGCCCGGTGGTCGGCTGGTGGTGGGCGTCCAGACCTCGCCACGACCCGGTCTGCTCCCAACGCACCCGGGCGAAGGGACGCGCGTCCACGGTGAGCCGACGCACGGCGTACGCCGCGGTGGTGTCGTCGGCGGCACCGACGATCACCACGAGGTCTCCCCCGCTCCAGCGTTCCTCGAGCCGGTCCAGGCGCATCGGCGGGACGCGGGTCAGGCCTGCGGGGCGCTCCAGCTCCATCCCGAGTCGGTCGAACAGCGACGGACCCCAGCCGACGGCGACGGTCAGGTCGACGGCGGGCTGAGCCAGCTCCGACGTCGGGTCCGCGGGGACGCCGCGCCCCTCGGCCAACGCCGAGATGTCGTCGCTCCAGACCCGCATCAACCGGCGCAGACCCGCGCGTGTGCTCCCGGGGACCAGGTCGAAGGCCACGACCCGGGTGACGTTCGCCGTCGGAGCCGTCACGCCGGGCTGGTGCACGCCGTACGGGCTCCGGGTCGTCGGTACCACCGGCGGTCGGGTCGCGCCCGCCTCCGCCTCCGCCGACGCGGTTCCGGCCGCGAAGCCGACGCCGCCCGCGACGACGCCGAGGCTCCCGGCGCCGGCGACGCCCAGGACGGTACGGCGGCTGGGTCGAGTCGACCCGGGTCGCCTCATCGGGGCGCTCCTGCCCAGGTCTTGACCGGCACCCGGACCGGCACCGTCGACCCGTCGGAGAGCCTCAACCGCAGCCGCAGCTCCCCACCCGGTCGGCGGGCGCGGGTCAGGCCGGTCAGGCGGACGTGGGTGGTGCGCGGACCCATCGACAGGGTCGACCCCGGGGGGAGCCGCAGAGAGCGCTCGGCCGCGGCGTCACGCAGGTGCCCGCCGCGCAGCAGGACCTGGCGGATGGCGCCGCGGGCCGGGCCGACGTGCTCCACCCCCACGAGTCCGACGGTCTCGTGCGTGCGGTTGACGATGGTGAGGAAGACCGGCGCCTGCGGCTGCCTGCCCGCCGGTGTCCACGACTCGCGCACGTGCACCCCGCGCTCGTGAGCCGGGATCCCCGCGGTGACCGCGTAGTCGGGTGACGCCACCGGCGATGCGGCGCACCCCGAGGGGAGCACCAGGAGGGCGACTCCGACCGGGGCAGCCCTGAGCAGGCGCGTGAACCTCACGCCCCGCTCAACGACTCAGCCTCCGCCGGGTTCCGCCGACACCGAGCGCAAGTGCCGCACCGCGGCCGGGGAGTCGGGGAAACGGCGCGCGGCGGCGTAGACCAGCGCGTCACTGACCCGCGGGAGCACCAGGTTCAGCACCTCCGCGACCCGCCCCGGCAGGGTGTCGACGGTGATCGGACGGTCCTCACACGCCCGTACGACGCGCTCCGCGGCCTCCTGGGGGGTGAGTGCGGGCGACCGGGCGTAGAGGTCGGTCGGTCCGATCATCGGCGTGCGCACCAGCGGCATCCGGAGGTTGGTGAAGGTCACCCCCGACCCGTACAGCTCGCGACCCGCGATCCGGCTGAACACGTCGAGCGCGCTCTTGGACGCCAGGTAGGCCGAGAACTTGGGCGCCTTGATCTGCACGCCCCAGCTGAGGATGTTGACCACGTGACCGTCGCCCTGCTCCACCATCGCCGGCAGCAGGCCGAGCATGAGCCGGACCGGGGCGTAGTAGTTGAGCTCCATCGTCCGCTCGAAGTCGTGCATCCGGTCGTAGGAGGCGGAGAGCGAACGACGGATCGAGCGGCCGGCATTGTTGACCAGGATGTCGACCCCGCCGTGCTCGGCGAGGACCGCCGCCACGAGTTGGCCCACCGAGTCCGCGTCGGTCAGGTCACAGGCGAAGGCCCGGCAGACACCGCCCTCGGCAGCGATCTCCCCCGCCACGCGGTCGAGCTCCTCGCGTCGGCGGGCGACCAGCAGGACCAGCGCTCCCCGTCGCGCGAGTGCCTTCGCGGTGGCCTCCCCGATGCCGGAGGAGGCCCCGGTGACCAGCACCCGCCGACCGCGGACCGGCGAGGGGCCCACCAGCGCCTCGCGCACGTGCCCCAACGGGGCCAGCGGTCCCGGCAACGGGAGGGCGAGCACGGCGCGCCGGGCCCACGCCCGGGGCGACTGGAGGAGCAGGTCGGTCATCGGATCCCTTCCACGGTGGGGCGGCGGTCCCCCCACGGGCGGACCGCCTCGAGCTCGGCGGCCAGCGCCAGCAGCGTGCCCTCGTCCCCACGGCGCCCGACCAGCTGAACCGCCACCGGCAGCCCGTCCCCGGCGAAACCGGTCGGCACCGACGCGGCCGGATGCCCGGTCACGTTCCACAGCGCGGTGTACGCCACCACCGGCAGGGAACGCAACAGCGACGGCACCACCCAGGAGTTCTCCAGGTCACCGAGGCGGCGGGGTCGGTGCGGCACCACGGGGCTGAGCAGTACGTCGTACGCGGAAAAGACCCGCTCGTCGACGGTGTCCGCGATCCGCGCACCGCGGCGCACCGCGGACTCGACGATGCGGGGCGTGGCCCACCGCCCCAGGGCCAGCAACTGGCGCGTGCGCGGCTCCAGCGCCGACCGGTCCTCGACCAGGTCCGCCTCCGCGCGTACGCCGCCGAACATCTGCGGCAGGAAGGCCGCGGTCGCGTCCGGGTAGCGCGGGTCGATCTCGGCCACCGTGTGCCCGCGCCCGGCCAGGAGCGCGGCGGTCTCCCGCACCGCGGCGGCGTGCTCGGGGCAGGGCCGCACGCCGGGCGTCGGGGAGGCGAGCGACCAGCCGATCCGCAGCCGTGGTGCGTCTCCGGCCGCCCCCTGGCGCGCAGACTCCGTGAAGCTCTGCTCCGGATCGGGCAGCCGGTAGCGGTCGGTGGGCGCGTTGCCGCGCAGCACGTCGTAGACCAGCGCGGAGTCGAGGACCGAGCGTGACAACGGACCCACCACGCCCAACGCGGACCACAGGTCCGGGTGCGGCGCGGTGGAGACCCGGCCGCGCGTGGCCTTGAGCCCGAAGATCCCGGTCAACGCCGCCGGGATGCGGATGGAGCCGCCACCGTCCCCACCGATCGCGACGGGCACCATCCCGGCGGCCACCGCCACCGCGGAGCCTCCCGAGGACCCTCCGGGGCTGCGGGCGGGATCCCAGGGGTTGCGCGTGCAGCCGTAGCGCCGTGACTCGGTGAAGGGCACCTGGCCGAACTCGGGCATCGCCGTCTTCCCGATCACGACCGCGCCGGCCGCCCGCAGACGGGCGGTCACCTCGCCGTCGGCGGCCGCGGGGGTGCGGTTCGCCGACCCGCCGAACGTGGTCACGGTGCCCGCGACGTCGTTCTCCTCCTTGATCGCCACCGGGACCCCGTGCAGCGCCCCGGTGGGTCGGCCGGACTCACGCAGGGCGTCACGGGAGGCGGCCTCGCTCACCGCGTCCGCGGTGAGCACCGTGGTGAAGGCACGTAGGCTCGGGTCGATCCGCCCGATCAGGTCGAGGCAGGCCCTGGTCAGTTCCTCGGCGGACACCGCGCCGGACGAAGTGGCCGCCACCTGGGCGGTCACCTCCTCGCGCAGCAGCGCTGCAGGATCGGTGGAAGTCACAACCGCAGAACCTAACCGGTGTTCGGGCCTGAGTCACTCGTCGCGCCGGCGGAAGAGCACCACCGCCACGGACCCCACGACCAGCCCGAAGCCGATCACGTACGCCGTCGGCGCGATCACCGCCCGCAGGCCCTCCCCGCGCACCAGGACGTCGAGCATGGCGTCGTTGAGATGGCGCAGCGGCATCAGCAGCGAGACCCGGTTCAGCCACTCCGGGGCGGCCTCCAGCGAGAAGAACGACCCCGCCAGGAAAGCCATCGGGAGCACGAAGAAGTTGGCCAGGTTGACCGCGCCCTCCGCGGTCCGCGCGATCGCCCCGGCCAGCAGCCCCAGCGCCATGAACGACAACGTGCCCACGGTGAGCACCGGCACCACCAGCCACCACGAGTCGGTCAGCTCCAGGCCGAAGGCGCCGGTGGCCAGGCCGAGGAAGATCACCATCTGCACCAGGGCGATCGCGACCGTGACCACGATCCGGGCGGAGATGATCGCGACCGGGGAGGCCGGGGAGAGCTGGAGCCGCCGCATCAACCCGGACTGGCGCCAGCCCTGGAGAGTGGCCGCGGCCCCGAAGGAGGCGCTCATCGCCACCGCCCACCCCAGGAGTCCCGGGGTCACGAACTGGATCGGCTCCAGAGAGTCGTCCTCCACGGACTCGGCGCGGAAGCCGAAGGTCGGCGGCACGCCGCTGATCGCGATGTTCGCCGAGTCGACGAAGGAGGACAGGGTGCCGCGCACCACCGCGGCGCGGACGGCGTCGGTCTGGGTGTAGTGCGCGACCAGCACGCTGCCGTCCATCTCCACGGCCACGTCCACGTCGCCGCCGCGGACCTGGTCCAGCGCCGCCTCCCGGTCGTCGGCCTCGGTCACCTCGAACGCCTCGTCGAAGGAGTCACGGGCTTCGGCGGGCATGTCGTCGATGAGCGGCACCGAGCCGATCGTCACCATGTCGAGCCGCGGGGTGCTGTCGACGTCGAAGATCGCCCCGAAGAGCACCAGGAACATCAAGGGGAAGACCAGGGAGAAGAACACTGAGGCCTTGTCGCGTACGAAGCCCTTGACCAGGGCGACCGCGACTCCGCGGAAGGCGCTCACACCCGGTACTCCCGCCCGGTCAGGTCGAGGAACACGTCCTCCAGGGTGGCGCCGCCGCGACCTCGGCGCTGCTCCAGGGCCGCGATCAGGGCGACCGGGGTGTCCTCGACCAGGATGCGGCCCTGGTCCATGATCGCGACCCGGTCGCAGAGCGCCTCCGCCTCGTCGAGGTGGTGCGTGGTGAGCACGACGGTGCGCCCGGACCGGTGCAGAGAGCGGAGCAGGTCCCACAGGTTGCGCCGCGACTGCGGGTCCAGTGCGGCGGTCGGCTCGTCGAGGAAGACGAGTTCGGGCTCGTGCACGAGCGCGCACGCGATCGCCAGCCGCTGGAGCTGGCCGCCGGAGAGGTCCTCGGTGCGGGTATCGGCCTTCTCCCGCAGGCCTACACGGTCCAGCCACGCGTCGGCGGTCTGGCTCGCGAGCCCGTAGAGAGAGGCGAACGTGCGCAGTTGCTCCGCCGCGGTCAACCGCTCGAAGAACGCCGAACTCTGGAACTGCACGCCGATCCGGCGTACCAGCTCCGGGTCACGACCCCCCGAGGGCCGGCCGAAGAGCTCGGCGGTGCCGGCGTCGGGCCGGCGCAGCCCCTCCACGAGTTCCAGCAAGGTGGTCTTCCCTGCGCCGTTGGGCCCGAGGATCCCGTAGAAGCCGCCGACCGGGACCTCCCACGAGACGCCGTCGACGGCGAGGGTGTCGCCGTACTGCTTGCGCAGCTCGACCGCGCGAACAGCGGGAGTACTCATGGGGTGGCGAGCAGGGTGCGGACCACCCGCAACCCGACCGACATGCGTGCCAGGTCGGCGCGCTCGTCGCCGGTGATCTCCGCCAGGGTCTCCACCGCCCGGCCGACCACGACCTCGTCGCGCGCCTCCCACTCCGCAATCCGCTCGGCCGCCGAGAGGTCGGCCGAGGTCTGCTCCAGCACCTGACCGGTGAGCACGCCGTGCACCGCGTGCAGGTCGTCGCGCAGGGCGGCCCGGGCCATGGTCTGCCAGCGGTCCTCCCGCGGCAGCGCCAGGATCCGCTCCACCAGCGTGGCCAGTCCCAACCGCTCCCCCAGCAGGAAGTGCAGCCGCCCGACCTCCATCGGGTCGATGCCGAGCCGGCTGGAGGTCTCCGCGATGGTCAGCACCGCGTACGCCGGCGGCAGCACCGCGACCCACGAGGCCAGTTCGTCCTCCACCCCGCAGCCGACCAGGACCTGGAGCCGCTCCTCGTACCGCTGCCGCTCCACCCCGCTCAGCAGGTCGGGAAGCTGCGGCATCAGCGCACTGGCGACCGGGGTGAAGAACTCCACCGTGGCAGCCGAGTCCAGCGGTGGGCGCCGGTTGTTCACCAGCCACCGCGAGGCCCGCTCGACCAGGGTCCGCATCTCGATGCGCATCCGCGTCTGCGCCTCGGCCTGGATCCGGTTGTCCAGGGCGTAGATCGTGTTGACCATCCGGCGCGAGCCGAAGATCTCCCGGGCCACGAAGTTGGCACGCACCAGGTCCTGCGGGCTGGCGCCGGTCTCGCCGGAGAGCCGGTGGAAGAAGGTGATGCCGGCGCCGTTGACCAGGTAGTTGACGACCTGGGTCACCACGATCTCGCGACGCAGCGGGTGCGCCTCGATCTGCGCGCGATAGGTCTCGCGCATCGGCGTCGGGAAGTACTCGTGCAGGTCGATCACCAGGAACGGGTCGTCGGGGAGCTCGGTGGTCAGCAGCTCCTCGGCCAGCACGATCTTGGTGTAGGCCAGCAGCACCGACAGCTCCGGAGCGCTGAGCCCCTCACCGCGCGCACGGCGTTCCTCCACCTGTTCGGTGCTCGGCAGGAACTCCAGGGCCCGGTCCAGCAGCCCCTGGCGCTCCAGACGCTGCATCCAGTCCTCGTGCACGTGCAGCAGTTGGGAGGACTGGATCACCGAGGAGGCCAGGGCCACGTTCTGCTCGTAGTTGTCCCGCAGCACGAGGTCGCCGACCTCCTCGGTCATCGCCGCGAGAAACTCGTTGCGCTGCTTGCCGGTCAGGTCCCCCGCCGCCACCACACGGTCGAGCAGGATCTTGATGTTGACCTCGTGGTCGGAGGTGTCGACGCCGGCGGAGTTGTCGATGAAGTCGGTGTTGATCCGACCGCCCTCACCGCCGCACCCGTGTCGCGCGTACTCGATGCGGCCGCGCTGGGTGAAGCCCAGGTTGCCGCCCTCGCCCACCGCCTTGCAGCGCAGCTGAGCACCGTCGACGCGGATCGCGTCGTTCGCCTTGTCGCCGACCTCGGTGTTGACCTCGTCGGCGGACTTGACGTAGGTGCCGATACCGCCGTTCCACAGCAGGTCGACGTCGGCGAGCAGGATCGCCCGCATCAGCTCGGCCGGGGTGAGGGCGGCCACCTCGGCACCGATCGACAGGGCGGCCCGCACCTGCGGCGACACGGGGATCGCCTTGGCGCTGCGGGAGTAGACCCCGCCGCCCTCGGAGATCAACGAGCGGTCGTAGTCCTGCCAGCTCGAGCGCGGCAGGGCGAACAGCCGGCTGCGCTCGGCGAACGAGACGGCCGCGTCGGGGTCGGGGTCGAGGAAGATGTCGCGGTGGTCGAAGGCCGCCACCAGCCGGGTGTGCTCGCTGAGCAGCATCCCGTTGCCGAAGACGTCGCCGGACATGTCGCCGATGCCCACGCAGGTGAAGTCCTCGCTCTGGCAGTCGATGCCGCGCTCACGGAAGTGCCGCTTCACCGACTCCCACGCACCCCGGGCGGTGATGCCCATCGCCTTGTGGTCGTAGCCGACCGAGCCACCGGAGGCGAAGGCGTCGCCCAGCCAGAATCCGTACTCCTGGGCCACCCCGTTGGCGATGTCGGAGAACGTCGCGGTGCCCTTGTCCGCGGCCACCACCAGGTAGGAGTCGTCGCCGTCGTGGCGCACCACGTCCCGGGGCGGGACGGTCTCCCCGTGGACGAGGTTGTCGGTCACGTCGAGCAACCCGGAGATGAACGTCCTGTAGCAGGCCACCCCCTCGGCCATCCAGGCCTCGCGGTCGCCGGGGTCGGGCAGTTGCTTGCAGAAGAAGCCACCCTTGGCACCCACCGGCACGATCACCGCGTTCTTCACCATCTGCGCCTTGACCAGGCCCAGCACCTCGGTCCTGAAATCGTCGCGCCGGTCGCTCCAGCGCAGGCCCCCGCGGGCGACCGCGCCGAAGCGCAGGTGCACGCCCTCGACGCGCGGCGAGTAGACGAAGATCTCGAAGCGCGGCCGCGGTTCGGGCAGCTCAGGAATGGCGTCGGGCTCGAGCTTGAAGGAGATGTAGGGCTTGATCGAGCCGTCGGCGGCACGCTGGTAGAAGTTCGTCCGCAGGGTCGCCTTCATCACCGTCAGGTACGAGCGCAGGATGCGGTCGTGGTCGAGACTGACCACGTCGTCCAGCGCCCGCTGGATCTTCTCCTCCAGCGTGGCCGAGGCAGCGTCGCGATCCCCGACGTACGCCGGGTCGAAGCGGGTCTCGAAGAGGTCGACCAGCCCGCGGGTGATGTCGACGTTGCCCTTGAGCGCGTCCTCGATGTAGTCCTGCGCGAACGGTGTGCCGCCCTGGCGCATGTACTTGGCGTAGGCGCGCAGGACGGTGGCCTGACGCCAGGACAGTCCGGCCCCCAGCACCAGCCCGTTGAAGCCGTCGGCCTCGTTGCGTCCCTCCCAGACCGCGGCGATCGCGTCCTGGAAGGGCTCCCGGGCATGCGCGGGGATGCTGCGCGGAGCACGCAGTCCGAAGTCGTAGATGTGCGCCCGCCGGTCCAGGCCCGCCAGGGTGTAGGGCCGCTCGTCGACGACCTCCACCCCCATCGTGGAGAGGATCGGCAGCACGTGGCTCAGCGACAGCGGCGAGCCGATCCGGAAGACCTTGAGCCGCGCCTCCTCCGGACCGCAGTCCATCGGCTGGTAGAAGGACAGCGAGATGCCCTCCTCCCCGGGGATCGACTCCAGTCGGGCGACGTCGGCAGCTCCGCTGCGCGCCGGGTAGTCCTCCTTGTACGCCTCGGGGAACGACTCGGAGTAGCGCCGGCCGAGGCGGTTGCCCTCGGACTCGCCGTACTCCTCGCGCACCGCGGCCATGAAGTCGTCGCTCCAGGAGCGCGCCGCGTCGGCGAGCTTGCGCTCCAGGGCGGGCAGGTCGACCTCGGCCGACATCGTGTCCCCACGGTGCGGCCGGACCACGAAGTGCAGGCGGGCCAACATCGACTCGCTCACCCGCGCGGTGAACTCGACCGTCTCCCCGCCCAGCTCCTTGAGCAGGATCGCGGAGATCTTCTCGCGGACCTTGGTGTTGTAGCGGTCACGCGGCAGGTACACCAGGCAGGAGAGGAAACGCCGATAGGCGTCAGGGCGGATGAAGAGTCGGACCTGGCGGCGCTCCCGCGTGTGCAGCACCGCCTGCGCGATCGGGATGAGCTCCTCCAGCGGGGTCTGGAAGAGCTCGTCGCGCGGGTAGGTCTCCAGCAGCTCCATGAGCGCCTTGCCGGTGTGGCTCTGCCGGTCCACCCCGGCGGCCTCGATCACCGCGAAGGCCTTCTCGCGCACCAGCGGGATCCGGGTCAGCGACTCGGTGTAGGCCGAGGCCGAGTAGAGGCCCAGGAAACGACGCTCGCCGATGACCTCACCCGAGGCGTCGAACTTCTTCACCCCGACGTAGTCGAGGTACGCGGGCCGGTGCACGGTGGACTTGGAGTTGGCCTTGGCGAGCACGAGCAGCTTCTTCTCGCGTGCCCTCGCGCGGACCAGCGGCGGCATCTTGCCGAAGGCCTCGGAGATCTCCTGGTCGGCCCGCAGGATCCCGGCCCCGGTGCCGGGCACCGCCCGCAGGACGTCCTCGCCGTCGACCACGTCCAGCAGGTACTCCCGGTAGCCCAGGAAGGTGAAGTGGTCCTCGGCCAGCCAGGTCAGCAAGGCCGCGCCCTGGTCGACCTCCTCCCGGCTCAGCGGCGGCGGGTCGCTCTCCAGCTCGGCGACGACGGCGAGGGCCTGCTGGCGCATCCGCTCCCAGTCCTCCACCGACTCGCGGACGTCGCTGAGCACCTTGAGGAGGCCGCGCTCGATCTCCGCGGTGCGGACCGGGTCGGTCTCCCGGTCGATCTCCACGTGCATCCACGACTCGCGTCCCACCTCGGGATCGCTGCCGACCTCGTAGCCCTCGTCGTCGATGATCTCCCGCAGGCGACCCGCCGCGTCCCGACGGACCAGCAACTGCGGGTGGACCACGAGATGGACGCTGCTCTGCTGCGCGTTGAGCTCCATCGTCACCGAGTCGACGAGGAACGGCATGTCGTCGGTGACGACCTCGACGACGGTGTGTCCCTCGGCGGTCCAGCCGTGCTCGTCCACGGTCGGGGTGAAGACCCGGACCGCAGCGCGCCCGCGCGGCCGCTCGATGGCCAACCGGTGCTGGCTCATCGCCGCCGCGTAGAGGTCCATCTCGGAGCGGGTCTGCAGCTCCTCGACCGCCACGTGGCGGTAGTACTGGTGCAGGAAGGACTCGATCTGACTCTCCGGCGGACCCCCGGTGCCCTTCCGGGTGGTCGCCAGGGACGCGGCCTTCGCGATGAGGGCGTCCTTCGTGTCGTCGAGGGTGCTGGGCACGTTCGCTCCTGTGGTCACTCCGGCACGTCGTTGTGCCGGCACCGCCGACACTATCGCCGCCGACCGCGTGGGGACAGGCATGATGGGGCCCATGCAGGTCACCCACACCGCGACGTACGACGCTCCGCTGTCCGAGGTCCATGCGATGCTCCTCGATCCCGCCTTCCGCCGCTTCGCCGCCGCGCGCAGCGGGGTGCTGGAGGTGGACGTGACCGTCGAGGAGCGCGGCACCGGCCACGTCGTGACCATCGACCAACTGCAGCCCACCCAGGGCGTCCCCGCCTTCGCCAAGAAGTTCGCCGGCGAGTCCACCCGGGCCGTGCAGGTCGAGGAGTGGGAGTCGCCCAGCCGGTGCCGGCTCAGCGTGGAGACCCCGGGGCGCCCTACCGAGGTGCGCGGCAGCTACGCACTGAGCGAGGCCGACGGGCGGACCACCCAGGTCTTCACCGGAGAGGTGAAGGCCTCGGTCCCGCTGATCGGCGGGAAGCTGGAGAAGCTCATCGGCGACCTGTTCACCCAGGGCCGCGACGTCGAGGCCCGCTCGGGCAACGCCTGGCTGGCGGGAGAGCGCTGATGAGGTTCGAGCACGTCAACTCCTACGCGGCCGCCCCCGACGCGGTGTACGCGATGCTGACCGACGCGAGCTTCCGCGAGGAGGTCTGCGCCTACATCCGTTCCACCGACTACGCGGTCGCCGTGGCCGACGAGGACGGCCGGGTCCAGGTGCGCGTCGAGCAGACCCAGATCCCCCGCAAGCTCCCCGCGATCGCCGCCAAGGTCGTGGGCGACTCGGTCCAGATCGTGCAGACCGAGGACTGGAGCGCTCCGGGCCAGGCGGACTTCGCCATGGAGATCCCGGGCAAGCCCGGTCACCTACGCGGCAGCATCCGGTTGACGCCGACCTCCACCGGCACCGACCAGGTGTTCACCGGCGAGGTGAAGGTGCAGGTGCCGCTGGTCGGCGGGAAACTGGAGGGCCTGGTGGCCGACCTGCTGCGCAAGGCGCTGGCCGCCGAGGGGCGTGTGGGCGAGAAGTGGCTCAGCGGGGAGTCGCAGGCATGAGGACACGGGGTGCCGTGACCTGCCCCATCGTCGTGCTGGCGGCGGGAGCCTCGTTGCTGCTGGCACCCCTGGCGCTGGCTGCGACCGTGTCCGGCACCGCTGGCGACGACCTGCTGCGCGGTACCTCCGGCGCCGACGTGATCGAGGCCGCGGCCGGCAACGACACCGTGATGGCAGGGGCCGGGGCGGACCAGGTCCGCGGCGGCCCCGGTCGCGACCTCCTCGATCTTGGGCCCGGCGACGACTGGGCCGACGCCACCCAGGGTCGCGACTTCGTGTTCGGCGGCGACGGGGCGGACACCGTCATCGCTCCCTGGTACGCCGAACTCGGCCGCGGGGACGACCTGCTGCTGGCTGGAAAGGGTGCGTGCCTCCTGCTCCAGCTCGGGCCGGGCGACGACGTGTCGCGCGGCAACCGGGGGTGGGGCGGCGTCGACGGCTGCACGGTCGACGGCGGCCCCGGCGCGGACCGGATCCTCTGGGGCGGCACGGACGCCCCGGACCGGGGCGAGTCGAGCGTGCTCAAGGGCGGCGACGGTCCCGACATCCTGCGCGGCGGCTACAACGCCGACCACCTCATCGGTGGCCGCGGCGACGACCGGCTCATTCCCGAGGAGGCCAACGGCCCGGACCAGGTCGAGGGCGGAGCGGGCGACGACGTGGTGGTGCTGAATCCCTCCGAGGGCACCCGCGGGTTCGACGTACGGTGCGGGCCGGGTCAGGACACCGTGCTGCAGGCGGAGCCCGGCCGCACCTACCCAGGGTGCGAAACGCTCATCCTCGAAGCTGATCAGGACCCGAAGGCGGGATGAGGGTGGCCTCGTTGTGCGCCTCCCCCTCCTCCGCGGCGAGGTCGCGCTTGCGCACGACGTAGACCACGATGCCGAGCACCACGAAGGGACCGAACGCGACCAGCAGCACCAGGAACCGCTCCACCGGGTGGAGATTCCCCAGGTGCAGCGGGGCGGCGGCGAGGAGCCCGAGAACGTCCATCCGACGAGTGTGCCCTCTCAGGACAGGAACGGGTAGCGGTAGTCCGTCGGTGGGACGAACGTCTCCTTCAGTGTCCGCGGCGAGGTCCACCGCATCAGGTTCGCCGCCGACCCGGCCTTGTCGTTCGTGCCCGAGGCCCGGGCACCGCCGAAGGGCTGCTGCCCGACGACGGCTCCGGTGGGCTTGTCGTTGATGTAGAAGTTGCCGGCGGCGAACCGCAGGCTCTCGGTCACCTCCGCCACCACCCGCCGGTCCTGGGCGAGGATCGCCCCGGTCAAGGCGTACGGCGCGAACGACTCCAACTGGGTGGTGACGGCGTCGAAGTCGCCGTCGTCGAAGACGTGCACCGCCAGGATCGGCCCGAAGTACTCGGTGCGGAACATTTCATCGGTCGGCGAGTCCGACTCCACGACGGTCGGGCGGACGAACCAGCCGACGCTGTCGTCGACGCGACCGCCGGCCACCACCGACAGCTTCGAGGAGCGCTTCGCCCGCGCGATCGCCAACTTGTGCTTGGCGAAGGCGCGGTCGTCGATCACCGCTCCCATGAAGTGGGAGAAGTCGGTGACGTCGCCCATGGTCAGCGCGTCGACCTCGGCGAGGAAGTCGTCCCGCATGCGCTTCCAGACCGACCGCGCCACGTAGGCCCGCGAGGCGGCGGAGCACTTCTGCCCCTGGAACTCGAACGCCCCACGCACCAGTGCCGTACGCAACACGTCGGGGTCGGCCGAGGAGTGCGCCAGCACGAAGTCCTTGCCTCCGGTCTCTCCGACCAGGCGCGGGTAGGAGCGGTAGCGGTCGATGTTCTCCCCCACCGTGCGCCACAGCGCGTGGAACGTCGGGGTCGAGCCGGTGAAATGGATGCCGGCGAGGTCGGGGTGGGCCAGTGCCACCTGGGAGATCTCCGGCCCCGGCCCGGTCAGCAGGTTGATCACGCCGGGGGGCATCCCGGCCTCCTCGAGCAACTCCATGGTCAGTTGGGCGGCGACCTGCTGGGTCATCGACGGCTTCCACACCACGGTGTTGCCCATGAGTGCGGGGGCCGTGGGCAGGTTCCCCGCGATGGCGGTGAAGTTGAACGGGGTGATCGCGTAGACGAACCCCTCCAGCGGCCGGTGGTCGGTGCGGTTCCAGACGCCGGCGGAGTTGGCCGGCGGCTGCTCGGCGAGGATCTGCCGCGCGAAGTGGACGTTGAACCGCCAGAAGTCGGCCAGTTCGCAGGCCGAGTCGATCTCGGCCTGGTGCGCGGTCTTCGACTGGCCCAGCATCGTGGCGGCGTTGAGCCGCTGGCGCCACGGGCCCGACAGCAGGTCGGCGGCTTTGAGCAGCACCGCCGCCCGGTCGTCGAAGTCCAGAGCCCGCCAGGCCGGTGCGGCCGCGGCGGCAGCAGCGATCGCCGCCTTCGCGTTCGCCGCGCTCGCCGCCCGTCCGACCCCGATCACGTGCGCGTGGTCATGGGGCTGCACCACGGTGAACTCAGGCCCGCCGCCGGTGACCCGGCGGCCGCCGATGGTGCACGGCAGGTCCCGCTGCAGGTCCTCCTGGCGCGCCAGCTCGGCCTGGAGGGCCTCCCGCTCGGGGGTGCCCAGCGCATAGGTCAGCACCGGCTCGTTGACGGGGGCGGGAGGGGCGGTGACGGCGTCCATCCACCGATCTTCACACGCCCGGACCTCAGGCGTCCCCGTCCGCCAGCAGGTCCGCCAGTTCCTGCACGCCGAACCACAGCAGGTCGTCCTCGGGCGAGGCCCCCTCGGCGTCGACCAGCAGGGCGGCCAGGTCGCGGCGCCGGATCGGCACCGTCACCTGGACCGCAGAGGGGTCGTCGGCCGCGTTTCCGTCGACGGTGCCGACGGCGGTGTCCGCGACCTCAGCCACCAGGACGACGCGGCGCGATGCTGCGGAGCCGGCTGCGGCCACCTCCACCACGGCGTACTCCTGCTCCTCCTCGTCGCAGTCGGCCAGCGCGGACCGGACACCGTCGGTGACCGCGTGCGCCGGGCGCGGCTCGGCGGGGAGCACTCCGGTGGCGGCGAGCTCGGCCAGGTCCGCCCAGGTCGCCGGCAGGTAGACGCGCACCGGTCAGGACTTCGCCGGAGGAGGCGGTGGGATCACCTTCGCGCGTCCCCGCGGTGCCCGCATCCGGGTCTCGGCGGTGGTGTCGACGAGTTCGGCGAGGGCCTCGGTGAGGCACTGGCCGATGACTTCGACGTCGGGCAGGGCGTCCCGGTCGGCGGTCAGCCCGTAATAGACCCCACCGTCGTACGACGTCACGCCGATCGCCAGGGCGTGCCCCGGCAGCAACGGCTGCACCGGGTAGGACTCCAACATCCGCGCCCCCGAGGCGTAGAGCGGGAACTGCGGACCGGGCACGTTGGTGATCACCAGGTTGAAGGTGCGCTGCGGCGCGGCCGCGGCGACCCGGGCCCCGAGCGCGTGGAACGTGGTGGGCGCGAACCCGCCGACGCCGATCAGGCGCAACGCGGAGGCGGCGTTGCCGGTCTCCTTGTGTGCCTTGAGGGCGTAGGACACCTGGTGCAGCCGCACCACCGGGCTGGACTCCCCGATCGGGAGGGTCAGGATCGTCCCGGTGACCTGGCTCCCCAGGGAGGTCGGCTCGAGGTCCTTGTCGATGACGCCCATCGGCACCATCGCGCGCAACTGGCGGCTGCTGTGCACCGACTCGGCCCGGGTCATCAGCCACGACCGCAGGGCCCCGGTCACGGTGGCCAGCACGACGTCGTTGACCGTGCCCCCGTGGAAGCGACGGATCTTGCGGTAGTCGTCCAGGCTCGTGCGCACGGTGTGGAACCGGCGCTGCTGGGAGAGCTGGGCCTGCAGCGGGGAGTCCGCGACCATGCGCGGACCGGTGAACTTCAGCGGTGCGTACCGGCCGACCGCCGAGGCCACGTCACGCGCCACGGCGAACGGTGTCGGTGGGTTGCGGAGCCGGTCCTGCAGGCCGGCCGTGAGCAGCGCGGCCTGGGACGGGGTCCGGCGCGGTGCCCAGTCGTCGGGGATCCGCTCCCGCGCGACGGTGTCCATGTCGAGGATCACCTGGCCCAGGTCGATGGTGGCGATGCCGTCGACCAGGGTCTGGTGCGACTTCGACAGGATCGCGAAGCGTCCGCCCTCCAGGCCCTCGATCAGGTACATCTCCCACAGCGGCCGCGAGGGGTCCAGCGGCCGGGTGATGATCCGGGCGACGAGGTCGTGCAGCTGCTCCATCGAGCCGGGACGCGGCAGTGCGGACTGCCGGACGTGGTAGGTCAGGTCGAAGTCGGGGTCGTCCACCCAGACCGGCGGTGCGAGGCGGGCCGGCACCGGCATCAGCCGCTGGCGATAGCGCGGGACGAACGCGAGCCGGTCGGCGACCAGGGAGACCAGCCGCTTGTAGTCGAAACCGCCCTCGGGCGGGTCGAACACCTCGACGGTGGCCAGGTGCATCGGCGCGTTCTCGGACTCGGTGTCCATCAGCGCCATGTCCCCCGGACGTAGCCGCTCCACGCCTCACCCCTCTCACGTGCATCTCGGACCGACATGCGATTCTGTCAGAGGATCGCAACCCGTCCGCTCCAGTCTCGCCGGAGGTCTCCCCGCGCATGTCTCCCCTGGCCCTGGTCTTCCAGCACGGCGTCGGCGGCGCGCAGGATCTCCCCCTCCCGCTCTCCTACGCCCTGGCCGGAGCCGGGGCCGCGCTGGCGATCTCCTTCGTGGTGCTGGTGCTGGCCTGGCGCGAGCCCCGCTTCGACGCCGCGACCCAGGGCCGGCCGCTGCCCCCCTGGCTGGCGGACGCCTTCGACGGCGGCGCGGGCAGCCTCGCCCTGCGGGCGCTGGGACTGGTGTTCACGGCGTACGTCGCGTGGGCCGCGCTGGCCGGACCGGACACGCTGGTCAACCCGACCTTCGGTGTCTTCTACGTGCTGCTCTGGGTCGGGATCGTGCCGGCCTCCCTGCTGTTCGGCCCCTTCTACCGCGCGATCAACCCGCTGCGGACCCTGCACCTGCTCCTCTCCCGGGCCACCGGTGGCGACCCGGCGACAGGGATGTTCACGCTTCCGCGGTGGGTCGGGCTGTGGCCGGCTTCCCTGGGGTTGCTGGCCTTCGTCTGGCTGGAGCTGGTCTTCCCGGAGTCCAACTACCTCTGGTCGGTACGCCTCTGGGTCGCGGTCTACGCCGCCGTGGTCCTGGTGGGCGCGGCGCTCTTCGGCGACCGCTGGATCGCCGCCGCGGATCCGTTCGAGGTCTTCTCCACCCTGGTAGGACACCTGTCGGTCTTCGGCCGGATCGCCGACGGGACTCTCGTGGTCCGCAATCCGCTGCGCAACCTCGACGGAGTACCCCCCAGCCCTGGACTGCTCGCGGTCACCGGGGTGCTGGTCGGCAGCACCGCCTTCGACAGCTTCAAGGACTCGGTGGCGTGGTTGCGGTTCTCCGCCGACCTCGGCACCGACCCGGTGCTGCTCAACACCGTGGCCCTGCTGCTGTTCTGCGTGCTCGTCGGCGGCCTCGTCGCCCTGGCCACCCTGTGGGCGCCGGCCGTGCCGGGCGTCGAGCGGCGCTCACTGCCGAACCGCTTCGCGCACTCCCTGATCCCGATCGTGGTCGGGTATTTCGTCGCGCACTACCTGAGCTACTTCGTCGAGATCGGCCAGCAGACCGTCATCCTGCTCAGCGACCCGCTCGGAACCGGAGCGAACCTGCTCGGCACCGGCGACCTGCAGGTGAACTACTGGCTCTCGAACAACCAGGACTTCCTGGCCGTCCTCAAGGTCCTGGCGATCGTGGTCGGCCACGTGCTCGGCGTGATCGCCGCGCACGACCGCGCGATGAAACTCCTGCCCCGCGTGCACCAGCTGACCGGGCAGCTTCCGTTGCTGTTCGTGATGGTCTTCTACACCGTGAGCGGTCTCTACCTGTTGCTCACCGTGTGACCAGGCCGGTGGTGTCGGCGGCCAGGCGTCGCAGGGCCCGCGGCAAGGGCCCCCGGCCGACCTCGGTGATCGGGCGCCCCTCCAGGAGCGCGCGGTCCGCGGAGGCGAGGTCGTACGGCAACGTGTGCAGCGGCACGCCGGGTGCGAGGCGGTCGATCAGCTGACCCACCTGATCGGCACTGACCCCGACGCCGGGACGCAGTCCGTTCACCACCACGAGATCGGGGACGGCCCCGCGCAGCTCGACGGCGTCGGCCAGCCAGCGCAGGCCGCGGGCCAGGGAGACCGGGTCGGCGGCCAGCACCCCCACCAGCCGGTCCGCCTCGCCGAGGATGCCGGTGGTGACGCCCTGGTGTCCGCCCGCGTCCGCAGCGTCGAGCCCCGGGCCGGCATCGACGACCACGACCGGGTCCAGGGCGCGCGCGGTGTCCAGCACGCGCCGTACGGCGTCGGGGCGCAGCTCGGTCCACCGATCCGGGCGCGGCAGGCCGGTGAGGAGCCGTACGCCGGGCGCCAGACTGCGAGCCGACGCAGATAGCCGAGCCGGGGTCAGCACCCCGGACGCGGCGCTGCGGACCGCGGAGAGGACTCCCGAGGCCTCGTCGATCACCCCCAGGTGCTGCGCGAGGCTTCCTCCGCGCGGGTCGAGGTCGATCAGCAGCGCGGACCGGTCGTGTGCGGCGAGCTCGGCACCCCACCCCGAGGCCAGGGCGATCGCGACCGTGGACCGTCCCGGAGAGCCGACCGGTCCGCCGACCGCGACGACCTCTCCGGCGACCGGGACCAGGTCGGGCTGGAAGTCGGTCTCCGGGGACGTGGCCGGCTCGGGCAGATCAGGCCGGCCCTCGGCACGCGCGGCCGTGAGCACCCGGTCCGCGGCGTCGTGCTCGGACTCCTCGGGGCGCAGGAACACGACCGCGTCGGCCGCCTCGACGACGGCTCCGCCCCGATACCCGGCACGAGCCACGGCGACCACCCGGACACCCGCGCCGCGGACGTGCGCGACCACGGCGGCATCGAGACCGGGCAGCGCGGCGTCCACGACGGCGACACCGGCGAGTCCGATCGTCGCCGCAGCCATCAGGTCGGCGACGTCGAGACAGCGCCTGACCACGGCCAGACCGGAGCCGGGAGCACCGAAGCGCTCGACGACGCCGGCCTCCCAGCGTGCACCCGACGCGGCGAGCAGCACCGGGACGCGGTCGGCGCTCACGACGTTCGGGCCACGACGAGAGGCTCGCCGCCGGCGAGTGCGGCCAGCAGCGCCTCCAGGTCGCGCTGGAGGTCGGGCGTGAGCGAGACGACGACCTGGCGCAGACCGCCCCCGTCGGTGGTCCGGGTGGCGCTGAGGACCGGCACCTCGGTGAGGAGCAGCGTGGCCTCGCCCCCGCTCTCGGGCAGCACCCAGACGTCGACGAGGCTCCCCGCGCGGACCCGCGCGGGCACGCGGGCCGGGTCCACGGCCAGGGGCAGTTCCACCGCGCCGGCGGCCTCCGCCGTGGTCAGCGCCGCGGTCGGCAGCAGTTCGCCGGCGCCGACCGTCCGCGCAAGGACCTCGCCCTCCGGCGGAGCGTCGGCGCTCACGTAGCGGGCCTCCTCCGTGCCGGAGGCGAAGCGGACCTTGACCGACACCAGGTCCGCGGCCTCGACGGTCGCTCCCGCGGGCAGATCGCGGGCGGCCGCCCAGACCGCGACGGTGTCGTCGGCCGCGTCGAGGACCTGTGCGCCGGCCAGCACCGAGCCCGCGACGAGCAGAATGCCGATGGCGACCCGTGGGTCGCGCCAGCCGGGCCGGGTCAGACGGTTCGCCGGCGGGGAGACCTCGGTCCGGACGGGGCGTTGAGTGAGCGACACGCGGCCATCCTCGCCCGAACCTGACAGATGATCGCTTTCTGTCCACAGATCGATCGCTTCCTGGTCTGCTCGGCGTGCGGTTATCCACAGCAAAAGTCGTCAAATCTGGTGTCCGATTGCCAAACGAGGTCTGACATGGTCGTCTGGTCTCCATGACGACCACACCTCGGTTCCTCACCCTTCCCGACGTGGCCGAGATCCTCAACACCTCACTGGCCCAGGTCACGGCCCTCGTCCGTCGGGGCGACCTGGTCGCCCTGAAGTTGGGCGGGCGTGGCCAGTGGCGCGTGGAGACCACCGAGCTGGAAGCGTTCATCCAGCGGATGTACGCCGAGACCCGCGCCCAGCTGCGCGAGCAGGGCCGCGTCGACGCGGAGTAGACCGCGAGGGCACCGCGCGGTCAGCCGCGCACCCGAGCGAGCGCGGTGAAGGGGACCACGACCGCGCCCTCCTCGGTGTCGACCTCGGCGAAGTCGGCTCCCACGCGCGCCAGTCGCCCCGAGCGTGACACCCCGTCCCGGGTGGTGAGCAGGACAAGCGCGTCCCGTTCCTCCAGGCGACGCAGCATCGAGCCCAGTCCCAGGCGTGCCAGGGGCGATCGCGCCACCTCGAGCACGACCCGCTCCCCCAGGCCTTCGACCTGCAGGAGTGCCGCGACCGCCACGACGTCGAGGGGCTGACCCGACGGCGACCCCGGATCCACCGCGATCCAGTCACGGCCGGTGCCCACCAGCAGCCCCGAGAGACGCCCGACCCCCTCGACGGTGACGCGCACCCGACGCTGGAGCGACCCCCGGAGCCGGGAGGCGAGATCGACCTCGGCGTACTCCAGCCGGGCCTGCTCGGCCACGTCCGCGGCGCGCGTGGTGCGCGCGAGGTCCGCGGCCTCCGCCTCGAGATCGGCCAGCAGGCGGTGCACGGGGTCGTCGGACGTCACGGGTCGCAGCCTGCCCCGGCGGGGCAATCCGGTCAACCGGCCTGTGGACAACGAGTTGCGACCGACGGGAACGACGTCTAGAAATGGCAAACAACGTCAAACTGCGTGATCGGGGGACTGATGTCCGCAACTGCTGCTCTGCGCCGCCTCGTCGGCGGCACCCTGCTTCTGGGCCTGCTCGGCTCGGCGACCCTGGGGGCCACCCTCCTGGTGAGCACCCACCTCCGGGCCGGAGCGCCGTCCGCGGCCTCACCGGACGCCGTGGTAACGGCCGCGTCCGCCCTGCTGCTGCTCGGCGCACTGGTCTGGCTCGACGCCGCAGTCGCCGCGGAGCTCGCGGGGCGGCTGCGCGGTGACGCGCGGGTCGGCATGCGTGGTGGGGGCAGGCTGGCCCGCTGGCTGGTCTCCGCCGCGCTCGGCAGCAGCCTGGTCGCGGCACCGGCGCTCGCGGCGCCCGCACCGGAGACGGTCCCCGGGCTGCGCGCCGGGCTCGCTGCCCTCACCGGCCTCCCCCTCCCGGACCGGGTCGTCACGCCGGCCGATCGGCCCACGCCTGACCGGGCCACGCCCGTCGTGCACACGGTGTCGCCCGGTGAGACGCTCTGGTCGATCGCCCGCGACCGGCTCGGGGACTCCCGCGGCTGGCCGGCCCTCTACCGCTCCAACGCACGCCTGATCGGCCCCGACCCCGACGTGGTGCGCGTGGGACAACGCCTGCGCCTGCCTGCGGACGCCCTGACTCCCGTGGGATTGGTCGACGGCGCGGTCGACGGCGCGGTCGACCACGCCCCGCTGGCCCGGAAGGTGTCCTGATGAGCCCGTCCCGTCACCACGAGCGTCCCGTCGTCACCACCCTGCTGCCCACCCGCAGGCCGCCGCTGGAGGAGGGCCCGGAGGTCCAGGGGGCCCTGGCGCTGGACCTGCGCACGCCGAGTCGCACGCTCGACGCCCCGAACCTGGACCCCGCACTGCCCCAGGTGGAGTTGGCGCCTGCGTGGGGGCACGCCCGCGTCGACCACGTCGGGGATCCCGAGGTGCGGCAGTGGGCAGCCGGGTATGCGCAGGCCCTCGTGGAGTGCCTGGCCGGACACCGGCCGGTCAGCCAACTGCTCCGGCGTACGGCGCCTGAGGTCTTCCGCGACCTCGAGCGCCGCTGCCACCTGCTGCACCAGGTCAACAACGCCACCCGGCGACGGCGACCCCAGGTGCGCAGCGTGCACCTGTGCCGCCCCGGCCCGGACGTGGTCGAGGCGTCGGTCCACCTGCGGTACGCCGAGCGCTCGCGGGCGGTGGCGATGCGTCTGGAACGCGTCGCCACCGGACCGCGCCGCGGACAGTGGTGCTGCACCGTGCTGGAGTTCGTGTGACCCGGCTCGGCCGGGTCCGGGTCAGCTGACGCGCGCGGTCTGACCCGTCGGTCCGCCCGCGGCACCGTGGCACCGCTTGAACTTCTTGCCCGAGCCGCACGGACACAGGTCGTTGCGGCCCACCCCGGCGAACTCGTCGGCGACCACCTCGGCGTGCACCTCGGTCTCGCCGGTCTCGCTGGGCGCGGAGTAGCTGAGTGCCTTGGGCGCGACAGGCGAGCGGAGACCCGGAGCGACCAGCAGGGGCGAGGCGTTCTCCTCGCCCTCGGCCTCACCGTCGGCCTCGGCGACTGTCTCCTCCTGGACCTGCACGTCGAGGTTGAACAGGAACCCGACCGACTCCTCCTTGATCGCGTCCATCATGGTCGCGAACATGTCGAAGCCCTCGCGCTGGTACTCCACGAGCGGGTCGCGCTGGGAGTAGGCCCGCAGACCGATGCCCTCGCGCAGGTAGTCCATCTCGTAGAGGTGCTCACGCCACTTGCGGTCCAGCACCGACAGCACGACCCGACGCTCGAGCTCACGCGTGATCTCGGGGCCCAGCTGCGCCTCCCGTGCCTCGTAGGCGGCCTGCGCATCGGCCTGGATGCTCTTGACCAGCGCCTCGCGGTCGAGGCGGTCGCGACCGCCCGCCTCCTCCTCCAGCGAGGCCAGCGTGACCGTCACCGGGTAGAGCTGGCGCAGCGCGGTCCAGAGCTGATCCAGGTCCCACTCCTCGGGGAAGCCCGCGGTCGCACCCAGCACGTAGGACTCGACGACCTGGTCGATCATCTCGGTCACCTGGGACTTCAGGTCCGCACCCTCGAGCACCGCGCGGCGCTCGCGGTAGACGACCTCGCGCTGACGGCTCATCACGTCGTCGTACTTGAGGACGTTCTTGCGGGACTCGAAGTTCTGCGACTCCACCTGGCCCTGGGCCGAGGCGATCGAGTTCGTGACGCGCTTGTTCTCGATCGGGACGTCGTCGGGCACCTTAAGGGCGACCAGCACCCGGTCGACCCAGTCGGACTTGAAGAGCCGCATGAGCTCGTCCTGCAACGAGAGGTAGAACCGCGACTCACCGGGGTCGCCCTGACGACCGGATCGACCGCGCAGCTGGTTGTCGATCCGGCGGGACTCGTGCCGTTCCGTGCCCAGCACGTACAGCCCGCCGAGCGCCTTGACCTCGTCGTGCTCGGCCGCGACCTGCGCCTGGATCTTCTCCACCATGGCCGGCCAGGCGGCGTCGTACTCCTCGGTGTTCTCCACCGGGTCCAGGCCCTGCTTGCGCAGCTCCTGGTCGGCGAGGAAGTCGACCGACCCGCCGAGCATGATGTCGGTACCACGGCCGGCCATGTTGGTGGCGACCGTGACCGCGCCCCGGTGGCCGGCCATCGCGACGATCTTGGCCTCGTTGTCGTGCTCCTTGGCGTTGAGCACCGAGTGCGGCACGCCGCGCTTCTTCAGCAGCTGGGACAGGTGCTCGGACTTCTCCACCGACACGGTGCCGACCAGCACCGGCTGGCCGGTCTTGTGCCGCTCGACGATGTCCTCCACGACGGCGGCGAACTTCGCCTCCTCGGTGCGGTAGACGAGGTCCTTCTGGTCGATACGCGCCATCGGCCGGTTGGTCGGGATCGGCACGACGCCGAGCTTGTAGATCTTGTCGAACTCGCTGGCCTCGGTCATCGCCGTACCGGTCATTCCGGCGAGCTTCTCGTAGAGGCGGAAGTAATTCTGGAGGGTGATCGTCGCGAGCGTCTGGTACTCCTCGCGGATCTGCACGCCCTCCTTCGCCTCGATGGCCTGGTGCAGACCCTCGTTGTAGCGACGGCCGGCCAGCATGCGACCGGTGTGCTCGTCGACGATGAGGACCTCGCCGTTGAGGACGACGTACTCCTTGTCGCGACGGAAGAGCTCCTTGGCCTTGATCGCGTTGTTCATGAACGAGATCAGCGGGGTGTTGACCGAGTCGTAGAGGTTGTCGATGCCGAGGTAGTCCTCGACCTTGGTGATGCCGCCCTCGAGGACCGAGATCGTGCGCTTCTTCTCGTCGACCTCGTAGTCCTCGTCCTTGACCATCCGCTTCGCGATGGTGGCGAACTCGGGGTACCACTTGACCTCGTCCTGGGTGGGCCCGGAGATGATCAGCGGCGTCCGAGCCTCGTCGATGAGGATCGAGTCGACCTCGTCGACGATGGCGAAGTAGTGCCCGCGCTGGACGCAGTCGGCCAGGTCCGTGGCCATGTTGTCGCGCAGGTAGTCGAAGCCGAACTCGTTGTTGGTGCCGTAGGTGATGTCCGCGGCGTAGGCGGCACGACGCTCCTCGCGCGTCATGTTCGCCAGGATCACCCCGGTGCTCAGCCCGAGGAAGTGGTAGACCCGGCCCATCCACTCCGCGTGGTACTTCGCGAGGTAGTCGTTGACGGTGACCACGTGCACGCCGCGCCCGGTCAGGGCGTTGAGGTAGGTCGGCGAGGTCGCGACCAAGGTCTTGCCCTCACCGGTGCGCATCTCGGCGATGTTGCCCAGGTGGAGCGCCGCGCCACCCATGAGCTGGACGTCGAAGTGCCGCTGCCCCAGGACGCGCCGGGCGGCCTCGCGGACGGTGGCGAACGCCTCCGGCATCAGGTCATCGAGGGACTCGCCGTCGGCCAGGCGCTGCTTGAACTCGTCGGTCATCCCGCGGAGTTCCTCGTCACTCATCGCGACGAAGTCGTCCTCGATGGCGTTGACGGCCTTGGCGATCACCTCCAACTGGCGAAGGATCTTGCCCTCTCCCATGCGGAGGATCTTGTCGATGATGGCAGGCACGTGAAAGGACTCCCGTGGACGAGGCTGATGCGTGGCAACTCTACCCACGCGTCCGGCGACCGCACCGGCGGACGGCCAAGGCAATTTCGCGTTAATCTCCATTGACACGAAAACAGCGGGCGGCGTTCACTGGTGAGATGAGTCCGCGGGCCTACACCCAGGGCCGCCGCGCGCAGAGCGTGGCGGCCACACGGCGACGCATCCTTGGCGCCACGCTGGAGCTGTCCTCGCGGCGCTTCATCAGTGACATCTCCCTCGACGACGTGGCCCGGGAGTCCGACGTGAGCGTGCAGACCGTGCTGCGCCAGTTCGGCAGCCGGGCCGGGTTGATCGAGGCGGTCGTGTCGTACGCCGACGAGGTCGTCCGCGACGAGCGGCGCGCGACCCCCGGCGACCTGCCTGCCGCCGTGGAGGTCCTGGTCGCGCACTACGAGCACCGCGGCGACACCACGCTGCTCCTGCTCGCGCAGGAGCACACCGATCCCATGTTGCGACGGGTGGCCGACAGCGGTCGGGCGCTGCACCGGGAGTGGGTGCTCGAGACCCTCGTCGGCCATGCCCCCGGTGGCCGGGAGCCCGACGCGGCTCTCGTGGACCTGCTCGCGGTCGCCACCGACGTCTACACCTGGAAGCTCCTGCGCCGTGACCGCGGCCTCGAGCGCGACACCACCGTGGAGCGGATGTTGCGGCTCGTGAACGCCGTGCTGCGCAGCGACACCCCGGAGGAGGACTGATGAGCGCCGAGGTGCTGTTCGTGACCTGGGACGGTGGCGGCAACGTGCCGCCCGCTCTCGCACTAGCCGATGCACTGGCCGCCCGCGGTCATCGGCCGCGGTTCCTCGGTCACGCCGGCACCGCGGAAGCCGTCGAGCGGCGCGGGTTCGCCTTCACCCCCTACCCCGGTGCCGCCGACTTCGTCGGCAGCGAGCCGGCCGGGGTGCCGCGGATGCTGCGTCTGTTCAGCGACCGCGCCATGGGCCACGACCTCCTCGCCGAGGTCGCCCGCCGGCCCACGGACCTCGTCGTGGTCGACGCCCTGTTGCTCGGGGCCCTCGAGGCCGCCCACGACGCCGGTCTGCCCTACGTGCCGCTCCAGCACCTCTTCGACTCCTACCAGCGCGGATCCTGGCTGCACGGACCGATCGGCACCACCGCCCGGCTGCGCGGGCTGCACCCGCGCCGCGCCTGGGACGCCGCGCCGCTGGCCCTGGCCGCGACGCTGGCCGCCTCGACCCCGGCGTCCTGATCAGCCTGTCCACCTTCCACTACCCCGGGATGCGCCGCGTCCTGCAGCGGCTCCTCGACGCCTCGACCCGGGTCCAGGGACGCGTCGTGATCACCACCGGCCCGGTGCTCGACCCGCACGACCTGCGGATCCCGCGGGGGTCCTCGGTGGAGGTGCACCGGTCGGTCCCCCATGGCGATCTGATGCCGGACGTGTCCCTGGTGGTCAGCCACGGGGGTCACGGCACCGCGATGCGTGCGCTGGCCCACGACCTCCCGCTGCTCGTGGTGCCCCTGCACCCGCTCCTGGACCACCGACCCGTCGGCGCCGCCGTGGAACGCGCCGGCGCCGGGCACATGCTCAGCCCGTTCAGCCCGCTGACCACCGTCGACCGCCTCGGCACGGTGATGGAGGTCCTCGCGCACGAGGGGTCGCATCGCGTGGCGGCGGCGCGCCTGGGGGCCGCGATCCGCGAGGCTCCCGGGCCGTCCGGGGCCGCCGTCCTGCTGGAGCAGGTCCTCGACGGCGTCCTCACAGTTCCGCGGCCAGGCGAGCGGCCAGATCGCCCCGGGAGGTGACACCCACCGCGGTGAGACCGAGCCACCCGGCGAGCTCGCGCAGAGCGGCGGCGAGTTCGGCCGCGGTCTCGTCGGGGGCGCCGGGCTCGGCGTACGCCCCCTGGACGCGGAGCACACCGCCGGGGCGGTCCGCCTTGAGGTCGACCCGGGCGACCAGGTGCTCTCCCAGCAGGAACGGCAGCACGTAGTAGCCGTGCACCCGTTTGGCCTCCGGGGTGTAGATCTCGATGCGATAGCGGAAGCCGAACAGCGCCTCGGTCCGCGCCCGTTCCCAGACCACCGGGTCGAAGGGGCTCAGCAGCGCGCGGGCCTCCACCCGGCGTGGCAGTCGCGCGTCCCGGTGCCGGTACGCCGGCCGCGACCACCCCTCGATCCGGACCGGCTCGAGCACCTCGGCCTCCACCAGGTCCCGCACCGCCGCCGCGGTCTCGCTGACCCGCATCCGGTAGTAGTCGCGCAGGCACTGCTCGGTGGCCACGCCGAGGCTGCGCGCGGCCCGCTCCACCAGGCCCCGGTGGGCGTCCTCGGGGGCCGGCACCGGCGCGGCCAGCACCGCGGCCGGGATCACCCGCTCGGTGAGGTCGAAGACCCGCTCGAAGGCGCTGTTGCGGTGGGAGACGGCCAGCTCCCCGGTGAAGAAGAGGAACTCCAGGGCCTTCTTGGTCTCCGACCAGTTCCAGCCCCAGTGCGCCTTGACCCGCGGCACGCCGTCGTCGAGGTCGCGCGCGGTCTTCGGGCCCTCGTCACCGATCGCGACCAGCAGGGAGGACACCAGCTCGGGCCGGTGCCGCATGCCCTCCCACTCGTGACCCTCCGCGGCGTAGCGCTCCATCCGGTGGCGCATCAACGGCCACAGGTCCACCGGCATGTACGCCGCGACGTGCGCCCAGTACTCCACCAGCCGGCGCGGCGCACGACCCGAGGCGCGGTGCAGCAGGTCCCGGTCGTAGGGCCCCATCCGGCTGAACAGCGGCATGTAGTGCGCGCGGGTGAGCACGTTCACCGAGTCGATCTGGAGCACCCCGGTACGCCGCACCGCCCGCTCCAGGGTGGCGATGGTGGGCGACGGCGAGCGCCGGTCGGTGAACCCCTGGGCGGCCAGGGTGATCCGACGGGCCTGCGACCTGCTCAGGACGGGAGACGCCACCAGCCGGCTCAGGGGATGTCGAGCAGCTTCTCGCGCACGGCGTACATGACCGCCTCCATCCGCGAGTGCAATTGGAGCTTCTCCAGGATGTTGCGGACGTGGTTCTTGACGGTGTTCTCGCTGATGAAGAGCTGGCGGGCGATCTCGCGGTTGTTCAGGCCCTGGGCCACCAGGCGCAACACCTCCAGCTCGCGCTCGGTCAGCTTGGGCGTCGGCGAGTGGAGGCGGTCGCTGCGCGACATCTGCTTGAACTCGTCGAGCAGCTTGATGGCCATCGACGGACTGATCAGGGACTGGCCGTCGGCCACCACCCGGACCGCCTGCGCGACCTCCTCGATGGAGGAGTCCTTGAGCAGGTAGCCCGACGCGCCGTTCTTGACGGCCTCGTAGAGGTCCCCCTCCTCATCGCTGACGGTGAGCATGATGATCCGGCTGTTCGGCGCCGCCTCCTTGATGGCCGCACAGGCCTCGATGCCGCTCTGCTTCGGCATCCGCACGTCCATCAGCACCACGTCCGGGGCGGCCGCGGCGGCAAGGCTCGCGGCGGAGAGACCGTCCGCGGCCTCCCCCACCACCTCGATGTCGTCCTCGACGTTGAGAAGCATCGTCAGTCCGCGCCGGAAGAGCTCCTGGTCGTCGACCACGACGACGCGGATGCTCTCGCGCCGGGATGTCTCGGGCATCACCACAGCCGAATCATGGCACGAAAGGGCTAGAAGGCTCCTGCGAACCTCGCCATTCGGCCTAGTTCCCTGCCGTGTCCCCGTCGACCTCGAGGGTGATCACGCCGTAGTCATAGCCCTTGCGGCGGTAGACCACCGAGGGCCGCAGGCTCTCCTTGTCCATGAACAGGAAGAAGTCGTGACCGACCAGCTCCATCTCGTAGAGGGCCTGGTCCAAAGTCATCGGAGCCGCGGTGTGGGTCTTCTCGCGCACCACCAGCGGCCCGTCGCCGGTCACGGTGATCGGACCGACCTGGCGCTCGGCGACGACGTCGTCGTCCTCCGCGGGAGTGCCGTCGATGAGCGGTACGTCGGCCAGGGCCTGCGACACCGAGACCGGGGTGTGCCGACCGCGGTGCACCTTCTTGCGGTCGGCGGCACGGCGCATCTGGCCGGCCATCCTGTCCAGCGCGATGTCCAGCGCGGCCATTTTGTCCTCGGCGGCGCCCTCGGCCCGGATCACCGGGCCCTTGGAGAACGCGGTCAACTCGATGTGGACCGCACGGTCCGCCAGACGGGGGTTCTTCTCCAGCTCGACCTCGACCTCGACGCGGATGATGCGGTGGTCGTGCTTCTCGAGTCGCGTGAGCTTCTCGGTGACGTGATCGCGGAACCTGTCCGAGACCTCGCAGTGGCGACCCTTGACAACGACATCCATGACGCACCTCCGATATTCAGCGAGCGTGTGTTCGACCAACCTGAGGAGCCCGCCCGGCCGACCTGGTCTTCGACCCCACAACCGCCTGCCGAGGTTCTCGCAGCTTCTCCGCCACTACCCACCTTCTCGCCCGCTGGCACCGCATCTGACGGTGCCGGGACGGCAGGACTTACCTCTAAGCCGCACCGTGATCGGCGACCCGGGCACCACCTCGCGATGCTGTCCGGGAGCGCCTTACGTGGACCGTTTCGCCTGCGACTGGCTTCGGCTAGTCGGAGTCCTCCTCCGACGCAACCACGGACCCGGGCGGACTCCATGACCTGACGCTAGTCCCCCGACGGTGACCGCGGTAGTCGAACCCCCCGAATCGGCGGGGCGTGGCGCCCACGACCGCCGCGGCAAGCACGGTGTGACCGGCCTCCTCCAGCGCCCGCTGCACCGCGCGCACGGTGGCTCCGGTCGTGAGCACGTCGTCCACGACCAGGATCGGTGTCGCCCGGGAGGGGGCCCTCGGACCGACGGCGAAGCGATCCGCGACGTTGGCCGCTCGGGCGGCGGCGTCGAGCCCGGCCTGGTCGGCGGGGCGGCCCAGCACCCGCACGGGACGCGCGTACCGGGCCGCCACCCCGTGCGCACGCAGGTGGTCGGCTGCGGAGCGGGCCAGCATCACCAGGGGGTCGCGTCCCCGCTCGCGGACCACGCGGCGGTGCGAGGGGACCGGGACCACGAGCACCGGCCCTACGCCCAGTGGCCCCTGCGCGCGCGCCGTCCTGTAGGCCGCGACGCACGCCCCGCCCAGCAGCGTGCCGAGCGCACCCGCCACCCCGGCACGTCCCTGCTCCTTGAACGCCAGTAGGCAGCGCCGCAGCGCGACGCCCGCGGGGTCGGGTCCGCCGTACGGTCCGGCCGCGTGGACCGGCAGCAGGCCGGGCGGGCAGGGGTCCGGGACCGCCGGGCGGGGGTGGCGCGGCAGCAGCCGCACGCACGGCGGGCACAGCCCGCGCCCCGGGCGCCGGCACACCACGCAGCGCGAGCCCGTCGCGAGATCGACCAGCCCGTCCAGCAGCTCTCCGGTCACCCGTCCCATGCCGGTCAGGGTCTCCGACTCCGGCGGCAGGCGTGCGTCGCGCCTCTGGGCCGGTGGAGAGGAGGCCGAACCCGGCCCTGGGGAGAGGACCCGGCTCAGCCCGCGAACGAGGGATGGAGCAGGCCGCGGGTGGCAGCGTCCAGCGACCAGCGGCCCGACCCGTCCAGGGCGTGCAGGCGCCCCTGGCGGGTGCCCACGACCAGGGCCACCGGCCCTCCGGGCGAGGTGGCCATCGCGGCGCCTCCCTGGAAGAGCACGTCGACCGACGGTGTGGTGCCCTCGAGCTGGGAGGAGCCGTCGACCACGGCGAGCAGCACCTGACTGGTGTCGGCCGTCGGCGAGCTCAGCGCAGCCACCGTCGCCGGGTCGCGCCACCCCACCGCCCGGACCCGGGTCCATCCTGCTCCCGTCGCCACGGGCGCCGCGGGCGTGACGCGCAGCGGCCGCCCGTCGAGATCGCGGATCACGCGGGCGACGGCGAGACGCTGGGTGGGCCCGCTCCCCTGCAGCACCAGCGCGATCCGGGTGCCGTCACGGGAGAGACTCGCCGCGACCACGGACTCCTCCCCCAGCCCGACCGGGGTCAGGTCACGCACGCGGGCACCCTGCACCGTCAGCAGCCGGGTGGCCTGCCCGGAGCCCTGCGGCGGTGCGTCCACGAGCCACACCCGGTCGGTGAGATCCCACATCGGGCGGAGGAACGCCGAGCCGGTCGCCAGCACCGTGACCGGGTCCTCGACGTCGTCGCCGGGGGCCGCGCGGTCCACGGCGAGCACCTCGGTGCCGTCGTCGGAGACCGCGGCGAAGCGCTGTCCGGTGATGCTCACGCCGAGGGACCCCAGAGAGCCCTGCTCGGGCCCCGGGACGGGGAAGCGGGCGGCGAGCAGTTCCTCCTCGCCCACCACCTGGTAGACCTCGGCCCCGCGCAGCCCGAAGAGGTCGGTGGAGGCCGATGCCAGCGCCGGACTGGCGCTGGACCACCCGTCGACACTGACCGTGCTCCCGCCGTCGGGCAGCTCCAGACCCGCTCCGTCGACGGTCACTCGGAGCCGTTTCACCTCCGGAACCTGACGCAATGTCCAGGCCAGCTGGGCCAGGGCGCGGTCGAGCTCGACCGGACGCAGGGACAGCACCTCGGCACTCAGGGGCACCTCGGCGACCCCGTCCCGGCTGACCGGGACGCTGGGCTCCAGCCGGGTCCCCGCGGGGAAGAACGACTGTTCGGCGAGCTGCCCGGTGCGTGCAGGACCCCCCAGCAGGGCGGTCACCAGCGCCGACGGAGTCTGGACGCCGACCGGCAGGTGGACCACCTCGGGCACGAGCACCCGCCCGGTGCGGTCGAAGAAGTGGATCGCGTAGGTCTGGTAGCGCGACAGGAAGTGCGACTGCGGCACGAGCAGTGCGTCCGGTGGGTTGTCCACCCGCCACTGGCCCTCCTCCAGGACCAGGCGCAGCCTCAGATCGACCGAGGCTCCCCCGCCCGGCCCGCCCGGGGCACCGACCTCGGCCTCGGGGACCGTTGCCTGGTCCGCCGCGCCACGCCAGCGGCCGGCGTCGTCCAAGGCGTACGCCCCGTCGAGCGAGACCTCGACGACGTCGCCGCGGCCCTCGACCTGCTGGGTCTCGTAGACCACGGTCGCGTTGCCCGGACGCCAACTGCGGCGGGCGTCCTCGGTCAGGTACTCCGTGGCGACCCGGGTGCTCACCGGGGTGGCCTGCAGCGCGTTGACGAACCCGGCCGCGATCTCCTCCGGCGGCGCTCCGGGTGCGGGCCCGGGCGGGTTGAAGTCGAAGGGGGCCGGAGCGGTGGTGCCCACCCCGCCCTCGGCCACCTCCACCGGGCCGCTGGTGGGCAACGCCGCGCAGCCCGCCAGCAGCAACGGGACGGCGACGACGCCCGCCAGGCGCGCGGCCCTCACCGGGCACCGGCCGGGGAGGAGAGACTGTCGCGCGGCACCAGCGGCAACGCGCTCTTGGTGAGCCGGTCTCCCGCGTGCCGGGGCAGCGTCAGCCGGAACTGGGACCCGCCGCCGGGCGTCCCCCAGGCCTGCAGCCACCCCCCGTGCAGCCGCGCGTCCTCCAGCGAGATCGACAGCCCCAGTCCGGTCCCGCCCGAGGTCCGGGCGCGGGCCGGGTCGGCGCGCCAGAAACGATTGAACACCCGGACCTCGTCGCCGGGGCGCAGGCCCACGCCGTAGTCGCGCACCGCGAGGGCGCTGCCCTCCTCGTTCGCCGACACCAGGACCACGACCTCGGTGGAGTCCGCGTAGTCGATCGCGTTGGTGAGCAGGTTGCGCACCACACGTTCGACCCGCCGGGAGTCGGCCTCCACCACGCACGGTCCCTCCAGCACCCGCACGGTGACCTGGGTACGCCGGCGCTCGGCCAGCGGAGCGACGGAGGCGACCACCCGCTGGGCGAGGTCGATGAGGTTGACGTCCTCCAGGTGCAGCGCGGCGGCACCGGCGTCGAACCGGCTGATCTCCAGCAGGTCGGTGAGCAGCAGCTCGAACCGGTCCAACTCGGTCTGCAGCAGCTCGGCGGCTCGGGCGGTGACCGGGTCGAAGTCCGCGCGCGCGTCATGCAGCACGTCGCCGGCCATCCGGACCGTGGTCAGCGGGGTCCGCAGCTCGTGGGAGACGTCGGAGACGAAGCGGCGCTGCGCGGCCGACATGTCCTCCAACTGCCGGATCTGCTTCTGCAGGCTGGCGGCCATCTGGTTGAACGAGGTCGCCAGCCGGGCGATGTCGTCGTCGCCGCGGACCTGCATCCGCTCCTCCAGCCGCCCGGAGGCCAGCCGCTCGGCGACCCGGCGAGCCAGGCGCACCGGGCTGACGACCTGACGGGTGACCAGCGCCGTCAGCCCGGCCACGAGCACCAGCAGCAGCGCTCCGCTGGTCAGCAGGGCGCGGCGGACGAGGTCGACGGTCTGCTGCTCCGAGGACATCGGGAAGAGCGTGTAGAAGGCGTACGTCCCGCCGTCCGCGGGCAGCACCAGGCGCGACCCGACCGCGACACCGGGGACCGGCGGGCGCTCCTGGTCATCCTCGTAGCGGACCTCGGTGAAGGTCCACGCGGTCGCCGGCGGGTCCTCCCCCTCGACGATCTCCTTGAGCGAGGCCGGCACGCTGTCCAGGCTCAGCCCGGAGGTGAACCGCTCGCCGCCTCCGGCCCCGGCGGTGCCCTCGCCCAGCGGACCGATGAGCACCACGTCGTACCCCTGCACGGCGCCGCGGGCGATCGCGGAGGCCACCACGGCGGGCAGTTGGGTGGCGGAGTCAAAGTCGGCGGTGGCCGCGCTCAGGCTGCTCTGGACCGCGGCGGAGCCACGCCGCGCCTCCTGGACCGACTCCTCGACCCGGTTGGACACCAGGCCGTCGGTGATCTGGCTCATCAGCACGTAGCCCAGCAGCGAGACCACCAGCGCGCTGAGGATCAGGGTGCTGAGGACGACCCGTGCCTGGATCGAGCGACGCCAGACCGTGGCGGCCCGGCGCAGCGGTCCCGGGGACGAGGCGAAGGGCACGCTCACCCTGCCTTGTAGCCCACGCCCCGCACCGTCACGACGATCTCGGGGTTCTCCGGATCGTGCTCGATCTTCGAGCGCAGCCGCTGGACGTGGACGTTGACCAGCCGGGTGTCGGCCGCGTGCCGGTAGCCCCACACCTGCTCGAGCAGCACCTCACGGGTGAAGACCTGCCAGGGCTTGCGCGCCAGGCAGACGAGCAGGTCGAACTCCAGCGGGGTGAGCCCGATGACCTCCCCGGAGCCCGCCCGGGTGACGCGGTGGCCGGCGACGTCGACCTCCAGGTCGCCGACCTGGAGCGTCTCCGGCGAGGCAGTGTCGAATTTGCGCACGCGGGCGCGGATGCGGGCGACGAGCTCCTTGGGCTTGAAGGGCTTGACCACGTAGTCGTCGGCGCCGGACTCCAGCCCGACGACCACGTCGACGGTGTCGCTCTTCGCGGTCAGCATCACGATCGGCACGCCGGACTCGGCGCGGATCTCCTTGCAGACGTCGATGCCGTCCTTCCCGGGCAGCATCAGGTCCAGCAGGACCACGTCGGGGCGGTAGTCACGGAACGCGGCCAGGGCCCGGTCGCCGGTGGGGCACACCCGTGACTCGAACCCCTCGGTCCGCAGCACCAGGGTGAGCATCTCCGCCAGCGCGGCGTCGTCGTCGACCACGAGGACGCGCCCCCGGCTCATGGAGCCGGGGGCCTCGCCGTGGGTGCCCGTGGTCATGCGGTGGGAAGGACCGGTCGGCTCAGTACCGGTAGTGGTCGGGCTTGAAGGGGCCCGACTGCTCCACGCCCAGGTACGCCGCCTGGTCGCCGGTCAGCTCGGTGAGCTTCACGCCGAGCGAGTCCAGGTGCAGCCGCGCGACCTCCTCGTCGAGGTGCTTGGGCAGCACGTACACGCCGACCGGGTACTCCTCGGTCTTGGTGAAGAGCTCGATCTGGGCCAGCACCTGGTTGGTGAAGGAGTTCGACATCACGAACGACGGGTGACCGGTCGCGTTGCCGAGGTTCATCAGGCGCCCCTCGGAGAGCACGATGATCGTGGTCCCGCCGAGCTCGTTGGCCTCGGGGAACGTCCACAGGTCCACCTGCGGCTTCACAGTCTTGCGCACGGCCCCGGACGACTCCAGGCCGGCCATGTCGATCTCGTTGTCGAAGTGGCCGATGTTGCCCACGATCGCGTTGTGCTTCATCCGGCGCATGTGGTCGACGGTGACGACGTCCTTGTTGCCGGTCGCGGTGATCACGATGTCGGCGTGCGGGAGGGCGTCCTCCAGGGTGGTCACCTGGTAGCCGTCCATCGCCGCCTGGAGCGCGCAGATCGGGTCGATCTCGGTGACGATCACCCGGGCGCCCTGGCCACGCAGCGAGTCCGCGGACCCCTTGCCGACGTCGCCGTAGCCGCACACCACGGCGACCTTGCCGCCGATCAGCACGTCGGTGGCGCGGTTGATGCCGTCGACCAGGGAGTGGCGGCAGCCGTACTTGTTGTCGAACTTGCTCTTGGTCACCGAGTCGTTGACGTTGATGGCCGGGAACAGCAGCGTGCCGTCCTTCATCATGTCGTAGAGCCGGTGCACGCCGGTGGTGGTCTCCTCGGTGACGCCCTTGATCTCGTTGGCGATCGAGGTCCAGCGGGTGCGGTCCTCGGCCAGCGACGCGTTGAGCACCTCGTAGATGACGCGCTGCTCGGCGCTGGTGGCGGTCGCCGGGTCCGGCGCCTTGCCCTCCTTCTCGGCGAGCAGGCCGAGGTGGACCAGCAGGGTCGCGTCCCCGCCGTCGTCGAGGATCATGTTGGCGAACCGCTTCTCACCGTCGGGGCCGTCGGGCCACTGCAGGATCTGCTGGGTGCACCACCAGTACTCCTCCAGCGTCTCGCCCTTCCAGGCGAAGACCGGGACACCCTGCGGGTCCTCGGGGGTGCCGTTCGGGCCGACCACGAGCGCCGCGGCGGCGTGGTCCTGGGTCGAGAAGATGTTGCAGGAGGCCCAGCGCACCTCCGCGCCCAGCTCCACCAGCGTCTCCACCAGGACGGCGGTCTGGATCGTCATGTGGATCGAGCCGGTGATCCGGGCGCCCTGCAGGGGCTTGCTCGCTCCGTAGCGCTCGCGCATGGCCATCAGTCCGGGCATCTCGTGCTCGGCGAGGGTGATCTCGGTGCGGCCGAAGTCGGCCAGGCTGAGGTCGGCGACCTTGAAGTCCATCGGTTTCCTCTTATCGGGACAGGCGGCGTCTGCGGCGCATCTGCGCTTCTTCGGGATCTCCCGCGCACACGGCCCCCAGAGTACCGGGGCCCGTTCAGAGATGGGCGCGGTTCAGTGGGGAGCGGGCTCGCCGTGGCCCTTGCCGACGGGCAGCAGGTGCATCACCACGACGGCCACGGCCCCGACCACCAGGCCGGTGAACGCTGAGGCCAGCGTGTTGACCGTCCAGCCCAGGAGGCCACCCAGCGCGCCCGCGGCGTCGTGCACCGCCTCCTCGAGGTGGTGCACCAGGTCGTAGGGCGCGTGCCAGCCCAGGTCGTCCAGCCCCACCAGGAGGATGTGGCCGCCGACCCAGAGCATGGCCGCGACGCCGACGACCGAGAGGGTGGAGAGCACCTTGGGCATGGCCGCGAGCAGACCCCGCCCCAGGCGTTGCGAGGCCGCCGACCTGCGCTCGGCGAGCACCAGACCGGTGTCGTCCATCTTCACGATGAGGGCGACGACGCCGTAGACCAGCACGGTGATGCCCAGGGCGACCACGACCAGGATCGCGGCGCGGGAGAGGAACGGCTGGTCGGAGACCTCGTTGAGCGCGATCACCATGATCTCGGCCGAGAGGATGAAGTCGGTGCGGATCGCGCCGCTGACCACGGTGGACTCGTCGGTCTTGACCGTCTCGGCGGCGGGGGCGTCGTGGCCGTGCCCGCGTAGCGCTCCCCAGAGCTTCTCCGCGCCCTCGTAACAGAGGTACGTCGCTCCCGCCATCAGCAGCGGCGTGATCGCCCACGGCAGGAACTGGCTGAGCAGCAGGATCGCCGGGAGGATCAGCAGCAGCTTGTTGCGCAGCGAGCCGACCGCGATCCGCTTGATGATGGGCAGTTCGCGGTCCGCGGTGACGCCGTGGACGTACTGCGGGGTGACCGCGGTGTCGTCGACCACCACCCCGGCCGCCTTCGCGGTCGCCTTGCCCGCGGCCGCGCCGATGTCGTCGACGGACGCCGCCGCCAGCTTCGCCAGGGCCGCGACGTCGTCCAGCAGCCCGAAGAGTCCCGCACTCACCGGCTCAGGGTACCCACTGCGCTGCCTGCTGGGGGCCTCACCAGGTGCTGCGCTTCAGCCCGATGCTCAGGTACGCCGCGGCGTACCGTCCCTGGAGCATCAGCGCGGCGTAGCGGGCGACCTCGCTGCCCTCGGCGCACTCCAGCCTCTCGACGCGGACCCCGCGCTCCTCGGCCAGAGTGCTGAGCCGGCCGCGCTCGTCGCGGACCGAGGCCTCCTGGGAGCCGTCGTCGAGCACCACCAGCGCCGGTCGGACCTCGGACGCATCGTCGGCGGCGAAGGGGTCGGCGAAGACGTCGTGCTGCTGGGCGGCGGCGATCACCGGGAGCAGGTGCTCGGCGTCACCGGCCAGGGCGGTGCGTCCACTGGCCCGGCGGATCGCCTCCGCGACCCGGCGCGCGGCACGCGCGGCCAGCACCGAGCCGCCCCAGAGCAGCGGGGTGGCGTCGGCCAGGGCGATCGCCAGGATCTTCGCGGGGTTCACCGCGAGGTCCCGGTGCGGGGAGCAGGCGACGGCGACCGCGTCGAGGGCACCGGCGACCTCCTCGGCCTGGGTCTCGGGACCCAGTCCGACCTGGGAGAGGAACTCCAGCATCACCACGGCGGTGGCCAGCTGGTCCCCCGAGGTCGTGGGCAGCACGGTGGTGTGGCGGCCGGCCGCGTGCTCGGCCACCAGCGAGGTCGGCGGGCAGGCCACCACGACCTGGCAGCCCCGCCGGACGGCTTCGGCCACGGCGCCGGCACTGCCGGCGTCGGAGCCCTCCGGCGCGAGCATCACGACCAGGTCCAGGGCCCCGGCCCAGCCGGGCAGTCCCGGTCCGGGCCAGGCCACGAAGGGCACCGGGCACCACGGCTCGAGGACGGCGCGCAGCAACCGCGAGTCCGGTCCTGCGGCGACCACCGCGCGCGGCGCGTTGTCCCGGGTGTCGGCCACCGCCGAGGCGATCGCCTCGCGCGACTCCACCGACTCGCGGCGTACCCGCGCCCCGGCCTCGGCCAGCGCGCGCAGCAGCACGTCGGCCCTCTCGAGGCTGGTCGGGTCCTCGAGCAGCGACTCGTCGAACCAGTCAGCCACGCCGGACGGCCTCGTCGACCAGCAGGATCGGCACCCCGTCCCGCACCGGATAGACCAGCCCGCAGCCGGTGCAGGTCAGGCTGTCGGCCGGCTCCTCGGTCAGCTCGGCCCGGCACTTGGGGCACCGGATCAACTCCAGCAACTGCTTGCTCAGCGTCACGTCCCACTCCTGATCATCGAGAGAACCTGGTCGCGCACCGACGTCATCGTCGCCTCGTCGACCCCTTCCGCGTTGAGCCGCAGCAGCGGCTCGGTGTTCGACGCCCGGACGTTGAACCACCAGTCCGCGTGCGTCACGGTGAGGCCGTCGAGGTGGTCGACGGTGACGCCGTCCCGCCCAGCGTAGGCCTCCTCGACCGACTCCAGGAGGGCCTTCTGGTCCGCCACGCGCGAGTTGATCTCGCCACTGGCCCGGTACCGCGAGAACTCCGCGAACAGTGCGCTGCCCGGGCGCTCGGTCTCGGCCAGCGCGGCGAGCGTGTGCAGCGCCGCCAGCATGCCGGAGTCGGCCCGCCAGAAGTCGCGGAAGTAGAAGTGCCCGGAGTGCTCGCCGCCGAAGACGGCACCGGTCTCGGCCATCGTGGCCTTGATGAAGGAGTGCCCCACCCGCGTCCTGACGGGGGTCGCTCCGTGCTCGGTGACCACCTCGGGGACCACGCGCGAGGTGATCAGGTTGTGGATCACCGTCGCCGGGCGCCCGGCCGCCGCCTCCTTGGCGATCTCGCGCACCGCGATCAGCGCGGTCAGCACGCTCGGGCTGACCGCCTCGCCGCGCTCGTCGACCACGAAGCACCGGTCGGCGTCGCCGTCGAAGGCCAGACCCAGGTCGGCCCGGTGGGCCAGGACCGCGGCCTGCAGGTCGCGCAGGTTCTCCGGCTCGATCGGGTTGGCGTCGTGGTTCGGGAAGGTGCCGTCGAGCTCGAAGTACAGCGGCACCAGGTCCAGCTCGAGGGTGCCCAGCACCGCGGGAGCGGTCAGTCCGGCCATCCCGTTGCCCGCGTCGATGACGACGCGCAGTCGCCGACCCCGCACCGGCGCCAACGCGTGCAGGTGCGCGGCGTAGGCCTCCAGCAGGTCCTCGTGACGCACGGTGCCCGGCTCCGCGGCCGAACGCCGCGTGCCCGCCGCGACCAGGTCGCGCACCGCGTGCAGACCGGTGTCGGCGCCGACCGGGGCCGCGTAGGCGCGGCAGAGCTTGATGCCGTTGTACTGCGCGGGGTTGTGGCTGGCGGTGAACATCGCACCGGGGACGCCGAGGTGGCCCGAGGCGAAGTAGAGCTGGTCGGTGGAGGCCAGGCGGATGACGGTGACGTCGCAGCCGGCCGCTGCCGCGCCGTCGGCGAAGGCCCGGGCCAGGCCCGGGCTGGAGGGTCGCATGTCGTAGCCGACCACCAGCGCACCGGCACCCTCGGGGTGCACGACCTGGGCGAAGGCGTTGCCGGTCGCCTCGGCGAGGTGCTCGTCGATCTGCTCGGGCACCAGCCCGCGGACGTCGTAGGCCTTGAAGGTGCGCTCCAGCACGTCGGGGTCGGTGGTGGTCACGACCGGACCCTACTGGGCGCGCTCCTCAGGAGTCGTCGGACCCCTTGAGCACGCGCAGGTGCCCGCGTCGACCGACCTCACGGGCACCCGCCTCGGCCTGGGGCGCCGGGGGTGCCACGGGCCGCGCGGCCTCGCGGACGGCATCGGCCAGGGCCAGCAGGTCGTCACTGCTCGGCCCGAGCGCGTCGGGGTCCGGGGCGAGCCGGAGGACCTCCCAGCCACGGGGGGCGGAGAGCCGCTCGGAGTGCTCGTCGCACAGGTCGTAGGCGTGCGGCTCGGCGTAGGTCGCCAGCGGGCCCAGGACGGCGGTCTGGTCGCCGTACACGTAGGTGAGCGTGGCGACCGCCGGACGCCGACAGGCGGTCCGGGAGCAACGGCGGGCGGGACTCACGAGGGTGACCGTACCCCGTCCCAGCGCCGGTGACGGCTAGGCTCGCGGGGTGATTCGACGTCCAGGGCGCCGCCGCGATCGCCGCGGCCGCGGCCAGCGGGGACCGGGCGTGCTGCCGGGCCCACTGACCCCTCAGGGACCGCCCCCGCGACCCAGTCGGCGAGAGCGTTTCGACGCGCTCGTGCTCGACCTCGTCGATGATCTGGAGGCGCGCTGGCACGAGGAACTGGGCACCCTGGAGTTCGTCGTCGAGGAGGCTCCGCTGCTGCCTCCGGACTGGGCCGACGACTCGGTGCCGTTGGCGTCGGTGGTGCCGGCCTCGCACGAGGAGCCCACCCGGTTGGTGCTCTTCCGTCGACCGATCGAGCTGCGGTGCGAGCAACCAGCGGACCTCCCAGCCCTGGTGCTCACGGTGCTCGTCGAACAGTTCGCCGAACTGCTCGACCGGCCGCCGGAGGAGATCGACCCGCGTTACGACGCGGGCTGAGCGGGCAGGCTCAGACGGCCCGCTTCTTCAGCTTGCGGCGCTCCCGCTCGGACATGCCGCCCCAGATGCCGAAGCGCTCGTCCTTCTCCAAGGCGTACTCTAGGCAGTCGCCCCGGACCTCGCAGGTGAGGCAGACCCGCTTCGCCTCGCGGGTGGATCCACCCTTCTCGGGGAAAAACGCCTCGGGGTCGGTCTGGGCGCACAGTGCACGCTCCTGCCAACCCAGCTCCTCGGCCTCTCCCTCGAGCATGAACAGTTCGCGCATGTTCTCGCCCTTTCGACCCGTGGGACCCTGACGGACCCCGTGTGAACTGAGTAGTTCTATCCTCGGTGTCACGCTTGCTGAGGCCGGATCGCGACGAGACGTCGGGGGGAAAATCCGGAACAGTGTTATGAATGACACTGAGGGAATTACATGCCTGTCGTACCCCCAAAGTCAACCCCGCGTCTGATATACGCCACAACTTGACCGTGACCACAATGACCAGATAAGGGACTCATGGCCCGTGTGACTGTCCTGTCGGGGGGCGTTGGTGGCGCCCGATTCGTCCAGGGACTCCTCCACCTGTTGGCCGGTGACGCGACGGCCGACGTGACCGTGGTCGCCAACACCGCCGACGACCTCTGGGTGCACGGGCTCAAGGTCTGCCCCGACCTCGACACCATGATGTACACCCTCGGCGGCGGCATCGACCGCGAGCGCGGCTGGGGCCGCGTCGGGGAGACCTGGCACGCCAAGGAGGAGCTCGCGGCGTACGGCGTGGAGCCCACCTGGTTCGGCCTGGGCGACCGGGACCTGGCCACCCACCTGGTGCGCACCCAGATGCTCGAGGCGGGCTACCCCCTCTCCGCGGTGACCGAGGCGCTGTGCCGGCGCTGGCAGCCCGGCGTCCGGCTGCTGCCGATGAGCGACGACCGGGTCGAGACCCACATCGCGATCGACGACCCCGACAGCCCCTCGGGCCGGCGCGCCGTGCACTTCCAGGAGTACTGGATCCGGCTGCGCGCCGAGGTCCCCGCCCGCGCCGTGGTGGTGGTCGGGCTGGAGCAGGCCTCCCCCGCGCCCGGGGTCCTCGAGGCGATCTCCGAGGCGGACCTGCTGGTCCTGCCCCCGTCGAACCCGGTGGTCTCGGTCGGCACGATCCTGGGCGTGCCGGGCATCCGCCAGGCGATCAGCGAGCGCCGCGGCCCGGTGGTGGGCCTCTCCCCGATCATCGGCGGTCGGCACGTGCGCGGCATGGCCGAACAGCTGCTCACCGGCATCGGTGTCGAGGTCTCCGCCGCCGGGGTGGCCGAGCACTACGGGGCCCGCTCCGCGGGAGGTGTCCTGGACGGCTGGCTGGTGGACACCGCCGACGCGGAGTCGGTCCCCCGGATCGAGGCCGCGGGGATCCGCTGCGCCGCGGTGCCGCTGCTCATGACCGACCCGGGCGCCACGGCGACGATGGCGCGCGCGGCCCTGGACCTGGTCTCCTGACCCGGTGACCACCTACAGCGTGTACGCCGTCGCCGGGCTCGGGGAGGTCACCCCGGGCTCGGATCTCGCCGGGGCGGTCGTCGCCGCGTGCGAGGCCGGGCCGATCGGAGGGGTGCGCGACGGCGACGTGCTGGTGGTGACCAGCAAGGTGGTCAGCAAGGCCGAGGGCGCGCTGTCCACCGGTGGCCGCGAGGACGCGGTGGTCGCCGAGACCGACCGCATCGTGGCGCAGCGCGGACCCACGTCCATCGTGCGTACGCGCCACGGGTTCGTCATGGCCGCGGCCGGGGTGGACGCCTCGAACACCGCCCCCGGCACGCTGGTGCTGCTCCCCCGCGACCCCGACGCCTCGGCCCGACGCCTCCGCGAGGCGGTGGCGGCGCTGTCCGGGCGCAACGTCGGCGTCGTCGTCAGCGACACCATGGGGCGTGCCTGGCGCCAGGGGCAGACCGACACCTGCGTCGGCGCCGCCGGACTGATCCCCCTCGACGACCACACCGGGCGCAGCGACGCCTACGGCAACGAGCTCGCGGTGACGGCACCGGCCCTGGCCGACGAGCTCGCCGCCGCGGGCGACCTGGCCAAGGGCAAGCTCGGCGGCCTCCCAGTGGCCGTCGTCCGGGGACTCGGGCACCTGGTGCTCCCCGCGGGCGACCACGGCCCCGGCGCGGGTCCCCTGATCCGGGACGAGGAGACCGACATGTTCGGGCTGGGGGCCCGGGAGGCCGTCGTGGCCGCCCTGGTGCCCGGCAGCGCGTACGACGCCCGGCGCGGGTTCGGGGTCGCCTGCCCGGTCGACACGCTTGCCGCTGTGCTCACCGACGTCCTGGCGGGCCGGGGCTCGGTCGAGGCCGGCGCGACGGCGATCGAGGTGCGGCTCGGGGCGCCGGACGAGCGGACGGCGGGGGCGCTCGCGCTCGCGGTCACCGCGTTGTGCACGGCGCACGGCTGGGCCGCCGAGGTGAGCGGTGACCTCGTGCGCTGTCGGCCCGGGGCGGGACCGCCCGGTGGCTGAGCTCCTCGCCCTGCTGGGCGTCTCGATCGCCTCGGCGCTGATCCCGCTGATCAACATCGAGGCCTATCTGATCGGCCTCGGCGCGCTGGGCAGCACGACGGGCCTGTGGGTGCTGGCGACCGTCGGCGGGATCGGGCAGATGCTCGGCAAGGTCGTCTGGTACTACCTCGGGGCCAACGCGCTCAAGTGGGGCTACGTCCGCAAGAAGGTGGAGAACCCGAAGGCGCAGGCCAAGCTCGCGCTGTGGCAGCAACGGACGCAGGAGCGGCCGACGTACGCCGCGTTCCTGGTCTTCGTCTCGGCGCTGACCGGCTTCCCGCCGTTCGCGATCGTGTCGGTGCTGGCCGGACAGCTGCGGATGAGCCTGACGGTCTTCCTGGTGACCGGCCTGATCGGCCGCACGCTCCGGTTCGCCGCCTTCCTGGGCGGCGCGGGGGTGCTCTCGGACTGGCTGTTCTGAGAGCGCTCGTCGGTCGGCTCAGACCGACGAGCCGCAGGCCAGCCGCGTGCCGGGCTCCAGTACGGCTCCGGCCGCCACCGTCGAGTCGTCCCCCAGGGCGGCGCCGGTGACTCGGGCATCGGCGCCGACGACCGCGCCCGGACCGACGACGGAGTCGACCACCACGGCACCGGGGTGCACCTGCGCACCGGCCATGATGACCGAACCCGCGACCCGCGCCCCGGCGTACACCCGAGCGCCGCGGACGACCAGGGACCCGTCCAGGACCTCTCCCTCGACCACGGCGCCGGGATCGATCCGGACCCCTGAGGGCCCCGGGGGGATCGCGGGACTCGCGGCCACGCCGGTGACGACGTCGCGCGAGGCCGCCACCAACGCGTCCGGGTTGCCCACGTCGCGCCAGTAGGCGGTCTCCACGTGTCCCACCACCAGGGCACCGGAGGCCACCAGGTCGGGGAAGGTCTCCCGCTCCACCGAGACCTCCCGCCCCGCGGGGATCCCGTCGATGACACGTCGCCGGAAGACGTAGCAGCCGGCGTTGATCTGGCGCGAGACCGGCTGCTCCGACTTCTCCACGAAGGCCAGCACCCGCCCCTCGTCGTCGGTGGGGACGCAGCCGAACGCGCGGGCGTCCTCGACCTCGACGAGGTGGAGGGACACCTCGACGGTCTCCGCGGCCGACCCGGTGCCGCGCGGACGGTCGAAGTCCGCGAGCTGCGCCGCCAGGTCGTGCCCGCTGAGCACGTCGCCGTTGAGGATGATCACGGGGTGGTCCGGGTCGGGGTCGAGGACGTCGGCGACGTTGCGGATCGCCCCCGCGGTGCCCAGTGGCACGTCCTCGGTGACGTAGGTCAGCCGGACGCCGAACCGCTCCCCCTGCCCGAGCACCGGGGCGAAGAGCTCGGCGCGGTAGGAGGTGGCCAGCACGACGTGCTCCACCCCCGCCGCGGCCAGCTTGGTGATCTGGTGCTCCAGGAAGGGCACTCCCCCGACCTCGAGCAGATGCTTGGGACGCCGCTCGGTCAGCGGCAGCATGCGGGTGCCGAAGCCCCCGGCGACGATGACGGCCTCGGCGGCGACGGGTGCTGGGATCACGGCCGCGATCCTCTCACCTCGACGGCTACCGTGGCCCGGTGATCACGACCTTCCCCGACCTCCTCGCCCGGCAGGTGCGCACCGACGGAAGCCGCCCCCTGGTGACGTTCTACGACGACGCGACCGGCGAGCGGGTGGAGCTCTCCGTCCTGACCTACGCCAACTGGGTCGCGAAGACCGCCGGCCTGCTGCAGGACGAGCTCGAGCTCGGACGCGGGGCCCGGGTCCGGATGGACCTGCCGACCCACTGGCTGGCACCGGTCTGGCTGGGAGCCGTGTGGTCGGTCGGAGGCGTCGCCGTCACCGCGGGACCCGCCGACGCCGTGGTGTGCGGGCCGGACGGGGTCGCGGAGGCCGCCGCGGCCGGGGTTCCGGCGGTGGCGCTGTCGCTGCGGCCGATGGGGGCGCGGTTCGCCGATCCGCTCCCGGCCGGGGTGCTGGACTACGGCGTGGCGGTGTGGGGCCAGCCCGACGCCTTCGTGGCCTGGGAGCAGCCGGAGGCCTCCGACGACGCCTGGGTCACCGACGGCCGCGCGTGGACCCAGGCCGAGGTGTGCGCCCTGCGCGTGCCGGGGCTCGGTCCCGGCGATCGGCTGCTGACCGACGTCGCCCCGACCTCGCCCGACGGCCCGGCGACGCTGCTCGGGCCCTTGGCCGAGGGCGGCGGCACCGTGTGGGTCCGCCACCCGGACGACGAGCGCTGGGGGCGGCGGGCGGAGGAGGAGCGCACGGTGGTGACCCTGCGCGCCTGACCCTGCGTGCCGGGCCGGCTCAGCCGATCCGGTCGTAGGCGTCGAAGCCCTCGGCCACCAGGCGCCGCGGCGCCAGACCGGAGGCGCGTCCGGGGAGGAGCCAGAGCTTGCCGGACTTCGCCCGGGCGATCACGTCGCCGCGACCGTCGCCGTCCACGTCACCCATCGCCCGGTAGAAGTTGTAGCGCGAGGGCCCGTGGATGCTGGCCCGCAGCGGGTCCGGCGCCGAGGCTACGAACGGCTTGATCCCGGTCCCGCCGTTGCTGGGGTAGACCCGGTAGTCGCCGCCGTCGTAGCGGCCACGGATGTCGGGCAGGCCGTCGCCGGTGACGTCGCCGACAGCGCTCGCCTCGGTGACCTTCTCCCAACCGGTCCCGGCCAGGACGGGCGCCGCGAAGCGCTGGGCCCCGGCCTTGCCGGTGCCTGCGCGGAAGAAGAGCTTGCCGGTCGCGCGCTGACGGGTCATCAGGTCACCGCGCCCGTCCCCGTTCCAGTCGCCCACGTTGAGCAGCAGGTCGGTGTCGGAGAGGTCGATCCCCGTGGCGATGACCCGGCCGATGTTGCTGCGGCCGTTGTGGGCGAAGAGGCGGAGCCCCCCGCCGGCGGTCACGCCGAGGATGTCGGCGTGCCGGCTGCCGGTGACCTGGCCGGCGACCACCAGGCGCGCCACCCCCGCCAGGCGCGGGTACGGTCCGCGGGCTGCGCCGAAGCCGCCGTTGCCGTCACCGGGCAGGACGAACGTGGTGCGCACCCCCACCCGCCGGACGACCAGGTCAGGAGTGCCGTCCCCGGTGAGGTCGCCGCCGCCGGAGATCCGGTCCTCGTCGCTCCAGTCGCCCGCGATGGCGCCGGGCGCGCCGAGGCGCCCGTTGGACCGTCCGGCCAGCACGACCAGCCCGGCCGCGGTCCGGCCGACCAGGTCCGGGTTCCCGTCGCCGTCGAGGTCGCCGGCGCCGGTGAGCTCGGTCAGGTCCCCGGCGTCCTCGCGCAGCGAGACCGCCGGTCCGAAGCCGCCGTTACCGCGCCCGGGCACGAGCAGCAGCCGAGCCTGCTCGTCACGCACGACCAGGTCGAGGTTCCCGTCTCCGTCGAGGTCGCCGACCCCGCTCATCAGGTCGACCTCGCGGAAGCGGGTGTAGCTGCTCAGGGCTCGCCCGACGGTGCCGGTGGAGCTCAGGGCGTGTCGCGTCGTGACGCCCGTCGAGCCGTCACGGAGCAGGAGGTCGGGTCGACCGTCCTCGTCCAGGTCACCCGGTACGGCGACCAGGTCCACGTCGGAGGGGCCCGCGCCGACCGCGGCCGCCTTCTCGAAGCCGGCCTGACCGGCCGTGGTGACCACGACCAGGTCCCCGGTCGCCCGGTCGCGCACGGCGAGGTCGGGCCACGCGCTGCCGGCGAGATCGGCGTCGATCTCGGGCTCGCTGCCCCCGGCGACCTGGTACTGCCGGGCAGCGGTGCGGATCTGCGCCAGCTTCGCGTAGAGGTTCTTGCCCGGGCACGCGGTGGCAGCGGCATCACGATGTCCGCTGATCGCCTGGAAGTAGCGGCTGGCCACCCACTCCTTGGGCGAGTCCGCCCGGACACCGGCCAACGACAGCTTCCAGGCGAAGAGCCGGGCGTAGGCGTCGAGCATCACCGAGCTCGGCTGCGCGGTCTCGAAGTTGCCGATCGCCGACATGGCGAAGGACTTCTCATTGTAGTTCAGCGTGTGGGCACCCACGACGGCGCGGTCGACACCGCCGTACCGGCCCTCCCAGATCCGGCCGAACCGGTCGACCAGGAAGTTGTAGCCGATGTCGCTCCAGCCGCGACTCTTGGTGTGGTACGCGTAGATGCCGCGCAGCAGTGCCGGCACGTCCTCGCGGTCGTAGTCGTTGGCGTTCACGGTGTGGTGCACGAAGCCGGCGTGGATCTCGCCGTAGCGCAGGGATCCCGGGTCGCGCAGCTTCTCGTCGGCACCCCACTGCGCGCGGGAGTAGATCTCGGGGCGCGGCGCGGAGCCGCCGGCCCCCGCCGCCAGGACGGCGTCGCCCGCGGCGGTTCCGGACGCCTCGGGCTGCGTGGCGGCGATCGCCGGGGACGCGGTCGCGGTGTCGGTGTCGAGGCCCGGGTCGACCAGGGCGACCTGGACGTCGCGCGGCAGGGCCCGGCCGTCAGTGACGGCGCGGACCTGCACCTTGTCGACCTCACCGACCACCACGGCGTCGGTGCCGGGGCGTTCGGCGGCGGTCGCCTCCTCGCTGCCGGCGTCGGGACCGTGCTCGGGGTCGTAGTGCATCTCCTGCCAGTCGGTCCAGGTGCCGTCGGTCAGCGTGCGGACGTCGACCTCGATGTCCTCCTCGTCGAGCTCGGTGCCGGGCTTCCAGGTCACTCCGATCGTGGCGTAGCCGGGAGCCTCCAGCGGAGCGCTGAGTACGCCGAAACGGCCCGCGTCGGCGCCGCCGGTGCGAGACTGGGGAAGTGCCCTCAGCCCACGGGGGTCCACGCCGCGCAGCGGCACGGATCGGACCGTCGGGGCGACCGGGGCTGCGGAGACGAGCGAGACCTCGCTCGCAGGAGCCGGAGCCGACCGGTCCTGCGCCGGCGGGACGATGTCGAGTTCGACGACGCCGGCCGCGGTGGCAGCCACCACGAGGACGAGGGCAAGCGCGATCGCCTGCTGGCACACCAGCACGAACCGGCTCCGGATCTCAGGCATCGCAGAAGAACTCCCAGCACATCAGTGATCACTCGGATCACAAATGTCACACCAGTCCCATGCCTGTGCAACGGGTTCGCGCGAACTACAAGCCTGTAATTTTGCACCGGTGACAATAATTACACGGGTGTGATTCGGCTTTCACGGGCGCCGCCCCGGGCTCTCAGACGTCGGCGCCGAGCTGCGCGTCGAGGTCGTCGTCGGAGTCCTCGGCGTTCTCCGAGCCGACCTCGTCGGAGTCGTTGTCGTACTTCAGGTAGTGGATACCCTCCGCGGTCGGCCCGTCGAAGGCGAGCACGCCATTCTCCAGGACGAGCACGCGCTCGCACATCCTGCGGACCGAGGGGGCCGAGTGGCTGACGTAGAACATCGTGCGGCCCTCGGCCTTGATCTCCTCCATCCGGGCCAGGCACTTCTTCTTGAACGGCTTGTCCCCCACCGCGAGCACCTCGTCGATCAGGAAGATGTCGGAGTCGGTGTGCACGGCGACGGCGAAGCCGAGACGCGAGAACATGCCGGAGGAGTAGTGGCCGACCGGGGTGTCGAGGAAGCGTCCGATGTCGGCGAACTCGACGATCTGGTCGAACTTCCGAGCGACCTCCTGCTCCGACATCCCGAGGATGGCGGCGTTGAGGTAGATGTTCTCCCGGCCGGAGAGCTGCGGGTGGAAGCCCGCACCGGTGGCGATCAGCCCCGCGATCCGGCCCCGGGTGAGCACCTCGCCGGCGTCCGGACGCATCACCCCGTTGACCAACTTGAGCAGCGTGGACTTCCCGGAGCCGTTGAGGCCCATCAGCCCGATCGACTCCCCCTGCTCGACGGTGAACGAGACGTCGTTGACGGCCAGGAAGCTGTTGCTGATCTCCTGGCGGCGGGCGGCCGCGACGGCCATCTGCTTGAGCGTGCGGTGGTAGCGGAGCGTGAACTTCTTGCTCGCGTTGCGCACCACGATGGATTCGGTCACGTCGTCATTCCCCGATCAGAGCCGCTCGGCGAACTTGCCCTCGAGCCGCGTGAAGGCCCACTGGCAGAGGATCAGGAAGACCACGCCCACGAGGAGCATGATCAGTCCCCGCTCCATCAGATGGTCGGGCATCGCCGTGGGCCCGGTGCACTTCGGGCTGTCGGAACAGGTGGGCACCCAGAAGGCGCGTTGCAGCAGGATCACGGCCATCGCGAGCGGATTGGCCAGGTACAGGGTCTCCACCCAGGTGCCGCCGAGGCTGCTCTCGGCCAGGCGCGAGTAGGGGTAGAACTGCGGGACGGCCCAGTGCGTGAAGAGCGTCAGCAGGGCGACGACCTGGAGGAAGTCGCGGAAGAAGACGTTGAAGGCACTGAACGCCAGAGCCAGGCCGGTGCCGAAGAGGGAGAGGATCAGGAAACCGAGGAACCCGGCCGCGAGACCGACGCCGTCAGGGGTCCACCCCGAGATCGCGGAGAACACGACCAGCAGCAGTGCCTGCGGGATGCTGTGCAACATCGAGACGATCACCGCGGAGACCGGGAACATCTCCCGCGGCATCGCCATCTTGCGCACGATCGCCTTGTTGCGCACCACCGAGCGCGTGCCCGAGGTGAACATCTCGGTGAAGTAGCTGACAAAGACCAGCGCGCAGAAGAGGTGCACCGGAAAGTTCGGGATGTCCTTGTGCAGGCCCAGCACGAACCCGATGACGAAGTAGTAGATGCTGAAGCGCACCAGCGGCAGCAGGTAGGACCAGAGCAGCCCCAGGACGCTGCCGAAGTAACGCGCCTGGACCTCCTTCTGGACCAGGAGCTTCAGCAGATACCGACGACGGAAGACGCCGTGGAGACCCCCTTGCGCGTACGGCGGCGACAGCGGCGCCTCGACGACGCGGACGTCGCGGACGTCGCTCATGCCTCGTCCTGGGCCTTCCCCTCGAAGGTCGGCTGCCAGCTCTCCATCGAGGTCAGCTCCGGCAGGGCGGCCCGCCACTGCGCGGCCAACTCGTCCCACTCACGGTAGAGCCGTGCGTGCAGCTTGCTCGAACGCGACAGCTGGTCAAGGAACTGGGACCGGTCCCGCTTGTACCAGGAGGCGGCGGTGCCGTCGGCGGTGGAGACGATCGCGGAGTCGTAGTGCGCCAACCGGTACCACCGCTGGTCCACGTGCGGCACGATCTCCTCGGGGTGCTCGGGCGCGAGGTCGCGCACCGGGGCCACCTGGCGGATCAGACCCGTCGCGGCCAGCTGGACCTTGCCCCGCAGTCGCGTGGGGTTGGGCACGCCCTTGCCCTTGCGGCGCGGCTTCTTCATCCGCGGCGGCGGGAACGCGTCGAGGTTCTTGGAGAGGACCGCGTCGTCGTACTGGCCACGGAGCTCGCGGATCTCCGGGAGCCGCTTGATCAGGTCGCGGTGCATCCGCTCGGGGCCGTCGAGCACGTCCTGGATCGCCATCATGATGATCTCGCCGGTGCTGTACTGCATGGAGACCAAGCGCTTGACGTGGTTCTCCAGGCTCTCGCGGACCAGGCGACCGCCGTGCTCGTAGGGCGAGTGCAGCAGACCGGAGACCAGGCGGTTGCGCTGGTGGAAGTACGCCTGCCAGTCGAGGGTGTCGTCCTTCTCCGTCCACGGCACGTGCCAGACCGCGACACCCGGCAGGGTGACGGTGGTGAAGCCGGCCGCCCCGGCGCGCAGGCCGAACTCGGCGTCGTCCCACTTGATGAACATCGGCAGCGAGAGGCCGATCTCCTTGATCACCTGGGTCGGGATCAGGCACATCCACCAGCCGTTGTAGTCGACGTCGATCCGGCGGTGCAGCCACGGCGTCGAGCGCAGCGAGCGCTTGGAGAAGTCGTGTCCGTGACGGGTCGAGGGCGCCGGGCCCCAGAACCAGCGCCACTTCGCGATCGCCTCACCGAAGGCGTGCATCACGGTGCGGTCGTAGAGGCTGAACATCTGGCCACCGACCAGCGTCGGGCTCTTGGCCAGGTCCGCGAACGCCACCGCGCGCGCGATGCCCTCGAGCTCGCACACCACGTCGTCGTCGAGGAGCAGCACGTAGTCCGAGCGACCGGAGGCCACGGTCTCGAACATCGCTCGGGAGAAGCCGCCCGAGCCGCCGAGGTTCGGCTGGGTGATCACCCGGAGGCGGTCGCCGAGCAACTCCTGGGCCTGGGCGAAGTCGGGGTGGTCCTCGATGCGCTGGGTGCCCTGGTCGACGACGATCACCTCGTCGAGGATGTCGTGCACCGCGACGCCGCGGCCCAGCGCGAGCAGCTGGTCGACGCAGAACTCGGGACGATTGAAGGTCGTGATGCCGATGGTGACGTGACCGGCCACGGTGCGGTCGGTCTCGAAGGCCCACCCGGCCTCCTCCAGCACCAGCTCGGTGTCCTCGGAGGCCTCCAGGTCGAACCAGTACCACCCGCCGTCGATGAAGGGGCTCAGCGGGAGGTCGATCTCCACGACCTCGCTGGTGGCGTGCGAGACGGCGACGGACTCCGAGCGCAGCACGTGACCCTTGGAGGTCGACCGGTAGACGATGAAGGTGCCCTCGCCGCGCAGCCGCGCGATCAGCTTGACGCTCTCGCGGTCGGTCCACCGGCGCCAGTACGACGCCGGGAAGGCGTTGAAGTAGGTGCCGAACGAGATCCGTCGACCGGGCAGCACGACCGCGCTGCCGCTGTCGTCGATCCGGCCGTAGCCCTGGATGCCCTGGTCGGCGTCGACCGAGTTGACCTCGACCAGGTCGCCCTCGCCGGTGTCGACGGCGTCGCCGCCGGTCAGGGAAGTGACGGCCCAGAGGTACAGCGAGCGGACATCCAGCTCCTGGTCCGCGCGCAGGATCGTCCTCTGCACCACCCGCAGGCCGTCTCCGGTCATGGGCGGGCGAGTGTCCTCGGCGAGCTGCGACATCGTGCGGTTCTCCCGGTGGTTCAGGGGCGGAGGGACGGTCAAACGTATCATCGCGACACCTGAGGATCGGGTCGCCGAGCGGGCCCGTCGCGGACCCCGGTGGGGCAACTCACACGCCGGAGGAGACCCGGGTCACGCGGTCGGCGAACGCGGCCACCTGTGCGGTGATGCGGGCCTCGTCCAGGGCGAGATGCTCCAGCACCGTGAAGCGGTCGGGCCGGGTCTGCGGAGCGGCCGCGACGGCCAGGGCGAACTGCTCGGCACTCAGCCCGAGCTCGCCCGGCGAGGTGGGCAGGCCGTGCCGGTGCAGGCACGCCAGCATCTCCTCCAGTCGCGCCTCGTCGCCACGCAGGAAGGTCGCGAACAGGGCCCCGACCCCGGCCAGCTCGCCGTGGTTGGCGGTGCCGGGGAAGAGCTGGTCGACCGCGTGCAGGATCTCGTGGCACGCACCGCTGCACGGGCGGGACGTCCCGGCGACCGACATCGCCATCCCGGAGAGGACCAGCGCCTCGGCCAGGGCCACCAGGAAGTCGTCGTCCTCGATCGAGTCGGTCCGGCGCAGCACCGCCTCGGCGGCGGTCCGGGCGAAGGCCAGGGCCAGCCCGTCCACGCTCTCGCCCCGCTCGCGCTGGGCCAGCAGCCAGTCCTCGATCGCCGACAGGTTGCTGATCACGTCGCCGATGCCGGCGGCCACCAGCCGCCGCGGGGCACCCCGGACGTAGTCCAGGTCGACCACCACCGCGATCGGCAGCGCCACCCCGTAGGAACCCTTGCCGTGCGGGTGCTCCAGCGAGGCCACCGGGGAGCAGATGCCGTCGTGGGCCAGGTTGGTCGCGACCGCGACCATCGGCAGCCCGGCGCGCGTCGCGGCGTACTTGGCGACGTCGATCGTGGCCCCGCCCCCGATCGCGACCACGGCGTCGTACCCCTGGCGGCCCAGTGCCTCCTGGAGCTCGCCGGCCGCGGCCAGGTTCGCGCCGCTGACCACGAAGGGGGTGGCCTCGGGCAGTCCGGGGGCGACCCGCGACCAGATCTCCTGGCCCGTGGACGGCCCCAGCGCCACCAGGACGTGTCCCGACGTCGAGATCGCCCCGCGGTGCAGCAGCCCGGCCAGACCTTCGACCGCCCCCGCACGGATGTCGAGGTGCAGCGGGCTGGCCAGCATCCGGGCTAGTAGTGGCACGCGATCTCCCGTGCCCGCGCCAGGTCCTTGTGGTCGTCGACCTCGACCCAGGGCAGCCCGGCGGGCAGCGGCGCCAGCGCGACCTTCTCCCCGCGCGCCACCAGCTCCTGGTAGCCGTCCTCGTAGTAGAGGTGCGGGTCACGCTCGAAGGTGGCCTGCAGCGCGTCGGCGAGCCGGTCGGCCAGCGAGCCCTCGATCAGGGTGGCGCCGATGTACTCACCGAAGGCGGTGGCCGGGTCCATCAGCTTGGTGATCCGGGTCAGGTGACCGGCCTCGTCGACCTGGACCTTCATCTCTTCGTCAGCCAGCGCCTTGGAGGTGTCGACGGCCAGCAGGAGCTCGGGTCCGCGCGCGGCGAGCAGCGTCTCCTCCACCGTCACCGGATGCACGGTGTCGCCGTTGACCAGCAGCAGCCCCTCGCTGAAGAGCTCGCGCGCGGTCCACAGCGAGTAGGCGTTGTTCCACTCCTCGGCCTTGTCGTTGTGCACCAGGGTCAGCCGGACCCCGTAGCGACGCTCGAGGGCCTCCTTGCGCTCCTCGACGGCGCCCGCCGCGTAGCCGACCACGACCGCGACGTCGCGCAGGTCGACCTCGGCGAAGTTGCGCAGGGCGATGTCGAGGATCGTGGTGTCCCCGTCGACCGGCACCAGCGCCTTGGGCAGCGTGTCGGTGTAGGGACGGAGCCGGCGTCCGGCTCCCGCGGCCAGGACCAGACCGAGCACAGGATCTCCTTCGTCACACGAACCGCCGGCCCACGCCGGAGGAGGACTTCGCGGTGGTACACGCTACAGCGCGGCCACGCGACCTCCGGGCCCGCGATGCGTTACCGTCGAGCGCCGCCCCGGAGCCGGGGTCGCGCACGAGGACAGGAGTGAGGCGAGGTGTCCCACCCCGCGGACGAGCAGATCCCGACCTTCGGTCGAAGGGCCGCGTCCAAGGCCCGTTCCCTGGTGATGGACCACCGCGAGCTGGGCCGGCTCAAGCGCCGCGTCGCCGAGCTCGAGAAGGAGATCCAGGAGACCCGCCGCCTCAACCGGCGCGTCGCCGAGCTCACCGACATCGTGCAGGAGCTCCTCCTCCCGGTCGCCCTGCAGGACCAGGCGAAGCTGCGCGAGCTGCTGCAGCAGTACTCCAAGTCCCTCTGAGGGCCGGCGAGCATGGCACGACGCGTCTATCTCCACCTGGGCGTCCCCAAGTCCGGGACGACCTACCTGCAGACGATCATGTGGAGCAACCGGCGGCTGCTGCGCGAGCGTGGCTGGCTCTACCCGGGCAGCAAGCGGATGGACCACTACCACGCCGCCCACGAGGTCCGCGGCGGCCGCTCCCGGCTGCCGGAGAACGCCGGCGCCTGGGACAGGCTCGTCGGCGAGGCGAACGCGTGGGAAGGCCAGGCGCTGATCAGCCACGAGTTCTTCTCGCTCGCCAAGGCCGGGCAGGCCCGGCGGGCGCTGGGCGACCTCGAGGGCGAGGTGCACCTGGTCCTCACCGTGCGCGACTACGTCCGCCAGTTCGCCGCCGCCTGGCAGGAGGCCCTGAAGATGGGCTCGCCCCTGGGCCTCGACGAGTTCCTCGACGCCGCGATGCGTCGTGAGCTGCCCGGGGCGTGGTCGTGGAACAGCCAGGACGTCCCGGCGATCCTGCGCCGCTGGTCGGCGGATCTTCCGCCCGAGCGCGTGCACGTGGTGACCGTCCCTCCCCCGGGCGGCCCCCGCGACGCCCTGTGGACCCGCTGGTGCGAGGCCCTCGAGCTCGACGCCGCCGGCCTGGACCTGGAGGGCTCCTTCGGCAACGAGTCGCTGGGGGTGGACCAGGTCGCGGTGCTCCAGCGGGTGGTGCCGCACCTGAGCGGACCGCTCGGCGAGCAACCGGCCCGGCATCGCTGGCTGCGGCAGTACCTGGGCCACGAGGTGCTCGCCCCTCAGCGAGGCGAGCGGTTCGGCCTGCGTGAGCGCCACGTGGCCGAACTGCGCGAAGCCTCCACCGACGCGGTCGCCCGGCTCTCCCGCCGCGGCTACCGGGTGCACGGCGACCTCCGGGACCTGGTGCCCGGCCCGGACGCCGGCACCGGGCCGCACCCCGACGACGTGCCCGAGCGCGAGGTCCTGGACTCCGCGGCCCGGGCGATCGAGCAGATGGTGAGAGACGTGATGGTGCTGACCGCCGAGCGCGACGCCCGCCCGGCCCGGTCGGCCCGTGCGGCGGCCGCCTCCGCACCGCGCCCGGTGCGCCGGGCAGCCTCGCGGCTGCGCGGGCGTCTGTCCCGCGTCTCCCGTCGAGGCGGCGCCCGATGAGCGCCGGCTGGGCCGTCGACGACGAGGGCGTGGCGCTGCCCACGGACCTGGATCCGGAGGCGACGTACGACGTCCTCTTCGACGATCAGCACGTCTGGTCGCTGCAACCCGGGCGTGACGCCCGCCCCGGAGACGGCGGTGGGCTGCGGGTGGCGTGGCCGCGGGTGCTGCACCCGCATCTGGTCGGCGCTGCCGACGTAGGCCTGCGCGACCACGTCAGCGGGACCGAGATCGCGCGGGTCGCGCACGTCTTCGCCGGCGACGACACCCGCCGCGCCCGCGTGGTCGACAAGGGCGGCCACGACCTCATCGTCGACAAGTACGGCCGGCTCACCAAGCCGATGGCCGCCCAGGCCCCCGAGGTGCGCGACCAGGTGCTCGACGCCACCGAGGAGGTCCTGCGGGTCATCGCCGAGGACGCCGGGCTGCCCGCCTTCATCTGCTACGGCACGCTGCTCGGCGCCGTGCGCAGCGGCCGGATCATCGGCCACGACAACGACATCGACCTGGCCTACCTCAGCGCCTACGAGCACCCCGTGGACGTGGCCCGGGAGGCCTACCGGGTGGAGCGCGTGCTGCTGGCCGCCGGGTTCACGGTGCGCCGTGGGTCGGCGGTCCGGCTCAACGTCCGGGTCAAGGCCGCGGACGGCACCGTGCGCGGGATCGACGTGTTCACCGCGTGCTGGATCGAGGACGTGCTCTACATCCCGCAGGACACCGGCTTCGAGCTCCCCCGCGACGTCCTCACCCCGCTCGGCACGGTCGAGCTCGAGGGCCGCACCATGCCTGCGCCCGGGCGCCCCGAGGAACTGCTCGCCGCGACGTACGGCGACGGGTGGCGGGTACCGGACCCGTCGTTCAGCTACGAGACCCCGCGCTGGCTTTCGCGCCGGTTCAACGGGTGGTTCGGCGGCCTGGTCACGCACCGCAAGCTCTGGGACTCCTTCTACAGCCAGATCGCCCCGACCCGGGTCCCGCACACGCCCTCCCCGTTCGCGCGCTGGGTCGCGGAGCACTACCCGGCGGACCATCCGCTGGTCGACCTGGGCTGCGGCAACGCCCGGGACTCGCTGTTCTTCGCCGGGCGCCACGGCCGGACGGTGCTGGGCTTCGACTTCAGCCCGGGCGCGCTGCGGCGTGGCATCCGGGTCGCGGGGACCCGCAAGCTGGACGCGTCCTTCCACGTGGTCAACCTGTACGACACCCGGGCGGTGCTCACCTGGGGTGCCCTGCTGGTACGCCGACCGCGTCCGGTCGACCTGTACGCCCGCTTCCTCATGCACGCGCTGGAGGAGCCGGGACGGGAGAACGTCCTGCGCCTGGCCTCCATGGTGTGCCGCCGCGGCGGCCGGCTCTTCCTGGAGTTCCGGACCCCCAAGGACGCCCACACCCGGCACGAGTTCGGCGCCCAGCCGCGCGACTACGTCGACCCCGACGCGCTGCGCGCGCAGATCGAGGCCGCCGGCGGCACCGTGGTGGAGGAGATCTCGGGGCGCGGACTCGCCCCGCTGCGTGAGGAGGACCCCTTCGTGTGTCGCATGGTCGTGACCTGGCCGACGGGAGCCTCCGCATGAGCCGGCGGGTCTTCGTCCATGTGGGGCTGCCCAAGAGCGGCACCTCCTACGTCCAGAAGATGCTCAGCCACCACAAGGCGGGGCTGGCGGCCGAGGGCGGGCTGCTCTTCCCCGGACGCGCCTGGAACGCCCAGGTGGAGGCGGTCCGCGATCTGCGCGGGCTGGGCAACGCCGTCCGGGTCGAGGGCGCCTGGCAGCGACTGGTCGACGAGATCGCCGGCTACCGCGGAGACGCGGTGATCTCCATGGAGTGGCTGGTGGCCTGCGGGCCGGGCCAGATGGTGAGGCTGCTGGACTCCCTGGCGCCGGCCGAGGTCGAGATCGTCCTCACCGCCCGCGACCTGGCTCGCACGGTCCCGGCCGCATGGCAGGAGTTCGTGCAGAACCGGGACACCTGGACCTGGGAGGAGTTCCTGGAGGCGATCACCGCGGAGAACCCGACGCGGTCCGCTGCCGGCAAGCTCTTCTGGTCCCAGCAGGACCTCGCCGGCCTGGTCGACAAGTGGGCCGGGGCCGTCCCCGTCGAGCGCATCCACGTCGTGACCGTGCCGCCGCCCGGCGCCCCCCGTGACCTGCTCTGGCAGCGGGTCTGCTCGGTGCTCGGGATCGACTCCGGACGGTTCGGCACCGTGGACGTCTCCGGCAACGAGTCCCTGGGGATGGAGTCGGCCGAGCTCATGCGCCGGCTGAACGTGGTTCTGCGGGAGCAGGACGTGGACCGCGCCACCTACCTGCGGGTCTACAAGCACCAGCTCGCCAAGAACGTGCTCGCCGCCCGCAGGCGGCAGGAGACCACGCTCACCGTCCCGGAGGCCTACCACGCCTGGATCCAGGAGGAGAGCGCCCGGCAGATCGCCCGGGTGGCCGCCTCGGGGGTGCGGCTGGTCGGTGACCTGGAGGAGCTGGTGCCGCCGCTCCCGCTCGCGACCGGCCCGCAGCCGGCCGACATCGACGCCGACGACCTGCTCGAGGTCGCCCTCGAAGGGCTGGCCGGCCTCGGCGCCAAGCGCCCCAAGCCGGTGGCCGTGACGCCCCGCCCGGGCCGGCGCTCGGCCCAGGCACGCCGGCTCGCCCGCAAGGTGTCGGACCGGATCCGCGGGGTGCTGCGATGAGCCGGCCCGACGGCACCCCGCTCCGGGTCTACCTGCACGTGGGCTGCCCCAAGACCGGGACGACCTTCCTCCAGTCGGTGCTGTGGCGCCAGCACGCGTTAGCCGCCGAACAGGGCCTGCTGCTCCCCGGCGAGCGGTTCCACGACCACTTCCTGGCCACCGTGGACGTGCGCGGCACCGGGGCCCGGATCGGCAACGAGGGCGAGGCCGAGGGTGTCTGGTCGGCGCTGGTCGCCGAGGCGCTGACCTGGGAGGGCCACGCGGTGCTGATCTCCCACGAGCTATTCGCCGCCGCGACGCAGGAGCAGGCCGCGGCCGCCGTCGCCGCCTTCGGGCCCGACACCGAGGTCCACGTCGTGCTCACCGCCCGCGACCTGCTGCGACAGATCCCCGCGGAATGGCAGGAGCACGTCAAGCACCGCTACACCAAGACGCTGCCCGCGTTCGTCCGGGACCTGCGCTCGCGCAAGAAGCGCGAGCGGCTGTGGTTCTGGAAGGTGCAGGACTTCGCCTCCGTGGCCGGGCGCTGGGGGGCCACGCTCCCTCCGGAGCGGGTCCACGTGGTCACCGTCCCGCCCTCCTCGGCGACCCCGGGCCTGCTCTGGGAGCGGTTCGCGACGCTGCTGGGGGTCGACCCGGGTGCCTTCGACCAGTCGGTCCCGCATGCGAACTCCTCGCTCGGGCTGGAGCAGGCCGAGGTGATCCGGCGACTCAACCAGCGTCTCGGAGACCGGCTCCCGCTGCCGGGGCCCTATCCGCAGGTGGTCAAGAACGTGCTGGCGCACCGCGTGCTCGCAGGGCGTCCCGGCACCCGGCTCCGGCTCAGCGAGGGCGACACCACCTTCGCCCTGACCCGGTCCCGGGAGATCGCCGACGCGCTCGCCGCCGCCGGCTACACCGTGCACGGGGACCTCGACGAGTTGGTGCCCGAGGCCGGGCCGGCGCTGGACCACGCCTGGCCGGCCTACCCGGAGCCCGACGTCGAGGTCGTCCTGGACGAGACCCTGGAGGCGCTCATCGCGATGATGCAGCGGCTCCACCACCGTCCCGCCGAGCAGCGTTACGAGGAACTCTCCGCGGCGCTGCGCCGGGCGCCGCTGCGGTTCGCGCTCAGCCAGGCCGCCGACCGCCGCCCCTCGCTGGGTCGGGCGCGTTCGGCGTACCGGCGCTCCCGGGCGCTCGGGGCCCGCGTCCGCCCCACCCGCCCGGAGAGTTCCTGATCACACCAGCCTCACGCGTGACACAGCGCACCGCTGTGAATGCGACAGGAGGGTGGGGGGCACAGGTACCCTCGTCAAGCGGCCGGGGAACGTGACCCGGACGACCGCCCCCGAGTCCCACCCAGGGAGCTTCCCCCGTGACCCGTGCTTTCCGATCGCTGCTCGTCGCCCTTGTCCTGGTCGCCTCGGTCCTCGTGACCGCCCCGGCGGCCAGCGCGTACGAACCTCCGGGCGGCGCCGTCTTCAACAACCCGCAAGGCGCCAAGGCCGACCGGTATCGCATCGTCAACACCGTGAACCGGGCGATCAAGGCCGCCAAGCCCGGCTCGCTGATCTACATGTCCATGTACCTGATGGACAGCCGGGCTTCCTTCACCGCCCTCAAGGAGGCCCGCAAGCGAGGCGTCGGCGTCCAGTTGGTGCTCGACGTGCTCGCCAAGAACGGCCAGTCGAAGAAGATGGCGGCCATCTTCAACGCCGACAACCGGAAGATCCCGGCGAACAAGCCGCAGAAGGACGAGGACGGCGTCCTGCGCAAGTGGGGCCCGGACCGCAGCTTCGTGCGCTTCTGCCAGCAGGGCTGCCGCGGGCCCCGCAGCCCCAACCACACCAAGTTCTACGTCTTCACCGCCACCGGCACCGCCAAGAACGTCGTCATGGTGAGCTCCTCGAACCTCAACAAGGGTGGCGCCAACAAGGGCTACAACGACCTGGTCATCCTCAAGAACCGGGCCGAACTGGTGAAGAACTTCGCCTTCGTGCACGCGGAGATGGCCGAGGACAGCCCCAACGACAAGGACGGGTTCCTCGAGTACTTCCAGGGCAACGTGATCGCCCGCTTCTACCCCAAGCGCAGTGCGGGCGACCCGGTGCTCGCGGACCTGGCCAAGGTGAAGTGCCAGGGAGCCAACGGCGGCGCCGGCAAGAACGGCCGCACGAAGATCAACATCTCCATGTTCCGGTGGAACAACGACCGGGGCATCGAGATCGCCCGCAAGCTGGTGCGGCTGGACCGCAACGGTTGCGACGTGCGGGTCATCTACGGCGCGCCGGGCTCCACCGTGGCCGACATCCTCAAGACCTCCGCCCGCAACGGCGGGGTCCAGCTGTGGGACAGCCGCTACGACTTCAACCTCGACGGCGAGATCGACCTGCGGGTGCACCACAAGTACATGCTGATCAGCGGCTACTACGGCAAGGACCGGTCAAGCTGGCAGGTCCACACCGGCAGCCGCAACTGGGGCCAGTCGCTGCACGCCGGTGACGAGAACACGCTCAACATCGAGAGCCGTGCGATCTACAACCAGTACCTGAAGAACTGGCAGTTCTGCGTCAACAAGGCGGGGCGCAAAATAACCTGATTCAGAACGGCGTGTCGCCAACGCTCTGTGAAATTTGAGCGTTAGCGTGACAGGTTTCACCTCCTGGGAGTACGTTAAACCCGCATTGCCGGTTGTCGTGCCCTGGGCGCGGCGCATGTTCCGCGCGTGGGAGGCGGCTCTATGTCATTCGTCCGAGGGTCACAGACTCGAACTCCATCGTCTCGACGGCGAGGGTTGCGCCGCATGGTCGCCGCAGCCCTCGCCGTCTCTCTTGCGACCATCGGCGTCGGGACCGCCCAGGCGGAGCCCGCCCCCAGCACCACCACCCTCGACGACGGGGCCGGCACCCAGGGACTGATCGAGGACGGCCTGGGCGATCTGCTGGACCTGGTCGCGAAGCGTCGCGCGAGCCTGTCCGTCGCGACGTACAACGTCCGCCACCGGATCGCGGGCCGCACCACCGCCGCCGACGTCACCAAGCTGGCCCGGCGCGGGCTCGACATCATCTCGCTGCAGGAGATGGGCAGCCGCACCAAGCGGGACGCGGTCCTCGACGCCGTCGTGGACTGTCGCCGGTGCGGCTACGACGCCTACATGCCCTCACGCTCGGCGATGGCCGCAGTGCCGATCCTCTACCGCCGCGACACCTTCCGGCTGCTGGACTCCGGTACCGAGCCGGTCTCGCGGCGTACGTTCGTCGGCTCCTCCGGCGCCGGCCCGCGCTTCATCAGCGCCAAGTACGTGAACTGGGTCAAGCTGCGCGAGCTGCGCACCGGCCGCGTGGTGTACGTGCTCAACAGCCACGCGGTGGCCAGCGTCCAGGGCAAGCGCGGCCTGGCGACCCACAAGCGCTCGGCCCGCCTGAGCCTCTACCGCCGCCACATGGTGGTGCTCCAGCGCCTCGTGGAGGACTTCCAGCAGCGCAGGGTGACGATCCTGGTCACCGGTGACCTCAACGTGAACTACCGGCGCGACCGCGTCATGCAGGACCCCCGCTTCCCCTACGCCCGACTCGGCAAGGTCGGTCTGGAGGCGAGCTACGAGGCGCTGGGCGAACCGCGCCGCGGGACGCACGACCGGGGACGCGGCCGGGACGACCGGCTCATCGACTACGTCTACCACTCCCCCTGGCGGAAGTTCCGACCCACCGATCAGCGGATCCTGATGGGTTTCTCCTCCGATCACCGTCCCCTTCAGGTGACTTACGCGTTGAGACGATGACGGCGGGCCATGCCGGACGCGCCCAGGCCTCGGTAAGGTGACTCTTCGCGAGTTTTACCGAACGCAGGTCAGGGCAAATCCGGACAGGTAGCCTGAAAACACCCCTCAGTTCCCTGCCCGACCTGCGTTGGGCGCTGTCATCCCAGGAAGGTGCTGACCTCGTGGCCGAGCACAAGCGCGCGAACGCCCCCACGCGCCCCATCATGTCGACCTGGCTGGTCACCACCGGCCTCACGATGGGCCTGGTCGGAATCCTCGCGGTCGTCTTCTTCGCGGCGACCTCGCCCTCGCCGAGCCAGGACGCCGGCTCGATCTTCGGCGTCGCCGCCGACCAGACCGAGACCCCGACCGCCCCGACCACGGACGCAGCCACTGACGCGGGCACCGACGCGCCGGTGGACGCCAACCTGGCGACCGCCGAGGGCACCGCGACCGTGCCGGCGAAGCAGCGCAGGACCGTCAAGCCCGCCGAGGTCGAGCCGGTCACCAAGATCCGCAAGCTCACCCTGGAGCAGCGCCAGCGCGCCGACCGCCAGCTGGCCCGCGCCGTCGAGCGCGCCGCGCGCGACCTGAACCGTCCCGACCCGGCGGTCTTCCGGGTGGCGACCTTCAACGTCCTCGGCGACTCGCACACCGGCCGCGGCGGCAAGAAGGCCCGCTTCGCCTCCGGTCCGGCGCGCATGCGCATCAGCGTCGACCTCCTCAACCAGGAGGGCGTGGACGTCGCCGGCCTCCAGGAGCTGGAGATGGTCCAGCACAACACCTTCATGAACCTGACCGGCGGCACCTGGGGCACCTACCCCGGCATGTCGATGGGCAAGGGCCCGGTGCGCAACTCGATCACCTGGCGCAAGGACACCTGGACGCTGATCGACGCCGGCACCATGCCGATCCCCTACTTCCGCGGGGCCCGCGTGCCGATGCCCTGGGTCACGCTGCAGCACAACACCACCGGCCAGCTCGTCGACTTCATCAACATCCACAACCCGGTCAGCAACAAGCGTCGCGGCAACAACGAGCGCTGGCGTGACCTGGCGACCCAGATGGAGATCGACAAGGTCAACGAGCTCAAGGCCGACGGCACCCCGGTGCTCCTGCTCGGCGACTTCAACGAGCGCGACGAGGCCTACTGCAAGGTGACCGCGGGCGCCGGCATGATCGCCGCCGCTCCGGGCGGCTCTGTCTCGCCCTGCCGCGTGCCCCGCTACACCGCGATCGACTGGATCTTCGGCACCAACGACCTGGTGTTCAGCAACTACGAGCGACGCAAGGACGCTGCCGTACGGCGTGCCGCCGACCACCCGCTCTACGTGGCGACGGTCAGCACGCCGTAACGGCAGGCGCGCCTCCCGCGGGCCTCACTGCAGCGCGGCGCCGTCCTCGGCGAGCGCCTCGCCCGCGGCGAAGTGCGGCTTGAGCTTGTTCTCGAACATCGAGAGCGCCGACCCGATCGCCATGTGCATGTCGAGGTACTTGTAGGTGCCGAGGCGGCCACCGAAGAGCACCATCGGCTCGGCCTTGGCGAGCTCGCGGTAGCGCAGCAGCTTCTCGCGGTCCGCCGGGGTGTTGATCGGGTAGTACGGCTCGTCGTCGTCCTCGGCGAAGCGGCTGTACTCGTGGACGATCACGGTCTTGCCCGGCAGGTAGGTGCGCTCGGGGTGGAAGTGCTTGAACTCGTGGATGCGGGTGTAGGGCACGTCCGCGTCGTTGTAGTTCATCACCGAGGTGCCCTGGAAGTCGTCGACCTCGAGCACCTCGGACTCCAGGTCCACCGTGCGCCAGGAGAGGCGTCCCTCGCTGTTGCCGAAGTACTCGTCGATCGGGCCGGTGTAGACGATCGGCACCTTGCCGCGGTACTCGTCGCGGATGGTGAGGAAGTCGGTGTCCAGCCGGACCTCGATGTTGGGGTGGTCGGCCATCCGCTCCAGCCACGCGGTGTAGCCGTCGACGGGCAGGCCCTCGTAGGTGTCGTTGAAATAGCGGTTGTCGAAGGTGTAGCGCACCGGGAGCCGCGTGATGATGTCGGCGCTGAGCTCGGTGGGGTCGGTCTGCCACTGCTTGGCGGTGTAGCCCTTGACGAAGGCCTCGTAGAGCGGGCGACCGATCAACGAGATCGCCTTCTCCTCCAGGTTGGTGGCGTCCTCGGTGCGGATCTCGCTGGCCTGCTCGGCGATCAGCGCGCGGGCCTCGTCCGGGGTGTGGGACTTGCCGAAGAACTGGTTGATCAGGCCGAGGTTCATCGGGAACGAGTAGACCTGGCCCTGGTACTTCGCGAAGACTCGGTGCTGGTAGTTCGTGAACTTCGTGAAGCGGTTCACGTACTCCCACACCTTCTCGTTGGAGGTGTGGAAGAGGTGCGCGCCGTAGACGTGCACCTCGATGCCCGTGGTGGGCTCGGCCTCGGAGTAGGCGTTGCCGCCGAGGTGGTGACGACGCTCGATGACCAGCACCTTCAGGCCCAGCTCGTTCGCGCACCGCTCGGCGACGGTGAGGCCGAAGAACCCGGAACCGACGACGACCAGATCGGGATCCACCACGATGACTCCTCCGAAACTTGGGCAGGCGCTGCGCCTGCAACCCGGGCGAGTCTAGCCCTGGGAGGCCCCCATGACCGGCGGCCCGGGCGGTGTGGTGCGAGCAAGATCACCGGTGTCGCGCAGCGCACGCCAGACGTTGCGCGCCTCCGCCCGACCCCCGCGCAGCGGGCTCAGCAGCAGCACCACCAGCGTGATCAGCACCGGCTTGTAGCGCACCAGGGCGTTCGCCCCGTAGCGCCGGTGCACCACGAAGAGGTTGCGGTACATGTAGTAGCCCTTCCACGACCGCATGTCGTGCTGCTGGTCGAAGTCGAGCTGGCGCACCAGGACGGCATCGCGCACCGCCACGATGGCGAACCCGGCCCGGCGGACCCGTACGGCGTAGTCGACGTCGTCGTAGAAGATGAAGAAGCCGGGGTCGGGCAGCCCGACCGCGTCGACGACGCGGCGCTGCACCATGAAGCCCTCGAAGGCCACGTTCTCCACCGGGACGTCGGCCGGCATCGACGCCCTGGTCGGGTAGCGGTCCTCCACCATCTCCCGCTTGGGACGGATGGCCAGCGGGTTCTCCAGGTCGAAGCGCGTCGCGGCCTTCTCGCAGATCCGTCCCTGGCGGTCCTCACGCACCGCCATCAGCGCCGGCCCCGGATGCGCCATGAGCACCTCGAGGCAGTCCGGCGCCGGGGCGACGTCGTCGTCCATCAGCCAGATCCGGTCGTAGCCGCCCGCGTAGGCGCGGCTGACGCCCAGGTGGAAGCCGCCGGCCCCGCCGAGGTTGTCCCCGGGGTTGACCGCCTCGACCGGCAGACCGGGCCAGGTCTCCCCCGCGGCGGCGAGCACGGCCGCGGTGTCGTCGGTGCTGGCGTTGTCGACCACGATCACCGCGTCGGGGCGGCGTCGGGAGCGGGCGAGCGCGTCGAGGCAGGTGCGGAGCAGGGCGGCGCGGTTGTAGGTGACGATGACGACCGCGACCGTCTCCCCCGTCGTCGGCTGCCCCGTCATCTGAGGAACCTCTCGTGCCCGGTGAAGTCCTTGCGGACCGCGGCGGCCAACCCCTGGGCGCTGAGGACCAGGCGGCGGGGCTCGGGCCGGGTGAAGAGGTAGAACCAGAGCGTCTTGAGGAGGAAGGCGACCACGCCGAGCAGGCCGACGTACTCGCGGAGGTTGGTGACGTTGTTGCGCACCATGCAGTAGTGCTTGAGGTCGCTCGGGCTGTGGTTGTACGTCGTCCGGCCGAACGCCATCGGGGTGCCGAGGTCGTCGGTGGCCGGGTGCGCGAACCGGACGTCGACGACCGTGCCGACCCGGGCGCCGGCCCGCTTGGCCCGCCAGAGGTACTCCACGTCGTCGCCCCAGAGGAAGAACTCCTCGCGGGGGTAGCCGATCCGACTCACCAGACCGCGACTGACCAGCACGCCGTTGAACGGGATGACCACGCCGTCGAGGACGCCGTCGGGGTTCGCTGCGGCGACGACGTCGGGGAGGTCGTGCACGACGCGGGCCCGGCCGGGCAGGCGGATCGGGAAGCACAGGCGGGCCGGGTCGCCCTCGGCGACCACGGCCGGGCCGAGGAAGTCGTAGCGGCCGGCGTACGGCAGCAGCCGGGCCAGGCAGTCCGGACCAGGCAGCCCGTCGTCGTCCATCAGCCACACCAGGTCCGCACCACCGTCGTACGCCGTCCGCAGACCGGCATGGAAACCGCCCGCACCCCCGGTGTTGCGGCTCAGCCGCTGCACCGTGATCGGGGTGGTGAGCTCGGTGCTCAGCTCCTCGAGCAGGGCCGGGGTGCCGTCGGTGGAGGCGTTGTCGACGACCACGACCCGCTCGGGACGCCGCTCGCCGGCGTCGATCGCGCGCAGCAGGCGCTCCAGCAGGGCAGCACGGTTCCAGGTGACGACGACGGCGACGACCCGGGGTTCCACGAGGGTGAACCCTACTGCCGCGTCCGCGGGGACACGGTCAGCAGGCCTTGGCCAGGTCCTGGGACTGGTTGGCCTTGTAGCCACCCGACAGGCTGCCGATGGAGCCGCCGGTGGTCACCCCGCCGCGTTGCGAGAAGCCCTTGCCTGCCTGGGCGGTGCCGTCTCCACCGCCGCCCTCGGCACGCTCGACGGCCCGGTCGATCATGTCGCGGATCTTGTCGATGTCGGGGTCGCCGGTGTTGATCGCCGGCGGGACGAACGAGACCGAGCTGATCTTCTGGCTGCGCGCCTTCAGCGCGAGCTCGGCGAAGGTGTCGAGCTCGGAGGCGGGCAGGTTGGTCTGCACGAGCTCCTGGCCCGCCTGGGCGATCTCCTGGAAGTTGGAGATCACCGTGGTCGGGCTGAGCTGCTGCACCATCGCGCTCATCACGCACTTCTGCCGGGCCATCCGGGAGTAGTCGTCGGCGGACTCCCGCGAGCGGGCGAACCACAGTGTCTCGAACCCGTTGAGCTTGCGGACACCGGGCTCGATGTAGTCGGTGATCGGCAGGCCGATCGGGATGCGGTCGCGCACGTTGAGGGTGACCCCGCCCATCGCGTTGACCAGGCTCCGGAAGCCCTTCATGTTGACCAGCACGTAGTAGTTGATCTTCAGCCCGGTGATGCCCTCGACGCCCTGGATCGTGGCGTCGATGCCCGGGGTCTCGCTGTCGGCGAAGACGTTGCGGTGGTCGCCGGCCCAGGTGGCCAGGGAGTTGAGCGTGCAGGTCTCGCAGTCGTAGCCGCGCGGGAACTTCTTCGCCATCACCGAGTCCTCGGGGAAGGGGAAGTTCGTCATGTTGCGCGGCAGGCCGAAGAGGATCGTGCGCCCGGTCTCCTCGTCGATGCTGGCCACCGTCATCGAGTCGGTCCGCAGCCCCCAACGGTCCTGGCCGGCGTCGCCGCCGATGAGCAGTACGTTGTAGCGCCCGTGCTCGGCGGAACTGGCGACGCCGTTGCCGAACATCGTCACGATGAGGTCGCGCTGCACGGCGACGAGGTGGGAGGCGAAGAGCAGTGCGCCCACCACCGCGAAGACCAGCGCCCCGTTGAGGCCGACCACGGCGAGCCGCTGCTTGCGGACCAGCTCCAGGGGGCGACCGAGGCGCCACGCGTCGATGAACAGGTAGGCCCAGCCGACGGCCGCCGCCACCAGGACCAACCGCAGCAGGCCGAGGAAGAGCGGGCTCGAGCCGATGGTCAGGATGAGCCCGTTCCACACGAAGCCGACGCCGACCAGGAAGAGCACGGAGGCGAGTAGGCCGAAGCACACGCGCAGGGCGATCCGCCCGACGCGCTTGTTCCCGGCCACCAACTGGGCGGACCCGGGCAGCACGAGGGTCATGAGCATCAGGGTCAGTGCGCGACGGAACCGGACGCGGGCGACCTGGGAGCGGGTCTGATCGGCCACCGAGGGGCCCTCGACCGACGTCGTCGGGGCCTGCGCCGACCCGGGGGAAGAGACGGGCGACATGGGTAGAAGTATCACCAGTCGCTCAGGCCCCACCCGTCACGGCGCGCCGGGAGCCGACCGGCCGATGTGCGCGATCGCCCCGGGTGAGGGACGTCATGGGGCGCGTGAGCCACGACACCGCGGGGAACGCGGAGTCGGCCGCCGTCGCGGGGTAGCGTCGTGACCCATGACCGACAGCAGGGAGCCCGGGGACCGCGACCGCGGCTACGACTGGCTGTACGGCGTCGAGCAGACCGGCGTGGGCAGCGGCGGCTCGCCCTCCGGCGATGAGGCCGAGCACACCCGGGTCCTCCCTCCGACGGGCTCCGCCGGATCGCCGCCGCGCCAGCCTCCCCCGACCCGGCCCTCCCCCGCACCCGGGCGCCCCGCTCCCCCGCCGCGCCCCGCGCCCGCCTCCTCCGCACCGCGTCGCCGTCGCTTCCGCGCGAAGTGGCTGCTGGTCATCCCCGCGCTCTGGCTGGTCTTCCTCATCGCCGTCCCGCTGTACGCCTGGAGCTCGGTCTCCCGGGTCAACGCCACCCCTGGCGGCGACCGGCCCGCGGAGCAGCCGGGCACGACGTACCTGGTGGTCGGCTCGGACGCGCGCAAGGGCCTGGCCGGGCGGCGTACGGACACGATCATGCTGCTGCACACCGGCAGCGGACCGAACCTGCTCCTCTCCATCCCGCGCGACTCCCTGGTCGAGGTGCCCGGGTACGGCGTCACCAAGATCAACGCGGCGTTCGCCTACGGCGGACCCCGGCTGCTGACCCGCACGATCGAGCAGTCCACCGGGATCCGCATCGACGACTACGTCGAGATCGGCTTCACCGGGTTCACCCGGCTGGTCGACAGCGTCGGGGGGATCACCATCTGCCCCAAGCAGGCGATCAACGACCCCGATGCCCGGATCAACATCAAGAAGGGCTGCCAGGAGGCCGACGGCAAGACCGCGCTCGGCTACGCCCGGTCGCGCAAGGTCTTCGCGCTCGGCGACATCGAGCGGGCCCAGCACCAGCGCGAGGTGGTCTCCGCGATCGGTGCGGAGATCGCGAGCTGGCAGACCTTCGTCAACCCGGTCCGCTACTGGAACGTGGTCACCGCCGGCGCCTCCACGGTCAAGGTCGACAAGGACACCGGGCTGGTCTCCGCAGGCCGCTTCGCCTACGCGATGACCAGGGTCGACGGGGAGTCCGGGCTGACCTGCGGGGTCCCGATCGCGGACCTGTCGGTGCGCTGGGACACCGAGCGGGCCAACAAGCTGTTCGGTCTGATCGCCGAGGACCGCACCGACGAGGTCGGCAAGGACCTGTGCCGTCCGACCGGCCTGGCGAACTGAGACTGGCCAACTGAAGGGGAGCTTCATGACGACGTACGAGACGATCGACTACCGCGTCGAGGACGGCATTCTCACTCTCACGCTCAACCGCCCCGACGCGCTCAACGCGTTCACCGTGGAGATGGCCGACGAGCTCGAGCACGCCTTCCGCCGGGCGAGCGCCGACGACGAGGTCGCCGCCGTGGTCGTCACCGGGGCCGGGCGCGCGTTCTGCGCGGGGATGGACCTCTCGACGCAGGGCAATGTCTTCGGGCTCGACGAGTCCCAGCGGCCGTTGATGGCCGACATGAGCGACGAACGGCTCGAGGACCCCGAGATCCATGCAGGCGTCCGCGACACCGGCGGTCGCGTGACGCTCGCGATCTACGACTGCCTCAAGCCGGTCATCGCCGCGATCAACGGGCCCGCGGTCGGCATCGGAGCCACGATGACGCTCGCCATGGACGTCCGGATCGCCTCGGAGAAGGCCCGGATCGGCTTCGTCTTCGGCAAGATCGGTGTGGTCCCCGAGGCCTGCTCGACGTGGTTCCTGCCCCGCATCGTCGGGATGAGCCGCGCGCTGGAACTGGTCTACTCCGCGGACATCCTCACCGGCGCGGAGGCCCGTGAGTACGGCGTGGTGCGCTCGGTGCACGCGCCCGAGGAGCTGCTCGAGGCGGCGTACGACCTGGCCCGCCGGTTCACCCGGCACCGCTCGCCGGTGGCCACCGCCCTGGCCCGCCAGATGATGTACCGCAACTCCGCACAGCCGCACCCGCGCGAGGCGCACCGGGTCGACTCGCTGGCCATGTTCTGGACCAGCCTCGGCGACTCCAAGGAAGGCATCGCCGCCTTCCTGGAGAAGCGCGACCCGGAGTACACCGCGCACGCCTCGCAGATGCCGCCGTTCTATCCCTGGTGGTGAGCTCGCGGCTCAACGACAGAACGCGTGCAGGGTGCCGGGTCGGCCGTCGAGCCAGATCGCGAACCCGACCCGGGAGGACAGCAGCCGCGGGGCGCCGCCCGGGAGGGCGACCACCGCGTGGCCGGGGATGACGTCGTCGCCGTGGGGCGAGGGTCCGGTCCAGCAGTCGTGCGACTCCACGAGCACGGCCACCCGATCGGCCGCCACCTGACGGCTCGCGGCCTCCTCGCGGGCCTGGACCACCTCGACGGTGTCGACGAGTCCGGCGGCGTGGGAGAGCCCGACCGAGGCGGCGAGCGCACCGGTGAAGACGCACGGAACGACCAGGGCGCGCAGCAGGGCTCGGGTCAGTGTCCGGGGAGCGGAGCGAGGCATGGTCACTACCCCGGCTTTCTCTGGACATTACGGGCGAATCTGACTTCCCTCCAACGACCAGAACACGTTCTCGTTACGCTTCGGCGCATGCTGCGCATCGAGGACGACCAGCGCGTCCGCACACTGACCCTGGACCGCCCGGACGCACTCAACGCGTTCAACGAGGCGCTCTACGACGCGACCGCGGAGGCGCTGCTCGCGGCGGCCGACGACCCGGCCGTGGCGGTGGTGTTACTGACCGGCGAGGGTCGCGCGTTCAGCGCGGGCACCGACCTGGTGGAGATGGGACGGATGGTCTCCGACCCCGACTTCGAGCGCGGCACCCACGGCTTCCTCGGCCTGGTGGACGCGCTCGTGGACTTCCCCAAGCCGCTGCTGATCGCGGTCAACGGGCTGGGACTGGGGATCGGGACCACGATCCTCGGCTTCGCCGATCTCGCCTTCGCCTCGACCCAGGCGCGGTTCAAGTGCCCCTTCACCAGCCTTGGCGTCGCCCCGGAGGCCGCGTCGAGCTACCTGCTGCCGCAGCTGCTCGGTCGGCAGAACGCCGCCTGGGTCCTGCTCAGCGCCGAGTGGGTCGGCGCCGAGGAGGCCCGCGAGATGGGCCTGGTCTGGAAGGTGTGCGAGCCCGACGAGCTGCTGCCCACCGCACGCCGGTACGCCGCGACGCTCGCCGCGCGACCCATCTCGTCGTTGCGGGCGGTGAAGCGGACGATGACCGAGCCGCTACGCTCCGCGATCGCCGAGGCGCGCGAGCGCGAGAACGCGGCCTTCGCCGAACTGATGGGCGGCCCGGCGAACCTCGAAGCGCTCACCGCGTTCGCCGAGGGGCGCGCCGCGGACTTCGCCTCGATCCCGGGCGAGTAGCGTTCAGGCGGCGCGGGACGCCGGGAGTGCCGCGAGGGAGGCGTCGAGCCCGAGGCGGCCCTGTCGGCGGTAGGCGGCGCGGGCGCGCGGCATCAGCCGGACCCGTTCGGGCAGGAGCGGCCAGGTCCGCGCCCAGGCGTAGCGGAAGGCGTCGAACGCGGCCTGCTGGACCGGCGACCAGGTGAACCCGAGCCGCTCGCGCGCCGGCTCCGGAAGGCTGCCGATCGCGAGGTCGCGCGCCGGGATACCGCCGATGCCCGCCATCACCCGCCACAACGGTCGGGGCAGCCAGGGCTGGTCCATCGCGGCGGGGCGGTTCATGAAGTCGACCAGCCCCCGCGCGGCGGGAGTGGCCTGAAGCACCTCGTCGAGATGGTGGTCCCAGTAGTCGAGGAAGTCGCCGTACGTCGGGGGCACCACCCGCATCGACAGTCCGTACATCTGCCACCACTCGATGCCTTCGGCGTAGACGGCTGCTTTCTGGGGCTCGGTCAGCGGGCGGCGCCAGAAGAGGTCGCTCGCCCGGAAGACCGCGTCCAGGAAGGTCGCGTGCGCCCAGAAGAAGGTCTCGGGATCCAGGGCGTGGTAGCGCGCACCGTCGTCGAAGGTGCCCTTGATCCCGGCGTGGAAGTCGCGGACCTGGAGGGCCTGGGCCCCCGCACGCGGTCCGTCGAAGATCATCCCCTGGATCTGGGGGACGGAGCGGAAGAGCCGCTCGAAGGGCTCGTCGTAGAAGGCCGAGTGCTGCTCGACCCCGCGGCCCAGTGCGGGGTACATCAACTGAAGCAGCCCGGCGGTGGGGGCCATCAGGAAGCCGCCGCGGTCGCCGTAGATCTCGTACAGCAGGGAGCCTGGTCCGAACGCCATCTGACAACGGTAGCAGTCAGATGGCGTCCGGCACTCGTACGGCAGGCCCCCTCCGGACGCTCAGTCCTCGAGCGAGAGCGATCCGGTCGGGCAGGAGGCGACCGCGTCCTCGACGTCGTCGAGGTCCTCGGCGTCGACCTCCGACTGCAGGATCGTGAGGTGGCCGTTGCTCTCCACCCGGAAGTACTTCGGGCTGATCGACTCGCACTGGGCGAGCCCGCCGCACTTGTTCTGGTCGACGACGACCTTCATGGACTGCTCCTCGAACTCAGGTGTGACCGGCCGGTACAGGATGGCACGCGCTCAGCGCACCCGACACGGCATCTGCTGAACGGCACGGACGAAGTTGCCGACCTGGTAGACCGGCTCCCCCACCTCCAGGGAGGGGGCCCGCGTGAGCAGCTGGTGGGTGATCTCGCGGATCTGCATCTTGGCCACGAAGGCGCCCATGCAGAAGTGCGGCCCCCCGCCGCCGAACCCCTGGTGCGGGTTGGGGTGCCGCGACAGGTCGAGCTCGCGCGGTCGGTCGAAGACGCGCTCGTCACGGTTGCCGGAGGCGTACATCAACCCGACCCAGTCACCGCGCGCGATCGGCTGTCCGGCGAGCTCGGTGTCACGCGTGGCCGTGCGCCGGAAAGTCATCACCGGGGTCGCCCAGCGGATGAACTCCTCGGTCGCGGTCCCGATCCGGGTGTCGAAGTCGGCGGCCAGCCAGGCCTTCTGCTCGGCGTGCCTACCCAGCGCATGGGTCGCGAGCGAGATCGTGTTGCGGGTGGTGTCGTTGCCGGCCACCGAGAGCAGCACGAAGAAGGCCGCGATGTCGTCGTCACTGAGCCGCTGACCCTCGACCTCGGCGTTCACCAGGTTGGTCATCAGATCGTCGGCCGGGTATGAACGCCGCTCGTCCGCGAAGGCCAGGCCGATCTGCAGCAGGCCGACGAGGGCCTCGTTCAGCACGTCTCCGGGTTCGTCGTCCCCGATCACTGCGGGGTCGTTGAAGCCGACCATCCGGTCGGCAAGGTGCGCCGCGTGCTCCTGCTGTGCGGCGTCCAGGCCGAGCATCTCGTAGACGGTCCACATCGGCAGGCGCCGAGAGACCAGGTCGACGAAGTCGCCTTCACCGGCCTCGAGCAGCCCGTCGGTGATCGCCCGTGCCTGCGCCCGGATCTGGTCCTCGAGCTTGGCCACCTGCCGCGGAGTGAACGCGCTGCTGACCAGCTTGCGCAGCAGCCCGTGCCGCGGGGCGTCCATGGCCAGGAACGAGTGCGACGCCTCGAGCAGGTCGTCGGGGACGTCCTCGAACTGCACGCCCTCGCCGGAGCAGAACCGCTCGGGGTCGCGGCTGACCTCGGCGATGTCGGCGTGGCGGGTGACGATCCAGATGCCCTCGCGCTCCGAGGGCATGATCCCGCCCTCCATCGGCGGATGCCAACTGACCGGCGCCTCCGCGCGCAGCCGGGCGAAGACCTCCTCGCGCTCCGCGAACGGGCGCGCCCAGAAGTCCAGGTCGGTGACCCGGGTCGTGGTGGTCGTCATCGCTCACACCACCAGGTCGTGGCGACCGTCGGCCTGGAGCCGGGCGACGTACGTCGGGTAGAGCCGCTTGCTGAGCGGTGCGAGCTTGAGGAGTCCCGCCACCTTGCCGTCGACCTTCACCTGCCCCTTGGCCATCGCCAGCGGCAGGTTGACCTTGCCCTGCCAGTAGGCGTTGCCGGTCTCCGCGCTCATCGCCAGCGTGGCGCCGACGGCGAGCCCCTCGGCGGAGTCGTGCACCGACTGGTTGACCAGGTCGACCACGACGTCGGCGGCGGGCTCGTGGAAGCGCATCTGCAGCACGACACCGGTCGCACGCAGTCTGTCGGCGAGCTCGGGGTCCTCGAAGGCGGCCTCGAAGATCCCCCCGATGTAGGTGGTGACGTCGTCGGCGTCGCGGAACGGCATGGTGTCTCCTGGGTGACCGGAGTCGAGTGGATCGGTGATGAACCATAACTCGACTTATGTGGTCTTCGGAAGATGCCGTCCGGGGGTCGACTAGCCTGGGCGCACGTGCGAGGGCAGGGAGGGAGTCCCCCGCGCGGGAGCAGGGAGGGAGACCCGTGGAGCCGCCCGATTCACAGCGCCGCTTCTTCGACGCAGCCCTGGAGCTCCTGGCGAGCCAGGGGTACGGCGCGCTGAAGCTCGCGCCGCTGTGCCGTCACCTCGGCCTGACGACCGGCGCGTTCTACCACTCGTTCGAGAGCTGGCAGGACTTCACCGACCGGCTTCTCCAGCACTGGGTCAGCGAACTCACCACCCGGTACGCCGATCTGGCCGGAGCCGAGACCGACCCGCGCGCCCGCACCGAGGTGCTGCTCCAGGCAGGCGTCACGCTCCCCCACCAGGCCGAGGCGGCGATCCGCGTGTGGGCAGGGACGGATCCGGCCGTGCGCGAACTCCAGGACGCGGTCGACGCGCAGCGCCTGGAGATCGTCCGCGACGCGATGGCCGCGGCGACCGGGGACCTGGAGCGGGCGGATCGCCTGGCACGCACGGCGATGTATCTCTTCGTCGGTTACGAGCAGCTCCAGGGGGCCCGGGATCCGGAGGCGCTGGAGTGGGCGTTGCGGCTGCTCCAGGGCCTGGCTCTGGGCGAAGACTGAGGACCCGGCGCCTCAGACGAGTTCCGGCACGTGGAAGTGCGCCAGCACCAGTTCGAACTCCGCGATCTCCAGCACCTCCGCGCCGGCCTCCTCCAGCACGAGGTCGCGCACCTGGACCTCGCCTTCGGCGGAGTCGCGCAACGCGCGCGTGGTTCCGTAGGTGGCGGTCAGGCACAGGCGGCCGGCGTTGCGGTCGACCATCAGGCTGGTGCCGCCGAAGTCGGGCACCTGGTCGAGCTGGGGCACCCCGCCGTACCGCAGCGCGTCGGTGGCGCGCTCGAGACCCTCCGGGTCGCACGCGGCCCAGGTCACCCGCGCCCGGGAGTCGTCGGTGGAGCGATGGTGCCGGTGGACCGCGGTGACCTCCCACTCCACGATCGCGTGCTCGGCGGCGAGGACGGTGTCGGCCTCGGCGCGCAGCCTGGCGACGGCGGCCTCGCTGTCGCGCATCGTCGCGCGGGTCTGCCAGGCGCTGGTGGCGATGCACCGGCCGTCCTGGCGGTCGACCAGGAGCGAGAGCCCGATGCACCCGGACTGGTGCATCAGCGCGGGGAGCACGTGGTCCTGGCAGAACTCGATGCCGGCGTCGAGCCGGGCCGGGTCGGCGTGGAAGGTGGTCGAGCGTGCGTACACGGTCCCTCCTGCTGCTCGGGGCGCCCCCTCCGCGACGGCGCCGTCGCCTCCACGCTGACCCCCCTGCGGCCCGTACGCCAGGGACCGAGGACCCGGGCCAGACCAGTCGCGTGGGGGTCTTGGGCAGGATGGAGGGCATGGACGTCTACGAGGTCATGCGCACCACGGCCGCGATCCGCGACTTCACCGGCGAGGAGCTCACCGACGAGGTGCTGGTGCGCATCGTCGACAACGCCCGCTTCGCCCCCAGCGGCGGCAATCGGCAGGGCTCGAAGGTGATCGCGATCCGCGACGCCGCCACCCGCGAGCGCCTGGCCGAGCTCACCGAACCGGCCGTACGCCGCTACACCGCGCAGCGCCAGGCCGGCGAGGTGCCGTGGAACCCGGTCACCCCGTGCGGCGTCCCCGAGGAGGTGATCGCGGCGACCGAGGTGCCGGCCGCGTTCACCGAGCCGCTGCGCACCGCGTCGGTCGTGCTCGCGGTGTGCGTGGACCTGGGCACCCTGGCCGCGACCGACCAGGACCTCGACCGGATCGGGATCGTCGGTGGCGCGTCGATCTATCCGCTGGCCTGGAACCTGCTGCTCGCCGCCCGCGCCGAGGGCTTCGGCGGCACGTTCACCACCATGCTGGTGGCGCAGGAGCCGGCCGTCGCCGAGTTGCTGGGGCTGCCTGAGCACTGGGCCCTGGCGTGCGTGCTGCCGCTCGGCAAGCCCGTCAAGCAGCCGACCCGGCTGACCCGGCAGTCGGTGGCCGACCTGCTGGTGCGCGAGCGGTTCGACGGGCCACCGGTGGCGCCGGAGCAGGAGCAGGAGCAGGAGCAGGAGGAGGGTGCCTGATGTTCCCGCGGAGCCCGCGCCCGGTGCGCACCATCGACGGCGACTTCGACCTCAACGACTACGAGGTGGTGGCCACCCTGCCCGGCGAGGTGCAGGTGCGGATCGCGAACCCGGAGGATCTGGAGGCGCTCGTGCGCACCCACGGCGACCTGCCACTGTTCATCAACCCGCGCCCGGCGGCGCCGGGGGTCATCCCCGCGCCGCTGGCGCCGATCTTCACCTGGGCGCCGGCACCGGATGCGCTGGTCGAGTCAGAGGTGTGACTGGATCCCGGCAAGGAGCTGCCGTGCCATCACGATCCGCTGCACCTGGTTGGTGCCCTCGTAGATCTGGGTGATCTTGGGGCCATCTGTCACACAACGCCGCTGATGCGATGAAGGAGCGGGGCCTCCGCTCCTCGTGCGGCCCCGGCGGATGCTGGGGGTGTACTCATGTCAACACGACGAAGGAGGCCCCTCATGTCAGAGTACGCAGGGCAGCAGTTCGTCGGTTTCGATCTGC
>JBGAJX010000008.1:0-140737 GCA_044224695.1 Marmoricola sp. | reverse complement strand
GCTGCCTGCATCGTCATCGCCGTCACCGTCTCGGTCGATGCCGCCCGGCGCAGCATCCGTGGCCGGATGAGCTCTGCTGCCGCGGGCTGACTCCGGCTCGGGCAGGATGCTGCCCATGGATCTGGCCTACTTCACCGCGCGCGGAGACGCTCTGCTCCCCACCGACATCGCCCGCAGCGCCTGGAAGGACACGCAGATGCACGGCGTCGCGGTCAGCGGCGCGCTGGCGCGGACCGCGGAGACGACCCTGGCCGAGATCGGGCGCGAGGACCTGCGCCCGGCGCGGTTCACCGTCGACCTGTTCAAGCCCGCCGGGATGGAGCCCTGCCACCTGATCGGCGAGGTCACCCGGCAGGGTCCCCGGATCGCGCTCATCGACGTGACGTTGACCCAGGGCGGCGTCCGCGTCGCCCGCGCGGCGGCGCTGTTCCTCAAGCCCAGCGAGCCGGCCCCCGGTGACCTGTGGAGCCCCGACGTACGCCCGACGCCGCCGAGCGAGCAGGAGGTGCCGTTGCCGACGGGACCGCGGGCGCCGTACCTGCTCAGCGAGGTGCCAGGGGAGGCGGCGACGTGGACGCAGAGCTTCCGCGAGCACCAGAACGGCGCGCGCAAGCACATCTGGAACACCGCCCTGCCGGTGGTCGCAGGGGAGCCCGTCACCGGCTTCCAGGCTGTCGCGGCCTTCGCCGACAGCGCCAGCCTCGCGACCAACTGGGGCTCCAACGGCGTGGAGTACATCAACACCGACATCACCCTCGCGCTCGCGCGGCTGCCCGAGGGTGACGAGGTCGGCCTCGCGGCACTCGACCGGGTCGAGGAGGACGGCATCGCGGTCGGCACCGCCGCCGTGCTCGACCGGCAAGGGCAGCTCGGCACCGTCGTGATCACGTCCCTGGCGAACGCCCGCCGCACGGTGAACTTCGAGAACGTCGGCTTCACCGACGACGGTCGGCGCCAACGCCGCTAGATCAGCGCCGCTGGATCACCCCAGGTAGGTCCGGGTCTGCGTCCGCACGATCGTCAGCAGCTTCTCCAGACCCAGGTTCACGTCGAAGAGGTGGGTGCCCCACGTCGGCGGGAACTCCGGAGGCCGGCGGCTCGCGGTGGTCACCGGGTCGTAGCGGAAGATCCGCGACCCGTTGATCTCCTGGCAGCTGCCCTGGAAGCGGTCCGGCGGCGCGACCCACGTCGTCTCGGCGGTCGGCACGTCGAAGAGCGTCGAGTAGGTGATGCCGACCTGGATCGGCCCCGGGGCGAACGGCTCGCTGGGCACCGTCACGGCGACGGGCTTCCGGCTGCCGGAGAGCACGCCGGGGTCGGTGCAGGCCACCTCCATCCCGCGGCCGTTGCGGAAGCCGAGCTGGCTGGAGATCACGTCGGTGTTGGTGTTGCCGAAGAACGACACCGGCAGCGGGTCGGACGCATACGTCGAGTACGCCACCACGCAGCGGATCTGTCCGGGCCGGGTGCACAGCGGGACGTTGGCGAAGTCGCCGCCCCGCACCTTGCCGACCGGGGTCGTCACGTTGCCGCCGAGCAGGACCGCGCTGACCAGGCGGCGACGGGCCTGCGGGTCGGGATCGATCTCGTCGGCGATCAGCCGGCGCAGCATCAGGGTGCCCTGGGAGTGCCCGATCAGCACGACACCGCGTCCGGCGTTGTCGCGGCGCAGGTACTGCCGCCACGCCTGCCGCACGTCGGCGTACGCCGTGGTGGCGCTGCCGAGCGGGAGCGTCGCGATCCCGACCAGGGTCGCCTGGCGGTAGACCGGGGCGAACACCCGGCACAGGCTGGAGAACCGCGCCGCCTGGTACTTCGCGATCGAGCGGATCTCCGGGTCCTTGGCCTTCGTCGCCGTCGGCGTCACCTGGTTGGAGACGGTCGGGTAGACGTAGAAGCAGTCGACCGGACGCTTGCGCGGCCCCGGGCGGGCCAGCGTGCGGACTGCGGCGGTCCCGTCGGCCCGCTGGTACGTCGTGTCGAGCAAGATCTCGCACGGGTTGTCGGCCTGGCCGGGCCGGCACAGCCACACGACGCGCTCGGTGTCGGCACGTGCCGGGGCGGGTGCGGCCGGCGCGGCCTGGCCGGGCAGCAGCGTGACGGCCAGCGTGGCGACGACGGAGAGGGCGGTCAGCGGGAGGCGTCGGTTCACGTCCCGATCAACGACGGGCGCCCGTTCCGGTGACGCCCCGGGCCTCTCAGGCGCCGGCGACCCGGGGCGCGGTCGGGTCGGCGCCCTCGCCGGACTGCTCGCGGGCGACGTACTCCTCGATGTCCTCGATGTCGTCGCGGTTGCGCTCGACGACGGCGAGCAGGTCGCTCATCGTGGCGACCTCCTCGACCTGCTCCTTGATGAACCACTGCATGAACTGCTCGGAGGCGAAGTCGAACTCCTCGCGCGCGGTGCGCAGCAGCGCGTTGATCTGCTCGGTGACCCGCTTCTCCTGGGCCAGTGCGAGGCTGACCGGGGCGACCACGTCGGCGAAGGTCGACACCGGTGCCTCGACGCCGGGGATCACGACCTCGCAGTCGGTGTCGAGCAGGTACTGCACCATCATCAGCGCGTGCTCGCGCTCCTCGAGGGCCTGGCCGTAGAAGAAGGCGGCCATCCGCGGCATGGTCAGTGCGTCGTAGTGCACGGCGCACGCCAGGTACTGGTTGTGGGCGGCGAGCTCGTTGCCGATCTGGGCGTTGAGCTGCTCGGCGAAGCGGGGGGAGGTCATCGATGCTCCGGACGGGTCGGTGGGGGTCAGGCGGCCTTCTTGTACTTCTTCTTACCTGACGAGCCGGACTTCTTCTTCCCCGACCCCTCGACCTTCACGAGCTTGCGCTTCTTGACGGTGTAGCCGTCGGGGAGGGTGCCCTCCTTGAGCATGCGCAGCGGGCAGCGTCCGCACTTGGACTTGCTCACGCAGCACTTCTTCTTGGGGAGCTTCACCGTCTTGCCCATGGCCGGGAGGCTAGCAAGAACAGGTGAGGCTTACCTAACCTTTGTGGTGCGGAACACGCCATGCCGGACTACATACTTGCTATGCACTTACTCGGTATGCATACTCCGTATCTATGTCCATCAAACACGGGCTCCTGGCCCTCCTCGAGCGGGAGCCGATGTACGGCTACCAGCTCCGCGCCGAGTTCGACGCCACCACCGGCTCCACCTGGCCGCTGAACATCGGGCAGGTCTACACCACGTTGGCGCGCCTCGAGCGCGACGGTCTGGTCGCCTCCGGTGAGCAGGACGAGGAGGGCCGCGTCCGCTACCTGATCACCCCGGCCGGACGGGCGGAACTGGCGGGCTGGTTCGACAGCCCGGTCTACTCCTCCGACCGCCCGCGCGACGAACTCGCGATCAAGCTCGCCCTGGCCGCGACCGTCCCCGGTGTCGACGTCGCCGCGGTCATCCAGCGTCAGCGAGCCGCGACCCTAACTGCGATGCAGGACCTCACCCGTCTGAAGTCGGCGGGTGACGGCGACCTTTCCTGGGCACTGGTGCTGGAGTCCCAGCGGTTCCAGCTCGAGGCCGAGGTCCGCTGGCTCGACCACTGCGAGACCGCGCTTGCGCGCGCAGCCCACACCTCCGCCACCACCTCTGCACCCGAAGGAGCCACCCGATGAACGCCCCCGCCCTGGAGATGCTCGACGTCAGCAGGATCCACGGTCGCGGCGACGTGGCGGTCCACGCCCTGCGCGGACTCCACCTCACCGTGGCGCCGGGCGAGTTGGTCGCCGTGATGGGCCCCTCGGGCTCCGGCAAGTCGACCCTGCTCAACATCGCCGGGGGCCTCGACCAGGCCACCGCCGGCAAGGTCCGCGTGCTGGGCGAGGAGCTCGGCTCGCTGACCAAGTCCGAGCTGGCCCGGGTCCGCCGGCGTCGCGTCGGCTACGTCTTCCAGGACTACAACCTGATCCCCAGCCTGACCGCCGCGGAGAACGTCGCGCTGCCGCTGGAGCTGGACCGGATCCGCACCCGGGAGGCGCTGGCCCAGGCCCAGGCCGCGCTGGAGGAGGTCGGGCTGGGCGGGCTGGAGAACCGGTTCCCCGACGACCTGTCCGGCGGACAGCAGCAGCGCGTCGCGATCGCCCGCGCCGTCGTGGGGCAGCGCGGCCTGATCCTGGCCGACGAGCCGACCGGTGCGCTCGACTCCGTGACCGGCGAGCAGGTGCTCGCCCTCCTCCGTGCACGCTGCGACTCCGGGGCCGCCGCCCTGCTGGTCACCCACGAGGCCCGCCACGCCGGCTGGGCGGACCGGGTCGTGTTCCTGCGCGACGGCGCGATCGTCGACGAGGCCGGCTCGGCCGTCTCGCCCGCGCCGTTCGTCGGCGGTGCTCGATGAGCGCTGCGTGGCGCCCCGCGATCCGGATGGCGTGGCGCGATCTGCGCCGCCACCCGCTGCGCGCGGTGCTCACCCTGGTGCTGGTGATCCTGCCGGTGGCCACGGCCACCTTCCTCTCCCAGGCGCAGTCCCACAGTGCGTGGACCCCGGAGCGCGACGCCAGCAGCCAGCTGGCCGGTGCCGATGCGGCCGTCACCGTGTCCCCGTTCGCCGAGGTCCGCGCCCGGCAGGCGCTCTTCGGTGGGGCTGAGCCGGTCCGAGACGCCGAACGGCGGGACCCGGCGAGCGTCGACCTGGCCGCGTTGCTGCCGCAGGGGTCTCGGGTCGTGCTGGCCCCGCAGTGGCGGCCGGTCTCCTTCGGCGCCGGAGGGCGCGCGGACCTGATCGTGGCCGATCCGACCGACCCGCTGGTCGCACCCTGGTTCGACCTGCGGTCCGGGCGCTGGCCCGCGGCACCCGACGAGGTCGCCGTCGGGCGCTTCGCGGCGGACGAGCTCGACCTGCTGACCCGTGCGGGGACGTTGCGCAGTGACGCGACCCTGGAGGTCAACGACACCACGGTGCGCGTCGTCGGGCTCGCCGAGACCTTCGAGCAGTACGACGAGGGCGGACCCGGACTCATCGCGTCGCCGACGACCTCGCTGGTGACGGTGCCCGCCGCGACGGCCCGCCAGTTCGTCGACCTGCCCGAGCTCAACCGTCCCGAGCTGAAGAACCTCGTGGAGGACCTAGCCGCCGTCGGGGTGGCCCTCCAGCCGCGTGACGTGGTGCTCTCCCCGAAGGCGTGGGGCCTGGACTGGGGCGAGGACTCCTTCGACGTCGAGCCGTTGGTCCTGGGCGCGGTCTCGGTGCTGCTGGGCGGCCTGGTCGTCGTACTTATCGTCGGCGCAGCGTTCGGCGTCGCCGCCCGTCGCCAGGTGCGCGATCTCGGGCTGCTGGCCACCAACGGCGGTGCGGGGGCCGACGTACGCCGTGTCGTCCTGGCTCAGGGGCTCGTGCTCGGTCTGCTGTCCAGCGTGCTCGGGGGAGCGCTCGGGCTGGGGCTCTTCCTCCTGCTCGCCGGCACGCTGGACCGCTGGGCCGACCGGCCGGTCCTGCCGGTGGAACCCGCCTGGACCGCGGTGGGGGTGGTCGTCGTCCTCGGCGCGGCGACCGCGGTGATCGCGGCACTGCTGCCCGCCTGGAGTGCGTCGCGGTTGACGCCGGTGCAGGCGCTCTCAGGTCGCTTCCCGGTCCGCCCGGGGGAGTCCAAGGCCCACCGTGGCGCCTTCGTGCTCGCCGGGCTGGGGCTGCTGCTCGTCGCCGTCGGAGGCTGGTTCACCGCGCGCTCCTTCGGTCCGCAGGGGTCGGAGCAGGCGCTCGCCCCCGCCGTGGTCGCGCTCGGGGTCGTCCTCGGCCTGGCCGGGTTGGCCTGGGCCACGCCGTACCTCGTGCGACGGGTGGCGCAGCTCAACACGCGCCTGCCGCTGTCGGGGCGCTACGCTTTCCGCGACGCCGGACGTCAGCGGTTCCGCACCGGCGCGGCGGTGCTCGCGCTGGCCGCGACCGTGTTCGGCGTGGTGCTCGCGGGGTTCGGGTTCGCCTCGGCGGCCCGCACCGAGCAGGCCCAGGCGGCGCTTCCGCCGCAGACCGCCCGCATCTACGGCGGGGATCCCGCGGCCATGCTGAAGGTCGTGGACGAGGTGGTCCCGGTGACCGGCTCGACCACCGCCTACGCCCTGGCCGACCCCGAGCGACGTGAGCAGCACGTGACCCTCCGCGGGGGGTATCCGGAGGTCTGGGTCGTCCAGCGCGGGGCGCTGGCGGAGCAGCTCGCAGGTCTGGCTCCGGCAAGGGCGGAGGCTGCGCTGGCTGCCTACGACGCGGGCGAGGTGGTGCTGCGCGACCCCTGGTCGCTGACCCGCCGCAACGTGGTGCGCACCGACTCCGGGCGCGAGGTGGAGCTGGTGCTCCGCTCCCGCGGCAACGACGTGCGTGCGACCTGGCAGCTGCCGGTGACCGTGGCGGCCGCGGGCCGGTTCGTCGACGCGTCCCTGCCGTTGGGGGCGGCGGTGATCAGCCCGGAGACGGCACGGACGCTCGGCGAGGCCACCTCCTTGGCGCAGGTGCCGGCCGAGACGTTGGTGACCACCGCGCGGTCGGTGACCTCCGCGGACCGGGAACGGCTCTCGGTGTACGGGCTCTTCGTGGAGACCGACGACCCCGACCGGGCCCTGCTCCAGCGGCTGCAGTACGCCGGGCTCGGCGTGGCGGCCGTGCTGACCCTGCTGGTCGTCGGGATCGCGGTCGCCCTGTCGGCGGCCGAGAGCCGCGACGACGTCGCGACGCTGGCGGCCGTGGGGGCGGCACCGCGCCAGCGGCGGGCGTTCGGGGCCCTGCACGGGCTCTTCCTCGCGATCGTCGGGGCGGCGCTCGGGTTGGCCGCGGGGGCACCCACCGGGATGGCCTTCGGCCAGCTCGACGGCCTGCCGGGGGTGGACGTGCCGTGGCCCTCGGTGATCGGCGCGGCCGCGGTCGTGCTGGTGCTGGCGCCGGCCGCGGGGTGGCTGGTCACGCCGACCCGGCTGAGGCTCACCCGGCGCGGCGGCTGAGTTGCACGGCTGATTCGGGGGGATCAGCCGTTCGGCCCACCCGAACCCGCCCGATCAGGTCCTTGATCGGGCGGGTTCGGCGAGGTTGCATGGGAGTAGCGGCCGCGGGGGCGGTCGTGATTGGGGATTCGTGACGTTTGTCCTTTTCGCTCGTTGAAGGGGTCATCGGCGGTGAGGGACCGGCGGTCACGGAAGGGGAGGTACGGCATGGACGCCTACACCAGGCTGGGGCTCACGCCCGACGCGAGCATGGAGCAGATCAAGGCTGCCTTCCGCCGCCAGGCCCAGGCCCTGCACCCCGACAAGCACGCCACCGCCGACCGCAGTGTCCAGTTGGCCGCCACCGCGTCGTTCTGCGCGCTGCGCGAGGCCTACCAGGCCGCGCTGGAGGCGTCGCGCCGCGGGGCGGTGACCACCGCGGTGCCCACGCTGCCGCGGCAGCGGGTCGCCGAGAGCGCCGCGGCCACCACCATCGGCCAGGACCCGGTCGTCGCGCTGCTGACGCTCCCGCACCACCTCGACGGTTGGAGTCGCGACGAGCTCGTCTTCTGGGCGCTGACCCTGGCGCCGGCGGCCCGACGTCACCGCGCCGACGCCAAGCGCCTGGCCGAGGGCGCCGGTGCTCTCGACGGCAACGACCACTGCCTCGCGACCGCCCACATCCTGCTGACGCTGACGTTGACCGAGCTCGGCGGCACCCGGCGCATCAAGCGCGAGCACTTCGACGCGGCCTACGGTGCGCTCGAGGCCCGCCTGCCCGCCATGGTCCGGCGGCTGCTGCCCGGGCGGTACGTCTTCTGAGCGGCTGCGCCTTCTGCGCGGTGGTCGCCGGCGAGGAGCCCGCCCACCGCGTGCTCGACGAGCCCGACCTGGTCGCGTTCCTCGACCGCAGACCCGTCTTCAAGGGCCACGTCCTGCTCGTGCCGCGCGTGCACGTCGAGACCCTGCCCGAGCTTCCGCCCGAGCTCCGCGACCCGTTGCTCGAGGCTGCGCAGCGTCTGGGGAGTGCCGTCGTCACCGCCCTGGGCGCGCAGGGCTCCTTCATGGCGGTCAACAACACCGTGAGCCAGAGCGTGCCGCACCTTCACCTGCACGTGGTGCCCCGCACCAAGGGGGACGGGCTGCGCGGCTTCTTCTGGCCGCGGACCCGCTACGCCGACGAGGCGGAGGCCGCCGACTACGCCGCGCGGCTGGCGGCGGCCGTCTCCGGCTGAGGCGCCGGACGTCTGCGCAAGGTGTGCCGGGTGCCCCACGCGGCGATCACGACCCCGGTCACGCCCAGCACCGCGCCGCCCACGGCGTCCAGGGCGTAGTGCCACCCGAAGTAGACCGTGGAGAGGACCGTCAGCCCGAGGAAGACCCACAGGAAGATCCGGACCGCGCGCGGCCAACGCAGCAGTTCGCCCATGACCGCCATCGTCACGCTGATGCCGACGTGGAGCGAGGCGAAGGCGGCGATCGTCTGCACCGCGGTGGTGGTGAACGGGTTCGTCAGCACCTCGATCCGCTCGGTCAACAACGTCGCCTGCAGCGTCGTCACGTCCGTGGGCGGCAGCGTGGCGAAGAGCTCGGGGCGGGCGTAGATCGGGCCCAGCGTCGGCAGCGCGAAGTAGACGGCCACGCCGAGCGCCCAGTCGACCGCGATCGCGGTGACGAACCAGGCCCCGGCCGAGCGGTCGCGGGTCCACACCAGCGCCACCGCGATGGAGAACGGCACCAGCGCGATCCACGCGACGTAGACGAAGGACAGGAAGTGGGCCGCCCATCCGGTGCCCAGCAGGTCGTGGAGCAACGTCGCGGGGTCGTGCCCGAGGAAGAGCACCCGGTCGATCCGGTCGAGCGCGTCGTCGTACAGGTTCGTGTTGACGAACGGGACGAACGACTTCAGGTTCCGGAAGGAGGCGTAGGTGACGTACCACGCGCCGAGTCCGAGCAGGGCGAAGCGGATGTGCTCGGGATCCCACCGCTCCCGCACCACCGCGGCGAAGGGGCCCGCGACCTTGAGCGGGTTCCGGGCGCGCCACAGCGCGCGCGGCAGGACGTCGATCACGAAGGCCAGCAACAGGATCGCGGGCAGTCGCAGGTACGTCGGACCGGCGACCGAGTCGGGGTCGCGGACCGGCAGGTCGTAGATCCAGGCGACGATCAGGGTCGCCGCCGCCATGACCAATGCCAGGGTCACGGCGAAGCGGAAACCGGCTCGTTGCATCAGGCAAGGATACCGTCTGCCAGACTGCGATCCGTTCCCGCGACGACCCAGGAGAGTTGCCCATGAATCGTTACGAAAACCGTGTGGTGATCGTCACGGGCGCGGCCCGCGGCATCGGTGCCGCGACCGCTGCCCGGTTCGCCGACGAGGGCGCGTCGGTGGCCGTCCTGGACCTCGACCCGGCGGCCGCGCAGGCGACTGCCGACGGTCTGGCCGGCCCGGGACTGGGGCTCGGCTGCGACGTCACCCAGGCCGGCGAGGTCGAGCGCGCGGTCGCGGCGGTCGTGGACCGGTTCGGTCGCGTCGACGTGCTGGTCAACAACGCCGGCATCACCCGCGACAACCTGCTCTTCAAGATGACCGAGGACGACTGGGACCTGGTCATGGACGTCCACCTCAAGGGCGCGTTCCTGATGAGCCGCGAGGTGCAGAAGCACTTCGTGCCCGCGAAGTACGGCAAGATCCTCAACCTCTCCAGCGTCTCGGCGCTGGGCAACCGCGGCCAGGCGAACTACTCCGCGGCGAAGATGGGCGTGCAGGGCTTCACCCGCACGCTGGCGCTGGAGCTCGGGCCCTTCGGTGTCAACGCGAACGCGATCGCGCCGGGTTTCATCGTTACCGAGATGACCGACGCGACGGCCGCGCGACTGAAGATGTCGCCCGAGGAGCTGCGCCGCCTGAACGCCGAGGCGAACCCGGTACGCCGCGTCGGCGAGCCCGGTGACATCGCCGCGGCGGCGGCCTTCCTGTGCAGCGACGAGGCCTCTTACATCACCGGCCAGACCCTGTACGTCGACGGCGGCGCCAAGGTCTGATCGGTCTAGACCGTTCGGCGTGGCCGTTTTGGCGCGTGCGCGTGCGATGTGGCTCACTTCCGGACGAGAACAGAACAGCGGTCCCGGGTTCGCCGAGTCCTACCCTCCCGACGACCGCTCCACGACCCACCGGGTAGGAGTGGGGGACCCACGTTTCCACGTGCCCCTGTGGCACTCGGGGTGAAGCGCGCAGCCGTCCGCGGCTCGTGCAGGGCACCTTTCTCGCCCTAACCCGACAGCTCACCTCACAGGCGTGAGAAGGGATATCCCCCATGCGTGTGAGCCATGCCCGGCGTACTGCCGTTGCCCTCCTCCTCTCCGTCCCGCTGCTCGCGGGCGTGCTGCCGGCCCAGGCTGCCGAGACGCCCGTCGAGCCGGCCGGAAGTTCCTTCACCGCTCCGGTGGCCCAGCAGCAGACGCTGCAGGCGGTGCGCAAGGTCAAGCCGGACACCAAGATCATGAAGGCCTACAAGGTCGCGCTGGCCCAGGTCGGCGACCCCTACGCGTACGGCGCCGCCGGTCCCGGCTCGTTCGACTGCTCCGGGCTGGTGCTCTACAGCACCCGCAAGGCCGGCATCCGCGGCGTGCCGCGCACCTCGGGCGCGCAGAGCGGCTACATGCGCCGCATCCCGCGTTCGGCGATGAAGGTCGGCGACTTCGTCTTCTTCGGCTCCTCCGGCGGCGTCTACCACGTGGGCTTCTACGCCGGTTCGCGCAACGGCCGGAAGATGATCCTGCACTCGCCGCGCCCCGGCCAGTCGGTCCGCAAGGACCCGATCTGGACCGACGGGTGGTTCGCGGGCACGCTGCGCGGGCGCTGACGCTGACGCGTGTCATGCTCGGGTCATGAGGTCTCGCCGACTGCTCGCCCCGGCCCTGGCGTACTCGTCCCTGGCGCTCGCGTCGGTGCTGCTCGCGGGTTGCAGCGGTGCCGATCCCACCCCTGAGCCCGGTGCCACGCCGACCCCGTCGGCCACGCCGGCCCCGGTGCTCTCGCCCCTGACGGGGCAGGAGTTGAAGGACGGCGCCCCGCGGCACCGGATCCTCGGTGTGAAGATCGACAACACCTCCTCCAGCCAGCCCCAGGTCGGGCTGGGTGCGGCGGACCTGGTGGTCGAGGAACTGGTCGAAGGCGGCATCACGCGGCTGGCGGCCTTCTACCTGACCGAGGTGCCCGACGTCGTCGGCCCGGTGCGCTCGTTGCGCGCCAGTGACATCGGGATCGTGCTGCCGCTGGACGCGGCGCTGGTCGCCAGCGGGGGAGCGCCCCAGACGGTCCAGCGGTTCGAGGAGGCCGGCGTGACCACCTACACCGAGGGGGCCGACGGGTTCTTCCGGGACTCGTCCCGGTCCGCGCCGTACAACCTGTTCATGGAGCTCCCGGTGGTGGCTCGCAAGGAGAAGTCCTCGGGCCTGCCCGCGCCCTACCTGCCCTTCGGTGAGGAGCCGCTGCCGCGCGGCAAGGCGGCCTCGGCGTTCACGGTGTCCTTCTCGGCGGGGAGCTCGACCAGCTTCACCCGGGACGGCAGGACCTGGACCAACACCGACACCAACGCGGGTGCCGACGACCAGTTCCGCCCCGCGACGGTACTGGTGCTGCGCGTCGAGATCGGCGACGCGGGCTATCTCGACCCGGCGGGGAACCCCGTGCCCGAGACGGTCTTCGACGGCGAGGGTCCGATGATGCTCTTCCACCAGGGTCGGGTCGTGCGGGGCACCTGGGCCAAGGCCGGGCTGGACGCGCCGGTGTCGCTGGCGACCAGGAAGGGGCCGCTCGAGGTCCCGCCGGGGCCGGTCTGGATCGAGCTGATCCCGGTGGACGCCGGGGACGTGACGATCACACCGTGAGATCTAGCCGGTGAGGTCCTCGGCGCGGGGAAAGCCGGCGCCGCTCTCGGCCAGCGACCGGATGCCGGCCAGCACCAGCACGATCGCGTCCTCGGCGTCCTTGCTCGCCCGGGCGGGGTCCACGGACGACGACACCGCGGCGCCGGTGGCCGACATCGCCCCGAAGAAGAGCCGGGTGAACGCCTCGATGGTGCTGGGCGGCAGGTCCCAGGTGGTCAACAGCGCGCCGACGATCTCCTGGACGAGCCCGAAGGTGCTGCGCTCCTCATGCTCACGGAAGCGCTCGTAGCCCAGGACGGCCGGTCCCTCCTGGATCACGATCCGGCGGTACTCCTCGTCGCGCGTGACCGAGAGGAACTCGCGGGTGCCCGCCACCGCCTTCTCCCAGGGGTCGCGCAGCGTCCGGATCCGTCCCCGGATCCGCTCGGAGGCGTCGTTCTCCACCGCGACGAAGACCGCCTCGAAGAGTTCCTGCTTGCCGGTGAAGTGGTGGTAGAGCGCGCCCTTGGTCACCGTGGCGCCCGCGACGATCTCGTCGAGGCTGGTGCCGGCGTAGCCGCGGCGGGCGAACAGGTCGCGGGCGACCTCGACCAGGGCGCGCTTGGTGGACGCCGAGTACTGCTGGCGGCGGGTCGCCTTGAGCAGCAGGTCCTGCGGTCGCGGACTGGTCATGCCGCCCACCCTAGGGGCGTGCGGGGGCCGTGTCGGGGATCACCGGCGCGTGGCTTGGACGGGTGGGATCGTCTCCGTACTCTGAGTACGTACCCACGGTATGGACAGAGAGGATTTCGCAATGGCGCGGAACGCTCAGCAGTTCGCCGACCGGCTCCTGGCCGCTCTCGGCAAGACCCCCCGCCCCCAGGACGAGCAGGCCGACTCGACCCCGGTCGCCCCGGTCGTCCTGATGCAGCGCTCGTCGCAGGACTTCGTGTCCCGCGTACGGCGGGCCCGCGGCGCCTGAGCCATCGGTCTCGACCTTCAAGCCCCACCCCTGACGCCGGCCCCGGCGTGTGCCCGCGTCGTCGAGCGGCTTTCTCCCTTTACCGCTCCGCGACCCTCCCAGCGCGGCCACGCCGGGGTCGGCTTCCCCTCGGATCGTGACACGATGAACCCGTGACAGCGACGCCGAGCATCTCGTACTCGATCACCGTCCGACTGGAGTTGCCCGCCGGCGGCTCCGCCATCAGCCTGCTGACCCATGCGGTCGAGGACGCCGGTGGTGTGATCACCGCTCTGGACGTCAGCGCCTCGGGCCACGACAAGCTCCAGATCGACGTCACCTGCGCGGCCAGCGACACCGGCCACGCCGAGGCGATCGTGGAGCACCTGCGCGGCCTGGAAGGCGTCGTGGTCGGCAAGGTCTCCGACCGCACCTTCCTGATGCACCTGGGCGGCACGATCGAGATGGGCTCCAAGCATCCCATCCGCAACCGCGACGACCTGTCGCTGATCTACACCCCGGGCGTGGCCCGGGTCTGCGAGGCGATCGCGGCCAACCCCGAGGACGCCCGGCGGCTGACCGTGAAGCGCAACTCGGTGGCGGTGGTCACCGACGGCTCCGCGGTGCTGGGCCTGGGCAACATCGGCCCCGAGGCCGCACTCCCGGTGATGGAGGGCAAAGCCGCGCTCTTCAAGCAGTTCGGCGGCATCGACGCCTGGCCGATCTGCCTGGACACCCAGGACACCGACACGCTCGTGGAGGTGATCCGCTGCCTCGCGCCGGGTTTCGCGGGCATCAACCTGGAGGACATCTCCGCGCCGCGGTGCTTCGAGATCGAGGCGCGGCTGCGGGAGATCCTCGACATCCCGGTCTTCCACGACGACCAGCACGGCACCGCGATCGTGGTGCTCGCCGCGCTGCGCAACGCGCTGCGGGTGGTCCGCAAGGAGCTGGCAACCGTGCGGGTGGTGATGTCGGGCGCGGGTGCCGCCGGCACCGCGATCCTGCGGCTGCTGCTCGCCGCGGGCGTGCGCAACGTGCTGGTCTGCGACGTCGAGGGCGTCGTGCACCGCGACCGGCCGGGGCTGCACCACTCCCTGGAGTGGGTCGCCGACGCGACCAACCCCGAGGGGTTCACCGGGGACCTGCACCAGGCGATGGCCGGGGCGGACGTCTTCATCGGGGTGTCGGCGCCAAACGTGATCACCGGGGAGGACGTCGCCTCGATGGCTCCGGACGCGGTGGTGTTCGCACTGGCCAACCCGGTGCCCGAGGTCGACCCGGCCGAGGCGCGGCGGCACGCCGCCGTGGTGGCGACCGGACGTTCGGACTACCCCAACCAGATCAACAACGTGCTGGCGTTCCCCGGCGTGTTCCGTGGGCTGCTGGACGCGTCGGCCAAGCACGTCGACACCGCGCTGCTGCTCGCCGCCGCCGACGCGATCGCGATCTCGGTCGGCCCCGACGAGCTGAACGCGAACTACATCATCCCCAGCGTCTTCCACCCCGACGTGCACCATGCCGTCGCGACCGCGGTCCGCACCGCGGCGACGCCACGATGAGCGAACCGGTCGAGCGCTTCGAGCTCGCCTGCGAGGACCCGGCGCCGGGGCGTCTGCTGGTGGCCACCACCGAGCTCACCGACCCGCACTTCGACCGCACCGTCGTCCTGCTGCTCGACCACGACGAGGACGGCACCCTCGGGGTCGTGCTCAACCGGCCGAGCGGGGTGGAGGTCGGGGCCGTGCTGCCGGACTGGGCCGCGGCCGTGGACGACCCCGCGGTGGTCTTCGAGGGGGGCCCGGTCTCCACCGACTCCGCGCTGGCGCTGGCCTGCGTGCCGGCCACCGACGGTCCCGACCCGATCGGCTTCCGTCGGCTCTTCGGGGTCACCGGCGTGATCGACCTGGACACGCCGCGGGAGGTCCTCGCCCCGGCGATGACACGCCTGCGGATCTTCGCCGGGTACGCCGGATGGTCGGCAGGCCAACTGGCCTCGGAGATCGAGGAGGGGGCGTGGTACGTGGTGGACTCCACCACCCACGACGTCTTCGACGAGGACCCCGAGGAGCTGTGGCGTCGCGTGCTGCGGCGGCAGGCCGGGGAGCTCGCGTGGGTCTCCACGCGGCCCGGCGATCCCACGCAGAACTGAGCCCTCGACGTAGGATGACCGCCATGGTCACCCCTCAACTGAGCCCCGGCGTACAGACGGTCGAGGACCGCAGGACCGAGACCTTCGAGGACGGCGACCACGAGCGGTTCAGCCACTTCGTGGACAAGGACAAGCTCACCGAGGCGATGGTGATGGGCACCCCGGTGGTGGCCCTCTGCGGCAAGGTCTGGGTGCCCAGCCGGGCCCCGGAGAAGTTCCCGGTGTGCCCGGAGTGCAAGGAGATCTGGGAGGGTCTGCGCGACGACGAGGAGTGAGCGCACCCTGCCCGACCCGCACCCGACCCGTACCCCCTCCAGGACGACGTGACCCTCTCGCACCAGACCCACGCCCCGCTGCCGCCGGCCTATCCCGACCGCGCCGCCTGGGGCACCGCCACCAAACTGCGCGCCTGGCAGACCCAGGCGGTCAGCCAGTACTTCGCCGAGAACCCGCGTGACTTCCTCGCCGTCGCCACACCGGGCGCCGGCAAGACCACGTTCGCGCTCACGGTGGCCGCCGAGCTGCTGGCCCGCCGGGTCGTGGAGCGGATCACGGTGGTCGCTCCCACCGAGCACCTCAAGACCCAGTGGGCCGAGGCCGCGGAGCGCGTCGGCATCCCGCTGGACCCCACGTACTCGGGGGGCAAGGGGCGCACGAGCGGCGACTACAAGGGCATCGCGGTGACCTATGCCGGGGTCGCGGTCAACCCGCTGGCGATGCGCATCCGCACCGAACGCACCAAGACCCTGGTCATCCTCGACGAGATCCACCACGCCGGGGACGCGCTGTCATGGGGTGAGGGCGTCCGCGAGGCGTTCGAGCCGGCGCACCGGCGGCTGGCCCTCACCGGCACGCCGTTCCGCTCGGACGTGAACCCGATCCCCTTCGTGCGTTACGAGGACGGGTCCGACGGGATCCCGCGCAGCGCCGCGGACTACACCTACGGTTACGCCCACGCGCTGGCCGACCACGTGGTGCGCCCGGTGATCTTCCTGGCGTACTCGGGTCAGATGCAGTGGCGCACGCGCGCCGGCGACGAGGTGGCCGCCCGCCTGGGTGAGCCGCTGACCAAGGACCAGACGGCGCAGGCCCTGCGCACCGCGCTGGACCCCGAGGGCTCCTGGATGCCGTCGGTGCTCGCCGCGGCGGACACCCGCCTGACCGAGGTACGCCGCGGCGTCCCCGACGCGGGCGGGTTGGTGATCGCCTCCGACCAGGACTCGGCACGTGCCTACGCGCGCCTGCTGGCCGCGATCAGTGGCGAGAAGCCGGTGGTGGTGCTCTCGGACGAGAAGGCGGCCTCGAAGCGGATCGCGGAGTTCTCCGCCGGCGACCAGCGCTGGATGGTCGCGGTCCGGATGGTCTCCGAGGGTGTCGACGTGCCCCGGCTCGCGGTCGGGGTCTATGCCACAACGACGACCACGCCGCTCTTCTTCGCCCAGGCGGTCGGCCGTTTCGTCCGCGCCCGCAAGCGTGGCGAGACGGCGTCGGTCTTCCTGCCCTCCACGATGCACCTGCTGGGTCTGGCCGCCGAGTTGGAGGTACAGCGCGACCACGTGCTCGGCCGGGTGGTGCAGGACGAGGCGGACGTCTTCGCCGCGGAGGAGGAGCTCCTCGCCCGCGAGCAGGCTGCCGAGTCCGCTTCGGCCGAGGAGCAGTTGCTGCCGTTCCAGGCGCTCGGTTCGGAGGCCGTCTTCGACCGGGTCCTCTACGACGGCGGCGAGTTCGGCCACGCCGGGGAGGTGCACGTCGGGTCGGAGGAGGAGATGGACTTCCTCGGGATCCCCGGGCTGCTCGAGCCGGACCAGGTGCGCGACCTGCTGCGCCACCGCCAGTCCGAGCGGGCGCGACGGCAGGAGGCGTCGAGGTCCGAGGCCGCCCCGGCCCCGCAGCTCGACGGGTCCACCCACGAACGGCTCGGAGTGCTGCGCCGGGAGCTCAACGGGCTGGTCGCGGCGTGGAACCACCGCACCGGACAGCCGCACGGGGTGACGCACGCGGCGCTGCGTCGCGAGTGCGGCGGCCCGCCGGCCAGCGTGGCGACCGAGGAACAGCTCCAGCTGCGGATCGACCGGATCAGGGAGTGGGCCGCGCGCCCGGGCCGGGCCGGGTGATCATCTCCCGGACGTCGTCGAGGCGATGGCCCTCGGCGCAGACCGGCTCCAGGTGCACCGCCGCCCCGCAGCCGCGGTGCACGAACTCGACCGGGGGCCCCTCGGGGTCGGCGAGGTAGCGGTCGCCCCACTCGGCCAGCGCGACCAGGACCGGGTAGAGCTCCAGCCCGCGCGCGGTCAACCGGTACTCGTGACGGACGCGCTCCCCGGGCTCCTGGTAGGGGACGCGCCGCAGCAGGTCGTGCTCCTCCAGCAGTCGCAACCGGTTGGTGAGCACCTGGCGGGGGAGGCCGGCATGACGCCGCATGTCCTCGAAGCGCCGGACGCCGTTGAAGACCTCGCGCAGCACGACCAGCGTGGAGCGCTCGCCGACGATCTCCAGAGTGCGGCCGATGGTGCAGTTGTCGGTGGCGAAGGCCAGGGCAGGCGGACCTGACGTCGCTGGCCGGCCTCGACGGGCTGGGCCAGTTGCAGGCGATCGTGCGGGGAGAGCTGCCCCGGCCGCCGATCATGGACACCCTCGACGTGAGCGGCTTCCACCCGGAGGCGGGGCGCGTCGTGGTCGAGCTGCGTGCCGCGGAGTTCCACTACAACCCGCTGGGCATGGTGCACGGCGGCGTGATCGCGACCCTGCTCGACACCGCCGCCGCGTGCGCGGTGCACTCGACGCTGGCGGTGGGAGAGGCCTACACCTCCCTGGATCTGACCACCAAGTTCCTGCGGGCGGTCACCGTGGACTCCGGGCTGCTGCGGTGCGAGGGCACCGTGATCCAGCGCGGGCGGCGTACGGCGCTGGCTCAGGCGACGCTCTCCGACGAGCAGGGTCGCACCGTCGCGCACGCCACGTCGTCCTGCATGATCTTCAGCTGACCCTCCTCAGGTGAGCGCCGCTCCCACCAGCGGCAGCACCCGGTGCTCCACCTGGGTCGCCAGCGCGATCACCGTGGTCGAGCGCACGATCCCCTCGTGGTCCAGGACCAGGTCGATCACCCGTTGCAGGTCCGCGTTGCTGCGGGCCACCACGCGGGCCCACAGGTCACCCGCGCCGGTGATCGTGTGCACCTCGAGGACTTCGGGGATGTCGGCCAGGTGCGCGCCGATGGTGTCGTGCCCGACGCCCTGGCGAGTCTCCAGGGTGAGGAACGCGGTCACCGGATAGCCCAGCGCCGCGGGGTCCAGCCGGGGCCCCCAGCCCGCGATCACACCGCTCTCGCCCAGCCGGTCCAGCCGCGCCTGCACGGTGCCGCGGGCGACGCCCAGGCGCCGCGAGGCCTCCAGGACGCCGATGCGTGGCTCGTCGGCGAAGAGCCGGATCAGGTCGGCGTCGAGAGCGTCCATGGGTGCTCCTCTGGTCGAGATGTGCGACGGCTGGCCCTTCACGTGTCTTTCCACTGTACAAAGTGCTCAGCGTGTCGGGGCCTGATTGCGCACTCTGTGCTGCCATCGGATCATCGAGCGCATGACTGAGCAGCTGACCCATGACGAGCTCCGCGCCGACCTGACCCTCGAGCAGCTCCGCGAGCTGGTCGGGCTGGTGGAGTACGACGCCAGCCGGGACCCCTTCCCGGTGACCGGGATGGACGCCATCGGCTTCGTCGTCGGCAACGCGACCCAGGCCGCCTCCTACTACCAACTCGCCTTCGGCATGGACCTGGAGGCCTACCGCGGTCCGGAGACCGGCTGGCGGGAGTCGAAGTCCTTCGTCCTCCGCTCGGGCAGCGCGCGCTTCGTCCTGACCGGGGCGGTCACCCCGGACAGCGCGCTGGCCGACCACCACCGCCGCCACGGCGACGGCGTGGTCGACCTCGCGCTGGAGGTCCCCGACGTGGACCGGTGCATCGAGCACGCGCGGGCCCAGGGGGCCACGATCCTCGACGAGCCTCACGACGTGACCGACGAGCACGGCACCGTACGGATCGCCGCCATCGCGACGTACGGCGAGACTCGCCACACCCTGGTCGACCGCAGCCGGTACGACGGTCCCTACCTGCCCGGCTACGTCGCCCGCACCTCGACCCGCCGCCGTCCGGAGGGTCACCCGCGGCGGCTCTTCCAGGCCGTCGACCACTGCGTGGGCAACGTCGAACTCGGCCGCATGGACGAGTGGGTGAGCTTCTACAACCGGGTCATGGGCTTCACCAACATGGCCGAGTTCATCGGCGACGACATCGCCACCGACTACTCCGCGCTGATGTCCAAGGTCGTCGCCTCGGGCAACCACCGGGTCAAGTTCCCGCTCAACGAGCCGGCCGTGGCCCGGAAGAAGTCCCAGATCGACGAGTACCTGGAGTTCTACTCCGGGGCGGGCTGCCAGCACATCGCCCTGGCCACCAACGACATCCTCGCCACCGTCGACGTGCTGCGCGAGGCCGGGGTGGAGTTCCTCGACACCCCGGACTCCTACTACGACGACCCCGAGCTACGGGAGCGGATCGGCAACGTGCGCGTGCCGATCGAGGAGCTCAAGGCCCGCCGGATCCTGGTCGACCGTGACGAGGACGGCTACCTGCTGCAGATCTTCACCAAGCCGCTGGGCGACCGGCCGACGCTGTTCTTCGAGCTGATCGAGCGACACGGCTCGCTCGGGTTCGGCAAGGGCAACTTCAAGGCGCTGTTCGAGGCGATCGAGCGGGAGCAGGAGCGTCGGGGGAACCTGTGAGGCTCCCGCTGATGTCCGCGGTGACGCCGGCGTACGCCCCGCCGCTGATCCCGTCGAAGGCGTGCCACACGAAGGCGGAGAGGTAGCCGGTCATCTCCTCGCGCGTCATCGTCTGCTGCTCCAGCCACCACTCGGCGCCGGAGATGCTCAGGCCCACCACGGCGTGCGCCCACGGCGCCGCACCGCGGGTGTCGCGTCCGGCGGCGCCGAGCGCGCCCTCGAAGGCCCGGGTGAGCACGGTCGCAGCAGCGGCCTTGCCGCCGGCGACGGACCCGTCGACGGCTCGGGTGTGGTGGTGCACGGCGAGCAGGAAGAGGTTGCGGTGAAGCTCGGCCTGGCGCAGGAAGGCGCCGACGGCGGCCTCCACCAGCGCGCGTGCGTCCAGGTCCGAGCGCAGCGCCTCGACGACCGCGGTCACGATCTCGTCGGCCGCATAGGCCGCCGTGGCGCCGAGCAGGTCGTCCTTGTCGGAGAAGTAGCGGTAGAGGACGGGCTTGGAGACCCCGGCCTCGGCGGCGATGTCGGAGAGGTGGGCGTCGGGCCCGTGCTTCTCGATGGCCCGTGCGGCGGCCGTGACGAACTCGGCACGGCGGGCCTCGCGGTGGCCGTCCCAGCGGCGGCTGCGCCCGTCGCTCATCGCACTGCTCCCTCGGCGAGCCCCAGGTCGACCAGGTCCGCCCACGGGTCCTGGACCCCGCAGCAGCCGAAGGACACGAACCATCGCCGGGCGCGGGTCAGGCTGTCCTCACCGAGTTCGCCGATCCGTGCGACCACCGCGTCGGCGTCGGTGAGGGCGAGCGCGGCGACCACGTCGTCGCCGTCGAGTGCGGCGCGGGCGGCGAGCAGCACGTTGAGGAAGCCGTGCGCCTGGAGTCCCGGGGCATCGGTGCGGACGGCGTGGTGGAGCCCGGCGGTGCAGACGAACGGCAGCTCACGGTCCAGGGCCGCGTCGATCGCCGCGCCCAGCAGGGACGGGCTCGGCACCAGGTCGGCAGTCAGGCCGCCGGTGCGGAACTTGGCCCGCAGATCGGCCTCGGCGACCACGTCCAGGGCGTGGAGCCAGCCGGCGGTCAGTTCCGCGAGGCCGGCTGTGGCCAGCGGTAGCTCGACCGAGACCGGCACGTCGAGGCCGAGGTCGGCGGCGGCCACCACGCGCCGAGCGTTGGTGGGCAGGTCGCCGAGGTCCTGCAGTGCGACGGCGAGTGCGCGCAGTTCCAACTCCTCGGCTCCGTCGGCCCACCGGGCAGCGGGTTCGAGCGCTCCGGCGCCGCCGGCGACCACGACGCTGATCGGGAGTGGCGCCGCCGCCTCGTGGGCGCGCACGATCTCCAGCAGGTCGGGCAGGCGCAGGTCGGGGACGACCAGCGGGCCGACCAGGTCGGCGTACGGCTCCTGCTGGTGGGTGCGGTACTCGGCGACCGCCTGCTCCAGCGGGGCGTTTCCCGGCGGGAACACGGCGGCGTCGTCGACCAACGCGACGTACGGCGCGGGGACGATGACTGGGACCGTGGCTGGGATCGGGTCGGGCACCTTCGTTGACACTCTTGCGACCCTAACCGACAGTGGCCGGGAGACCTCGCGGCCACGACCTGAGGAGAGGACCCGGAACTGATGGCGTACTACCGACAGGTCGGAGAGGTGCCGCGGCACCGGCACACCGCGTTCCGCGACGCCGCGGGGAACCTCTACCGCGAGGAGTTGATGGGGGAGGAGGGCTTCTCCTCGGACTCCTCGTTGCTCTACCACCGCGGCGTGCCCTCGGCGATCACCGCCAGCGAGGTCTGGGAGCTGCCCGACCAGCGCACGCAGGCCAACCATCCGCTCAAGCCCCGGCACCTGAGGCTGCACACGCTGGAATACGCCGAGGACGCCGACGCCGTCACCGGTCGTCGGCTCCTGATGGGCAACGGCGACGTCCGGATCAGTTATGTCGTGACCTCGGTGCCCTCCCCGCTCTACCGCAACGCGGTCGGCGACGAGGTGGTGTACGTCGAAGCCGGATCTGGTGTCGTGGAGACAATTTTCGGAGCGCTGCGCTACCGCACCGGCGACTACGTGGTGATCCCGCGGGCCACGACGCACCGGTGGCTGCCCGAGGGCACCAACCGGCTCTACCCGATCGAGGCCAGCAGCCATGTGCATCCGCCCAAGCGCTACCTCTCGCGCTTCGGTCAACTGCTGGAGCACGCCCCCTTCTGCGAGCGCGACCTGGTCGGCCCCGGCGAGGTCTTCCTGGAGGAGGGCGCGGACATCGACGTGCTGGTCAAGCACCGCGGCAACGGACCCGGCGGGCTGGTCGGCTCGGTGATGACGTACGCGACGCACCCCTTCGACGTGGTCGGGTGGGACGGGTGTCTCTACCCCTACACGTTCAACGTCGAGGACTTCATGCCGATCACCGGCAAGATCCACCAGCCGCCGCCGGTGCACCAGGCCTTCGAGGGCTGGAACTTCGTGATCTGCAACTTCCTGCCTCGTAAGGTGGACTACCACGAGCTCGCCGTGCCGGTGCCCTACTACCACTCCAACGTCGACTCCGACGAGGTGATGTTCTACGTCGCCGGCGACTACGAGGCACGCAAGGGAAGCGGCATCGGCCTCGGGTCGATCTCGCTGCACCCCGGCGGCTACGCGCACGGGCCGCAGCCGAGCGCGATCGAGGCCTCGCTGGGGGCGGAGTTCTTCGACGAGACCGCGATCATGGTCGACACCTTCCGCCCGCTCGAGCTCGGGGAGGCCGCGCTGGCCTGCGAGGACGAGGCGTATGCGTGGACCTGGGCTCGCGACAGTGCAGGCCCGTGACCGTTCGGCCTGACTGCTGGCTACGGTGGGGCGATGCACGCATTCCGCGCGGCCGTCGAGGCCGCTGACGCCGAGGCGCTGGTCGCTACCCTGGCCGACGACGTGGTCTTCCGCAGCCCCGCGGTTCACAAGCCCTATGAGGGCAAGGACCAGACGCAGGTGATCCTGCGCGCGGTGATGCGGGTCTTCACCGACTTCCGCTACACCCAGCAGTGGGGCGAGGGGTCGGACCACGTGCTGCTCTTCGAGGCGACGGTCGGCGACCGGCGGATCGAGGGTGCCGACTTCGTGCACACCAACGGCGACGGCCTGGTCGACGACCTGCGCGTGATGATCCGGCCGCTGTCGGGGCTCAACGCCGTGCTCGCCGGGATGCAGCGGGCGATCCCCGAGGTGCTCGCGGAGCTGGGCGTCCCCGCCGAGCAGGCCTGATGCCCGTCCATGTCGCGTTCCTGCGCGCGGTCAACGTCGGCAAGCGCCAGCTGCGGATGGCCGAGCTGCGCGACTGGCTGGTCGAGGACGGGTTCACCGAGGTCGAGACCTACATCCAGACCGGGAACGTTCGGGTCCGCTGCCCCCAGCGCTCGTCGACGCGGGTCGGGGAGCGGCTGGAGAGACTGCTGCTGGAACGGGCCGGGTTCGAGGTGCCGTGCATGATGTTCACCGCGGGCGAACTGCGCGAGGTGTACGCGCAGGCTCAGGCGCTGGACCTGATGCCCGGGATCGCGGCCCGGCGGTACGTCACGTTCCTCAAGGCCGTACCGCCGGCGCAGGCCGCCGCCGAGCTCGACGGCTGGGACGCCGAGGGTGAGCGCGTGCGGGTGCTCGGGCGCACCGTGCACTGGTGGCTCGACAAGTCCAGTCACGAGGCGAAGCTCTCCAACGTGCGCCTGGAGCGCACCCTCGGTCCGGGGACGACGCGCGACCTCAAGGTGGTGGCGACGCTCGCCGAACGCTGGGGCGCCTGAGGGCCTACCTCAGCGTCGGGTAGTCGGTGTAGCCGTCGGCCCCGCCGCCGTAGAAGGTGGCCTTGTCGGGCTCGTTGAGCGGGGCCCCGGTGCGCAGCCGGACGTCGAGGTCGGGGTTGGCGATCCACCAACGCCCGAAGGCGATCGCGTCCGCCCACCCGCCGCCGAGCACGCGCTCGGCCTTCGCCACGTCGTACCCGCCGGCAGCGACGATCGGGCCGGGGTACGCCGCCCGGAGCGCGGTGCGGAAGTCGTCGCTCAAGGACTCTCCGCCGACCCAGTCCGGCTCGGAGAGGTGCAGGAACGCGAGATCACGGGCGGCGAACTCCGAGGCCAGCGCCAGGCCGGTCGCCTGCCCGTCGGGGTCCTCCACTCCGTTGAAGGAGCCGATCGGGGAGATCCGGATGCCGACGCCGTCGGCGCCGCCGAAGCCGTCGACGACCGCGTCGACCACCTCGAGGGCGAACCGGCGGCGGTTCTCGGGCGTGCCGCCGTACGCGTCCTCGCGAACGTTGGAGGTCGGGGAGAGGAACTGGTGGATCAGGTAGCCGTGCGCGGCGTGGATCTCGACCAGGTCGAAACCCGCGGCGCGGGCGTTGCGCGCCGCGGCGCGGTAGTCCTCGACGGTCGCGGCGATCTCCTCCGGCGTCAGCGCGTGCGGGACGGGGCTCGGCACGCGCTCGGGACAACCGTCGGGGCCCTTGACCGAGGTGCGGCCGCCTGAGGCGATCGCCGAGGGGGCCACGGGCAGGGCACCGTCATGGAAGGAGGCGTGCGAGACCCGCCCGACGTGCCAGAGCTGGGCGGCGATCCGCCCGCCCGCGGCGTGCACGTCGTCCACGATCCGTCCCCAGGCGTCGGTCTGCGCGGGGGAGTGGATGCCAGGGGTGTCCAGGTAGCCCTTGCCGCGCGGGGAGACCTGGGTGCCTTCGGTGACGATCAGGCCGGCGCCGGCGCGCTGCACGTAGTAGTCGCGCATCAGGTCGTTGGGCAGGTCGTCGGGCGGCGTGGCGCGCATCCGGGTCAGGGGGGCCATCACGAGGCGGTTGGGCAGCACGGTGCGGCCGACACGGAGGGTCTCGAACAGGGCGGGGGCTGTGGTGGCAGTCATCGCGGCCTATTCTCGCCCGCATGGCCAACATCACCAGCACCGTCGCGGACGGGATCTGCCGCATCACCTTCACCCGCCCCGAGGCGTTCAACGCCATGGACGAGGAGATGGCGCGCGGGGTGGTGGGCGCGCTGCAGGAGGCATCGGTCGACGACGCCGTCCGCGTCGTGGTGATCACCGGCGAGGGCGCTGCCTTCTCGGCCGGAGCCACCCTGGAGGGCGAGAACCCCGTCGAGTCCTTCGGCGAGCACACGATGGAGGGCGCCAACGCCATCATCCGGGCCGTCGTGGACTGCCCCAAGCCGGTGGTGGCCGCGGTCAACGGGATCGCCGCCGGCGTGGGCGCGTCGCTGTGCTTCGCGGCCGATCTCCAGGTGTGCCGCGAGTCGGCGGCCTTCCTGCTGGCCTTCTCGCAGGTCGGGCTGATGCCCGACGGCGGCTCGTCGCTGACCGTCGCGGCCTCGGTCGGCCGGGCCAAGGCCATGCGGATGGCGCTGCTGGCCGAGGTGGTCTCGGCGCGCGAGGCGTACGACGCCGGCCTGGTCACCCACTGCGTGCCCGACGACGACTACGAGGCCACGCTGGGCAAGGTCGTCCGCCGCCTGGCCGGTGGCCCGCCGATCGCGTTCGCGGCGACCAAGAAGGCGATCAACGCCGCCACCCTGCCGGGCCTCGAGGACGCCCTGGCGACCGAGCTGCGCGGTCAGGTGGTGCTCTTCGGCACCGCCGACACCGCCGAGGGGATGAAGGCGTTCGTGGAGAAGCGGAAGCCGGTCTTCACCGGGCACTGATCACCGGACGCTGAGTCTGGCGTCGACCGCGCGCGGGTTGAGCACCGACTCCAGGGCGAGGGTGGCGCAGCCGACGATGCCGGAGCGGTCGCCGTGCGTGGCGGGCAGGATCAGCAGCCGGCTGGTGGCCACTGCGGTGGCTTCGGCGTAGACGGTCTCGCGCAGGCCGGCCACGAAGACGTCGAAGACGCCCAGCAGATCGCCTCCGACCACGACGGCCTCGGGGTTGAGCAGGTTCACCGCGCCGGCGACGACAGCGCCGACCTGACGGCCGGCCTCACGGACCAGGTGCCGGACCTCCGGGTCGCCCTCGGCCGCGAGCCGGACCACGTCGCGGACGTGGGTGACCGGTCGCCCCTGCTGTTGCAGAGCCTGGGTGAGCGCCCACCCGCCGGCGACCGCCTCGAGACAGCCGGTGGCGCCGCAACGGCACACACGTCCCTCGGCGTGGCGGGAGCGGACGTGACCGATCTCGCCGGCCGCACCGAGGGCACCGCGCAGCAGCCGCCCTCCCGCGACGATCCCGGCGCCGACGCCGGTCGAGGCCTTGATCACCAGCAGGTCGCGGTGCTGCTCCAACAGGCCCTGGCGCTCGGAGGCCGCGAGCCCGTTCACGTCGTTCTCGACGACGACCGGCACCTCGGCCAGGGCCTGGACGTAGGGCGCCAGGGCGACCCCGTTCCAGCCCGGCATGATCGGGGAGTCGTGGCTCATCCCGGCGCCGGCGTCGATGGTGCCGGGCAGGGTCAGCCCGACCGCCATCACCTCGGCCGGCGTCTTGCCCTGCGCGGCCAGGAGGGAGGCGAACTCCTCGACCAGGCGCGGCATGACCCCCTCGGGATCCTCGCCGGGCTCCTGCTCCAGGTCGCTGGTGACCAGCAGGCCCCCGGTGAGGTCGAAGACGCCGACCTGGGTGCGGCTGCGGCCGATGGCTCCGGCCAGCACCACGCCGGCCTCGGGATTGACCCTCAGGAGCACGGGCGGACGGCCGGCGCCCTCGGCGCGCTCCTCGCTGTCGGCCTCCCGCAGCAGGCCGGCGTCGAGCAGCGTCGTCAGCCGTGCGCCGACCGCGCTGCGGGAGAGCCCGGTGGCGCGCTGGAGTGCCCCCCGGGTGAGTCCTCCCTGGGTGCGAACCAGGGCGAACAGCTCGCCCACGGTCGCGGGAGCGGAGGGGTGAGAAGCGTCGGCCAGCACGAGGGGCATTCAACCAACTCCTGACGTTCACCGGGATTTTGTAGTGCGACATGCAGGATTCTGTCTTGCCAAGACGCAAAATGCTACCTACGCTCGAACGAAAGCCAGGACAGCTACCCACGGGACCTCGTCCCCACCTCGACGGAGAGCCAGATGTCCACCACACCCCCGTCCCACACCTGCGACGTCGTCGTCTTCGGTGGGACCGGCGACCTCGCCGTACGCAAGCTCCTCCCCGCCCTCTACCTGCGGGCCCGCGACGGACAGCTCACGCCGGAGTCGCGCATCGTCGCGGTCTCCCGGGCGGGTCTCGACGACGCCGGCTACCGCGACAAGGTGGCCGGCGAGCTCGCCCGCCACGTCGGCGCCGACCTCGACCAGCCCCACCTCGACTCCTTCCTCGCCCGCCTCCACCACGTCACCCTCGACGTCGACCACCCCGAGGACTGGCCCGCGCTGTCCGAGCGGCTCGCCGGCCACGAGGACCGCGTCCGGGTCTTCTACCTCGCCGCGGCACCGTCCCTCTTCGGGCCGATCTGCGCCCGCCTCGCCGAGCACGGACTGGTGACCGAGGAGTCGCGCGTCGTGCTGGAGAAGCCCATCGGCCGCGACCTCGCCTCGGCACGTGCGATCAACGACGCCGTCGGCGCGGTCTTCAGCGAGTCCCAGACCTTCCGCATCGACCACTACCTGGGCAAGGAGAGCGTCCAGAACCTGCTGGTCACCCGCTTCGCCAACACGTTCCTCGAGCCGCTGTGGAACGCGACCTGGGTCGACCACGTGCAGATCACCGTCGCCGAGGAACTCGGCGTCGGCACCCGCGGCGGCTACTACGACACCTCCGGTGCGCTGCGCGACATGGTCCAGAACCACCTGCTCCAACTGCTCTGCCTGGTCGCGATGGAGCCCCCGACCTACGTGGGGCGCGAGACCGTGCGTGACGAGAAGCTCAAGGTCCTCCAGGCGCTCAAGCCCCTGGCAGGTGCGGACGTGGACCGGGCCGTGGTCGCCGGGCAGTACGCCGCGGGGCTGGTCGACCGCACCGCGGTCCCGTCGTACGGCGAGGACACCGAGCTGCCGGGCAGCCGGACCGAGACCTTCGTCGCGCTGCGCGCCGAGGTGCAGAACTGGCGCTGGGCCGGGGTGCCGTTCTACCTGCGCACCGGCAAGCGGATGGACCGCCGGGCCTCGGAGATCGTGATCCAGTTCAAGCCCGTGCCGCACGAGATGTTCCCCGGCGCCGAGGGCGCCTCCACCCCGAACAAGCTGGTCATCACGCTGCAGCCCGAAGAGGGCATGCGGCTGCACATGACCGCCAAGGAGCCCGGCCCCGGAGGCATCCGGCTGCACCCGGTCTCGTTGAACCTCAGCTACGAGCAGACGTTCCGCCGGCGCTCCCCGGAGGCCTACGAACGCCTGCTCATGGACGTCGTCCGCGGCAACCCCACGCTGTTCATGCGGCGTGACGAGGTCGAGGCGGCGTGGGCCTGGGCGGAGCCGATCCTCCACCGCTGGTCCGACACCGACCACCGGCCCCGGCCCTACCCGGCCGGGACCGGTGGCCCGCACGCGGCGACCACGCTCATCGAGCGCGACGGTCGCACCTGGCACGAAGGAACCCAGTGATGACCCTGCCCTCGACCCTCCACCCGCGCCTCGCGGAGGTCACCCGGCGTATCGCCGAGCGCAGCGCGCCCGAGCGCTCCGCCTACCTCGCCCGGCTCGACGCGGCCGCCTCCCGCGCGCCGCGCCGCCACGGGCTCGCCTGCGGCAACCTGGCCCACGGCTTCGCCGCCGCCGACGCGGTCGACAAGCCGCGCCTGCGGGGCACGATGAAGCCGAACCTGGCGATCGTGTCCTCCTACAACGACCTGCTCTCCGCGCACGCGCCGTACGCCGAGTACCCGGCCCAGCTGAAGGCCGCGATCCTGCGTGCCGGCGGCATCGCCCAGTTCGCCGGGGGAGTTCCCGCGATGTGCGACGGGATCACCCAGGGGCGCGACGGGATGCAGCTGTCCCTCTTCAGCCGCGACGTGATCGCCATGTCGACCGCGATCGCGCTCAGCCACGACATGTTCGACGGCGCGCTCATGCTCGGCGTCTGCGACAAGATCGTGCCCGGTCTCCTCATCGGCGCGCTGTCCTTCGGGCACCTGCCGACGATCTTCGTGCCCGCCGGTCCGATGACCTCGGGGCTGCCCAACGAGGAGAAGGCGAAGGTCCGCCAGCTCTACGCCGAGGGCAAGGTCGGCCGCGAGGAGCTGCTGGAGGCCGAGGCGGCCTCCTACCACTCGCGCGGCACCTGCACCTTCTACGGCACCGCGAACTCGAACCAGATGCTCATGGAGGTCATGGGCCTGCACCTGCCCGGGTCGTCCTTCGTGAACCCGGACACGCCGCTGCGCGCGGCACTGACCACCGCCGCGGGGGCACGGGCGGTCGAGATCAGCGCGCTCGGCGGGGAACCCACCCCGGTCGGCCGGATCGTGGACGAGAAGGCGATCGTCAACGGCTGCGTGGCCCTCCTGGCCACCGGCGGGTCGACCAACCACACCCTGCACCTGGTCGCGATCGCTCGGGCGGCCGGGATCACGCTGACCTGGGACGACTTCGCCGATCTCTCCGAGGTCGTCCCGCTGCTGGCCCGGGTCTACCCCAACGGCAGCGCGGACGTGAACCACTTCCATGCGGCCGGGGGGCTGCCGTTCGTGGTCCACACCCTGCTGAAGGCGGGGCTGCTGCACGACGACGTGCAGACGGTCGCGGGTCCGGGCCTGTGGCGCTACACCAGCGAGGCACGGCTTCGTGGCGGGGAGCTGGTGTGGGCCGAGGGGACCAAGGTCAGTGGGGACCGCGCGGTGCTCCGGCCGTACGACGACCCCTTCGCCGCCGACGGGGGGATGAGGATGCTCCAGGGCAACCTCGGTCGCTCGGTGATGAAGGTGTCGGCCGTCGCGCCGGAGCGCCGCGCGGTCAAGGCCGCGGCGCGCGTCTTCGACGACCAGGACGACTTCCTGGCCGCGTTCGCCGCCGGTGAGCTGGTCGGCGACCTCGTCGCGGTCCTGCGCTTCCAGGGGCCGGCCGCCAACGGCATGCCGGAACTGCACAAGCTCACCCCGGCACTGGGCGTGCTCCAGGACCGCGGTCAGCGGGTCGCCCTGGTCACCGACGGCCGCATGTCGGGGGCCTCGGGCAAGGTGCCCGCAGCCATCCACCTGACGCCCGAGGCCGCCCTGGGCGGGCCACTGGCGCGCGTTCGCGACGGTGACCTGATCACCGTCGACGCCGATGCCGGGCTCGTGGAGGTGCATCTCGGCGAGGCCGAGCTGGACGCCCGCGAGGCCGCGCTGCCCGACGACACCCGCGTCCACGGCACCGGGCGCGAGCTCTTCGCCGCGTTCCGTTCCCAGGTCGGACCCGCCGACACCGGAGCGTCGGTGTTCTTCACCCCCGAAGCACTCCCGCAGGAGGAGCGATGACCAGCACGAGCGCCCAGCGCACGGACTCCCTGCTCGATCTGGCGCCGGTGGTGCCGGTGGTGGTGCTCGACGACCTCACCGCCGCGGTGCCGCTGGCCCGGGCGCTGGTGGCCGGTGGCCTGCCGGTCATCGAGCTCACCCTGCGCACCTCGGTGGCGCTCGAGGCCATCTACGCCATCTCGGTGGCGGTCCCCGAGATCGTCGTCGGCGCCGGCACGGTGACCCACCCGCGGCACGCCGCTCAGGCCAAGTCCGCCGGCGCGACGTTCCTGGTGTCCCCGGGCTCCACCACGACCCTGGTCGAGGGGATGCGCTCGACGGGGCTGCCGTTCCTGCCGGGGGTGTCCACGGTCTCGGAGGCGTTGGTCCTGGCCGAGCTCGGGTGGACCGACCTCAAGTTCTTCCCGGCCGAGGCGGCCGGGGGAGCAGCGTTCCTGGCGTCGTTGGCCTCGCCGCTGCCGGGCCTGCGGTTCTGCCCCACCGGCGGCATCACGCCGACGAGCGCCCCGGACTACCTCCGGCTGCCCAACGTCGGGTGCGTCGGCGGGTCGTGGATCACCCCGTCCGACGCGATCCGCGACCGTGACTGGGACCGGATCAGCGAGCTGGCCCAGGCCGCAGCTCAGCTCCGGCCGAGCTGAGCTCGGCCAGCGCCGCACGGGTCGTCTCCGGGGCCACCCCGACGCACAGGTCGGTCAGCACGACCGTGCCGAAGCCCGCCGTGAGGGCGTCCAGAGCGGTGGCCCGCACGCAGTAGTCGGTGGCGATCCCGCACACGTCGACCTCGGTGACGCCGCGCGCGCGCAGGAAGTCCGCCAGGGCGACCCCGTCCCGGCTCCGGCCCTCGAAGCCGGAGTACGCCGCCGCGTGCTCGCCCTTGGTGAAGATCGCGTCGAAGGGCTGCGGGTCCAGGTTGGGGTGGAACGCCGCTCCGTCGCTGCCGGCGACGCAGTGCACCGGCCACGAGTGCTGGTAGTCGGGGTGGCGGCTGAAGTGGTCGCCGGGGTCGATGTGGTGGTCCTGGGTCGCGACCACACAGTCGTAGTCGGGCGCCTTCGCGTCCCGGGCGCTCCAGTGGTGCAGCACTTCGGCGATCCGGTGCGCCACCGCGGCGCCTCCGGCCACCGCCAGGCTGCCGCCCTCGCAGAAGTCGTTCTGCACATCGACCACGATCAGCGCCCGCGTCATGGCTGGCAGCCTAGACGGGGGCGCGCAGCGGCAGCCAGGCCAGCACGTCCTGGATGTGGGCGTCCCAGAAGTCCCAGGTGTGGTCCCCCGGAGTCCAGGCGACGTCGGCCTCGACGCCGTGCTCGGCCAGCGCGTCGGCGAAGCGGGTGTTCATCGCGATCCGGGCGTCGTCCTCCCCGCACCGCACCATCAGGGCCGGGAGCCGGTCGGCGGGGGTGGTGCGCAGGAGGGCGAAGAGGTCGTCGCGGGGGTCGAGGCCCGGGTCCTCCCACACCCGCGTCCCCCAGATCTGCTCGGACCTGGTCTGCCCGCTCTCGAGACGCACGCGCAGGTGCTCGGACTCCGCGACGTCGAGGACCCCGGAGAGCGAGGCCGCGGCCGCGAACCGCGACGGGTCCCGCAGCGCCCACTTCAGCGCGCCGTAGCCGCCCATCGACAACCCCGCCACGAAGGTGTCCTCGCGTGCGGTGGACACGGCGAAGAACGACGCGACCTTGGCGGGCAGCTCCTCGCTGAGGTGGGTCCAGTGGCGGTAGCCGCCCACTTCGTCGGCGTAGAAGCTGCGATGCGCGTTCGGCATCACGACCGCGAGGCCGTACTGCTCGGCGTACCGCTCGAGGTTGCTCCGGCGCACCCACGCCGAGTGGTCGTCACTGTGACCGTGCAGCAGATAGAGGACCGGAGCGGTGCCCGGCTCCCGGGCGACGCCTCCGGCGCCGATCTGCTCCTGGGTGGCTTCGGGCAGCAGGACCGTCATCGACGTCGCCATGCCAAGGGCGTCGGAGAAGTAGTCGACCGTGAGGCGCGCCATGCTCAGCGTTGTAGCACGAACACGTGCGCCGACGGGCCGCTCGCCGGCAGCACCGCGTGACCCGGGGCGTGCCCGACGGCGTCGCCGGCGACGCAGGTGAGCGCGCCCGCATCGGTGATCCCCAAGGCCGCGAGCGGCAGGTGCACCGGCTGGTGCGGGGCCCGCGCGACGTGCACGAGCACGGTCTGGTCGGGGTGCTCGCGCACGAAGGTCATCGCGTCCTCACCGGCGTGCAGCCAGCGCAGTCCGCCGCGACGCAGAGCGACCAGGTCGCGCCGCAACCCGATCCAGGTGCGGTAGGCCGCCAGCGTGGGCCGGTCCCACTCGTCGGTGCGCTCCCACGGGTAGGGCGTGCGCGCGTGCTCTCCGTTGACACCGGTGAGCCCCAGCTCGTCACCGGCGAACACCACCGGTACGCCGGGCAGGGTCATCTGCAGCGCCAGCCCGACCAGGTGACGCCCACGCCCGGTGCCCTCGGCATCGATCCAGCCGTCGGTTCCGCCGCCGGTGACGGTGCGGAACCGCGGGGTGTCGTGGGAGTCCAGGTGCGCGGTGGAGCCGACCCGGGAGAGCCACGGCACGGCGGCGTGGACCTCGCGCATCGTGGCGACCGCGGAGCGCGCGGGCAGCACCGGGATGTCGACCGGGAGGCCGAGGTAGTCCAGGCCGTGCGGCCGCCCGGGGCCGGTCGGGCTGCCGCCGTTCAGCCAGCACCACACCGGGCGGGTGAAGCCGGCGTAGTCCATCGTGCCGTGCCACCCCCGGCCGTCGAGGTCGAGGCTGGCGTCGTGACCGTGCTCGGCGAGCAGCCAGGAGTCCGGGGCGATGGCGCCCATCGTGCGCCGCAGCGTGTGGGCGACCTCGTGGGCGAGGTCGTCGGCGCCCAGGCGCCCGGTCATGTTGGCCACGTCGATGCGCCAACCGTCCAGACCTGCACGCAGCCAACGCGCCACCACCGAGGCGTCGCCGTCGTAGAGCCGCCGCCGCAGCTCGCGCGAGGAGTGGTCCAGCTTGGGCAGGGACGGCACGTCCAGCCAGGACTCGTAGGAGTCGCCGTGGAAGCGGTAGAAGCCGTGCTCGACGCTGGTGGGGTCGGCCTGCGCGGCCAGGAACCAGTCGTGCCGGTCGCCGGTGTGGTTGGTGGTGAGGTCGCCCATCACGCGGATCCCGGAAGCGTGGGCGACGTCGATGAGCCGTTGCAGGGCGGCGTCCCCGCCGAGCACGGGGTCGACGCGGTCGAAGCTGGTGGCGTCGTAGCGGTGGTTGGACCAGGCCTCGAACATCGGCGTCAGGTACAGCAGGGTCGTGCCCAGCTCGCCCAGGTGGGCGATCCGGTCCGCGACGCCGTCGAGGGTGCCGCCGTACCACTGGAAAGGGACCTCGGGGCCGGTGCCGATCACCGGGTCGTCCCAGTCCGCGGGGATCGCCCAGCCAGGGGTGGGGCGTACGGCGGCGTCGCGTGCGAAGCGGTCCGGGAAGACCTGGTAGCCGATCTGGTCCTGCACCCAGGCGGGCAGTCGGTGCTCGGAGCTGACCCGGAAGTCCCCGGCATCGGTGACGTCGCGCCGGTGCATCCCCGAGCCGTTCAGCCACCGGTAGTCGTCGGCGCCGCCGCTGACCAGGAACCGGTAGGACGTCACCGGGTTGTGCACCTTCAGGTCCGCGGTCCACCAGGTGCCGTGGTCGTCGGTTTCGGTGCAGGATCCGTGGGTCAGGTGGGGCTCGCCGTCGCGCACGGCGCGCAGAACCACGGCCCGCGCGCCGGGGGAACCGTCGGGCCGATGGGGTATGCGGACCCGCACCGCGACGGTGTCCCCGACATCGGGGAACTGGTTCTCGACGTAGAGCGGCGAACCGTCGTGGTGCGGGTCCAGCGGATGCATCTCAGCCCTTCACTCCACCGGCGGTGATACCGCCGACGATGTACTTCTGCAGGTAGAGGAACAGCGCCACCACCGGGATGGCGGTGAGCAGGGCGCCGGCGGCGAACACGCCGAGGTTGTTGGACCGGTCGCCGTCGATGAGGCCGTAGAGCCCGTTGGCCAGCGTCTTGCTGTTGGAGTCGGTCAGGAAGATCGACGCCAACAGGAACTCACCGATCGTGGCCACGAACACCAGCAGGCCGGAGACCGCGAGGATCGGCCGCACCAGCGGCAGGATGATCCGGAAGAAGGTCTGGCTGTGGCTGGCACCGTCGATCTTGGCCGCCTCGTCCAGGCTGATCGGGACCGAGTCGAAGAAGCCCTTGATCAGCCACACCTGGCCCAGCGAGTTGCCCAGCAGCACCAGCATGTAGCCCAGCAACGTGTTGAGTCCGAGCGCCGGGATCACCTCGCCGATGGTGCTCACCATCGTGAAGAGGGCCACCGCGGCGAGGAACTGCGGGAAGAGCTGGATGAGCAGCAGGGCGAGCAGCCCGCCCCGGCGTCCGGTGAAGCGGAACCGGGAGAAGGCGTAGGCGGCCAACGAGCTGAACAGCAGCTGGGTCAGCGTGACGAACGTGCAGACGATCAGGCTGTTGACCGCCCAGCGCTGGAAGGGCTGGGAGGGGTTGTTGAACAGCTTCTCGAAGTTCACCAGGCTGAACTCCTGGGGAATGATGCTCGTCGAGACCACGCTGCCCAGCGGGTTCAGTGCCGCGGACACGATGTACATCACTGGGAAGAGCGCCCAGATGATGGCGATGACACCGACGATGTGACGCCAGCCGACCTCGCTCCACCAGCGGCGGGCTCCGAGCTTGACCACCGGCGGCTTGCCGTGGATGACGGGGGACTGCTGAGTGGTCGCCATGTCAGTTCACGTCCTCGAGTCGGCGGGTGGCGCGGAACTGGATCGCCGCGATCACCCCGGTGATGATGAAGAGCAGCACCGAGACCGCGGAGGCGAAGCCGATCTGCGCGCCACCGGCGCCGAACGCCAACCGGATGGTGTAGCTGATCAGGATGTCGGTGCCGCCGGCGGTCGGGTTCTCCGGGCTGAAGGGACCACCCTCGGTGAGCAGCTGGATCGCGTTGAAGTTGTTGAAGTTGAACGCGAAGGTCGCGACCAGCAGGGGAGCGACGGTGACCAGCAGCAGGGGGAAGGTGATCAGGCGGAAGTTCGCGAACCCCGACGCTCCGTCCAGCGTGGAGGCCTCGCGCAACTCCTCCGGGACGGCCTGCAGGGCGCCCGTGCACACCAGGAACATGTACGGGAAGCCCATCCACAGGTTCGTGAGCACGACGGCGAACTTCGCGGTGGTGGCGTTGCCGAACCAGTTGACGCTCAGTCCGGTGATCTCGTTGATGAGTCCGAAGTCGGTGTTGAAGAAGCTCGACCAGATGAGCAGCGAGATGAAGCCCGGGATGGCGTAGGGGAGGATCAGCAGCGCCCGGTAGATCCGCTGTCCCTTGAGTCGCTTCTCGTTGAGCGTGATCGCCAGGCCCAGGCCCATCAGGAAGGTGGTTACCACCGAGAGCGTGGCGAAGAGGACGGTCCAGATGAAGATCCGGATGAAGTCCGCCCGAATCCGGTCGTCGGTGAGCACCTTCTTGTAGTTGTCGAAGCCGACGTTCGCAAGCCAGGACTGGTCGGAGAGCCGGTTGCCGTTCTCGTCGATGAAGTACTCGCGGTCGCCGACCGTCTGCGGGGTGTAGGTGACCCCGGTCTCGGTGTTGGTGATCGTGTCGGTGGCTTCGTCGTACTCCAACGTGGTCTTGCCCTCGAAGGCCTGCGAGATGCCGAGTTGGCGGATCGCGCCGTTCTCGGTCGGGACGGTGAAGTCGGCGAGCTCGGCCTGCGCGGCGTTGACCTCCTTGGCCGTCAGGAACGTGTAGCCGTCGGCCTCGCGGACGAAGCCGGCGTCGAGGGTGTAGGAGCCCTCCTCGAGCTCCTCGAGTCCCTCCTCGTCGCCGACATAGGCGGTCTCGGTGGTCGGGTCGACAAGAAAGAAGACGAACGGGCCGGTGGTCGTCGAGCCCGACGTGGCGATGGAGAGGTTGTAGCGCGGCGCGTCCGGGGTCTGGACGACCGAGGAGCCGATGATCTGGGTGATCGTCTGGTCCTTGGACGTGCGGGTGCCGTCGCCGTAGTTGGTGAACGAGGTCTTCGCGGTCAGCAGGATCGGGTAGACCACGAAGAGGGCGAGCAGCAAGGTGCCGGGCACCAGGTACTTCGCGGGAACCGCGCGCCCTGTGGCGTAGGTGGCCACGAGGATCGCGCTGATGAGCCAGATGCCGCCGAGGAACCACCACTGCTCCTGGCCGACCAGGACGGGGGTGAGGGCGGCCGCGGTGCCGATCACGATGCCGAGGAAGAGGACCTTGGCCAGCAGGCCGGTCACCGAGAAGGAGGAGGACGGGCGGGGTCGGGAGGAGGGGCGCTGAGGCGGGGGCTGGAGAGTCGTCACGAGGGCTCCTGGGGGAGTGGGGATACGACGAACCGGGAGGCGGCGTGGGCCGCCTCCCGGCTCGTGGTGATGATCAGCTGGCGTCGATCGCCTGCTGGATGGCGTTCCCGGCGCCCTTGATGGTCTTGGCCGGGTCGGCACCGCCGACGATGGCCGACCAGGCCTTGCCCAGCGGCTCCCAGACCGAAGCCATCGCGGGCAGGGCAGGCATCGGAGCGGCCGCGTTGGCGGCGTCGGCGAAGACCTTCACGTTGGCGTCCTCGACGCCCTCCTGGACCGACAGCATCGCCGGGGGACGCTGACCGAGCTCGAACAGCTTGGTCATGGCCTCCTCGTTGTTGATGCCGGTGCTGACGAACTCCTGGGCGAAAGCGGCGTTCTTGGCGTTGGAGGCGACCATGAACGACTGCGCACCCATGAAGGGCTCGGCGGCGGCGCCACCCTTGAACGGGGGCACGGGCTGGACCTCGAAGCCGAAGCCGGCGGCGGAGACGTCCGGCAGGGCCCACGGGCCGGAGACCAGGAACGCGGCCTTGCCCTCGGTGAACAGCGCGATGGAGTTGTCACCGCTGATCGAGCGGCGCAGGACGTTCTCGCCCTTCTCGCCCAGCTGGCCGATGCGCTCGGCCGCCTCGACCGACTCCGGCGTGCCGACCCCGAGCTTGGTGGCGTCGTACTCGCCGTTGGCGTCGGTGCCGAAGATGTAGCCGCCGAGCGAGGTGTAGAGCGGCTCCATGTGGTACGGGTCGCCGTTCTCACCCACGGGCAGGTTCAGCGCGGACTCGACGGCCTTGTTCTTCTTCATCACGGCCTTGCCGGCGGCGATGGCGTCGTCGAGGGTCTTCGGCTCGTCGGGCACCAGGTCGGTGTTGCGGTAGAGACCGAGGGCCTCGATGCCGTAGGGGAGGCCGTAGAGCTTCTGGTCGTAGGTGACCGCCTGCACGGCCTTGGGCGAGTAGCCGGAGAGCTGGTCGGCGGTGAGCTGCAGCGGCGTGATCGCGCCGTTCTGCACCAGGTTGCCGATCCAGTCGTGCGCACCGACGACGACGTCCGGGCCGTTGCCGGCGGCGTTCGCGGTCACGAAGTTGGTCTGCAGGTCGGAGGAGACCGACTGCACGTCGACCGTGATGCCCTGCGCCTCGGCGAAGTCGTCGGCGACCGGGGTCACGGCGTCGATCGCGGTGGCGTCGGTCCAGATGACCAGGTCGGCGTCGCTCCGGGTGGGAGCGCCCGAGGACTCGGCGGAGGTGGGGGTCTCCGACGGCGTGTCGCCGCCGTCGGTGGAACTGCCGCCTCCGCCGCAGGCGGCGACGGCCAGCAGCGCTACGACCGGCACGGCGGTGCGAGCGAGCTTGCGCATGAATGCTCCTTCGTGGGAACGGATACCGGTCCTGTGGGGCCGGGTCCAGCTGTGGTGGTTGCCACAGAACCTAGCAACGTTCTTGCGGAAGGGCTAGATGCCTTGCAAAAAATTGCAGGCGGTCTAGCGCGCTGGCCCACCTTGGCGTGACAGAAGTGCTTTTATGACCGAAATACAGTGAGTTGAAGGCGCAACTGAGGCTGCAACAACTGCCGGTTCTCTGCAAAATCTTCCATGGGAGCCGTGATCGGGACTAGTGTCCTGTCCGTGAAGATCCGACTGGCCGAGGTCGCCGAGCGCGCCGGCGTGAGCGTGGCCACCGTGAGCCGCGTGCTCAACGACAAACCCGGCGTCGGCGAGGAGACCCGGCGGTCCGTCCTGACCGCCCTGGACGTCCTCGGCTACGACCGGCCCAGTCGTCTGAGGGTCAAGCAGGCCGGTCTGGTCGGCCTGATCGTGCCGGAGCTGGAGAACCCCTTCTTCCCCCGGTTCGCGCAGCAGATCGAGAACGGACTCGCCAGCGCCCACTTCACCCCGATGTTGTGCACCCAGAGCGCGGGCGGCATCCACGAGGACGAGTACGTCCAGACGCTCCTGGCCCACGGGGTCGCCGGTCTGATCGTGGTCTCGGGAGTGCACGCCAACGTCGATGCCGACCCCGAGCGTTACACCCGGCTGGTCGAGCGCGGACTGCCGCTGGTGCTGGTGAACGGCTACGTGCCGGGGGTGCGCGCGGCGTTCATCGCCAACGACGATCGCGCGACGATGGAGCTCGCGGTCGCCCACCTGGCGAACATGGGCCACACCCGGATCGGCTGCGCGGTCGGGCAGCGCCGCTACGTGCCGGTGGTGCGCAAGATCGACGGGTTCGCCGCGGCGATGCGCCGCCATGTCGATCCGACGCTCACTGACGAGGAGATCGAGGCCCACGTCGCCTCCACGACCTTCACCCTCGACGGCGGCGCGATGGCCGCCCACCAGTTGCTCGACGCCGGCGTCACCGGCATCGTCTGCGCCTCCGACGTCATCGCGCTCGGCGGGATCCGGGCGGCGCACCGCCGCGGGCTGCGGGTGCCCGAGGACGTCTCCATCGTCGGGAGCGACGACAGCCCGCTCAACGAGTTCACCTCGCCGCCGCTGACCACCGTGCGCCAGCCGGTCGTGGGCATGGGCGAGGCTGCGGTGAAGCTGCTGCTCGACCAGATCGCGGGCTCGGCCCCGCCGCCGGCGGAGATGCTCATCGCCCCCGAACTCGTCGTCCGTGACAGCACGTCCCGCGCGCCGCAGCGCGCGGAACGTGCCGTCGTCTGATCACGCCGTCTGCTCAGCTCCTGATCCAGACCGTCGTCTCGCCGGGCACGACCGTGCCGGTGAGCGGGGTGCTGGACAGCACCACCTCGCCCTCGGCGAGGCTCGCCGGCAGCTCGACCGGCTCGGCGCCGACGTTGGTCACGCAGTGCCAGCCTCCCGGGCGCTCCAGGTGCAGCACGTCCGCGGCCGGGTTCTCGTGCCACAGCAGCTCCTCGGCCCCCTGGAGCTCGCGACGCAGCCGCAGAGCGTCGCGGTAGAGGTTCAGCGTCGAGCCCTCGTCCCCGCCCTGGGCCTCGACCGAGACCGCGCCGAACCACGCGGGCTGCGGCAGGTGTGCGCCGTCGTCGCCGAAGCCGTACGACGACCCCGTGGTGGTCCAGGGAAGCGGCACCCGGCACCCGTCGCGGCCCTTGACCTTGCCGCCGGTGCGCAGCCAGATCGGGTCCTGGAGGTCCTCGGGTGCGATGTCGGCGACCTCGTGCAGGCCGAGCTCCTCGCCCTGGTAGAGGTAGGCCGACCCGGGCAGCGACAGCATGAACAGCGTGGCCGCGCGCGCCCGGCGCAGGCCCTGCTCGGCCTCGAGCACCGGGTCCGTGCCGTCCGACATCAGCCAGGCGTTGCCGATCTCCTGACGGTCACCCGGAGGCAGGCCGTAGCGGGTCGCGTGCCGGATCACGTCGTGGTTGGACAGCACCCAGGTCGAGGACGCTCCGGTCTCCGCGGCGAACTCAAGGTTCTGCGTCACGATCGTGCGGAAGGACTCCGCGTCCCAGTCCGACTCCAGCAGGTCGAAGTTGAAGGCCTGCCCCAGCCCGTCGGGCGAGGCGTACTGCGCCCGACGGTGGCTGACCACCCAGGCCTCGGCCACCGCGGTGCGCGGCGGGTCGTAGGTGTCGAACAGCGCCCGCCACTCGGCGTACACCTCGTGCACCTCGTCGCGGTCCCAGAACGGGTGGTGCCCCTTCTCCAGCAGGTCGTCGGTGAGCTCGGCGGCGCTGGGCAGCGGGTGCGAGAGGTCCTTGACCAGGGCGTGCGCCACGTCGACGCGGAAGCCGTCGACGCCACGGTCGGCCCAGAACTTCAGGGTGCGCAGGAAGTCGTCACGGACCTCGCGGTTCTCCCAGTTCAGGTCGGGTTGCTCGGGGGCGAAGATGTGCAGGTACCACTGCCCGTCCTCGGGGTCGTCGTTCACCCGCTCCCACGCCGGACCGCCGAAGACGGACTCCCAGTCACTGGGCGGGAGCTCGCCGTGCTCGCCGAGGCCGTCGCGAAAGACGAAGCGCTCACGGGCCGCGGATCCCGGCGCCGAGGCCAGCGCCTCCTGGAACCAGGCGTGCTGGTCGGAGGTGTGGTTCGGGACGATGTCGACGATCAGCTTGATGCCCGCCTCGTGCAGCGCGGCGGACATGGCGTCGAAGTCGTCCAACGTGCCCAGGCGGGGGTCCACGTCGCGGTAGTCGGCCACGTCGTAGCCGCCGTCGGCCAGCGGGGAGGGGTAGAAGGGGCTCAGCCACACCGCGTCGACACCGAGGTCGCGCAGGTAGGGCACCCGCGAGGTGATGCCCTGGATATCGCCGAGTCCGTCGCCGTTCGCGTCGGCGAAGGAGCGCGGGTAGACCTGGTAGACGACGGCCTGACGCCACCAGTTCGGGTCGGACATGTTCACCACGGCGGGAACCTCTCGATGCAGCGGGGTGTTGCGCGATCGACGCGCTGGACCCCATTATTTTCATCGCAAAAGAAACTCGATGTCAAAGGGGTCCGATGAGTTCTCCGCCGGTGGTCCGGACACTCTCCGCGGTCGGGCCCGGACACGTCGTGCTCGGCGAACTGGTCCGCCGCGGGCCCTCCAGCCGGACCGCGCTCGCGGCCCGTCTCGGCCTCTCCGCCGCCAGCCTGACCCGCCTCGCCACCCCGCTGGTCGCCGGCGGCGTGCTGCGCGAGACCGCCGGGGCGGTCGGCGAGGGCGGCGGGCGCCCGGCGCGGCCGCTCGAGGTGGTGCCCGAGGCGCTCACCCTGGTCGGGGTCGCGGTCACCGGCACGTCGGTGACCGCGGTGCGGACCGGTCTCGACCTCGTCGTCCTCGACCGCGCCGAGCAGGACCTGGGCGGCACCTCGCCCGCGGAGGTGGCGGCCGCGGTGATCGCGCAGGTGGCCGCCGTGGCGCCGCCGGAGACCGGCGGCCCGGATCTCGTCGGCGTCAGCCTCGGCGGGTGGGTGGAGGACGGGGTGGTGCGCCGCGCGCCCTTCCTGGGCTGGACCGAGCCGGTCGACCTGGTCGCGGCGCTCGCCTGCCTCGAGGCCCCCGTCGTGCTGGACAACGACCTCGTCGCGCTGACCCGGGGGGAGCACTGGTGCGGCGTGGGCCGCGACCTCGACCGCTTCGCCGTGCTGACCGTCGGGGCCGGGGTCGGGTTCGGGACCGTCGTCCACGACCAGGTCGTCGACGGCCCCGACGCGGGTCTCGGACTGTTCGCGCACGTGCCGGTCGGGGTGACGGGGATCAGCTGTGCGCGCGGCCACGAGGGCTGCGCCAGCGCCGTGCTGGCGACCAGCGAACTCACCGCCGCCCTGCTGGCGGCCGGCTGCGCGTCGTACGACGAGGGGCTGGACCGTGCTGCCGCCGGCGACCCGGACGCGCGCGCGGTGGTGGACGTCGCCGGCGCTGCCCTGGGCAGGTTGGCGGGCACCCTGGCCAACGTGCTGCTCACCCCGCACGTGCTGCTCACCGGTGAGGGCGCCCGGCTGGCCGAGGTGGCCGCCGACGCGGTGACCGCGGGGGTGGCGCAGTTGCGCGAGCCGGCGGCCGAGCCACTGGCGCTGACGGTGCGTCCCGGCGACTTCGCCGACTACGCCCGCGGTGCCGCGGTCAGCGCCCTGCAGGAGGCACTGCGGCTGCGAGGGGCCAGAGCGCGCCGGTGACCTGCGCCCCGGCTCCGGCCTCCACACGTACGCCGTCCGGCCCACCGTAGGCGCGCATGGTCAGGGCCGCGCCCTCGACGAACGCCTCGACGGCGGAGTGGTCCACCAGGACGCGCACCGCGGCGCCGTCGGCGGGGTAGGGGCGCGTGGCGGTGCCGCGCCGGCCGTCGCCGCGATCCCAAGTCGCGTGGATCAGGGGCCCCTCGCGCCGGACGCGCAGCGTCTCGCCGCGCACGTGCACGCGCAGTTCCGCGTCGGGCTCCAGCCGCACCCACACGTCCAGGTCGGCCGCGGGCTCCTCCGTCGCCGCGAGGGCCGTCCCGCCCGCCACGTCGATGCGTCTCTCCTCGCCGCGCAGTACGGCCAGCTCGGGAAGGGGGTGCTGGTGCACCTCGCCCGCCTCGTCGACGGTGAGGACGCGCGGGACCGAGAGCGCCCCCGACCAGCCGTCGGCCTCGCACGCCTCGTCGCTGCGCCCCTCCTGGAGCCAGCCGATCATCACCCGGCGCCCCTGGGCGTCGACCAGGGTCTGGGGTGCGTAGAAGTAGTTGAGGCCGGCGTCGAGGATCCCGGTCCGCAGGGGACGGAAGACGTCGCCGTCGTAGGTGCCGGTGGCGTAGCAGGTCCACAGCGTCTCCCCGCCGAACCACTGGCTCCACAGCAGCAGGTCGTGGGGCTGCCGGTGGGGCGGGTCGAGGTGGGTCAGCCGGACCAGTTCGACGCACTCCCAGACGTCGCCGGGGCCCCGCTCCCCGGTGGCCTGGTCGCCCCCCGTGGGCCCGAGTGGCCCGCGGACCAGCTCGCCGACGTAGGTCCAGGTCCGCAGATCGGTGCCCTCGTAGAGCAGCGCCGCACCGCCGGAGGGGATCGCGGCGGAGACGACCTGCCGCCACCGGTCGCCCTCGCGCCACACGTTGTGGTCGCGGAACTCGGTGACGCCGAGCCCCGGCGGTGGGCCCGCGATCACCGGGTTCGCCGGGTCCTGGGTGAACGTCCGCAGCCCGTCGCTGCTGGTGGCCAGGCACGGCAGCTGGGTGCGACCTCGGACGTGGCCCGAGTAGACCAGCGTCGGCACCCCGCCGTCGTCGACCAGCGCGCCGGACCAGCAGCCGTCGCGGTCGGGGCCGTCCGGGTCGGGCGACAGCGCGATCGGGTGGTGCTCCCAGTGCACGAGGTCGGGGCTGGTGGCGTGCCCCCAGTAGGTGTTGCCCCGCACCTCCCCGTGCACGCACGCGTGCGGGTTGTGCTGGTAGAAGGCGTGGTAGGTGCCCTCCCACCGCCCGAGTCCGTTCGGGTCGTTGAGCCAGCCGTACGGCGCGGTCAGGTGGAAGACGGGTCGGTCGCTCACGGGCGCTCCATCACGGTCGGTAGGCAGGGCTCGCCCCGGGAGAGCTGGCGGGCGGGCAGGGGGAGCTCGGCGACGGCAGCGGCATGACGTGCGCGCGCGGCGGCGATCGGTTCGCGCCCGACCACCTCGCCGTCGCGGACCAGGGGCACCAGCAGAGCGCGGTCGGTGTCGTCGCGGGCGGGGGCCGCGCCGATGCCCACGACCTCGGCCTCGGCCACGCCGTGCGCGTCGCGGCGCCGGAGCGCCCACTTCCGCCCACCGAGCGAGGCCTTCTGGGTGGAATGCTTGGCGACGTCGACCATCGCGCCCGCGTCGTCGGAGCGCTGCACCAGTTTGTAGACGAAGCCGACGGTCGGGTGGCCGCTGCCGGTCACCAAGGCGGTGCCGACGCCGTAGCCGTCCACCGGTGCCGAGGCCAGCGCGGCGATCGCGTGCTCGTCGAGGTCGGAGGTGACGATGATCCGGGTGTCCCGGGCCCCCAGCCCGTCCAGCTGGGCGCGGACCTGCACCGCCAGTTCGCCGAGGTCGCCGCTGTCCAGGCGCACCGCACCCAGTCCCGGGCCGGCCACCTCGATCCCGACCCGGATCGCCTCGGCCACGTCGTAGGTGTCGACCAGCAGCGTGGTGCCGACTCCCAGGGAACTCACCTGGGCGACGAAGGCGTCGCGCTCGGTGTCGTGCAGCAGCGTGAAGCTGTGCGCGCTGGTGCCCCGGGTGGGCAGCCCGTAGCGGCGCCCCGCCTCCAGGTTGGAGGTGCCCTCGAACCCGGCCACGTACGCCGCGCGGGCGCTGGCCACCGCGGCCTCCTCATGGGTGCGGCGTCCGCCCATCTCCAGACACGGCCGCGACCCCGCCGCCAGGGTCATCCGCGAGGCCGCGGAGGCGATCGCGGAGTCGTGGTTGAGGATCGACAGGGCGAGGGTCTCCAGCACCACCCCCTCAGCGAACGTGCTCTCGACCACCAGCACGGGGGAGTGCGGGAAGTAGGCCTCGCCCTCGGCGTACCCCCAGATGTCGCCGGAGAAGCGGTAGTCGGCCAGCCAGGCCAGCGTGGCGGCGTCCACCACCGCGGTGCGCTCGAGGAACGCCAGCGCCGCGTCGTCGAAGCGGAACTGCTCCAGCGCCTCCAGCAGGCGGCCGGTTCCGGCCACCACGCCGTAGCGGCGGCCCCCGGGCAGGCGCCGGGCGAAGAGCTCGAACACCGAGCGACGGTGGGCGGTGCCGCGGGCCAGCGCGGCCTGGAGCATGGTCAGCTCGTAGTGGTCGGTCAGCAGGGCCGTGGTCACCCGCCGAGCCTAAGGCCGATGGATAGGGTGGGGTCGTGTCCGTGCCTGCTCCCATCGAGATCGAGAAGTCGGAGGTCGACGACCTCACCGCGGCCGACCGACCCTGGCAGACCGTGGTGTGGAACGACCCCGTCAACCTGATGTCCTACGTGACCTTCGTGTTCCAGCAGTACTTCGGCTTCACCCGCGCCACCGCCGAGCAGCTCATGCTCCAGGTCCATCACGACGGGCGGACCATCGTGTCCTCCGGCAGCCGGGAGGAGATGGAGCGCGACGTGCAGGCGATGCACGAGTACGGGCTGTGGGCCACCTTGGAGAAGACGGATGGGTGAGGGCTTCCACCCGTTGCGCGGCGGCGGGGCGGTGGCCACCTTCTCCGGGTTCGAGGCCGACCTGCTCCGCTCCCTGGCCGCCCAGCTCGTCGAACTGCTGCGCGACGAGGCGGCCGTGCCCGCGACCGACCTCGACCCCTTCGAGGCGCTGCTGGACTTCACCGGCCCGACCACCCGCCCGGACGACCCGGTGCTGGCCCGGCTGTTCCCCGACGCCTACCCGGACGACGAGGAGGCCGCCGCGGAGTTCCGCCGGTTCACCGAGGGCGAGCTGCGCACCGGCAAGGCCGCCCGGGCCGGCGCGATCATGGACGACCTGGCCGAGGCCGGGCTGCCGGACTCCGTGGCGCTGGACGGGATCGTCATCGACGTCGAGCTCGACCCCGCCCGGGCCCTGGACTGGCTGCGCTCGCTCACCGACCTCCGGCTCGCCCTGGCCACCCGGCTCGGGATCGAGGAGGGCGACGACGACTTCTGGGAGTCGCTGCCGCCGGAGGACCCCCGCGCCCACGTGCACGACATCTACGGCTGGCTCGGCTACCTGCAGGAGACCCTGGTCCGCTCCCTCGACGCTGGTTGAGGAGCGAGCGCAGCGAACCCTGCCCGCTGGTTGAGGAGCGAGCGCAGCGAGCGTCTCGAAACCACCCGGCCTCCCGATCACCCACCGTGCGCCCACTACCCTGGGGCGGTGCTCGTGATCGATCGGAAGACCTACGACGCCATCGTCGCCCACGCCAAGCGGGACCACCCCGACGAGGCGTGCGGCATCGTGGCCGGACCCGAGGGGTCCGACCGACCGACCCGGTTCGTCCCGATGATCAACGCGGCCGGCTCCCCGACGTTCTACGAGTTCGACTCCGCCGAGCTGCTCGCGCTCTACAAGGAGATGTGGGCGGCCGACGAGGAGCCGGTCGTCGTCTACCACTCCCACACCGCCACCGAGGCCTACCCGAGCCGCACCGACATCGGCCTGGCCAGCGAGCCCGGAGCGCACTATGTGCTGGTCAGCACACGCGAGCACGGGAATAGTGAGGGCCCTGTGGAGTTCAGGTCCTACAGGATCGTCGACGGCGAGGTCACCGAGGAAGAGGTCTCGGTGGTCGACGAGTTGCCCGCCTGACCACCGCACCGCCCGCATCGCACGACCCCGCCCCGCACACGTCCCACCGCAACGCCACAGGAGCACTGAACACATGGCCATCGAGGTCCGGATCCCCACCATCCTGCGCACCTACACCGACGGCGCCAAGGCCGTCGACGGGAAGGGCGCCACGCTCGCCGAGCTGATCGACGACCTCGAGACGTCGCACGCGGGCATCAAGGAGCGTCTCATCGACGGCGGCGACCTGCGTCGCTTCGTCAACGTCTACGTCAACGACGAGGACGTCCGGTTCACCGGTTCGCTGGAGACCCCGCTCTCCGACGGCGACCAGGTCGTCATCCTGCCCGCGGTGGCCGGGGGAGCCTGAGCACTCCCGATGGCCCGCTTCGACAGCCTCCTCGACTCCGTCGGCGGCACGCCCCTGGTGGGCCTGCCGCGGCTGTCGCCGTCCCCGGACGTGCGGGTGTGGGCCAAGCTGGAGGACCGCAACCCGACCGGCTCGATCAAGGACCGGGCCGCGCTGAAGATGATCGAGCAGGCCGAGAAGGACGGACTGCTCCGTCCCGGCTGCACGATCCTCGAGCCCACCAGCGGCAACACCGGCATCTCGCTGGCGATGGCCGCGAAGCTCAAGGGCTACCGGATCATCTGCGTGATGCCGGAGAACACCTCCGTCGAGCGGCGCCAACTGCTCGGCATGTGGGGCGCCGAGATCGTCTCCTCGCCCGCCGCCGGTGGGTCCAACGAGGCGGTCCGCGTCGCCAAGCGCCTGGCCGAGGAGCACCCCGACTGGGTGATGCTCTACCAGTACGGCAACCCCGCCAACGCGCTGGCGCACTACGAGGGCACCGGCCCGGAGATCCTGGCCGACCTGCCCAGCGTCACCCACTTCGTGGCCGGGCTCGGCACCACCGGCACGCTGATGGGCACCAGCCGCTTCTTCCGCGAGCACAAGCCCGAGGTTCGCATCGTCGCCGCCGAGCCCCGTTACGGCGAGCTCGTCTACGGCCTGCGCAACCTCGACGAGGGCTTCGTGCCCGAGCTGTACGACGCCTCGCTGATCGACTCCCGCTTCTCGGTCGGCCCGCGCGACGCCGTACGCCGGGTGCGCGAGTTGCTCGAGCTCGAGGGCATCTTTGCCGGGATCTCCACCGGTGCGATCCTGCACGCGGCCCTGGGGCAGGCCGCGAAGGCCGTGAGGGCCGGAGAGCGGGCCGACATCGTCTTCATCGTCTGTGACGGCGGCTGGAAGTACCTCTCCACCGGCGCCTATGAGGGCACCGTCGACGAGGCCGAGGAACGGCTCGAGGGCCAGCTCTGGGCCTGAGCGCCCCTCGGCCCGAATCGACCCGGCGCGGTTACCCGTCCGTACCGTGGTCGCGGACCCTGCTCGGTTCCGGGATGCCCCGGCGGATCTGACACCCTGAGGGCATCCGCCGTCGAGGAGGGAAGCAGATGTTCTTCCGGGCCGCCCAAGCCGTCATACCCCCGGTCGCCCGGGCGATCTGGCGTCCCCACGTCGAGGGCGCCGAGAACGTCCCGCTGACCGGCGGCGTGCTGCTGGCCAGCAATCACCTGTCGTTCGCCGACAGCATGGTCATCCCGATCGTGGCGCCGCGGAAGGTCGTCTTCCTGGCCAAGTCGGACTACTTCACCGGCACCGGCATCAAGGGTGCCCTGCAGCGCGGCTGGTTCGAGGGCACCGGGATGGTGCCGGTGGACCGCGACGACAGCAAGGCGGCGATCGCCTCCCTCGACATCGCCCTGGAGGTGCTCGGGCGTGGTGAGGCCTTCGGCCTCTACCCCGAGGGCACCCGGTCGCGTGACGGCAGGCTCTACCGCGGCAAGGTTGGCGTGGCGCACCTCGCGCTCACCGCGGGCGTTCCCGTGGTCCCCGTCGGGCTGCGCGACACCGAGAAGCTCCAGCCGGTGGGAACCCGGTTCCCGCGTCTGACCCGGGTCACGGTCCGCTTCGGCGAGCCGCTGGACTTCACCGGGCGCTTCGAGGGTGTCCCCGCGGGCCGGGCCCGGCGTCAGGCCACCGACGAGATCATGGCGGCGATCCAGAAGCTCTCGGGCCAGGAGGAGGCCGGGGTCTACAACGAGCCCCCCGCCACCTGATCGCGCGTCCCTCTCCGCACCCGGGCGCCGACCCACTACCCTGGCGGGCGATGAAGCTCACCGTGATCGGTTGCTCGGGCTCCTACGCCGGTCCCGACTCCTCGGCCAGTTGCTACCTGGTCGAGGCCCCTGACGCGCACGAACCCGACCGCACCTGGCGCATCCTGCTCGACCTGGGGTCCGGCGCTCTGGGGGCGCTGCATCGCCACGTCGACCCGCTCACCATCGACGCCGTGCTGATCAGCCACCTGCACGCGGACCACTTCTTCGACATCAGCGGCTACTACGTGCTGCGCAAGTACCACCCCACCGGTCCCCAGCCGCGGATCCCGGTGTGGGGACCGCGGGGCACCCGCTCACGGGTCGCCCGCGCGTACGGGCTGCCGCTCGACCCGGGCATGAACGACGAGTTCGACTTCACCTGGCTGCGCAAGAAGCCGTTCCAGGTCGGGCCGTTCACGATCACCGCACGGCGGATGGACCACCCGGTCGAGGCCTGGGGGTTCCGGGTCGCGTGCGGCGACAAGGTGCTCGCCTACAGCGGCGACACCGCCGCGTGCGACAACTTGGTCAAGCTCGCCCAGGACGTCGACCTGTTCCTGGTGGAGGCCGCCTTCCGCGACGACGCCGACAACCCGCCGCACATCCACCTGACCGGGTCCGAGGCCGCCCAGATCGCGGCGGAGGCGAGGGTCGGCATGCTGGTGCTCACCCACATCCCACCGTGGCACGACAAGCAGGACGCGCTGCGCGAGGCCGAGGGCCACTATGACGGCCCGATCCTGCTGGCGGCGGAGGGGTCGACGTACCAGTTGTGAACCGGCAGCGACACCGGCGGGGACGCCGGCCACGGTTGTTAGGGTGAGGCCTCCCGCGCCTCATCAGCCCCACTGTTCGGAGCCACTCCCATGTCTCTCACCTCACGAGCCGCCGTGCTCGTCGGTGCGGCCACGCTCGCGCTGGGCCTGGCGCCGTTGCCGCTGACGTCGAACGCGCAGGCGGCGGACACCACGATCCTCAACCTGACCCCACCGAGCGTCCCGGCCGGTGTCGTCGTCGGGACCCGCGTGGTCGCCGACCCCGGCACCTGGGACCCGGCCGAGGTCGCGCTGAGCTACCAGTGGCTGCGCGACGGGCTGCCGCTGGCGGGCCGCACGGCGGCCGGCTACCAGCCGCGCGCAGCGGACCTCGGCTCCGCGCTGTCGGTCGCGGTCACCGCCTCCGCCGAGGGGGCCGACGACGTCACCGTGACGTCGGCCCCGGCACTCGTCCGGCGCGGCACGCTGGTCGCCGAGCAGCGGCCCGCGATCTCCGGCGTACGGCGCTTCGGGCGCACCCTGGTCGCCGATGCGGGGACGTGGTCGCGCACCCCCCAGCGGGTCCGCTACCAGTGGTTGCGAAGCACGGAAGAGGGGCTGCGGGAGATCCGCGGAGCCACCTCCCGCCGGCTGGACCTCGGACTGGAGGAGTTCGGCCGGCGCCTGGCGGTGCGCGTCACGGTCCGGCGCGAGGGGTACCTGCCCGCCGAGGCAACCTCGGTGCGCACCGGAGCGATCGGCCATCGGGTGCCGTCGCGGCACGTGGTGACCTACCACGTCGAGACCCGCGGGGCGATCAGCGCCAAGCTGGCCACCTTCCGGGCCCAGGCCCAGGCGACCTTCGACGACCCGCGTGGCTGGCGCGCCTCCGGCATCACCTTCCGCCGGGTCACCAAGGGCGGGGACTTCACGCTCGTGCTGGCCCAGGCGGCGACCGTGCCGTCGTTCTCGTCGGCCTGCAGCAGCGAGTGGAGCTGCCGGGTCGGGCGCTACGTGATCATCAACCAGACGCGCTGGCAGCAGGCCTCGCCGATGTGGAACGCCCGCAAGCGCTCCCTGCGTGACTACCGCCACATGGTGGTCAACCACGAGACGGGGCACTGGTTGGGACACGGCCACCGGTACTGCACCGGGTCGGGCAATCTCGCCCCGGTCATGCAGCAGCAGTCCAAAGGACTCCAGGGGTGCCGGCCGAACCCGTGGCCCACCTCCGCCGAGCGGCGCACGCCGCGCTTCGGCTGACCGCAGCACCCGACGAGAGAAGGAGCATCACCGTGATCGAGGTGTCCGGCGTGACCGTCCAGTACGGCGGGTTCACCGCCGTCGACGACGTGTCGTTCGTCGCCGAGCCCGGACGGGTCACCGGCTTCCTCGGCCCCAACGGGGCGGGCAAGTCCACCACCATGCGCGTGATGGTCGGCCTGACCCGGCCCAGCGCGGGCTCGGTGACCATCGGCGGCTACCAGTACGTCGACGTGCCCAACCCGGGCCGCCACGTGGGCGTCCTGCTCGACGCCTCCGCGCAGCACGCCGGGCGCACCGGCCGGGAGATCCTGACGCTGGCCGCGATCACGATGGGGCTGCCGTTGACCAAGGTCGACGAGATGCTCGAGCTGGTCAGCCTGGACGCGACCGAGGCCAAGCGTCGGGTGCGCAACTACTCCCTGGGGATGCGGCAGCGCCTGGGCATCGCGCAGGCCCTGATCGGCGACCCGCGGGTGCTGATCCTCGACGAGCCGGCGAACGGGCTCGACCCGGCCGGCATCCACTGGATGCGCGGGCTGCTACGCGACTACGCCTCCCGGGGCGGCACGGTGCTGCTGTCCAGCCACCTGCTGCACGAGGTGGAGCAGATCGCCGACGACCTGGTGCTCATCGGACGCGGCCGGATCGTGGCCCAAGGCACCCAGCAGGAGCTGCTGCACACCGGCACCGCGTCCACCCTGGTGCGCGGCACCGACCGGGACGCGCTGTGGCACGCCCTGGCGGCGGCGAACCTGAGCGCCACCGCGGCGGACGCCACCGGGTGGCGGGTCGACGGCACCGCCGAGCAGGTCGGGCAGGCCGCGGCCGCGGCCAGCGTCGTCCTCACCGAGCTGCGCCCCGCGGACGGGGCCGGCCTCGAAGCACTCTTCCTCCAGCTCACCGCCGACACCCAGCGCGAAGGAGCCTCCGCATGAGCGCCGTCGAACAGGCCTCCCGCCTCGACATCTCCCGCACCGAGTCGATCCCGCTCTCCCGGCTCATCCGGGTCGAGCTCCGCAAGATGGCCGACACCCGCGCCGGGCTCTGGCTGCTCATCACGATCGTGGTGATCACCGTCCTGGTCGTCGGGCTGCTGGCGATCTTCGGGGACAGCGCCGACCACACCTTCGCCAACTTCACCGCCGCGACCGCGACGCCCCAGGGCTTCCTGCTCCCGGTGCTCGGCGTGCTGCTGATCACCAGCGAGTGGGGCCAGCGGGCCACCCTCACGACCTTCACGCTGGTGCCGCACCGCGGTCGCATCATCGGCGCCAAGGTGGTCGCCGCGGTGCTCTTCGGCATCGCCGCGATCGTGGTGGCGCTGGCCGTGGCGGCGCTGGCCACGATCATCAGCGGTGGCGACAACGCCTGGCAGGACTTCTCGCTCGACGACCTCGGCCGCGGCCTGCTGCTGCAGACCCTGGGGATCCTCCAGGGCCTGGCCTTCGGCATGCTCTTCCTGAACTCCGCCGCCGCGATCGTGACCTACTTCGTGCTCCCGATCGCCTTCTCGATCGTGACCAGCCTGATCGAGGCGCTCGCCGACATCCAGCCGTGGATCGACCTCGGCACGGCGCAGGCTCCGTTGTTCGGTGCCGAGACCATGACCGGGGAGCAATGGGCCCAGTTGCTCACCACGACCCTGATCTGGATCGGTCTGCCGATGGCGATCGGGCTCGGCCGGGTGCTGCGCTCCGAGGTGAAGTAGCACGCACGTGACCGCGCGCGTCGTCGGCGTCGACATCGCCCGCTGCCTGGCACTGCTCGGCATGATGGCGACGCACATCCTCCCCGGAGTCGTCGACGGCGAGGTCACCGTGGTCCAGCAGGTCGCCGGGGGGCGGGCCTCGGCACTGTTCGCGTTCCTGGCCGGGATCAGCCTCACCTTCGTGGCGGGGACCCGCGGGCCGGTGCGCGGGCAGGCGTGGATCGGGTACGCCGCGGGGCTGGTCGTGCGCTCGTTCGGCATCGCCCTGATCGGGCTGGGGTTGGGGGAGATCGACTCCGGGATCGCGGTCATCCTCACCACCTACGCCGCGCTCTTCGTGCTCGCGGCGCCGTTCGCGGCGCTGTCGACGCCCGCGCTGGCCGCCTGCGCCGGGCTCTGGATCCTGGTGGCGCCGGCGGTCAGCCACGTGCTGCGCACCCGGGTGGAGCGCGCGTCGTACGAGGTGCCCTCCTTCAGCGGGCTCGACCAGTCCGGGCAGGTCCTGCGCGAGGTCCTGCTCACCGGCTACTACCCGGCCTTCACCTGGTTGGCCTACGTGCTGGTCGGGATGGTGGTCGGGCGGCTGGACCTGCACCGGCTGCGCAGCGCGGGCGTGCTCGCGCTCGGCGGCGCCGCGGCCTGGTCCGCCGGCACCCTGGTGTCGCTCTGGCTGCTGGCCCGCCCCGGGGTCACCGAGGCGCTGGTGACCACCTTCGAGGGGGCGGGGTGGCAGGGGGACCTGGACACGACGCTGCTGCGCGGCCTCTACGGGGTGGCCCCGACCGGCAGCGCCTGGTGGCTGGCGGTGCGTGCCCCGCACACCGCGACCACCCCGGACCTGCTGGTCACCCTGGGCAGCGCCGCTGCCGTGCTGGCCCTGGCGCTGGTCCTCGGGCGGGTCGCACCGCGGGTCACCCGGGTGGTCTTCGGCGCCGGGGCGATGACGTTGAGCCTCTACACGCTGCACGTCCTGCTGCGGCGTGAGGGCTGGTGGGACGGCACCGACGCGGGCACCTTCCTCGGCCAGGCGGCCCTGGTACTGGCCGTCGGTGCGGTCTTCGCACTGCTGCGCAGACGCGGGCCCCTGGAGGCGGTGCTCGGGGAGGCCGCCCGGGTCACCCGCAAGCTCTTCGCCGGTCCACCCCCGGTAGGTTCTGGCTCATGACCACCGCTTCGCACCCCCTCCGCGCCGACGGCCGTGCCGACGACGAGCTGCGTCCGATCCGCTTCACCCGACACTGGCTGGACCACACCGCCGGCTCGGTGCTCGTGGAGTTCGGCCGCACCCGGGTGCTGTGCGCCGCGTCGGCCAGCGAGGGCGTTCCGCGCTGGCGCAAGGGCTCGGGGCTGGGCTGGGTGACCGCGGAGTACGCGATGCTGCCGGCCTCGACGAACACCCGCTCGGACCGCGAGTCGGTCAAGGGTCGCATCGGCGGCCGCACCCACGAGATCTCCCGGCTGATCGGCCGTTCGCTGCGTGCGGTGATCGACTACAAGGCGCTGGGGGAGAACACGATCGTGCTGGACTGCGACGTCCTCCAGGCCGATGGTGGCACCCGCACCGCGGCGATCACCGGTGCCTACGTGGCGCTGGCCGACGCGGTCGCCCACCTGCGCGCCCAGGGGGCGTTGACCGGGGAGCCGCTGACCGGTTCGGTCGCGGCGGTCTCGGTCGGCATCATCGACGGCGTCCCGCGGCTGGACCTGCCCTACGAGGAGGACGTCCGCGCGGAGACCGACATGAACATCGTGATGACCGGCGACGGGCGCTTCATCGAGGTTCAGGGCACCGCCGAGGCCGAGCCGTTCGACCGCTCGCTGCTCGACGGGCTGCTCGACCTGGGGACCAAGGGATGCGCGGACCTCACCGCGCTGCAGCGCGCCGCCCTGGCGGAGTGAGGTCGTGCGCGTCTTCCTCGCCTCGCGCAACGCCAAGAAGCTCGCCGAGATGCAGCGGATCCTGGGCGCCGCGGTGCCCGGGCTGGAGGTCGTGGGCCTCGACGACGTGCCGGCGTACGACGAACCGGCCGAGACCGAGCCGACCTTCGCCGGCAACGCCCGGATCAAGGCGCTCGCCGGGCTGGAGGCCACCGGCCTGCCGAGCATCGCCGACGACAGCGGCATCTGTGTCGACGCGCTGAACGGGATGCCGGGGGTGTTGTCGGCGCGCTGGTCCGGGCTGCGCAAGGGGCCGGGGGTGGACGTCGACGGCGCCAACAACGCCCTCCTCCTCGCCCAGCTCGAGGACGTCCCGGACGAGCGTCGCGGCGCCCACTTCACCTGTGCGGTCGCCTTCGCGCTCCCCGGCCCCGACGGCCCGGTGCTCCACGAGGTCGACGGCGTGATGCCCGGGCGCGTCATCCGGGAGCTGCGCGGCAGCGGCGGCTTCGGCTACGACGTGCTGTTCTGCGCCGACGGGTACGACGTGACCACCGCCGAACTCGACGCACAGGAGAAGGACCGGCTCAGCCACCGAGGCCAGGCACTACGGGCGTTGGCTCCGCTGGTCGCCCACGCCCTGGGCTCCGGGTCGCACTGATCGCCTGGAGCACCAGGCCGCACCCGACCAGGGCGGCCCCCACGACCAGCGGCACCGACACCGGCTCGTCGAGCACGACGATCCCCAGCGTGGTGGCCACCAGCGGCTCGGCCAGCACCAGGGTCGTGACCGGCCCCGCGGCCAGGTGACGCAGGCCGAATCCGAAGAGCAGGTAGGCCACCGTGGTCGTCGCGAGTCCCAGGTAGGCGGCCAGCGCGAGGCCGGAGGGAGTGCCCAGCCATGCCATCGGCTGGGTCACCAGGACGGGCAGGAGCAGCAGGCCCCCCAGGCCGAAGGCCGAGGCCATCACGGTCGAGGAGTCGGAGCCGGCGGTGATCAGTCGGCGGGCGAGCACGGTGTAGACGGCGTAGGAGAAGCCCGCGGCGAGTGCGAGCGCGACCCCGGTAGGCCCCGATCCACCTGAGCCGGTGCCCAGCCCGTCGGCCGAGAGGAGCACCAGGCCCGCCAGGCACACGGCCGTGGCGCTCATCCAGGCCCGGGTGGGTCGTTCCCCGAGCAGGACCCAGGACAGCAGGCCCGCGGCGACGGGCCCGGAACCGATGGTGACCAGTGTGCCCACCCCGACGCCGACCTGGCTCACGGCGGCGAAGAAGCAGACCTGGTACGCCGCCGTGGCGGCACCGGCCAGCAGTCCCGTCCCCGTGCGCCACAGCCGCAGGGCGCCCGCGAGCGGGTGGCCGAGCACCGGCAGCAGGAGCAGCAGGCCGGCGCCGCCGACCAGCAGCCGGACGGCACCGACCCCGCTCGGGGTGGTCGCCCCGGCCCCCAGGGCGTCGACGGCCAAGGCCTGGGCGGTGCCGGTGGTGCCGAAGAGGACTGCCGCGAGCAGGACGGCGATGACGGCCATGATGCTCCTGTCCCGGAGTGGGTGGTGCGCCCGGCGAGACTCGAACTCGCACTGCACAGGACCTAAACCTGTTGCCTCCTGCCAATTGGGCTACGGGCGCGGCTGGGGGGGTCTGGCTCAGTCCAGGCCGAGGTCCTTGCGCAGCTTGGCCACGTGGCCGGTCGCCTTGACGTTGTACTGCGCCAGCTCGATACGGCCCTCCTCGTCGATGACGAAGGTCGACCGGATCACCCCGACGACGGTCTTGCCGTACATCTGCTTCTCGCCGAACGCCGCGTAGGCCTTGAGGGTCTCCCGCTCCGGGTCGGCGAGCAGGGTCAGGGTCAGGGCGTCGCGCTCACGGAACTTCGCCAGCTTCTCCGGCTTGTCGGGGGAGACCCCGAGCACCTCGTAGCCGGCCGCGCGAAGCGAGTCGAGGGAGGCGGTGAAGTCGCACGCCTGCTTGCTGCACCCGGGCGTCATCGCGGCGGGGTAGAAGTACACGATCACCTTGCGGCCGCGGAGGTCCGAGAGGGTCACCTGCTCCCCGGTGTCCGAGGTCAGGGTGAAGTCGGGGGCGGCGTCGCCGGGGGCGAGGCGGTCGGCCATGGGGCTCCTCCAGAGCGGCTTGTTGCAAGGAATGTGCAATAACGTACGCTGGGCGACGGAGCCCAGGTCAGGCCCCACGATCCCGCCCACAACCTAGCGGAGGCGTTTGTGCACGTTCCCGACGGCTTCCTCGATGCCCCCACCTCGATCGCGACCGGCGCGGTCGCGGTCGTCGGTGTCGGACTTGCCCTGCGCGGCGCACGCCGCGAGCTCGACGACCGGACCGCGCCGATGGCCGGGCTGGTGGCGACGTTCGTCTTCGCCGCCCAGATGGTCAACTTCCCGGTCGGGGCGGGCACCAGCGGGCACCTGCTCGGCGGCGCGCTCGCGGCCGCCCTGGCCGGACCGTGGACCGCGACCCTGTGTCTCTCCGTGGTGCTGATGGTGCAAGCACTGCTCTTCGCCGACGGCGGCCTCACGGCCCTCGGCACCAACATCGTGCTGATGGGCCTCGCGGGCGTCTGGATCGGCTGGACGGTGATGGTCCTGCTGCGCGCGGTGCTGCCGAAGAAGGTGGGGCTGGTCCCCGGCATCGCCGCGGTCGGTGCGCTGGTGTCGGTCCCCGCGGCCGCGCTGGTGTTCACCGCGCTGTACGCCTTCGGTGGGACCGCCGACATCCCGCTGGACACCCTGACCGCCGCCATGCTCGGCTGGCACACCGTGATCGGGCTCGGCGAGGCCGCCATCACCGGACTGGTCGTCGGGGCCGTCGTGGCCGCCCGACCCGACCTGGTGCACCTGGCCCGCCCGCTGGTGGCCGAGCGCAACCTGGAGATCCGCACCACCGCAGGAGCGACCGCATGAGCCGCCGGACCTTCCTGGTGTCCTTCTTCCTCGTGAGCCTGCTGGTGGCCGGCGGCCTGAGTTTCTACGCCTCCTCCCACCCCGACGGCCTGGAGTACGTCGCGGAGCAGACCGGCTTCCTGGAGACCGCCGACGAGCACGATGCCGCGGACAGTCCGTTCGCCGACTACGGCACCGCGGGCGTCGACGACGCACGCCTGTCCGGCGGGCTCGCCGGGGTCGTGGGAGTGCTGGTCACGCTCGGCGTGATGGGCGGTCTCGCGCTCGTGCTGCGACGCCGCTCGTCCGCTCCCCGGCCCTCGTCCCCGTCCACGCGCGTGCCGGATCCGGCCTCCTGACGTGGGCGCGGGCCACGGGCATCGCCTGCACTACCACGGACATTCGCCGATCCACCGCGCCCCGGCGCACCTGAAGGTCCTCGCGCTCCTGGCCTACATGCTCCTGGTGGTGGCCACCCCGCCCACGGCGTACGCGGTCTTCGCACTGCACCTGCTGGTGCTCGCCGGGGTCATCACCGTCTCCCGCGTCCCCTGGCGCTACCTCCTGCCGCGCATGGTGGTGGAACTGCCGTTCGTCGTCTTCGCGTTGCTGATCCCCTTCGTGGCCCGGGGGCCCCAGGTGGAGGTGCTCGGGGTCAGCGTCAGCGAGCCCGGCCTGGTCGCAGCCGGAGGATTGCTGATGAAGGGGTCCCTCGGCGTGCTCGCCAGCCTGACGCTCGCGGCCACCACGGAGCCGCGGGACCTGCTCGCCGGGCTCGAGCGGCTGCGGATGCCGAGCCTGCTCGTGCAGATCATGGCCTTCATGATCCGCTACCTCGACGTGGTCACCGACGAGCTCCGCCGGATGCGCAACGCCCTGGCCGCACGCGGTTTCACCGCGCGCAACCCCGCCCACTGGCCGGTGATCGCGCGCTCCACCGGGGCGCTGTTCATCCGCTCCTACGAGCGCGGTGAGCGCGTCCACCTCGCGATGGTCTCCCGCGGGTACGACCCGGCCGCGCCGGCGCAGAGGTTCGCGGAGTGAGCGTTCCGGTGCTGCAGGTGAGCGGGCTCGCCTACGCCTACCCCGACGGCCACCAGGCGCTCTTCGGGGTGGACCTGCACGTCCACCGGGGCGAACGGGTCGCGCTCCTGGGGCCCAACGGTGCCGGCAAGACCACGCTCGTGCTGCACCTCAACGGGCTGTTGCTGCCCGGGGCCGGCACCGTGGCGGTGTCGGGGCTGTCGGTGGACAAGGCTCACCTGAAGGAGATCCGGCGCAGGGTCGGTGTGGTCTTCCAGGATCCCGACGACCAGCTGTTCTCCCCGACCGTGCGTGACGACGTCGCCTTCGGGCCGCGGAACCTGGGGCTGCGTGGCGACGCGCTGGAGGAGCGGGTGCGCACCGCATTGGCGCAGGTGGGCATGGAGGAGTTCGCCGACCGCCCACCGCACCACCTGTCCTTCGGCCAGCGGCGGCGGGTCGCGGTGGCCACCGTGCTGGCCATGGAGCCCGAGATCCTCGTCCTCGACGAGCCCTCCTCCAACCTCGACCCGGCCTCACGGCGCGAGCTCGCCGACATCCTGCGCTCCCTGGACGTCACCGTGCTCATGGTCACTCACGACCTGCCGTACGCGCTCGAGCTCTGCCCCCGCGCGGTGATCCTCTCCGACGGTGTGGTCGTCGCCGACGGCCCCACGCGCGACCTGCTCACCAACGAGGCCCTGATGGCCGCGCACCGCCTGGAGCTCCCGGTGGGTTTCGATCCCCGGAGCATCCCTGCGCCGCTCGCCGGGTAACCTTCACCGCAGCCCCGCGGTGTCGCCGCAGGGCCGCACGAGAGCAAGCCGAACCAGCCACACCAAGCCAGGAGCTGTGAGTGTCCCAGGACGAGAAGGCCGCCGACGAGCTCGAACGTCAGATGGAGGAGACCCGCGAGCGGCTCGCTGCCACCATCGACGAGATCGTGCATCGCACCAGCCCGCGCGCCCTGGTGCGCCGCGAGATCGACGCCGTCAAGGGTCACTTCGTCGACCCCCAGGGCAACCCGCGCACCGAGAACATCCTCAAGGTCGCCGGCGGGGTGGCGGGCTTCGTCGCGCTCCTCGTCGTCATCCGACGCGTCTCCCACTGAGGCCGGGCACCGATGTCGGACAAGACGCCGATTCGGATGTTGCACGACCGCGTCCTGGTGCAGTTGGACAAGGAGGCCGGCGAGCGGCGCAGCACCGGCGGCATCGTCATCCCGGCCACCGCGGCGCTGGGCAACCGACGGCTCGCCTGGTCGCGCGTGGCCGCGGTGGGGCCGCACGTCCGCGCGGTCGAGATCGGCGACCGGGTGCTCTTCGATCCCGAGGACAAGGCCGAGGTCGAGGTCAACGGCGAGTCCTACATCATGCTGCGCGAGCGCGACGTGCACGCCGTGGCGGCGGAGCGAATCGAGGGTTCGGAGACCGGCCTCTACCTCTGACGCACGAACGCGCGGTGGGTCATCCCCGGCAACGGGGTGGCGTTGATCTCCGCGAGCGCGGCCAGATCGGCCGCACTGGGCTCCCACGAGCCGGCTTGCGCGTTCGTGTGCACCTGCTCCGGACGGCTGACCCCGGCGATCACGCTCGTCACCGCGGGCTGCGCGGCCAGGCCACCGATCGCGACCTGGAGCAGGCTCAGACCCCGCTCCTCGGCGTACGAGGCGAGCGCCTGCACCCGGGAGAAGTCCGCGCCGGAGAGCCGACGGGCCTGCGAGGGCAGGCTCAGGCGTGAGCCCTCGGGAGCTTCCTCGCCGGCGACGTACTTGCCGGTGAGCAGTCCGTAGGCGAGCGGGAAGTAGGGCAGCAGCCCCACCCCGGCGGCGAGGCAGGCGGGCACCAACTCGTCCTCGGCGACGCGGTTGTAGAGGGAGTACTCGTTCTGCGCGGAGACGAAGCCGGTGACCCCGTGGGCGCGTGCGGCCCAGTGCGCCTCGGTGAGCTCCCACGCCGCGAAGTTCGAGCAGCCCACGTAGCGGACCTTGCCCTCGCGGACCAGGGCGTCCAGCACCGACAGCGTCTCCTCGATCGGAGTGACCAGGTCCGGCTGGTGGAGCTGGTAGAGGTCGAGGTAGTCGGTGCCCAGCCGGCGCAGGCTGGCCTCGACCGCGCGGCGCACGTAGCGCCGCGACGCCCGTGCCCCCTGGTCGGGGCCGTTGCGGCCGTCCATGTCCATGCCGAACTTCGTGGCCAGCACGACCTCGTCCCGACGACCCCGGAGGGCCTCGCCCAGCAACTCCTCGCTGGCGCCCAGACCGTAGGTGTCGGCGGTGTCGAAGAACGTCACCCCGGCGTCGAACGCGGCGTCGACGATGTCGACCACCGTGTCGGCGTCGATGCGGGCGCCGAAGGCGTTGCAGCCGATGCCGACCGCGGAGACGACCAGACCGCTGGAGCCCAGGGTGCGGTAGCGCATCAGCGCACCAACGCCCGTACGACGAGCACGCCGGACTCGTGCTCCTCGATGTCCACGGTGCCCGGACGCTCGAGCGTCACCCGGATCTTCTCGGTCCCCGGGGCGATGGCGTAGGTCTGCTCGGGGCTGGAGTGCACGTGGAGCTCGCCCTCGCGGTCGGAGGTCACGGTGAGCACCAGGGTCTCGCCCGCCTTCATCTCCACCGCCTCGGCCAGGGGGGTGACGTTGCCGCCCTTGATGGTGATGTCCACCGAGGGCCCGGCAGGCTCGGGCTTCTCGCTGGGCTTGTCACTGGGCTCGTCACTGGGGGACTGGCTGGGGGACTCGCTGGGGGACTCGCTGGGCGTCGGCGACGCGCTGGTCGCGGGGTCCGTCGCCGTGTCGTCCGTCCCGCCGCACGCGGCGAGCAGGGGAGCCGCCGCCAGGGCGAGGGCTGCCAGGGCCAGGACGGGGCGTCGGGTGCTCAACGTCATGACTCCATCATGACCGACCGGCACCGGCCGGAACCCACGGGCCCGGGACGTACAGCGGACGCACAGGTGGCGCACGCGCTCCGCTCAGCGCGACCCAGGACGGTGGAACCACGAGCCCCTCACGGGCGACGTTCGACGAAGGAGACGACCATGACCGATCAGGAGCAGCCCGGTAGCGGCAACCGCTGGGAGCCCCCGGTCCCGCCCGCCCCGCCTGCCGAGGACCACGCCCCGCCTGCTGCTACCCCCGCGGAGGACCCCCGCGCCTCCGGCCGCTTCGGCGCGCTGCGTGGGAGCCTCTCCGGCACTCGGGGGGCGCTGGCCGGTGCCGCAGCCGGCCTGGTGCTGGTCAGTGGTCTCGGTGGGTTCGCGATCGGCCACGCTGTCGCCGGCGACGACGAGGAGCAGGTCGGACTGGTGGGCGATCAGGGCAACCTGCGCGATGCGCCAGGCATGCCCGGCGGACCCGGGTTTCGTGGTGATCGCGACGGCCACGACCACGACTGGGACGACGACACCGACGAGGGATCGGATACGTGACCACCTTTCTCCCGCCCGCCGCGCCGGTCGAATCGGGAGCCGGGCCGGTCCGGGGCCGGTCCGGATACCCGGCGACCGATGCGCTCGTCCGCCGGGTATCCGCGGGCCTGGCCGTCGCCTCGACGGGGCTGGTCGTGCTGTGGTGGATCCAGGGCGGTGGCGTCACCGACCTGACGCGACTGCCTGACGCGCTCACCTCGTGGGGGCGGCTTACCGGGCTGCTCGGCTCCCAGTTGCTCCTGCTCCAGGTGCTGCTGATGGCCCGCCTCCCGGTCGTGGAGCGTGCCGTGGGCCAGGACCGCCTGACGGCGATCCACCGCCTCGTGGGCTTCTCCTCGCTCACCCTGATCCTCGCCCACATCGGCCTGATCACCTGGGGCTACGCCGCCGGTGTCCTGGGGGCGACGCCCGGCACGCTCCTGGACCTGACGCTGTCCTACCCCGGGATGCTGATGGCGGCCGCCGGCACCGCGCTGTTGGTTCTTGTCGCGGTGACCAGTGTGCGGGCGGCGCGCGGCCGGCTGCGGTACGAGTCGTGGCACCTGCTCCACCTCTACGGCTACCTGGGCGCCGGGCTCGCCCTGCCGCACCAGTTGTGGACCGGACAAGAATTCCTGACCTCGCCTGCGGCCACCGCCTACTGGTGGGGGCTGTGGGGCGCCACCGCGGCGGCCGTCCTGGTCTGGCGGGTCGGCCTCCCTGTCGTACGGAACGTGCGCCACGGGCTGCGGGTGACCTCGGTGGTGCCCGAGGGTCCCGACACCTGGTCGGTCTACGTGACCGGTCGGGCCCTGCACCGCCTGCCCGTGCGTGCCGGACAGTTCTTCACCTGGCGCTTCCTCGACGGACCCGGCTGGACCCGCGGCAACCCGTACTCGGTCTCGGCCGCTCCTGACGGTCGCAGCCTGCGGCTCACCGTGGCGCGCGCCGGGGACGGCAGCAGTCGGGTCGCCTCGCTGCGTCCGGGGACGCGGGTGCTGGTGGAGGGGCCCTTCGGCCGACTGACCGAGCGGCCCCGCACCGGGCGCCCGGTCCTCCTCATCGGGGCCGGCGTCGGGATCGCCCCGCTCCGTGCGCTCGCCGAAGGGCTCGACTATGCGCCGGGGGAGGCGGTCCTGCTGCATCGCTACCGCGACGTCCCGTTGTTCGCCGACGAGTTCGCCGCCCTGGCCGGGGAGCGCGGGCTGCGCATCGTGGCGCTGGCGGGCCGACGGCGGCCCGGATCGTGGTGGGGAGCCACGGCGTCGCAGCGTTCGGACGCGGACCTCCTGACCACGCACGTCCCCGACGTCCGTGACCGCGACGTCTATCTGTGCGGCCCCGATCCCTGGTCCGACGACGTCGTCGCGACCCTGACCCGCTGCGGTGTGCGCGCGGAGCGGATCCACCGCGAGAGCTTCGGATGGTGACCATGAACGCCCCCGCCCCCGCCCGCCCGGGCGCGACCACGGACCTGCACCGGCGTCGCACCCGCCGGCTCGTCTTCGGCGGCCTGGCCACGGTGGCCATGACGCTGGCCCTGGTGCGCTTCGACCCTGGCGTGCACGGGGTGGTCGCCGCGCCGGGCGTGCCCGTCGCGACCGGGGACGCTGTGCCCGGGGACGTCGCGCAGACCCGGTACGGCCCGGTGCAGGTCGCGGTCAGCGTTTCCGGAGGGACCATCACGGCGGTGAACGTGCTGCAGTACCCGGCCGGGAACTCGCGCGACCAGCAGATCAACGGCTATGCGCTGCCGCGGCTGGTGCAGCAGACCCTGGACCAGCAGAGCGCGCGGGTCGACATGATCTCGGGAGCGACCTACACGAGCCAGGGGTACGCCGCGTCGCTGCAGTCGGCTCTCGACAAGGCCGGACTGTGAACGGGGCAGCCGCTCCTGCGCCGACGCTGGTGCGTCGCAGCCTGCCGATCTGGAACCTTCCCATCAGCCTGGCGGTACGCACCACGACACCGGAGCAGGCCCGGACGATCGATGCCGCGTGGGCAGCGACCGCCGGCGAGCTCGCCGAGGTCGACGCGGTGTTCAGCACCTACCGCCACGACTCGTGGATCTCGCGACTGGGACGCGGGGAGGTGACGCTGGCCCAGTGCCCGGCGGAGGTGGCCGAGGTGCTGGGCCTCGCGGAGTCCGCACGGCTGGGGTCCGACGGCGTCTTCGACGTACGCCGGTCCGGCGCCGACGGCACGCCCCGGCTCGACCCGCTCGGGCTGGTCAAGGGCTGGGCCGTCGAGCGGGCCGCGCGCCGCCTGCTGGACGCGCTGCCCGGCGTGGACCTGGCGTTGAACGCCGGTGGCGACGTGTGGTGCCACACCGCGCGCAGCGACGGCGATCCCTGGAGGATCGGCATCGAGGACCCGCGCGATCCCACCCGCCTGGTCCGGGTGGTCGACGTACGCCGCGGCGCCGTCGCGACGTCGGGATCGGCGCACCGCGGGGAGCACGTGGTCGACGCCCGCACGGGGCGCGCGCCCACCGCGCTGGCCTCGGTCACCGTCGTCGGGCGGTCACTCACCTGGGCCGACGTGGACGCGACGACGGCGTACGCCCTCGATCAGCGGGCCGCCGCCTGGTTGGCCGCCCGACCCGAATATGGCGCGCTGCTCGTGTGGCGTGACGGCGCCACCACCGAGGTGGGAGACCTCAGCGGACGGTGATGGTCTTGGAGTCCGACATAGGCGTGCCGCCCTCGCCGCCGGACGGGTCGTCCTCGACGACCTCGACGGTGTAGGTGCCCGGAGCCAGCGTCACCCGGAAGCGGTACGGCGAGAACGTCATGCCCTCCCGGGTCATCGTCACGCCCCGCTTCACCACGCGGCCCTGGGCGTTGAGCACCCGCCACGGGACGGTCGCCTCGAAGACGGCCCCCTCGCCGCGGACCACCACGGGGGAGCCGACCTCGGCGCCCTCGGTCGGGGTGTCGATCTGCACCAGCATCCGCACGTCGAGCGGGTCGTCCCGGTCGATCGGGCCGTCCCAGCTGACCGCGCCCCACAGTTCGCCGGCGGGCTGACCGTCGATGAGCAGACGCACCCGTCCCTCCGGGGCGCGAGCGGCCTCGGTCGCCGTCCACACCAACTGCTGGATCATCATCGCCGCCCCGGGGGAGCCCACGTTGGCGGTGCGGGCCTCGGCGGAGAGGTCGACGTCGATCGACTCGCCGCGCACGGTGACGTCGTTGACAGCGGTCTCCGGGTTCCAGGTGGTGGTGTAGTCCGGATCCTGGGGCCCCTGCACCATCGCCTCGACCGCCGCGCGCACCGGGTCGTCGCCGGACACCTGCCGGAGTTCCCGGGCCAGGCGCAGTCCTGCCCGCGTGTCGACCACGTAGAACACCCCGGTCCGCACCGCAGCGGGGGCCTCGGTGGCGGTGGGCGACTCGGACGGGGACTCCGACGGCGTCGGCTCCTCCGTCGAGGGGGTCTCCGAGGCGCTCCGGGTCGGCGTCGGCGTGGCGGAGGCTCCATCGGTCGGGTCGTCGTCGCCGCAGGCGGCGAGCGAGCCGAGGGCGAGCACGGTGGCCGCGACGAGGGCGGCGGGTCGGAGCAGGGTGCGCCTCATGCCTTGAGTCTCCCACCGCGCAATTGCGACGTCCGGCCGCCGACACGCCCGGGTAGACCCGGCCGAACGTCACACGTGCGCGGGACCAGCCGAGAAGTAAAACTCTCTAAACGGACATAACGACCTTGGGTGCGGCTCGTTGAGGGTGGCAGGTGAGGAACGGCCGGCTCGGGTCGCTGGGAACCACACCACCACCTGACCAGGATCCGCGTGGGGCGGATCCCCGCCATGAAGGGCTGTTCCCATGACGCACACCTCCGCTCGTACGCGCGCCGCCCTCTCGGGCCTCGTCCTCGGCGCCACGATGCTCTCCTCGCTGGCCGTGGCCGGCACGGCGAACGCGGTCGCCCCGAGCAGCCACTCGTCCTACTCCGCGGTCTCGGCCGAGGCGAGCAAGACCGTGGTCATCACCCGCAAGCACCACCGCAAGCTGCACCACCGTCTCGAGCGCAACCAGGAGCGTCGCGCCGAGCTGCGCGAGCGCGTCGTGGATCTGCGCGAGCGCAACGCGATCAAGCGCGACCGCATCGCCGACCTTCAGGCCCGGCTCGCGGCGGCCCGATCCAACCACGCCGGGCTCACCGCCCTCGCGGCCTCGCAGGGTGCCGAGATGGCGATGATGCGCGACCTGCTCCAGGCCACCGAGGAGCAGCTCGCCACCGCGACCAGCGAGCACGCCGCGCAGAAGAGCGCGTGGGAAGGGCTCCTCACCGAGGTGCGCCAGCAGCTCGCCACCGCGATCCTCAACTTCGACTCGCTGCGCGCCGACCACGCGGCGCTGGTCGCCTCCTACGACGCCCTGGCCGGAGAGCACCAGGCCACCCTCGGGCAGCTCGAGTCGGTGAAGAAGGCGCTGCACCTCGCCGAGACCGCACAGGCGGAGGCCGCCGCGGACGCCGACGCCAAGGGTGCCGCCCTGGAGGCCCTCGCCGCCACGTTCGACGCCGCCGTCACCAAGCTGGAGGGACAGGTCAAGGACCTCGCCGGCCAGCTCGACAAGCGGAACGCCGAGATCGCCGACCTCAAGGGAGTCGTCGAGGCTCAGAAGAAGGACATCGTGGCGCTCAAGGACGCGGCCGCGGCCAAGGACGCCGACATCACCGCCCTGAAGAAGACCGTGGCCGGCAAGGACGCCGAGATCGCCGCCCTCAAGGACGCCGTCGCCGCGAGGGACGCCGAGATCGCCGCGCTGAAGGCCGAGCTGGAGAAGGGCAACGGGAACGGCAACGGCAACGGCAACGGACCCGGCAGCAACAACGGCAACGGCCCCGGCAACGACAACGGCGGCGGCAACGACGACGGTGACGACGACGGTGACGACGACAAGAAGGACGAGAAGAAGGGCCCGAAGAAGGGCTGAGCCCGGGCGCTCACACAACGCACTCACCGGGGTGCGGCAGGATGGCGGTCATGACCGATGACGCCACCGCCGCGCCCCGGTTGCATGTCGCGGCCCAGATCGAGGACCGGATCGCCGGAGTCGTCGAGGGCCAGCTGCGCGGGCGCGGTTGGACGCCACGCCTGGTTCCGTACATCGGCTACGGGTCTGCCCCGCGTAAGGACGAGCCGGGCTGGGTGCGCATCCTGGCCCGCGTCGTCCTGCTGCCGCCGGACTGGATGTACGGCGGGACCAACCAGCCCAGCGGCGACCAGCGCGGCTGGCGCCGGTTCCTGACCAGAGCGGCCTCGGGGGTCGACGTCCGCATCCGGGTCGGGGAGCGCACCCATCACGTACGCAGCGGACGGGACGGCTACCTCGACGTCCGGGTCCCGTCCGATCTGGAGGCGGGGTGGCGGACGGCGATCCTCAGCGTGGAGGGCCTCGACGACCCGGTCCCGGTGGCGGCGCGTCTGCGGGTGGTCGGTGAGCACACCCGCCTCGGGCTGATCAGCGACATCGACGACACCGTGATCGTGACGATGCTGCCGCAGCCACTGGTCGCGTTCCGCAACGCCTTCCTGTTGCGGGAGAGCTCACGACGACCGGTGGAGGGCATGCCGGAGTTCTACCGGGCCGTCGTCGACGCGCACCCCGACGTCTTCGTGGTCTACCTCTCCACAGGAGCGTTCAACATCGCCAGTGCGCTCAACGCCTTCCTCGGCCGCTACGGCTACCCGCCGGGGCCCTTGCTGCTGACCGACTGGGGCCCGACCCAGGACGCCTGGTTCCGGTCCGGGCAGCAGCACAAGCGGACGCAGCTACGGCGGCTCTTCGAGGAGCTGCCCCAGCTGCAGTGGCTGCTGGTCGGCGACGACGGCCAGCACGATCCCGAGCTCTATGCCGAGGCCCAGGCCGAGCACCCCGACAAGGTCGCGGCGGTCGCGATCCGCCAGCTGACGCTGACCCAGCAGGTGGTGGGTCACGGCAACCCGGTCCCCAAGGACCTGCCGCTGCTCGGTCGGGAGCTGCCGGGCAACCCGGTGGCGGCCCCGACGGGGGACGGGCTGGCCCACGGCCTCCGCGAGCTCGGCCTCCTGCCCTGGGGCACGGCCTAGTCCGGCCGCGGCTCAGCCCTCGCCGGGACCCTCGGGTGCCACCGCGCGGGCCAGGGCGCAGCGGAGTCCGCTGACGTCGGCCTTCTCCAGCAGGTCAACGCCCAGACCGGTCAGGTCGATGCCCTCCAGGGCCATCGCGAAGCCGGTCCAGAGCAGCACCGGGGTGGTGTCTCCGCGGCCACGGAGCATCCGAGCGACCTCGAGACCGGTGAGGTCCGGCAGGTTGTGGTCGACGACCGCGACGTCGAACGCGCCGGCGGCGAGCAGGTCGAGGGCCTCGGTGCCGGTCGCGGCGGCGGTCACCGACCAGCCGTCCAGTTCCAGGAGCTGAGCGGTGACGAAGCGGACGTCGTCGTCGTCGTCGACAATCAGGAGCCGCACAGCTCAGCCCTCACCGCGTGGCAGGACCAGGGCGAGGGTGGTGCCGAAGGGCCCGGTCTCCTCCAGGTCCAGCGTCGCGCTCATCGCCAGGGCGCTGTGCCGCGAGACGTACAGCCCGAGCCCGCTGCCGTCGGCCCCCGCCGTGGACCCGAACGGGGTGAACAACCTCGTCCGGAACGCCTCGGGGACACCCGGTCCGTCGTCACGGACGCGGACGACCACCGCGCCGTCCTCGCCGGGCGTGACCGAGACCTCGACCCGGGCCCGGGCATAGCGCAGGGCGTTCACGATGAGGTTGTGCAGGATCTGCTCGGTGCGCAGCGGGTCGCACCTCACCTGCAGCTGGGGCGGGCACGCCTCGAGTTCGAGCTCGACCGTGGGGTAGTCGGCACACACCCGGGTCACCAGCGGGATTACGGCGATCCTGTGCAGGGACACCGGGAGCGGCTCTCCGAGGCTCAGTCGTGACCAGTCCAGGAACCGGGTCACCAACCGCCGCAGGTAACGCGCCCGCGCTGCTGCGCGTTGCGTGATCTCCTCCCGGCGTCCCTCGGGCAGGGTCGGGCTGGCCAACAGCTCCAACGCCGTGCTGATCACGCTGACCGGGGTCTGCATGTCGTGGCTGATGCCGGCCAGCAGGGTCTGGCGCAGTTGTGCGGCCACCGCGTCGCGACGCAGGTCGGCCAGTTCCAGGGTGGTGCGGCAGCGGGCCAACAGCTCCTGGGGAGTGAACGGTTTGACCACGTAGTCGTCGGCTCCGGCCCCCACGGCGTCGGCCGCCGCGTCGGCGCCGGCGCGCGCCGAGAGCATGAGCACCGGCAGGGTGCGCAGCGTCGGGTCCTCCCGGATCTCGCGGATGAGCCCGACGCCGTCCAGACGCGGCATCATCGCGTCGGTCACCACCAGGTCCACCGGCGTGCTCCTCAACGTCTCCAGTGCGTCGAGCCCGTCGCGTGCCTCCAGGACCGTGCCGAGCTCCCCGAGCAGGTGCGCCACCCGACGCCGTACGCCGGCATGGTCGTCGACCACCAGGACGGTCCGTCCCTGGGGCGAGGCAGGGACCTCGTCTCCGGTGTGCGGGGCTTGCGCGCCGGTGTCGCCGAGGACGTCGCGCGCGACGCTGGCCAGGCGCAGGGTCAGGCGCCGGTCGCGGTCGCGCACCGGGGCCGAGCCGGACACGTCCATCTGGTCCAGGGTCTCCGGGCGCCAGGGGACGACGACCCGGAACACGCTCCCGACGCCTTCGGTGGAGTCCACCGACACGGTCCCGCCCAACGCCTGGACCGCATCGGCGACCAGGCTCAGTCCCAGCCCGCTGCCCTCGATGGTCCGACCGCCGTCGCCGCCGGCCCGGTGGAACCGTTCGAAGACCCGGGGGAGGTCGGCCGCCGGGATCCCGATGCCGGTGTCGGTCACGGTCAGGATCAGCAGATCGTCCCTGTGGTGCAGGGAGACCACCACGTGCCCGTCGAGGGTGTACTTCATCGCGTTGCCGAGCAGGTTCACCACCACCCGGTCCCACAACACCGGGTCGAGGGAGACCACTCCCAGCCCCGGGTCGATCTGCGACCTGACCTCCAGCCCTGCTCGCGCGGCGGCGTCGGTGAAGAGCGAGACCAGGTCCTCGGTCATCGTGCCCACCTCGACGGGCTCGAGTGAGGCCACGCTGGCGTGGGTCTCGATCCGGCTGGCGTCCAGGAGGCCGTTGACCAACCGCAGCAGTCGGACCGCGGCGTCGTGCATCGGGCCCACCTGCTCGAGCCGCAGTGCGTCGGTGGTCCCCTCCAGGACGTCCTCCAGAGGCCCGAGGACCAGGGTCAGCGGGGTGCGGAACTCGTGGGAGACCTGGGAGAGGAAGGCCGTCTTGGCGGTGTCCAGGGCGGCCAGGGCGGCGATGCGCGCCTGCTCGCGGGCCCGTGCGGCGGCGCTCGCGGCGACCAGACCGACCTGGTCGACCACCGTGTTCAGGAAGCGCTCGTGCTCGTCGTCCCAGGGGCGATGGGGGTGGGGCACGAGGGCCAACGTCGCGATGGGCTCGGCGCCGTCCCCTCGCACCGGGGCCGCCACGACCCGCGTGCCGTCCGCGTCGAGCAGCGTCAGCCCGGAGGTCCCCGCCGCCGTGCGACAGGCGTCGCGCAGGGCAGCCTCGGTGACGACCGCGTCGCCGAAGCGATGCTCGTGGCCTACCGCGGTGCCGTGCTCGTCGCGGACGATCAGGAGTCCCTGGGCCAGGTCGGCGCCTGCGTCGCCGAGGACCCCCATCACGGACGCGAGCGCCTTCCCCGGGTCGTCCTGGTCCGCGGCGAGCGCGGCGATGCGGTTCAACGTGGCGAGGCGGCGCGCGCCCACCACGGCGCCTGTGGTCACGCTCAGCACGGCCAGCACTCCGCCCGGTCCGCCGGCGTCGTCGCGCACGTGACTGTAGGAGAAGGTGAAGAAGGTCTCCTCGGGACCCGCACCCCGCTCGATGCTGAACGGCAGGTCCTCGAACCACACCGAACCGCCGCCTCCCAGCACGCCCCGTTGGAGCGGGCCGACGGAGTCCCAGATCTCGGCGAACGTGTCCCGCAGCGGAGATCCGAGCGCCTCAGGGTGCTTGGTGCCCAGGGTGGGGACGAAGGCGTCGTTGTAGAGCATCACGAGGTCCTCGCCCCAGCTGAGCAGCATCGGGTAGCGCGTGGACAGCACGATGTCCACGGCGGTGCGCAGACTGACCGACCACGCCGACCGCGGGCCCAGGGGAGTGTCCTCCCAGCACACCGCGTCGATCCGGGTCGCCATGTCGTCCAACGTCGACCTCCTCCCCTGAGCATCATGGCGGTGCGCTGCCGCCGGCACCAGGGACGGCGTACCCGTGTGTGTCGCGTCGCACCGGCGTCACACGGACGCAACGTGGGCGACCTACGTTGCGCGCATGGGCATCAAGGTCTCGCTCGAGCACCGCACGACGTACGTCTTCGACCGCAGGGTCTCGCTGGGACCCCACACGGTGCGCCTGCGACCCGCCCCGCACAGCCGCACTCCGATCGAGGCCTACTCGCTGACCGTCACGCCCGAGACCCACTTCCTCAACTGGCAGCAGGACCCGTTCGGCAACCACGTCGCGCGGCTGGTCTTCCCCGAGCGGACCGACCGGTTGGAGATCGTCGTCGGACTGATCGCCGACCTGCGGGTGGTCAACCCGTTCGACTTCTTCGTCGAGGAGTCCGCGGAGGTGCATCCCTTCGACTACGAGCCGCTCCTGGCCGCCGATCTCGAGCCCTATCTGCGGCCCGTGGCCGGCGAGGGTCCGCTCGTGCGGGCACTTCTGGAGAAGGCGCGCCCCTGGGAGGGCCGCCCGATCGTGGACTTCCTGGTCGGGGTGAACCAGGTCGTGCACGAGGCGGTGGCCTACACGGTCCGGCTCGAGCCCGGGGTGCAGAGCCCGGAGGAGACGCTCGCGCGTGCGATCGGGTCCTGCCGGGACTCGGCCTGGCTGATGGTGGCGGTGTTGCGCAGGCTCGGTCTCGCGGCGCGGTTCGTCTCCGGCTACCTGGTGCAGCTGGCCGCGGACGTCGCGAGCCTGGACGGACCCAGCGGCCCCGAGCAGGACTTCACCGACCTCCACGCGTGGGCGGAGGTCTACGTGCCCGGAGCCGGCTGGATCGGCCTCGACCCGACGTCGGCCCTCTTCGCCGGCGAGGGCCACATCCCGTTGAGTGCCACCCCTCACCCGGTCAGTGCTGCGCCGATCACCGGGCTCGTGGACCCCTGCGAGGTGACCCTGGATTTCAGCAACGTGGTCGGCCGCTTCCACGAGGACCCCCGGGTCACCCAGCCGTACACCGAGGACCAGTGGCAGCGCGCCCACCTGGTGGGCGAGCACGTGGACGAGGTCCTGCACGAGGAGGGCCTCGAGCTCACCATGGGCGGCGAGCCGACGTTCGTCGCCCTCGACGACCAACACTCCCCTCAGTGGAGCACCGAGGCCGACGGCGAGCACAAGCGGGCGCTCGCCGGGGACCTGGCGCGCCGCCTCGGCGAGGTCTTCGGGCACGGGGCAGGTGGCGCCCGCCCGCTCGTGCAGCGTTCGCAGGGCAAGTGGTACCCCGGCGAGCCGCTGCCGCGCTGGCAGATCGCCCTGCACTGGCGCGCCGACGGCGTCCCGCTGTGGTCGCGGCCCGACCTGCTGGCCGACCCCTGGGCCGACGCCCCCGACCCCGCCTCGGCAGCGCGGGCCGAGCGGCTCGCCCGTGGTCTCACCGCCGGCTTCGGGCTCCCGTCCGAGCAACTGCTGGCCGCTTACGAGGACCCGCTCGCCCGGGTGGTGGCCGACGTACGACGTCCCCTCGGGGAGCCCACCGAGGAACCCGCTGCCGCCGACGTCGCGGCGCTGGACGCCGCCGTCACCGAGCCGACCGCCTGGGTGCTGCCGGTGCACCCCGTCGGCGAGGACCGGTGGGCCAGCCCGGTGTGGCGGTTCCGGCGGGGGCGACTGGTGCTGCTCCCCGGTGACTCCCCGGCCGGTTTGCGGCTCCCGCTGGACGCGGTCTCCTGGGTCGACCCGCGGGAGGTCCCGGAGCCGTCGTACCTGCACGAGCGTGAGCCGCTGCCCGTCGCCTCCTCCCCGGTGGCCCAGGTCCTGGACCAGGAGGCCTCGCATGAGGCGCCACGGACCGCGGTGGTCGTGGAGGCCCGACACGGCTTCGTGCACGTCTTCCTGCCGCCGACCGAGCACCTGGAGGACTTCACCGCCCTGGTGGGCCTGGTCGAGCGGACCGCCGCGTCGAGCGACACCGCGGTCGTCGTCGAGGGCTACGGTCCGCCGCCGGACCACCGAGCCGTCACCCTGATGGTCACCCCGGACCCGGGGGTGATCGAGGTCAACCTGCAGCCGACCGCCTCCTGGGGGGAACTCTGCCGGGTGACCGAGGTGCTCTACGACCTCGCCCGGCAGTCCCGGCTGACGACCGAGAAGTTCGACCTCGACGGCCTGCACACCGGTACGGGTGGGGGGAACCACCTCACCCTCGGCGGGCCCACGCCCGATCGTTCCCCGCTGCTGACCCGCCCCGACCTGCTCGTCGGCCTGCTGACCTACTGGCAGCACCACCCGAGCCTGTCCTACCTGTTCTCCGGGCGCTTCGTGGGTCCGACCAGCCAGGCGCCGCGCGCCGACGAAGCGCGTCCGGAGTCGCTCTACGAGCTCGAGATCGCCTTCGCCGAGATCGAGCGGCTCATCGCCGACGACGGCTTCTGCCGGCCCTGGGTCGTGGACCGGGCGCTGCGCCACCTGCTCACCGACCTGACCGGCAACACCCACCGGGCCGAGTTCTGCATCGACAAGCTCTACAGCCCCGACTCCTCCCGCGGACGGCTCGGACTCCTGGAGCTGCGCGGGTTCGAGATGCCGCCGCATCCCCAGATGGCCCTGGTACAGGCGCTGCTCGTGCGGGCCGTCCTCGCCCGGGTCGCGACGTCGCCGTACGTCGCGCCGCTGGTGCGCTGGGGCACCGACCTGCATGAGCGCTTCCTGCTTCCCGCTGGCTGTCTGGCGGACCTCGCCGAGGTCGTGGGCGACCTCCGCGCGCACGGTTTCGCGCTGGAGGAGGAGTGGTTCGCCCCCTTCTCCGAGTTCCGCTTCCCGCGGATCGGCACCACCGTCGTGGGCGGGGTCGAGCTCGAGCTGCGCCAGGCCATCGAACCGTGGCGGGTGCTGGGGGAGGAGGCCACCGGCTCCGGGACCGCGCGCTACGTCGACTCCTCCGTCGAACGGCTCCAGGTGCGCGCGGTCGGGGCCGTCCCCGGGCGGCACCTGGTGACGTGCAACGGCGTCCCCGTCCCGCTCGCGCCGACGGGTCGCAGCGGCGAACTGGTCGCCGGCGTGCGCTACAAGGCCTGGCAGCCGTGGTCGGCGCTGCATCCCACCATCGAGGTGCACTCCCCACTGCGGTTCGACGTGGTGGACCTCGCGGCCGCACGCTCTCTGGGAGGATGCACCTACCACGTGGTGCACCCGGGAGGCCGGGCGTACGACGTGCCGCCGGTGAACGCCTCCGAGGCGGAGTCGCGCCGGTCCAGCCGATTCGAGGAGCGTGGCTTCATGACCGGGTCCGTCGACGTGGCGGCGCTGCAGCAGGCCGCCCGACTCACCCGGTCCGCGGAGTTCCCCCGGACGCTGGACCTGCGCTGGCACGTGCCTCGGTCCTGGGGCGCCTAGCCCGTGCTGTCGGGCTACCTCGCGGACCGGTCCACCACCGGGCGCTTCGACGAACTGCTCACCGCCGACGGGTCGCCCCGACCGGGATGGGCGGCGCTCGGGCTGGAGGCGCTCGACCAGGAAGCCCTGCGCTCGGCTCGCGGCCTCGCGGCGCGGCTGCTCGCCGACGACGGCGTCACCTACAACCCGCTGCCGCCGGGCCCCGGCGAGGAGAGTTCCGCCCCCGGTGCGGACCAGTGGCGACTCGATCCGCTGCCCACGGTCGTCCCGGCCCACGACTGGGCCGCGTTGGAGCGCGGTGTCGCGCAGCGGTCACGGCTGCTCGAGGCCGTGCTCGCCGACCTCTACGGACCCCGTCGCCTGGTGAGGGCCGGTCTCGTGCCCCCGGCACTGCTGTGGGGCCATCCCGGCTACCTGCGCCCGGCATGGGGGCTGCCGCCGGGACGCCCGCGGCTGGTCCTGGGGGCCACCGACGTCGGCAGGGCCGGGGACGGCACCTGGCGGGCACTCACCGATCGGACCCAGGCGCCGTCGGGGCTGGGGTACGCCATGGAGAACCGCCGGGTCGTCGCGCGCCTGCTGCCCGAGGCCTACCGGGCCGCCGAGCTGCGCCGGTTGACCGGCTTCTTCGCGCAGATGCGGGAGGCGCTCACCGACCTCGCCGCCCCCGGTCTGGAGGACCCACGGGTCGTCGTGCTGACGCCCGGGCGGCACGCCGAGACCGCGTTCGACCAGGCCTACATCGCCTCCCTGCTCGGCTTCCCGCTGGTCACCGGAGCCGACCTGATGATGCGTGAGGGACGCATCTGGACGCGCGAACTCGACGGCCGCCGCCAGGTCGACGTCGTGCTGCGTCGCGTCGACGACACCTGGTGCGACCCCTTGGAACTGCGCGGCGACTCCGAGCTCGGCGTGCCCGGCTTCCTCGAGGCGGTCCGTCGCGGCAGCGTCGTCTCCGCCAACGGCTTCGGCGCGGGCCTGGTGGAGTCGCCCGCCTTCGCGCCGCTCCTTCCGCGCCTGTGCGAGGCCCTCCTCGACGAGCCGCTGCTGCTGCCGTCCGCCCCCTCGTGGTGGTGCGGGGAGCCGGCAGGACTCGCCCAGGTCACCGCACGGTTGGAGCAGATGGTCGTGCGCTCGGTCGACCCGGCCGCCGGCCGGGGCGTGTTCGGCCCCGGCCTCAGCCGGGCCCAGCGGGAGCGCTGGCGAGCCCGCATCGCCGCGGACCCGGAGGCCTACGTCGGCCAGGAGGTCCTGCCTCTGTCGACGACACCGACGGTGGCCGGATCCGGCGTGGGGCCACGGCCCTGGACTCTGCGCGCCTTCTCGGTGGCCAAGGACGGCGGCTACGTGGTGATGCCGGGAGCGCTGGGACGGATCGTCCCCGACGCCTTCCATCCGGTGAGCGGTCGCCGGATGCGGCTCGCGCTCAGCAAGGACGTCTGGGTGCTCAAGGGGCCCGGTTCCAGCGCGACCGCGGGCGCCCCGCTCGGCACCGCGCCGGAGCCGGGCGAACCGGTGCCCGCCCGCGCGCACGTGGTGCCGATGGTGCCGCGCGCGCTGGAGAACCTCTTCTGGATGGGCCGCTACACCGAGCGCGCCGAGAGCGCGACCCGGCACGTGCTCGCCCTGCGGTCACTGCTCAACGAACTCCCCCCGGAGCAGGCGGAGGGGCGTCCCGCGGTCGACGTCCTGGCCGCGGCGCTCACGCACACCACCGCGACCTACCCGGGGCTGGCCGGGGCGGGCGGCGTCAGCGACGCCGACGTGGACGAGGAACTGCGCGCCCTGCTGCTCGACGCCGGGCGCGCCGGGTCGCCGGCCCAGTCGCTGGCCGGGCTCACCGGTGCCGCGGGCTCGGTGCGCGACCAGCTCTCCCTGGACGTGTTCACCGTGCTGGGCGGGATGGAGCGCGCACGGGCAGCGTTGGCCGCGGAGGCGCCCACCGATCCCGGTGAGCACGTCGTGGATGCGGCCACCCGGATCCTGTCGGGCACCTTGGCCCTCGCCGGGATCACGTCCGAGAACATGGTGCGCGACCAGGGCTGGCATCTGCTGGACATCGGTCGTGGTCTGGAGCGCGCGCTGCAGACGACGACGCTGCTGCGGTGGTGTTTCGGGGAGGTCCACCCCCTGGCCGTAGAACGGCACCTGGTCGGCGCCGTCCTGGTCGCCGGGGAGAGCGTCCTGACCCACCGCCGTCGCTACGGCGGCACGCTGCAGGTCGACACCATGCTCGACCTGATGCTGCGCGAGGAGAGCAACCCGCGCTCGGTGGCCTTCCAGCTCACGCGCCTCCAGCGCGACCTCGAGCGACTTCCGGTCCGCGAGCACGTCGCCGATCTGCGCGCGCGCATCGACTCCCTGGCCGCGACGGTGGCGGCGACCGGGGGAGCGGCACTCGCCGAGGTCACGGTGCAGAACTCGACCGACGGGCGGCGGCCGGCACTGGTCGGCGTCGCGGAGACGTTGCAGGTCGAGCTCGCCGCCGTGGCCGACCTGATCGCCGAGACCTACTTCTGGCATCCCTCCGCACCTCGGCCGCTGGGCGGGCTGCTCCCGGGGACGACCGGCCGGGGGGCCGCACGATGAGGCGCTACGCGATCACGCACACCACGACCTACAGCTACGACGACGACGTCACCGACAGCTACGGGCTGGCGTACACCCAGCCGCAGGACGGCCAGGGGCAGCGGCTCCTCGAGCACGCGCTGGACACCGACCCCGGCCCGGGCGACCAGGGTGCCCACCGTGACAGCGCCGGCAACGTCGCGACGTTCTTCCATCTCACCGAGCCGCATCGCCGGCTCGTCGTCACCGCGCGTTCTCTGGTCGAGGTGAATCCGGGCGAGCGCGACCCGGCGACCGACCTGGTGCGGTGGCAGGACGCTCGCCCGCTGTGGCGTCCGGATCTCCCCGAGGCGGCCTTGGCCGCGGAGTACTGCGCGCAGTCGCCGCTGGTCGACCTCGTGGCCGGCGCCACGGCGTACGCGCGGGAGTCCTTCCCGCAGGACGGCGGACTGGTCGACGGCGTGTTGGACCTGGTGAGCCGGCTGCACGCCGACTTCGCCTATGAGCCGGGGAGCACGACGGTCACCACCCGCGTCGCGGACGTTCTGCACGAGCGCCGAGGGGTGTGCCAGGACTTCGCGCACCTCGCCCTGGCCGGGCTGCGTGGTCTGGGACTCTCGGCCCGCTACGTCAGCGGCTACCTGGCCACCGACCCCCCTCCGGGTCGGCCGCGGCTGGTCGGCGCCGACGCCACCCACGCCTGGCTGGAGGTCTGGATCCCGGGCCACCCCTGGCTGGCGGTGGACCCGACCAACGACTGCGAGATCGGCGACCGCCACGTGGTGGTGGCCCGTGGCCGGGACTACGCCGACGTACCGCCGGTCAAGGGCGTCATCTTCACCGAGGCGACCGAGTCCACCATGGCCGTGTCCGTGGACGTGCTGCCACTCGCCTAGGGTCAGGGGGTGAAGTCCTTCGCGTGCACCTGCGGCCAGACCCTCTTCTACGAGAACACGGTGTGCGTGCGCTGCGGCACCGCCGTCGGGTACTCCCGGGTCCAACAGGATCTGGTGCCGCTCGTCGGCGCGGACGGCACCGCCTTCGCCCCGTGCGTCAACCTCGACCTCAACGGCTGCAACTGGATCCCCGACGTGGCCGGCGAGCCCTGCTTCGCGTGCTCGCTGACCCGCACCCGGCCCGCGGACGGCGACCTCGAGGGCCTGCCGCAGTACTACCGCGCCGAGCAGGCCAAGCGCCGCCTGCTGCACGAGCTCGACCGGCTCGGGCTGCCGGTCGTGCCGCGGGACGAGGAGACCGGGCGCGGGGTCACCTTCGACCTGCTCTCCAGCGCCGCCGAGCACGTGGTGACCGGCCATGCCGACGGGATCATCACCCTCGACCTCGCCGAGGGCGACTCCCTGCACCGCGAAAGCGTCCGGCTCGAGCTCGGCGAGGCCTACCGCACCCTGCTCGGGCATTTCCGCCACGAGATCGGTCACTACTTCTGGCAGGTGCTGCTCGAGGACGATCCGGCCGAGTTCCGCACCGTCTTCGGCGACGAGTCCGCGTCGTACGCCGAGGCACTCGACCGGCACTACGCCGACGGTCCGCCGCAGCGTTGGGAGGACTCCTACGTCTCGGCGTACGCCACGATGCACCCGTGGGAGGACTTCGCGGAGACCTTCGCCCACGTCCTGCACATCCGGGACGCGCTGGAGACCGCGCACGCCTTCGGGCTGTCGGTGGACCCGATGGTGGAGGTCCGTTCTTTCGCCGACGTGGTGGTCGGCACCTGGTTGCCGTTGAGCTTCGCGCTCAACCAGATCAACCGCTCGCTGGGGCACGAGGACCTCTACCCGTTCGTGCTGGCCCCGGCGGTCATCGACAAACTGGCCTGGGTGCACGACCTGATCGTGCGGGAGCGGATCGCACTCACGGGTTCGTGACGGAAAGCCGGATCACGCCGTTTTGGTCCTATTCGGTACGCCATCAGGGACTCGAACCCCGAACCCGCTGATTAAGAGTCAGCTGCTCTGCCAATTGAGCTAATGGCGCGTGAAGCGAGGATGACTGTACCAGCGGGGTCACCTCGGGTGAAAATCGGGAGGACCGCCACGGATTTGGGCGGGGCTGCTACCGACCAATCCGGCCGTCACGGTGGGGCGAACTAGGGTTGCTGGGACGGGTCGTCCGTCCTTGTCGTTGTTGAGGAGAACGCATGGGTTCCGAGCCGGAGCTCCGGTTGGTGCATTCCCGTGACCGTCACGAGGTCGACTACCTCGTGAGTCAGGTGGCGCGGGGCGATGCGGCGGCCTTCGAGGAGCTGTACGACGCCGTGGGGGCTTCGGTCTACGGCGTGGCGCGCCGGGTCGTGCGCGACCCCGCCCGCGCCGAGGACGTCTCCCAGGACGTCTTCCTCGAGGTCTGGCGGAAGGCACCGAGTTTCGACGCCACCCGGGGGTCGGCGAAGACCTGGATCATGACGATCGCCCACCGGCGCGCCGTGGACGCGGTGCGCCGCAACGAGTCCCAGAAGAAGTACGACGGCCAGACCATCGCCGAGGAGGTCGTCCACGACGAGGTCTCCGACGCCCTGATCAAGGCCGAGGAGCACGACGCCGTCCGGTCCTGTCTCGAGACGCTCACCGAGCTCCAGCTGGAGTCGGTGCGGCTGGCCTACTTCAACGGCTACACCTATGCGGAGGTGGCGACGCTGCTCGACAAGCCCCTCCCGACCATCAAGACCCGGATGCGCGACGGGCTGATCCGCCTGCGCGACTGCCTGGAGGGGGCCCGATGACCGTCGATGTCCACACCCTGTCGGGGGCGTACGCCCTCGACGCGCTGTCACCGGAGGAAGCGGAGGCTTTCCGCTCCCACCTCGCCAGTTGCGCGTCCTGCGCAGAGGAAGTGGAGGAGTTCCGCAGCGCGGCCGCCCACATGGGCAGCGCCGAGATGATGGCGCCGCCGCCGGCTCTCAAGGCGAAGGTGCTGGCGGCCGCCGCGCGTACGCCGCAGCTCCCGCCCGTGCCGGCAGCGGCACCGACGGCTCCCGCCGCCGAGGCTCCGGCGCAGCGCTCCGGCTCCGGGGACGCGGGCGGCATCGTGATCCCGCTGCGACGCTCCTGGCTGCCGCGCCTCGCCGCGGCCGCAGCCGCGGTCGTCCTCGTCGGCGGCGGGGTCGCCATCCTGTCCCAGCAGGGGTCCGAGGACCCGCAGCTCTCGGTCGCGGCCTCGGCGGTCTTCGAGGCCGACGACGCCCGGACCGTCACCGTGGAGACCCGCAACGGCGGCGAACTCACCGTGGGCGTCTCCCGCGCCCGCAACGAGATGGCCGTGGACACCCGGGACCTGCCCCAGCTCGACCCCGAGCACGTCTATCAGATCTGGTCGGTGACCAACGGCGTCATGGCCAGCCAGGGCCTGGTGACCGACCTCGACACCGGCGCGGCGAACCCCCCCCCCCCCCCCCCGACTCCAGGATCGCCATGGCCGCGTTGTGGCCGCCGATGCCCGACACCGCTCCGCCGCGGACGGCACCGGCCCCGCACAGCACCACGTTCGGCAGCGAGGTGGCCACTCCCCAGCGTTGACCCGGCGTGGCCAGCGCGGCCGGGTCCTCGGCCCACGGCCAACTCAGTGGCCCGTGGAAGATGTGCCCGCCGGGCATCGCCAGGGCGGTCTCCACGTCCTGCGGTGCCTTCGCCTGCAGGCACGGGTGGCCGCGCTCGTCGAGGGTGAGCAGGGACTCCAGGGGCTCCTCCAGGTGGGCGTTGATCGCGTCCAGCATCCGGATGACGTGCTCGTCGCGCTGCGCCTCCACGTGCCCGGAGAAGAGCCGGGCAGGCGTGTGCAGCCCGAAGTAGGTCAGCGTGTGCTTGCCGTCCACCGACAGGGCCCCCATCACGCTGGGGTCGGTGAGGCTGTGGCAGTAGAGCTCACCGGGCGGGACGTCGGGGAGCTGCCCCGAGGCCGCCTGCCGGTAGGCGGTGCGCAGCTGCTCGTAGCCCTCGGCGACGTGGAACGTGCCGGCGAAGGCGGCCGAGGCCGCCGCGCCGGAACGCAACCGCGGCAGTCGGTCCACGACCATGTTGACCTTCACCTGGGCGCCCTCGGGGCGCGGGCCCGGGTCCTCACCGAGCAGGATCCGCAGCACCCAGGGCGCCACGTTGGAGAGCACCCAGTCGCAGTCCACGACGTGCTCGGCATCCCCGTGCCGGTAGGTGACCTGGGCCGAGGTGCCGTCGGTGTCGATCCGGGTCACGAAGGCGCGGGTGAGCAGTTCGGCCCCCCGGTTGAAGGCACTGCGCTCCAGTGAGGCCGAGAGCGCGCCCATGCCGCCGACGGGCACGCGCCACTCGCCGGTGCCGTTGCCGATCAGGTGATAAGCGAAGCAGCGGTTCTGCTCCAGGCTCGGGTCGTGCACGTCGGTGAACGTGCCGATCAGGGCGTCGGTCGCCACCACTCCGCGCACCAGGTCGTCGTCGAAACGCTCCTCGATCGTCGCTCCGAGCGGGGTCTCGACCAGGGCGCCCCAGATCGGTGCGGCGACGCGGGCGGCGAGGTCGGCGCGCCGGGGGAGCGGCTCGAGCAGGGTCGGGGCGACGGCCTGCGCGAACTGCGCGACGTCGGTGTAGAAGCGCTGCCACGCGTCGTACTCGCGGTCCGAGCCGGTCACCTCTCGGAAGGAGGCGCGGGTCTGCTCGCCCGGGTTCCGCTCGACCAGGAGCCCGGTGGCGCGTCCCTCGCGCACGACCGGGGAGTAGGAGGCCGTACGCCGCGACTTCAGGGCCACCTCGACCCCGAGATCGGCGGCGATCCGGTCGGGGAACAGGCTCACCAGGTAGGAGTACGCCGAGAGTCGCGCCGGGACGCCGGGGAAGACCTGCTGGGAGATCGCCGCGCCTCCGACGCGGGGGAGTCGCTCGAGGAGCAGCACCGACAAGCCGTCCTGGGCGAGGTAGGACGCGGCCACCAGTCCGTTGTGCCCGCCGCCGACGACGACGGCGTCGTACCGCTGCTGACGGGTGGGTGCGTTCATGGTGGGGCCCAAGGTACTCAGCGTGACCGGTGTCGCGTGCGGGGACCTGCGGAATGCTTGAGAAGTCCCCGGCGTTGGTGAATACTTGAAACGTCAACCAAGGAGGATCCCATGCCAGCCGTGACCGTCGACGACCTGACCGTCCTGCCCCGCCTGCACGCCCCCGGCCTCGGCGACGTCGTGCGCCCGGTCGTGAGCGTCACCTTGGCGCCGCGCGGCTTCGAGGGCGAGGGCTTCCCGGTGCGCCGGGCGTTCGCCGGCGTCGACCTCCGGCACCTCGACCCGTTCATCATGATGGACCAGATGGGCGAGGTGGAGTACGCGCCGGGCGAGCCGAAGGGCACCCCGTGGCACCCGCACCGCGGCTTCGAGACCGTCACCTACATCATCGACGGCGTCTTCGACCACCACGACAGCCAGGGTGGCGGCGGCACCATCACCAACGGTGACACCCAGTGGATGACCGCCGGAAGCGGGCTGCTGCACATCGAGGCCCCGCCGGAGTGGCTGGTGGTCCAGGGTGGCCTGTTCCACGGCCTGCAACTGTGGGTGAACCTGCCCCGCGCGCAGAAGATGGCCCCGCCGCGCTACCAGGACCTGCGCTCCTCCCAGCTCGGCCTGGTCACCACCGCCGACGCCGGCAGCCTGGTCCGGGTGATCGCCGGCACTGTCGGCGGACAGCAGGGCCCCGGCGCGACGTACACCCCGATGGCGATGGTGCACGCGACCCTGGCTCCGGGGGCGCAGCTCGACCTGCCCTGGGACGTCGACTTCAACGCGCTGGTCTACGTGCTCTCCGGCGACGGCACGGTCGGCCCCGACCGGCGTCCGCTGCGCTCGGGGCAGCTCGCCGTGCTGGGGCGCGGGGACGTGGTCCAGGTGGGCGCGGAGCTGCGCCAGGAGTCGCGCCACCCGAACCTGGAGGTCGTCGTGATCGGCGGGCGTCCCATCCGTGAGCCATTGGCGTGGGCCGGCCCGTTCGTGATGAACACCAAGGCCGAGGTGTTGCAGGCCTACGAGGACTTCCAGAGGGGTCGGATGGGACGCGTGCCGGCGATCCACGGACCGGACCGCGTGGTCGAGTCCTAAGACACCCCCGGAGGCCCATAACCCGCCTCATGTGCCGTCGTTGATTCCACGACGGCACAAGGGGGCACTTCATGAGGAGCAACCGGAACGGTGCGGCGCCCGGCGCGCGCACCGCGACCAGCTTCGCGGCGACCGCGGGGCTCATGGTGGCTCTGACGGTCTCCGCCTCGCCCGCCCTGGATCTGCCCGAGCAGCTCCACCCCGGCTACCAGTCGACACAGCGCGTCGAGACCCCGGTGCGCGACGTCCTGGACCGGGGCCCGGCGGTCGCACCCGACGGGCTGCCGCTCTGGCTCGACTCGTACTCCCGGGCCTACCCCGGGTGCGTGCCCTTGGTGCTCTGGCCGGTGCAGGAGACCCCCGTCGCCCTGGTCACGCGGGGGAACGACGGCGTCACCCATCGCGTCGGCTGGGACACCGTCAGCGCCTCCGGGGCGCTCGACGCTCAGGCGATCGGCGCCTGCCGGGGCTGAGGCCGACACCACCGACTCCCTCTGCTCGGGGGACGAACACGAAGCCGCCGGATCCCGGGACCGGCGGCTTCGTGTTTCTCTGGGGTGAATGACGGGGCTCGAACCCGCGACATCCTGGACCACAACCAGGTGCTCTACCAGCTGAGCTACATCCACCATCGCCCGCGCGCGGCGAGCAGAGGAAGTGTACCCAATCTCAGGGCGTCTGCTGACCGGGGTCCGCGGAGAGCCCGGTCACCGAGCCCTCGTGCTCCGAGGCGATCTGGCGCGCCTCGGAGGTCGCCGGTCCCGGCGGGGGCACGAAGACGGTCGCCCGGTAGTACCGCAGCTCCTCGATGCTCTCGGCGATGTCGGCCAGCGCGCGGTGGTTGCCGCGCTTGGTCGGGGCGGCGAAGTAGGCCCGGGGGTACCACCGCCGGGCGAGCTCCTTGATGGAGGAGACGTCCACGACCCGGTAGTGCAGGAACTGCTCCAGAGTGCCCATGTCGCGGGAGATGAAGGCGCGGTCGGTCCCGATCGAGTTGCCCGCCAACGGCGGCCGTACGCCGTCGGGGCAGTGCTCGCGCAGGTAGGCGAGCACCTGGTCCTCCGCGTCGGCCAACGTGGTGCCGCCGTCGAGCTCGGCCAGCAGTCCCGAGGTGGTGTGCATGTCGCGGACGAAGTCGTCCATCTGCGCCAGCGCTTCGGCAGGGGGCTTGATGATCACGTCCACTCCCTCGCCGAGCACGTTGAGGTCGAAGTCGGTCACCAGGGCCGCCACTTCGATCAGCGCGTCGTGCTCGAGGTCGAGACCGGTCATCTCGCAGTCGATCCACACCAGTCGGTCATTCACCCGACCGACCCTACTCACCTCCCGCCGACGGCGCGGCCTACGGTGGAGACATGAAGTGGATCGGTGTGGTGGCCCGACTCGTGCTCGGCGGGGTGTGGATCGCAGCAGGGCTTCTGAAGATCGGCGACCCGGCGGAGAACGTCCGTGCCGTGCGTGCCTACGAACTGCTGCCCGAGACGCTCGTGCAGGTGGTCGGCTACTCCCTGCCCCTGCTGGAGATCCTCGTCGGCGTGCTGCTCCTGGTCGGCCTGGCCACCCGGTGGATGGCGATCCTGTCGGCGGTGATGCTGGTCGCCTTCATCATCGGGATCTCCTCGGCCTGGGCGCGCGGGCTGTCGATCGAGTGCGGCTGCTTCGGCGGCGGCGGTGGCCCGGCCGAGGGCGCCAAGGACAAGTACCCGTGGGAGCTGGCCCGAGACGTCGGGCTGCTCGCCCTGTCGGCATGGCTGATCTGGCGTCCCCGCACGCCGTACGCGCTGGACAACACGGTGATGCCCGAGGTGCCGGCCGGCACCCCGGCCGCGGTGTCCGCCTCGCCCGCGACCGCCGGCGGGGGGGCCCGCGGAGAACGCACCCGCGCCTCCCAGCAGGCCGCCCAACTGCGGCGTGAGGCCGCGGCCGAGGAGCAGCGGCGACGCAACGCCATCATCAGCCTGGCGATCACCGTCGCGGTCCTCTTCGTCGTCGCGGTCGGGGCCTCGGTGCAGTCGAGCCGCGACACCACCGGTCAGGACGCGGCGGCACCGTCGGGCGCCGTGGACACCTACGCCCTGGGATTGGGGCCGACCGACGCCGCGGTGACGGTGGACATCTACGAGGACTTCATGTGCCCCTTCTGCGGGCAGTTCGAGGCGGCCTCGGCCGACACGATCGACGCGCTCTTGGACACCGGCGAGGTGCAGGTCCGCTACCACCTGATCTCGTTCCTGGACCGGGCCTCCACCGATCGCTACTCCACCCGCGCGATGAACGCTCTCGGCGTGGTCCTCGACTCCACCGACGCCGAGACCGCCGCGGAGTTCAAGTCGCTGCTCTTCGCCAACCAACCCCCCGAGGGCGGGGCCGGGCTCTCCGACGACCAACTCATCGAGCTCGCCGTCCAGGCCGGGGCCGACGAGGCCGAGGTCTCCGGGCCGATCAACGACCTGGCCTTCGAGCAGTGGGTGAAGAACGCCACCGATGCCTCCTCGCGCGCCGGGGTCAACAGCACGCCGACGGTGAAGGTCGACGGGGAGGCGTTGCCGCAGACCGACATCGAGACCACGGTCGCGAACCTCGACGCGGCGGTCCGGGAGCGGCTCGAATGACGGGTGAGGACCTGGCCGGATTCATCGCCGGGCTGCCCAAGGCCGAGCTCCACGTGCACCACATCGGGTCGGTCAGCCCGCGCATCGTCGCCGAGCTGGCGCGACGCCACCCCGGCACGGTGCCGTCGGATCCCGACGCACTGGCGGAGTTCTACACCTTCCGCGACTTCGCTCACTTCATCGAGGTCTACCTCGCGGTGGTCGCCCTGGTGCAGGACGCGGAGGACCTGCGGATGCTCACCTACGAGGTCGCTCGCGACATGGCGGACCAGCACATCCGCTACGCCGAGCTGACCTGCACGCCGTACACCTCGGTGCTGGCCGGGATCCCCATCGAGGCCTACACCGAAGCCATCGAGGACGCCCGCGTCGCGGCCGAGCGGGACCACGGTGTCGTCCTGCGCTGGATCTACGACATCCCGGGGGAGTCGGGGCTCCCCGCTGCGGAGGCCACGTTGGACTACGCGCTCCACCACCGCACCGATGCCCTCGTCGGCTTCGGCCTCGGCGGCCCGGAGATCGGGGTGCCGCGCGCCCAGTTCCAGCCCGTCTTCGACGCCGCGCGCGCCGCCGGCTTGAGGTCGGTGCCGCACGCGGGGGAGAGCACCGGCCCCGACACCATCCGGGAGGCGCTGGACCTGCTGGGTGCCGAGCGCATCGGCCACGGCACCTCGCTCGTGCAGGACGAGGCGCTGCTGGCCCACGTCGTCGACGCCGGGATCCCGCTCGAGGTGTGTCCCACCTCGAACCTGGCCACCCGGGTCGTGGCGAGCCTGGAGGAGCACCCGCTGCGCCGCATGGTGGAAGCCGGGGCACGCGTGACGATCAACTCCGACGACCCGCCCATGTTCGGCACCACCCTCAACCGGGAGTACGCCGTGGCGGCGGACCTGCTCGACCTCGACGCGAGCGGAGTGGCCGACCTCGCCCGTACGGCGGTGGAGGCGTCGTTCGCCCCTGACGAGGTCCGGGTCGCCCTGGCGGCGGAGATCGACGACGCGCTGGCGGCCTGGCCGGGCTGAAGGCTGGGGGCTGGGGGCTGGGGGCTTGCAGGGCCGGGGGCTGGGCCTACAGCACCAGCGCCGCCACGAAGGCGGCGTACGACAACGCCGCCCCGTAGGCGAGCGCGCGCACCCAGGCGCGAGGAGCGTCGAACAGCCAGGCGATGAGAGTCGCTGCGAGCAGGAGCCAGCTCACCGAGTGACCGAAGGCCAGCAGGGCGAAGCGCGGGCCTTCGGCCTCGTCGGCCTGCTCGGGCACGACGACCAGCCACAGCGCCGCCAGGACGAGGCAGATGGCGACCGCGACCCACGCCCCTCGTCGTTGCGACATCGACCCTCCCCGGACACACTCTCTGGGACACCGACCCCGACCAACGGCGCCCCCGACAGGATTCGAACCTGTGACCCGCGGATTAGAAGGCCGCTGCTCTATCCAGCTGAGCTACGGAGGCCGCGAGGCGGTGACCGCCCCGGGCTGAGTGTAGAAGAAGCACGGGGGAGGAGAGGTGTTGTGGGCCGAGCCTCCGCGCGCTACCCGCGCGGCAGCACCCGCAGGACGAAGCGTCGTCGCACCTGCTGGTCCGCGCCGTCGCGCACCACGTAGGTGATCGTGTACAGCCCCTTGGCCCGGGGTCGTCCGGTGACGGTGGCCAGGCGCCGGTCGGCGGACCACGACAGCCGCAGCCCCTTCGGCCAGGCGCCCTGGGCGTGTCGCCACACCAGCGACGGCTCGCCCCCGGAGACCCGGAGCCGCACGCGGTAGGCGGTGTGCGCGCGTGCGCTCGGCAACCGCGCCGCGGTCGCGAACGCCAGCGGCGTCGGAGCCACCGTGGACGCGCTCTCCACGACCACGGTCAGACCGCCCTCCACCGGGGTGCCCTCGTCGTCCACGACCCCGACCACGACCGGGAAATCGCCGGCCACCTCGGGCACCCCGCTCAGGGTGCCGTCGGCAGCCAGGGTCAGGCCGGGCGGCAACCCGGAGGCGGTGAAGGAGTACGGGGGAAGCCCACCGGTCGCACCGACGATCGGGGCCTCGTAGGCCTCCCCGAGGACCGGGCGCGGCGCGTCCGGCATGACCAGGGTCAGCGGGTTCGGCGCCTGGGCCACGTCGGTCTGCACCGACACCGCGTAGGCGCCCAGGGACCCGTAGTCGGAGTAGCGGCCCGGGTCGAGCGGGTTGCCGCTGCCGATGCCCTCCACCAGCAGCGTGTAGGTCCCGGGGGTCTCCGGAAGAGTCGCCGTCCAGGTGGCCCCCAGTCCGCTGGCGACCGAGGACGACACCCGCGCAACCGGCGGATCGAGCACCGCGACGGTGTCGCCCGCGCCGTCCAGCACGGTGAGCTGGACGTCCAGGTTCGGCACCAACGCCGTGGGAGTGACGCTGACCGTGGTGGCTCCGGCGGCGAGCACCGAGAAGGCGTCGACGTCGGCGGTCCTCCCGATCACCCCCGTGACCGTCTCGCCGTCGGCCACCGGCGTCGCGGCCTGCGAGGTGCCGCCGTGGTCGTCGGCGCGGTAGGGCGCTCCGGCCGAGATGATCGCGAGGTCGTCCTCGAGGTTGAGCGAGTTCAGGAACTGCCCGCGCGACCACTGGGTCACCGGTTGGCTGTAGCCCGATCCCATGATCGGCGCCCACGGGGAGGCGCCGGAGTAGTAGCCGCCGAGCACCGCGGTGTCGTGCGAGAGCCCCAGGTTGTGACCGGCCTCGTGCGACGCGGCCTCGCCGATGTTCTTGCCCGACGTGCCGGTGCCCTGGGTGAACACCCAGGCCGGCTGGTAGTAGGCATGGGTGGACCCGATGCTGTCGAAGACGTCGACGTAGGCGATGCCGCCGCACCCGCACCAGCTGTAGATCGGACCGCCCCCGGTGACGACCACGCGGGTGCCGAAGTACTGGTCGTCCACCGAGGACCGGGCCAGCGCGGAGGCAGGGGGCTCCTCGGTGGTCACGTCCACGTCGAAGGGGGCGTAGTCCTCGGCCACCACCGCCCAGGCTCGCTGGATCTGGGTCAGCTCGTCGTCGCTGAACGCCAGGTCGGCGGGCGCGGTGATGGAGTACGGCGACACCGTGATCGTGCTGCCGAAGTCCTCGTTCCAGCCCGTCCCGGTGACGCTGGCACCGGTGAAGTCCAGATAGACCGTGCGCTTCGCGCCGGGGTTGGAGTGCAGGGTGAACGTCTCGTCCAGGGAGGCCGTGAGCGTGCCCGCCGCGTCGAGCGACGGCGACGCGGGGAGGGCGGGCTCGGCGTACAAGGGGGTGCCGCAGCGGTCGAGGTAGAGACCGGGGTCCCGGGCGAGCTCGGTGAGCCGGGCCACCGAGCGGTCGGCGCGGCGCGCTGCCCGGGCGAAGGTCCGGGTGCCGGTGACCTCCGCGGCGCGCACCAGCCCCGGATACAGCTCACCGCCCGGGCACGGCCCCGTCCCGGGCGGCGTCCCCGGCTGGGCGGACGCGGGCGCAAGGGCCGGGGAGAGTATCAGGACCACGACACCGGCTAGGCCCAGCAGGTTGGAGCGGAACGGCACGGGACATCCTTGTCAGTGACGGACAACGCTCACGACGGTAGGTCGGTCCCGCGCCCCGCGGGCAGGAACCGACGAGATTTCACCTTCGCTGCTCGGCCATCCAGGCCTCGATCGCGTCAGGGTCGCGGGGCAGTGCGTCGGAGAGGTTCCGCCACCCGTCAGCGGTCACCAGGATGTCGTCCTCGATGCGGATCCCGATGCCGCGCATCTCCTCCGGCACCAGCAGATCGTCCTCCTGGAAGTACAGCCCCGGCTCCACGGTGAGCACCATGCCGGCCGCGAGGGTCCCCTGGGTGTAGGCCTCGGGGGCGGCGTTGGCGCAGTCGTGGACGTCCATGCCGAGCATGTGGCTGGTCGAGTGCAGCGTCCACCGGGCGTACACCTTGCTGTCCGGCGACAGTGCCTCCTCCGCGCTGACCGGGAGGAGGCCGAGGTCCTCCAGCCCGTGGGCGAGCACCCGCATCGCGGCGTGGTGCGGATCGAGGAACTTCGCGCCCGGGCGGACCGCGTCGATGCCGGCCTGCTGGGCGGTCAGCACCAGCGAGTAGAGGTCGCGCTGCAGCGAGGTCCACCGCCCCGAGGCCGGCAGGGTCCGGGTGACGTCGGCAGTGTAGAGGTTGGTGCCCTCGGCGCCCATGTCGAGCAGCACCAGGTCACCGGGCGTGATCGGGCCGTCGTTGTCGATCCAATGCAGCGTGGTCGCGTGCCGTCCGCCGCCGACGATCGAGTCGTAGCCCAGGTCGTTGCCCATCGCCCGGGCGCGGCGGAAGAACGTGCCCTCGATCCACCGCTCGCCGAACTCCAGCACCCGGTCCCACTCCGCGACGCTGTCGCAGAAGCCCAGCGTGGTGATGTCGCACGCCTCCTGGAGCTGCTCGATCTCCCAGGCGTCCTTGACCAGCCGCAGCTCGGAGAGCACGGTCGCCAACTCGGTGTCGCGACCCTCGTCGGCCGGGACCAGGGCGTCGATCCGGGGGTCGACCCCGCGCAGCACCCGGGTCTTGCCGGTCCGCTCCAGGGCGGACGGCAGGTCGTCGATGTGGCGCACCTCGAGACCGAGGGAGTCGGAGATCTCCTTCACCGACGGACGCCTCCCGGCCCACAGTTCTCCGTAGGCACGGTCGCGGAAGAACTCGTCGGTCTCGCGCGAGCTGCGCGGGCGGGCGTACAGGACCGAGGAGCCGTCCTCGACCACGAGCACGGCGTCGGAGGTCTGGTTGCCGCAGAGATGGGCATGGGCGGTCTCGGCGCGGAACCGGTAGTCGGTGTCGTTGGCGCGGACCTTGAACCCGCCGGCCGGGACGACGAGCCGCTCGCCGGGCAGCAGCTCGGCCAGGCGCTCGCGACGGGCCGCTGCCCACTGCGCCACCGGGTGCGGCGGAAGGTCGAGCTCTCGGTCGCCCCACCCGCGGCGCATGAAGTCTGCGTAGGCCTGGGGGACGGCCTGATCGTGCTGCTGGGTGGCCTGCTCGGTCGACTCCTCGCTCATCGTTCCACCATACGGCGCTCGCTAGGCTGGCGGTCATGACGTGGACCGGTGACGCCCCCGCCGCCCCGCCTCCCGCCCTGCCACCGGCCCTGCCCCCCGTGCCGCCGCCGGTGAGCCGCAAGCACGGCCCGCACGGGATGCTGTTCACCGTCATCGTCGGAGTCGCCCTGGTGCTCGGCACCGGCGTGATAGGGCTGGTGATGGTGGCCACCGGTAGTTCGGAGGCCGTGGCCGTGGGCCTGGTCCTGGCCGTGCTGCCGGTGCCGCCGCTGGTCGCGGCGTACGTGTGGCTGGACCGCTACGAGCCGGAGCCGCGCCGGCTGCTCATCACCGCGTTCGCCTGGGGTGCGTTCGTGGCGACCGGTGCGGCGGTGGTGTTCCAGGTCGTCGACGCCTTCTTCAACGCACGCAGCGAGGCGTGGTCGGCGGTGGTCGTCGCGCCGATCACCGAGGAGGCGGCGAAGGGCCTCTTCGTCCTGCTGCTGCTGTGGTCGCGTCGGCACGTCATCGACGGCGTGCTCGACGGGTTGGTCTACGCGGGCCTGGTCGGGGTCGGGTTCGCGTTCACCGAGAACATCCTCTACTTCGCCGGGGCCTACACCGGCGGGCCCGACTTCGGCGAGGGCGGGCTGGCAGCGGCCACCGGGCTCTTCATCGTCCGCGGGGTGTTCAGCCCCTTCGCCCACCCGCTGTTCACCTCCGCCATCGGCATCGGCGTCGGGCTGGCGGTCTCGACCCGGCGGCCGTGGGTGCGCTGGCTCGCTCCCGTGATCGGGTACGTCGTGGCGGTCCTGGCCCACGCCGCCTGGAACGGCTCGGCCTTCCTGTACGGCGGGCAGCTCTTCCTGCTGACCTACGTCTTCGCGATGGTGCCGGGCTTCCTGGGTCTGGTCGCGCTGGCCCTGTGGATCCGGGTCCGCGAAGGCGACATGCTGGCCCGCTCCCTGGCCGACCTGGCCCGCCTCGGCTACCTCCCCGCCGAGGAGGTGCCCTGGTTGGTGCGGCTGCCGGCACGGCGCGCCGCGCGTGCCAACGCCCGGGCGCGCGGGGGCGAGGAGGCCGAGGCGGTGCTCGTGGAGTACCAGCGCCAGGCCATCGAGCTCGCCACGCTGCACAACCGCGTGCTGCGCGGGACCGCACCTCCGGTCGCCGCGGCGCGCGGCGCCCAGATGGCGCAACGGCTGGCGATCCTGCGCGCCCACCTGCTCCTGCCCCGGCACGCGGCCGACCCCGGTCCGCGTCACCGCGCCGCGCCTTGGCCCGGTGAGGCGCGATGAGCCAGGACCTCGTCACCGCACTGGGACACGCACTGACCCACCTGGGCGGGGAACTGCCCGAGGTGCGGCTCCCACTGGAGGTTCCCGACGTCGCCGAACACCGGCGGGCCCTGGCGGCCCTGGCGGACCAGCTCACCGACTACGTGCTGCCGCGGCTCGGCCAGCTCGACGCCCCGCTGCTCGCCGTCGTCGGCGGCTCGACCGGCGCCGGCAAGTCGACGCTGGTCAACTCCGTGGTCGGCCGGAGGGTGACCGCGCCGGGAGTGCTGCGCCCGACCACCCGCTCCCCGGTGCTGGTCGCCAACCCTGCGGACCTGCGCTGGTTCGAGGGCGACCGGATCCTGCCGGGACTGGCCCGCACCACCGGCAGCTCCACGGACCCGCGGTCGCTCGAACTGGTGGGGGCGTTGACCATCCCCCCGGGCCTGGCCGTCCTCGACGCTCCCGACATCGACTCGGTGGAGTCGGCCAACCGCGCGCTCGCCACCCAGTTGCTGGCCGCCGCGGACCTGTGGCTGTTCGTGACCTCCGCGGCGCGCTACGCCGACCAGGTGCCGTGGGACTTCCTGCGCACCGCGGCCCAACGCTCCACGGCCCTCGCCGTCGTGCTGGACCGGGTGCCTCCCGGAGCGACCGAGGAGATCGCCGCGCACCTGCGCGAGATGCTCGACGCCCGCGGACTGGCCACCGCGCTGCTGTTCACCGTCGAGGAGGGCCCCACCGACACCGAGGGGCTCCTGGAGGCGACCGCCGTGGCGCCGATCCGGCGCTGGCTCGACGAGCTCGCCGCGGACGCGGAGTCCCTCGCCGCCTTGGTACGCCAGACCCTGGCCGGCGCGGTGCGGTCGGTCGCGGAGCAGGCAGAGGTCCTCGCCGACGCCGTCGAGGAACAGGTCGGCCTCGCCGACCGGCTCCGCGACGAGGTCGCCGCGGCGTACGACGAGGGCGTCCGCTCGGTCACCGTCGCGACCGCCGACGGCTCCCTGCTGCGCGGAGAGGTGCTGGCGCGGTGGCAGGAGTTCGTCGGCACCGGTGAGTTGCTGCGCACCCTGGAGAGCCGGGTCGGCCGCATCCGTGACCGGGTCGGCGGCTGGCTGCGCGGCACCCCGCCGCCGGCCGACCGGGTGACCGTCGCGGTCGAAAGTGGCCTGGAGGCCCTCTTGGTCGAGCACGCCGAGGCTGCCGCTGAGCGTGCAGCGGCGTCCTGGGAGGCCAACGCCCCGGGTCGTGCACTGCTCGGCACGGCGGGGGAGGACCTCAGTCGGGCCTCGCGCGACCTGCGCGCCCAGGTGGAGCGGGCCGTGCGCGACTGGCAGGCGGGCGTGCTCGACCTGGTGCGGACCGAGGGTGCGTCGAAACGGTCGACGGCCCGCTTCCTGGCGTTCGGGGTCAATGGACTGGGCGCCGCGCTGATGGTGGTGGTGTTCGCCTCGACCGGCGGGGTCACCGGCGCCGAGGTGGGGATCGCCGGAGGAAGCGCCGTGGTCGGCCAGAAGCTGCTCGAGGCGGTGTTCGGCGACCAGGCGGTCCGCCGACTGGCCGAGCACGCCCGGACCGACCTCGCCGAGCGGGTGCGCGTGCTGTACGACGCGGAGGCCGCGCGCTACGTCGACCTCGTGGACGCGCTGGGGCTGGACCCCGCGGTGCCCGACCGGCTGCGCGCCGCCTCCGCCGAGGTCGCCCGACACCAGGTGGAGCTCGCGTGAGCCCGACGCTGCTGCGCACGCGCGGCCGGGAGGACCTGGCGCCCCGGATCGAGGCCCTCACCCGGGCGCTCGACCTGGCCGAGGGTCGTCTCGACGAAGTCCTGGTGGGTCAGGCGCGCTCGGTGGTGGGGCGCGCGCACGGGCGCCTGGCCCTCGGCGCGAACCACACCGTCGTGGCGCTGGCGGGAGCCACGGGGTCGGGAAAGTCCTCGACCTTCAACGCCCTGGCCGGGGCCGAGCTGAGCACCGCGGGAGTGCGCCGCCCCACGACCTCGATCACCACTGCAGCGGTGTGGGGTGAGGACGTCGCGCCCGACCTCCTCGGGTGGCTGGAGGTGGGGCGCCGCCATCACCTGCCGGCCACACCGGACCTGGACGGGCTCGTGCTGTTGGACCTCCCCGACCACGACTCCACCGAGGCCGCCCACCGCCTCGAGGTGGACCGCCTGGTCGGGCTGGTGGACCTGCTGGTCTGGGTGGTGGACCCGCAGAAGTACGCCGACGCCGCCCTGCACGAGCGTTACCTGCGCCCGCTGGCCACGCATCGCGACGTCACCGTGGTGGTGCTGAACCAGATCGACACCGTCGCCGACCCGTCGCCGCTGCTGGGTGACCTGACCCGGCGGCTGGACGAGGACGGGCTGGCCGGGGTGCCGGTGCTGGCGGTCTCGGCCCGCACCGGTGCCGGCATCCCCGAGTTGCGCCGCGTGGTCGCCTCCCAGGTGCAGGAGAAACGCGCCGCCGTACGCCGGTGGGCCGCGGACCTCGGGGCTGCCGCCGACGCCCTGGCCGCACAGAGCGGCGACGGTGACCCGGCCGGGGTCGACCGGTCGGCCCGCGCGGACCTCGTCGAGGCTTTGGGGGACGCCGCGGGGGTGCCCACGGTGGTCAACGCCGTACGCCGGTCCACCGCGCAGCGCGGCAACCGTCAGACGGGCTGGCTGGTGACGGCCTGGCTCTCCAAGCTCAAGCCGGACCCGCTGCGTCGGCTGCACCTCGACCGTGCCCGCAGTGAGGAGCTGTCGTCGCTGACCGGACCCTCCCTGGCACGGACCTCCCTGCCCGAGGCCACTCCGGTGCAGCGCGCTCGGGTGGACGCGGCGGTTCGGTCCCTGGCCGAGCGGGCGACGACGGGGCTGTCTCCGGCCTGGAGCGCCGCCGTACGTCGTGCCTCCGTCAGCGGCGTCGACGACGTCGCCGACGCGCTGGACCGAGCCGTGGCCAGCACCGACCTCGGCGTCTCCCGCACCCCCTGGTGGTGGCGGCTCAGCCGCCTGCTGCAGGTGGTCTTCGCTCTCGCCCTGGTGGCGGGCGCGGGGTGGCTGCTGGTGCTCCTCGGCCTCGACTACCTCCAGTTGCCGGAGCCGGCCGTCCCGGAGCGTTTCGGCCTGCCGGTCCCGACCCTGTTGCTGGCGTGCGGTGTCGGCGGGGGGATCGCGCTGGGGATCCTCGGCCGGTTCGTCAACGGCGCCATCGCGCGGCTACGCGCGCGGACCGCCCGGCGGCGACTCCACGCAGCGGTGGAGCAGGTGGGGGAGACGGTCGTCATCGCGCCGGTGCAGGCGGAGCTGGAGCGCTACCGCGAGGTCCGGTCGCTGCTCCGTACGGCGCGCGGCTGAGCCGGTTTCCCTCCTCAGGCCCGCGGCGGTGGGTTTCTCCCCAGCCTCGGGTCGACCGATGACCGCGTGGTCCGGGGAGCGGGAAGGCTTCGGTGTGTCCCGACGACGACACACGAGGAGCACCTTCGCATGAACGACACCTTGATCACCTTCCACGGCTGGGTCGGAGCAGACGTCCGGCACCGGGTGCTGCCCAACGGGCTGAGCGTGGCGAGCGTGCGCGTGGCGGCCACCCCGCGGGTCAAGCGCCAGGGCGAGTGGACCGACGGGGAGACCACCTGGTTCACCGTGACGGCGTGGCGGATGCTGGCCGACCACCTGCGCGACTCGGTCAAGCGCGGCGACGCGATCGTGGTCCACGGTCGGCTGCGCACCGAGACCTGGCGTTCCAAGGACGAGGAGGAGCACACCACGCTCCACGTCGAGGCCGGGCTGATCGGGCACGACCTCACCCGGGGCACCTCGACCTTCGCCAAGACGCAGCGGCCGGTGAGCGCCACCGCCGAGGTCGACGACGAGGTCAACGAGCTGATCCACGAGATGCCCGAGGACATCACCGAGCTGGACTCCTGGGGCGAGCCGCGCCCCGCGGCCTCCGCGCTGGCCGGCTGACCCGACATGGGTCGCCCGGCCGCCGTCGCCACCGGCTGCCGGGCGACCCGCGTTGTCCCCGACCTGCGTCTGCGCCGTAGGCTGGCCCGCACCATGGCTGAGTACGTCTTCACACTGCGCAACGTCCGCAAAGCCCACGGCGACAAGGTCGTCCTGGACAACGTCACCCTCTCGTTCCTGCACGGGGCCAAGATCGGTGTCGTCGGTCCCAACGGCACGGGCAAGTCCTCGATGCTCAAGATCATGGCGGGGCTCGACCACCCCTCCAACGGGGACGCCCTGCTCGACCCTGAGGCGACCGTCGGGATGCTCCAGCAGGAGCCGCCGCTGACCGAGGGCCGCACCGTCCTGGAGAACATCGAGGAAGCGGTCGGCGAGATCAAGGGCAAGCTGGACCGGTTCAACGAGATCTCCGAGGAGATGGCGAACCCCGACGCCGACTACGACACGCTCCTGGCCGAGATGGGCGACCTCCAGACCGACCTCGACCACGCCAACGCCTGGGACCTCGACAGCCGGCTCGACCAGGCGATGGATGCGCTGCGGTGCCCGCCGCCGGACGCACTGGTCGACAACCTGTCGGGTGGCGAGCGGCGCCGGGTGGCGCTGTGCAAGCTGTTGCTGCAGCAGCCCGACCTGCTGCTCCTCGACGAGCCCACCAACCACCTCGACGCCGAGTCGGTGCAGTGGCTCGAGGGCCACCTCGCGTCGTACCCGGGTGCGGTCCTGGCCGTGACCCACGACCGGTACTTCCTCGACAACGTCGCCAGCTGGATCCTCGAGCTCGACCGGGGCAAGGCGCACCCCTACGAGGGCAACTACTCCACCTACCTGGAGACCAAGAAGGACCGCCTCAAGGTGGAGGGTGCCAAGGACGCCAAGCGCGCCAAGATGCTCGAGCGCGAGCTGGAGTGGGTGCGCTCCAACCCCAAGGCACGTCAGGCCAAGTCCAAGTCGCGTCTGGCCCGCTACGAGGAGCTCGCGGCCGAGGCCGAGCGCGCGCGCAAGATCGACACCTCCGAGATCAACATACCGGCCGGTCCTCGCCTGGGTGACGTCGTGCTCGAGGCCGAGCACCTGGTCAAGGGGTTCGAGGACCGGATCCTGTGGAACGACATCTCCTTCAAGCTGCCCCGCGCCGGCATCGTCGGCGTGATCGGTCCCAACGGCGTCGGCAAGACCACGCTCTTCCGGATGATCACCGGCGGGGAGACCCCCGACGCCGGTGAGCTGAAGGTCGGTCAGACGGTCAAGATCTCCTACGTCGACCAGAGCCGCGGCGGCATCGACCCCAACAAGAACGTCTGGGAGGTCGTCTCCGACGGCCTGGACTTCATCAAGGTCGCGAACTTCGAGATGAACTCGCGCGCCTATGTCGCCTCGTTCGGTTTCAAGGGGCCGGACCAGCAGAAGAAGGCCGGCGTCCTCTCCGGCGGTGAGCGCAACCGTCTCAACCTCGCGCTCACCCTGAAGATGGGCGGCAACCTGCTGCTCCTCGACGAGCCGACCAACGACCTCGACGTCGAGACGCTGCAGTCCCTCGAGGACGCGCTCCTGGAGTTCCCCGGCTGTGCCGTCATCACCTCCCACGACCGGTGGTTCCTCGACCGCACCGCCACCCACATCCTGGCCTGGGAAGGTGACGAGGACGACGAGGGCAAGTGGTTCTGGTTCGAGGGCAACTTCGCCTCCTACGAGGCCAACAAGATCGAGCGCCTCGGCATCGAAGCCGCCCGCCCCCACCGCGTGACGCACCGCCGCCTCACCCGCGACTGAGCCCGCCTCCCGGCGGCACCGCCCGGTCGGCTCGCCGCCGGAACCCCATGTTCACATGGGGAACGGGTGCTCCCCACAGGTTGCAGCACGTGGGAAGCACCAGTTTCCCGTGGGGAGTACGCCGACGGACTGGGCCAGGATTTCTCCCCAGGCCGCTCGGGTGGCGCGCCATCCACAGTTCCTGTCCGGCCTGCCGGGGGGACCCGGCGTACTGGCCAGGGTGTGGGCATGACCGACTTCGATCACTTCCTACGACAGATCAGCGACGAGCACGGTGTCTTCCTCAGGTCCGAGGCGGTCGCGCTGGGTTTCGACGACGGGTGGCTTCGACGCCTCCGGCGAAACGGCACGCTGCACCGCGTGCGCCATGGCGCGTACGTACCGGCGGGCGTCTGGGAACAGGCGGGCCCTGAGGAGCGCCACGTGATCACGGCCCGGGCCGTCGTTCGCACCCACGCCGACGTCGTCCTCAGCCACCACACGGCGTCGGTGCTGCACGGCTTCGACCTCTGGAACGCTCCGCTGGAGCAGGTGCATCTGACCCGCATGGATGCGGGGGCGGGGCGGCGTGAGCGCGACGTCGTCCACCATGTGGGGCTCACCCTCCCCGAGGACGTGGTCACGCTCGACGGTGTGCGGGTCACGGCGCCCGCGCGCGCGGCCTTGGAGGCCGCCTCCTTGCTGGATGTCGAGCGGGGGCTCGCGGTGGTGGACTCGGGACTTCGACAGCGCGCGTACGACGCGGAGCAGTTGAACGCGCAAGCGCGGCTGATGGAGTCGTGGCCCCACAGCCAGCACCTCCGGGTGGTGGCGAGTCTGGCGGACGGTCGCAGTGGCTCGGTGGGGGAGTCGCGGACCCGATACCTTCTCTGGCGCTACAACCTTCCCGCGCCGACCCTTCAGTTCGAGGTGTACGACAAGCGAGGCGATCTCATTGCCGTCGTCGACTTCGCCTGGCCGGAGTACCGGCTGATCCTCGAGTTCGACGGGAAGGTCAAGTACCAGCAGCACCTCAGGCCCGGCGAGTCACCCTCCGACGCCGTGTTCCGTGAGAAGCAGCGCGAGGACGCGATCCGCGCCGCCACCGGCTGGACGGTCATCCGGGTCACCTGGGACATGCTCGCCACCCCCGGCCGTCTGGTCGAGATGATCCGCGCTCGCCTCCGCAGCGCCGCGTGAGCGCGCCTCGGCGTACTCCTCACGCAGAACTGGTGCTCCCCACGTGCTGCAACACGTGGGGAGCACCAGTTTCACAAGTGAACATGGGGTTCGGACGGGCCGCCGACAGGACAGGACGCGCCGCCCGCCCCGGCTCAGCTCAGCCGCTCCACGATCAGGGCCATGCCCTGGCCGCCACCGACGCACATGGTGATCAGGCCGGTCTGCTTGTCGTGGTGCGCCAGCGAGTTGAGCATCGTGGCCTGGAGGCGGGCACCGGTCATGCCGAAGGGGTGGCCCACGGCGATGGCGCCACCGTTGACGTTGAGACGGTCCAGGTCGATGCCGAGCTCCTGGTAGGAGGGGACCACCTGCGCGGCGAAGGCCTCGTTGATCTCGACCAGGTCGATGTCACCGATCGACATCCCCGCGCGCGCGAGCGCCTGCTTCGACGCCTCGACCGGTCCCAGGCCCATGATCTCGGGCGAGAGCCCGGTGACGCCGGTGGAGACGATCCGGGCCAGCGGGGTGAGTCCCAGCTCGGCGGCCTTGGTGTCGGACATCATCACCACGGCGGCAGCGCCGTCGTTCAGCGGGCAGCAGTTGCCGGCGTTGACCACGCCGTCGGGGCGGAACACCGGCTGCAGCTGGGAGACCGCCTCGTAGGTGACGCCGGCGCGGGGCCCGTCGTCGGTGCTGACCACGGTGCCGTCGGGAAGCGTGACGGGGGTGATCTCCTTGGCCCAGAAGCCCTCGTTGATCGCCTTCTCGGCCAGGTTCTGCGAGCGGACGCCGAACTCGTCGAGCTCCTGCCGGGAGAGACCCTTCATCCGCGCGACGTTCTCGGCGGTCTGGCCCATCGCGATGTAGACGTCGGGCAGCAGCCCGTCCTCGCGGGGGTCGTGCCAGTCCTTGCCACCCTTGGCGTAGTCCTCGGTGCGGGCGGTCGCCTCGTCGAAGAGCGGGTTGCGGGTGCCGGGGATGTGGTCCGAGGTGCCCTTGGCGAAGCGGGAGACCGTCTCGACGCCCACCGACAGGAAGACGTCGCCCTCGCCGGCCTTGATGGCGTGGAAGGCCATCCGGGTGGTCTGCACCGAGGAGGCGCAGTAGCGGGTGGTGGTCGAGCCGGGCACGTGGTCCATGCCGGCCAGCACCGACACGATCCGGCCCATGTTGTTGCCCATCTCGCCACCCGGCAGGCCGCAGCCCAGGATCAGGTCGTCGATGTCGGCGCGGTCCAGGGCCGGGACCTTGTCCAGCGCCGCGTTGACCATCTGGGCCGCGAGGTCGTCGGGACGCATGTCCTTGAGCGAGCCCTTGTTGGCGCGGCCGATGGGGGAGCGGGCGGTGGAGACGATCACGGCCTCGGGCATGGGAGGGCTCCGTTCGTTGCAGGTACGGGACGTGACCCGCGGGTAGCGGGCCACCCGACAGCGTAGGCCGTGGGTCTGGAACAGTGAGGGTGTGGCTCGACACACCTACCTCTGCCCGCTGCGCTGGGCCGACCTCGACCAGCTGGGGCACGTCAACAACGTCACCTACGTCGACTACCTCCAGGAGGCGCGGGTCGACATGCTCAGCGTCCACGCCGCGATCCGGGGTGGCGAGGAGCTCGCCGAGGGCGTGGTCGTCGTACGGCACGAGGTCGACTTCGTGGCGCCGCTGCTGTTCCGCCCCGAGCCCGTCCGCATCGACACCTGGGTCAGCCGGGTTCGCGCCGCCTCGTTCGTGCTCAGCTACGAGATCTACGACGAGGCTCCGGACGGCACCCGCACGGTCTACCTGCGGGCGCGGTCGGTGATGGCGCCGTACGTGTTCGCGACCGAGGCGCCGCGCCGGCTCACCGAGGACGAACGTGAGGCGCTCAGCCGGATGACGGACTCCGAGGGTGACGAGGTCCGCCCGCGCAGCGGACGGGTCTCGCGGGACCCTGGCGGAGCTGCGCTGCACCACTACGACTGTCATGTCCGCTTCTCCGACGTGGATCTCTACCGCCACGTGAACAACGTGAAGTACTTCGAGTACTTCCAGGAGGCACGGATCGTGCTGTTCTCCGGCCTCGAGCGGCCCGAGGGCGCACGGGTGCCGTCGGTCGTGGTGGCCGCACTCGACGTCGACTACGAGGCCCCGGTGCTGCTCGCATCCCAGCCCTACCCGGTGACGTCCTGGGTGAGCCGACAGGGGACCAGCTCGGTGGAGATCACCAGCCAGCTGGCTGCTCCGGACGGCGCGGTGCTCTCTCGGGCCCGCGCCACCCTGGTCACGTTCGACCCGGTGACCCAGCGGGCAGCCCCGGCGCCGGACTGGTTCCAGCGGAGTCTTCGGGGGACCTGACGCGAACCGCGCCCGTTACTCGCTGTTGAGCAGGAACTGCGCCGCGTAGGTGACGTAGCCCCAGAACTTCGCGTCCTGCTCGGGGGTGAGCGCGACCTCGTCCAACGCGTCCCGGAAGTGCCCGAGCCAGTGCTCGCGCGCCTGCGGGGTCACCGCGAACGGCGCGTGCCGCATCCGCAGCCGCGGGTGCCCGCGCTCCTGGCTGTACGTCGTGGGGCCGCCCCAGTACTGGGCCATGAAGAGGGTGAGCCGCCGTGCGGCGGAGCCGTCGGCCAGGTCGGCCTCGGGATACATCGGTCGGAGCAGGTCGTCCTCGGCCACCCCGGCGTAGAAGCGGGCGACGATGCGCTCGAAGACCGGCATGCCGCCGATCTCCTCGAAGAAGGTGGTCTCCTGGTCGTCGGTCTGGCTCACCGCTCCAGTCTCCCATTGCGCCGTGGTCCGGCCGTTCATGGCCCCGGGCGGGGTGGGTAGGTTGAGGGTGGTCCGCACACTCGTGCGGCGCCACACCACAGACATCTCGATCGAGAAGGAGAACCGATGGCGACCACGCGCCACGCCTCGACCCGCTGGGAAGGCTCCCTCATGGAGGGCAGCGGTCAGGTCACGCTCGACTCCAGCGACCTGGGCACCTACGACGTCACCTGGCCCGCCCGGGCCGAGGAGCCCAGCGGCAAGACCAGCCCGGAGGAGCTCATCGCGGCCGCCCACTCGGCGTGCTTCTCGATGGCGCTCTCGCACGCGCTGGCCGGCGCCGGCACCCCGCCGCAGCGTCTCGACGTCTCCGCGGCCGTGTCGTTCCAGCCCGGCGAAGGCATCACCGGAATCGCGCTGAAGGTCGTCGGCGCGGTCGAGGGCATCTCGGCCGAGGACTTCGTCGCCGCCGCCGAGGGCGCCAAGGCCGGCTGCCCGGTCTCGAAGGCCCTGGCCGGCACCACGATCACCCTGGACGCCTCGCTCGCCTGAGCGGGTCCGGGACAGGACGACGCCCCCGCCGGACCGGCGGGGGCGTCGTCGCGTTCTCAGGCGTCCGGCTCGGCCGTCCCGCCCGGGTTGCTGCCCGGGACGGCCACCTGCTGGCTCAGGTTGCCGACCTTGAGGATCTCGCCGTTGCGGACGTACCAGACCGTGCCGTCCTCGGCACGCAGCCGGGTCACCCGCAGCGTCAGGGCCTCCACCACGCCGCGGGTGTCGCCGAGGAGCACCTCGTCGCCGACCCCCAGCTGGTCCTCGAAGAACATGAACATGCCCGACAGGAAGTCCTTCACCAGCGACTGCGCGCCGAAGGACAGCGCGAGACCGACGACTCCGGCGCTGGCCAGCAGCGGACCCACGTTGTAGCCCAGCTCGGAGACGATCATGATCGCGGCGACCATGAAGATCACGAACGAGGCCATGCTGTTGAGCACCGAGGCCATCGTCGCGGCCCGCTGGCGCCGTCGCTCCATCGCCAGCGCGGTCGCCACCCGGCCCGCGGCGCGCGACTCCCGTGCCTCGGGATCGGCCTCGTCGCCCCCCTTGGTGCGGGCGGCCGGACGCGGGAACGTCCCGTGTCCGGCACGGTGCATCAGCCGGTTCACCATCCGGCGTACGACGATCCTGGCCAGCAGCGCGACCAGGATGATCAGCGCGATGTGGAGCGGCGTCGCGATCAGCCAGTGCGCCGCGGCCCCCAGCCACTCGCTGCCCGTGGCGTCCCGTACGGCGATGCACCACTGGTCCGTCGTGTCGCACGCGGGAGCGCTCGGCGTCGGGCTCGGCAGGCCGCTGGTGAGGGAGATCATGGGCCTCAAGGCTACGAGACGGCGGGGGGTGGTCGCGCTCGGCGGTAGGCTTGCCGCCGTGACCGACACCCTGCGCAACCCTGCCCCGCGATCCCGTAGCCGGCACCTCGCCCGCCTGGGCGCGGTGACCGGTGGAGTCGTCGCCACCACGCTGGTCTCGGCGGTGGCGGCCCTGCCCGCGTCCGCCGCTCCCAACGGCTGGGAGGAGATCCCGCCCGTGGACGGACTCCAGGCCCTCGTCGTCTTCGTGCTGGCGCCGCTCGCCGTGATCGCGGTGATCGTGCTGCTGGTGATGCTCCCGTCCCTGTCCTCGGGGCAGAAGGAGGGCGCGCTCACCTTCGCCGGAGAGCCCGAGTGGTTCGGCGGTCCCCGCAAGGGCGCCGACGCGCTCCCTGCCGACACCGGCACCGAGGAGCAGAGCGAGAAGGGTGGAGCCAGTGGCACTTGGTGACGGCTTCAACGCGACCCAGCGCCAGCAGATCGACAAGGCCATCCGCGATGCGGAGACCTCGTGCCGGCTGGAGTTCTCGGTCTTCGTCGGCACCCTGCAGCAGCCGGCCCGGGAGACCGCCGTACGCCTGCACTCGGCCCTGGTCGCTCCGGACCTCTCCGTGCTGATCGCGGTCGACCCGCAGGGCCGCCAGCTCGAGGTGGTCACCGGGCCGCTCGCCCGGCGCCAGCTCGACGACCAGGCGGTCGCCCTCGCCGTGGCCGACATGCAGAGCCTCTTCGCGCTCGACAACCTGGTCGGTGGCCTCATCCGCGGCATCAACGCGCTGGCCTCCTCGGCGCGTCGTCCGCGGACGCTGCACGCCTGAGCGCGTGCTGCGTCGCTACCGCGCCTGGAACCTCACCTGGGGCGCCACGCCCGCGGAGGTCTCCGCGCGGCTGCCCGGCGACGACCTGATCGACCGGGTGCGCTTCGAGGCGACCCGGGCGGTGGACGTCGCGGCGCCGCCGGAGGCGGTGTGGCCCTGGATCGTGCAGGCCGGCTTCGGGCGCGCCGGGTGGTACTCCTACGACCTGATCGACAACCTCGGCCGACCCAGCGCGCGGCGGGTGCTGGCGGAATACCAGCAGGTCGAGGTCGGCGACCTCACCGCGCCGCTGATGGGTGCGCCGAGCGAGCGCACCGCGTTCCGGGTCGCCGAGGTGCGGCCTCCGGCGGTGCTGGTGTGGGCGCGACCTGACCTGACCTGGTCGTGGCAGCTCACCGAGCAGCCCAACGGCACCCGGCTGGTCACCCGCTTCCGGCTGCGCGATGACGGGCGGCGCGGCCGCGCGCTGCTCGGGCTGCTGCTCGAACTCGGCGACTTCCCGATGATGCGCAAGATGCTGCTCGGCATCGCGGAGCGGGCCGAGAACCTCGCCTCGGCGTCGTCGGGCCCCTCCGCGTAGCCGGCCCCCGTGTAGGCGAACTCAGCCCTGTGCGTCGCGCCGCTGCGCGGCCAGCGCCCGGTCCAGGTCCGCCGCACCCTCGCGGACGTAGCGCAGGGCCGCCGGGTTCGCCGTGGTGGTGTCCAGCCAGCGCAGCACCTGGGTCAGCACGTCCTGCGTCGCCAGCGCCCGCGGGAACATCAGCTGCAGGATCACCGACGACCGCTGCACGCCCTTGCTCTCCCACAGGCTCTCCGCGACCTCGAGGAAGCGGTCGACGTACGGCGCCAGCAGCTCCTCCTGGCCGGCCGCCTGGAAGGCCACCGCGATCTGGCGCTGGGTCTCGTTGGCCACGTCGTCCCGCACGACGGCGTCGGTCCAGGCCCGCTCCTTGGCCTCGGCGGTGGGGATCACGGTCCGGGCCGCGGCGGCCCGCTCCTGGCCCGAGATCGTCCGGTCGCGGCCCAGCTCGGCTTCGATCGTGGCCTCGTCGGCGCGCCCGCCTGCGGCCAGGCCGGTCAGCAGCGCCCAGCGCAGGTCGGGGTCGACGTCGAGACCCGGCAGCGTGGCCGAGCCGGAGTAGAGCCCCTCGATCAGGTCCAGCGCCTCGGTGCCCGACGCGGACGCGGCCAGCGCCCGCAGCAACGCCAACTGGTGGTCGCTTCCCGGAGCCGCGTCGTGCACCAGGCGCAGCAGTCCGGCCTCCCACTCGGCGCGGACGTCGGCGCGACGGGCCGGGGCGACGTAGGTGTCGACCGCAGTCTTGGCGTAGCGCAGCAGCGCGCCGACGGCGGTCAGGTCGGACTCGGTCCCGATGCCGCGCAGCACCAGACGGACGAAGTCCGAGGAGGCCATCTCGGCGTCGCGGGTCATGTCCCAGGCAGCGCCCCAGCACAGGGCGCGGGCCAGGGAGTCCTCGAGGGTGTCGATGCCGGAGACCAGCGTCTCCAGGGACTGCTCGTCGAGGCGGATCTTGGCGTAGGTGAGGTCGCGGTCGTTGAGCAGCAACAGGTCCGGCCGGCGCTCACCGACGAGCTTGGCGACCTCGGTGTGCGCGCCCTCGATGTCGGTCTCGAGCGACGTACGGCAGACCAGGCGACCCTCCACCCGGTCGTAGAGGCCGATCGCGATCCGGTGCCGGCGCAGGGTCGGGAAGTCCGGGTGTGCGGTCTGCCGGACGGCGAAGGCGCTGTAGCAGCCGTCCTCGTCGACCTCGAACTCCGGCGTCAACGTGTTCACACCGCTGGTCTGCAGCCACTCCTCCGCCCAACCGGCCAGCTCACGCCCCGACTCCTGCTCCAGGGCGCGGAGCAGGTCGGTGAACTCGCTGTTGGCGAACTCGTGTGCCTTGAAGTAGGCGCGCAGCCCGGCGAGGAACTCCTCCTCGCCGACCCAGGCCACGAGCTGCTTCAGCGTCGAGGCCCCCTTGGCGTAGGTGATGCCGTCGAAGTTCACCTCGACGGCCTCGAGGTCGTGGTTGTCCGCGGCGATCGGGTGCGTGGAGGGCAGCTGGTCCTGGCGGTAGGCCCAATTCTTGCGGGCGTTGGTGAAACCGGTCCAGGCGTCGGTGAACCGGGTCGCCTTGACCGAGGCGTGGTGAGCGGCCCACTCCGCGAACGACTCGTTGAGCCACAGGTCGTCCCACCAGCGCATGGTGACCAGGTCGCCGAACCACATGTGCGCCATCTCGTGGAGGATCGTGTTGGCGCGCTGCTCGTAGAACGCGTGCGTCTGGCGCGAGCGCGGCACGTAGTCGTCGCGGAAGGTCACGCACCCGGCGTTCTCCATCGCGCCCATGTTGTACTCCGGCACGTAGGCCTGGTCGTAGACGCGCACCCCGTCGGCGTCCTTGGAGAACGGGTAGGGGTAGGCGAACGCCTCCTCGAAGAATGCGAAGCCCTGCTTGGTGATCTCGACGAGATCGTCGACGTCGAAGTGGCTCACCACCGACTGGCGGCAGTAGTGCCCGAGGCGGATGTCGCCGTGCGCGCCGGAGTAGACGTCGTGGACCGCGTGGTACTCCCCGGCGACCAGCGCGGCGATGTAGGTCGAGATCCGATCCGTGGTGGGGAACGCCCACACGGCGCGGCCGTCGCCGAGGCTGCGCGGGGTCGGGGTGGCGGCATTGGAGATGACCGTCCAGCCCTCGGGGGCGGTGACGGTGAACGTGAAGGTGGCCTTGAGGTCGGGCTGTTCGAACGTGGTGTAGACGCGTCGGGCGTCGGGAACCTCGAACTGGGTATAGGTGTAGACCCGTTCATCGGCGGGGTCGACGAACCGGTGCAGGCCTTCGCCGGTGCGGCTGTAGGGCAACGAGGCCCGCACGCGCAGCACGTTCTCCGCGGCGAGGTCCTCGAGCAGCAGGCGCGAGTCGACGTATGTCGTCGCGGGGTCGAGGTCGCGGCCGTTGAGGGAGAGCTCGCTGATCTCGGCGTCCACCAGGTCGGCGAAGGTGGCCGCGCCCGGGCTGGTGCACCGGAACCGCAGCTCGGTGGTCGAGTCGAAGCGGGTCTCCCCGACGGTCAGGTCCAGGGCGACGTCGTAGGTGTCGACGCTGAGCAGAGCGGCGCGCTCCTGGGCCTCTTGGCGGGTCAGGTTGGTTCCGGGCATGCTGCAATCTCTACACCGCCGTCCGGCACCCGCCCAAGATCTGCGGCGCGTCGAGACCGAACCGAGACCGAGGACCCCTCATGCCGGAGAACCCCTGGGAGCTGCTCGCCAAGTCGCAGCGCGCGGCCGCCCACCTGCTGGCCGACACCTTGCGCGGACTGGTCGACCTCGGCAAGGCCGGGGTGACCCGGCCGGAGGAGGCCGTCAAGCAGGTCGCGTCGATGGCCTCGGCGATGGGTGACCTGGTGAGCACGACGGCGATGCCGCTGGAGTACTTCCTGGAGAGCCAGCGCCAGCTGGCCGAGTCCCTCAACGCGTTCGCCGTGCTCCAGCGTCAACTCGCCGAGGTGGTCGAGGGCGCCGCCGCCAGCCACGCGACGATGGTGCAGGCGCTGGAGATGATGACGCACCCGGTCGTCTCGGTCGCGCAGAGTCTGCGTCACCAGGACGAGGGCACCGAGGCCTGAGCCGGACGGTGGAGCTCAGGCCTCGCCGGCGATCAGGTAGCGGCCGTCGACGAACACCAGCTGCAGGCGCGGGTCGTCGGTGAAGCGGGTCCCGTTCGGCCGCGTGTAGCGCACCGTGTAGCCGATCGTGCCCGTGCTCGGGTCGGGATCGGTGGCGAGCACCTCGGCCTCGGCGATCCGGCTCCAGAAGGCGCGGTAGCGACCGAAGCCGCCGCTCTGGTCCTGGAAGGTCGGCGTCAGCTGCCGCCACGTCGCGGCCGGGTTCTCGGTGACCTGCGCGAGGTAGTCCTCGACGAAGGCGCTCATGTCGGCCGCCGTCATCACGGTCGGCACCGGCTCGGTGCTCGCGCTCGGGGCGGGGCCGTCCGCGGCGGAGGCGGGCTCGGAGCCGTCAAGGGCGGTCGCGAGCACGACGCCGCCACCGCCCAGCAGCAGCACGCCGGCCAGGGCCGCGGCCACCAGACGGGTGCGCCGGCGGTGGGCGGTCCCCTCCGGTCGGGCCGGGGCGGGCGCGACCCGGGTGCTCCGGGCGCTTCGGGTGCGCTGTGTGCTTCGGGCGCGCTGGGCCGGGAGCGCGACGGTACGGCCGGAGACGTCCGCGGGTGCGGCGTCCTCGACGTCGCCGCGGGCGATCTCGGCCAGCACCTTGTGCACGCGCGCCATCGACCAGCGCTTCGCGGGGTCGACGGCCATCGTGGCCGCGAGCACCTCGGTGAGTCGCCCGGCGTGCGGCAGGCGCGGCGGGTCCTCGTGGACGATGCGGTACATCGTCGCCATCGCGTTGCCGCCGGTGTCGTACGGCGGTGCGCCGGACAGCGCGTGGAACAGCGTCGCGCCGAGCGACCAGACGTCGCTGGCCGGGGTGGCTTGCCGCCCCGAGGCCACTTCGGGGGCGAGGTACGCCGGCGAGCCGGTCACCAGCCCGGTGCTGGTCAGCGTCACGTCACCGCGGGCACGGGCGATGCCGAAGTCGGTGAGTCGGGCGTGGTCCTCGGCGTCGAGCAGGATGTTGGAGGGCTTCACGTCGCGGTGGATCATCCCGGTCCGGTGCGCGGCGGCCAGCGCATCGGCCACCTGGGCCAGGACGGCCGCGGCCCGATGCGGCGTCAACGGCCCCTGCTGCTTGAGCAGCGTCCCCAGGTCGGCGCCCTCGACGTACTCCATCACCAGCCAGCGGCGCGCGCCGTCGGAGACCAGGTCGTAGACGCCCACCACGTGCGGGTGGTTGAGCGAGGCGGCCAGTTCGGCCTCGCGCTGGGCGCGCAGCAGGCCGACGGCCTCGCTGGTGTCGTCGCCCGCGGGGGAGTGGCCGACGACCTTGAGCGCGACGCTGCGCCCCAGGACCTCGTCCTGGGCGAGCCAGACCACACCCATCCCTCCACGACCGATCTCGCGGAGCTGGGTGTAGCGGTTGCCGATCATGCGGGTACGCATGTCCTCGACGCTAACCGGCTGCAAGCACCGATCCGGTCGGCCCCGGCGGGGAGTGTGGCGTACCCCACCGCGAGAGAGGCCCCAGGGGTGGCGCTGGTTGAGACCAGTGGCTTGAGGTTGTATCTTCAAGCATTATGACGCTCACCGAGACCGCCGCCCAGTCCGTACCTGCCGCCGACAGCGCCGCCGACGCGAGCGTGCTCACCGAGGTCCGCTTCTGGTTCGACCCGGCCTGCCCGTGGGCGTGGATGTCGTCCCGCTGGTTGCTGGAGGCCGCCCGCGTACGCGGACTTGAGCCGAAGTTCCGGGTGATGAGCCTGAGCGTCCTCAACGAGGGCCGCGACGACCTCCCCGAGGAGTACCAGGACCTGATCGCGCGCACCTGGGGCCCGGTGCGTGTCTGCATCGCCGCCCGACGTGAGGCCGGCGAGGAGATCCTCGCGCCGCTCTACACCGCGCTGGGCGAGCGCATCCACGTCCAGGCCCGGGGGATCACCCGCGAGGTCGTCGAGGAGGCGCTGGTCGAGGTCGGCCTCCCCGTCAGCCTGGCCGACGCGATGGACACCGACGCCTTCGACGAGGAGCTGCGCGCCTCGCACGCGGAGGCCATGGAGCTGGTCGGCACCGACGTCGGCACGCCGGTGATCGCCGTCGGCGACACCGCCTTCTTCGGTCCCGTGGTCACCCCGGCCCCCAAGGGCGAGGACGCGGGCCGGCTGTGGGACGGCGTCCTGGCCGTCGCCTCGACCCCCGGCTTCTACGAGCTCAAGCGCAGCCGTACCCAGGGCCCCGACTTCAGCTGAAACCCCGGCGACCGTGCCGATCGGGCACCCCTAGGATCCTGCCCATGACACACGTGCTCTCCGCGGTCGCCTGGCCCTACGCCAACGGTCCCCGCCACATCGGCCACGTGGCCGGTTTCGGCGTCCCGTCCGACGTGTTCAGCCGGTACATGCGGATGGCCGGGCACGAGGTGCTGATGGTCTCGGGCTCCGACGAGCACGGCACCCCGATCCTCATCGCCGCGGACGAGGCAGGGCTGACCGCGCAGGAACTCGCCGACCGCAACCACCGCCTCATCGTCGAGGACCTGGTTGCGCTCGGGATCTCCTACGACCTCTACACCCGCACCACCACGCGCAACCACTACGCGGTCGCCCAGGAGCTCTTCACCGGGGTCCACCAGAACGGCTACTTCCTCGAGCAGACGACGTACGGCGCGATCTCGCCGTCGACCGGGCGGACCCTGCCCGACCGTTACATCGAGGGCACCTGTCCGATCTGCGGGGCCGGCGGCGCGCGCGGAGACCAGTGCGACACCTGCGGCAACCAGCTCGACGCGCACGACCTGATCGACCCGCGCTCGAAGATCAACGGCGAGGTGCCGGAGTTCATCCAGACCCAGCACTTCTTCCTCGACCTGCCGGCATTGGCCGACGCCCTCAAGGCGTGGCTCGACGAGCGCGAGGCCAGTGGCACCTGGCGTCCCAACGTCATCAAGTTCAGCCAGAACATCCTCGAGGAGATCCGTCCTCGCGCGATGACGCGCGACATCGACTGGGGCATTCCGGTGCCGCTGGAGGGCTGGAGGGACAACCCCACCAAGCGGCTCTACGTCTGGTTCGACGCGGTGATCGGCTACCTGTCCGCCTCGATCGAGTGGGCCCGCCGCACCGGTCAGCCAGACCGTTGGCGCGAGTGGTGGAACGACCCCGCGGCGCTGTCGTACTACTTCATGGGCAAGGACAACATCACCTTCCACTCCCAGATCTGGCCGGCGGAGCTCCTCGCCTACGCGGGCAAGGGCGACAAGGGCGGCGTCCCGCGTGACTACGGCGTGCTCAACCTGCCGACCGAGGTCGTCTCGAGTGAGTTCCTCACCATGGAGGGCAAGAAGTTCTCCTCCTCCAAGCGCGTCGTGATCTACGTGCGCGACATGCTCAGCCGCTACCAGGTCGACGCGTTCCGCTACTTCGTGGCCGCGGCCGGCCCGGAGAACCAGGACGCCGACTTCACCTGGGCCGAGTTCGTGCGGCGCACCAACGACGAACTGGTGGCCGGCTGGGGCAACCTGGTCAACCGCACCGCGACGTTGATCTCCAAGAACTTCGGGGAACTGCCCGCCGCCGGCGAGTTGACCGCCGAGGACCGGGCGTTGCTCGACACCGTGCGCGCCGGCTTCGACTCCGTGGGCGACCTGATCGGGCGGCACCGCCAGAAGCAGGCGATCGGCGAGGCGATGCGGGTCGTGGCCGAGGTCAACAAGTACGTCTCGGAGTCCGAGCCCTGGAAGCTCAAGGGCGACGACGAGCGGGAACGTCTGGGCACCGTGCTGCACGTGACCGCCCAGGCCGTGCAGGACTGCAACACCCTGCTCAGCCCGTTCCTGCCGCACTCGGCCAACGCCGTGGACCGGGTGCTCGGCGGCGCCGGTGACGTGCAGCCGATGCCGCACGCCGAGGACGTCGACGACCTCGACGGCGGCGCCGGCTACCCCGTGATCACCGGCGACTACCGTGCCGCACGGCCGTGGGCCTCGCTGCCGATCGTGCCGGGCACGCCGGTCGGCAAGCCGACCCCGATCTTCACCAAGCTCGACCCGGCGCTGGTCGACGAGGAGCTCGCCCGGCTGGAGTCCTGATGGCGCTGCACCCGCAGGCCCGGGCGGCCCTGGACGCGTGGGCCGCGGGGCCTGCGCCGCACACCCTCGACCGCTCCGGGATCGTGCGGATGCGGACCGTCGCCCGCGCAGCAGCTGCCCAGGAGCCGCGTGAGCCGCTGCGGAGCGTGCAGGACCAGGTGCTCGGCGGCGTACCCACCCGGGTCTACACCCCCGACGAGCCACGCGCGGTGCTGCTCTACGCCCACGGCGGCGGCTACGTGATGGGCGACCTGGAGACCCACGACGCTCAGTGCCGCCGGCTGGCGCTGCGCCTCGGCTGCACCGTCGTCGCGGTCGACTACCGGCGCCCGCCCGAGGACCCCTACCCGGCCGCCGTCGACGACGTGACGCGCGTGCTGGACGCCGTCACGGCGTCGGCGGATCTGCCCGTCCTCGCGTGCGGGGACAGCGCCGGTGCGGCTCTGGTGCTGGTAGCCGCACTGCGGCGGCCGGGGGCCACGGCGGGGTTGCTGCTGGTCTATCCCTTCCTGGACCCGACCTGCGCGGCGTCGACGTACGCGCGCACCCACGGCGCGCTGGACCGAGCCGACGCGCAGTGGTTCTGGGAGCAGTACGCCGCGGGCGCGTCGTACGACGATCCGGACCTCGCCCCGCTGCGCTCCACGCGACTCGGCACGCTGCCGCCGGTCTGGGTCGGCATCGCCGAGCACGACACCCTGGTCGAGGAGGACCAGGCGCTGGTGGGCGCGCTCCGGGAGGCCGGGGTGCCGGTGCGGGCGCACGTGTTCGAGGGGATGGTGCACGGGTTCTGGCGACACCCGGCGCTCTTCGACGCCGCCGAGGAGGCCCTGGCGGTCATGGCTGGCGAGGTGGACCGCCTGCTCTCCGGCAGCTCAGCGGGGTAGCGAGGCCAACCGCCGGTACGTCGCGCGCGCCAGCGCGCGCTCGTCGATGCCGAACAGCGTGCTCAGCAACGACTCCGTGGCCGCGTCGACCTCGGCCGCCGACAGCGTGCCGTCCTGGTCCTCGTCGACGGTGCCCAGATAGCTGTCGGCCAGGGAGACCACCGTGCCCAGGCCGGCACGATCCGCCAGCACGGTGACCGCGGCGAACCCCACCGCGTAGTTGACCTCCGGGGTCGCCATGAAGCCAGTGGACGGCGGCAGCGCGTCGCGCGAGGCTCCGGCCAGGATGCGGTCCCGGGTCGCTGCCGCGACGGTGAGATCGTCCAGCCGGAGCGGCGACCAGCCGACGTACTCCGCCAGGCCCTCGCCCAGCCAGAGCGGGACGGTGACGTCGCGCAGCACGTAGTGGGTGAGCTCGTGGCGCAGCACCCGGCGGTCGTCGATCAGCTCGGCGGCGACCTCGGGGTTCATCTTGATGCGCCAGCCGGCCACCCCCAACGACTCGTAGCCGGTCTCGGTGGCCGCATAGACCGAGCGGGTCACCGCGGCCGCCTCGGTGCCGAAGCCGGAGACCGAGCCGATGTCCTCCGGGGTGCCCGAGGAGGTGGCGTCGACGAGCAGCCGGTCGTCGACGGGACGGAACAGCTCCTCGCTCACCGACGCGAGCTCGTCACGCACCGCGTCGGCCAGGGCGGGGAGCCGGTCGGCTTGTTCCTCGTCGACGACCACGGTCAGATCACCGCGGGTGGCGACCGCGATCCGACCCTGCGCCCACGGCCGCGACTGGGTCGAGCCCAGTTCGCCGTCGCTGCGGGGGAACTGCTCGGCGCCGAGCAACCAGCGCCCGTCGCGCCGGACGAAGGTGAAGCGGACCTTGTTGGCCACCGGGAGCAGGTCGGCGCGGGGGAGCAGCACGTGCTCGACGACCTCGGGGCGCAGGCGCGGGCCGCCCCCGGGCACCCGGTCCGGCGGGAAGGCGGCGCGCTCGACGCCGTAGTAGACCTGCACCGCGCCCAGGTCGCGCAGGTTCAGGAACACCTCGCGCTGAGCGGCGACGAAGGCGGGGTCCCGGTCGTCGACGCCGGCCAGGAACCCTGCCTCGTCGCCGGTGAGCACGGCTTCGGCCCGCTGTCGCAGCAGGTCCTCGACCGCCTCGAAGTCGCGGGGTCGTGGCCGGTAGCCGAGTCTGAGGTCCGGGCCCCCGGGCGTGGAAGCACTCGGGGACTGCGCGCCGGGGACCGGCCCTCCGACCGCCTCCTGGCTGCACGCGGCCAGCGGGAGCAGCAGAATCGCCGCGAGCAGCGTCGCCCCGACTCCTGACCCGCGCATCCGCCCAGCGTAGGAGGTGCGGGGCCCGGTCCGGACCGGTTCGCGCGGATGACACAATCCCAGGCCATGCGCGTGCATCTGGGATCCGACCATGCCGGCCTCGAGCTGAAGGACCACCTGGTCCGCTGGCTCGCCGACCACGGCTACGAGCCCGTCGATCACGGTCCCTTCGTCTACGACGCACTGGACGACTACCCGGTCTTCTGCCTGCGGGCCGCCGAGGGGGTGGCCGCCGACACGGTCGACGGTCTCGCGAGCCTCGGCGTCGTCATCGGTGGGTCCGGCAACGGCGAGCAGATGGCGGCCAACAAGGTCGCCGGGGTGCGCGCCGCGCTGGTCTGGAGCGAGGAGACCGCGGTCCTGGCCCGGGAGCACAACGACGCCAACGTGGTCTCCGTGGGCGGGCGGATGCACAGCGTCGAGGACATGACCCGCTTCGTCGAGGTCTTCCTGAGCACGCCGTTCACCGGCGACGCCCGGCACGTACGACGCATCGGCATGCTCGCCGACTACGAGCAGACCGGCGACCTGCCGCCGTTGCCCGAGTCCGCCCTCGGCCACGGTCCTGGCGGACCCGACAGCACGGATGCCTGAGGGGCACACCCTCCGTCGGCTGGCTGACGACCTGAGCGACGCCTTCGCCGGGAGCGTCGTCCGGGCCTCCAGTCCGCAGGGCCGGTTCGCCGCCGAGGCCGCGCTGCTCGACGGCACCACCCTGGAGACCGCCGAGTCGGCCGGCAAGCACCTCTTCGTCGAGTTCGCGGGAGACCGCGTGGTCAACGTCCACCTGGGCCTGATCGGCCGCTTCGACATCCTGCCCGGCCCCGCCCCGCTCCCGGTGGGCCAGATCCGGCTGCGGCTGGAGTCTCCCGACGGATCGGTGTACGCCGACCTGCGCGGCGCCACTGTGTGCGCCCTCGTCACCCCCGCCCAGCGCGATGCGGTCGTCGCCCGACTCGGCGCGGATCCGCTGCGCGCCGACGCCGACCCCACCCGGGCCTGGCGACGGATCAGCACCAGCGACCGCGCCATCGGCGACCTGCTCATGGACCAGGCCGTGCTGGCCGGGGTCGGCAACGTCTACCGCGCCGAGGTGCTGTTCCGTCAGCGACTCCACCCGCTCCGTCCCGGGCGGACTCTGCGCCGCAGCCAGTTCGAGGCGATCTGGGCGGATCTGGTCGCGCTGATGGCCGAGGGAGTGCGGGTCAACCGGATCGACACCGTCCGGCCCGAGCACACCCCCGAGGCGATGGGACGCCCGCCGCGTCGCGACGACCACGGCGGTGAGGTGTACGTCTACCGGCGGACCGGCCAGCCGTGCCTGGTGTGCGGTGCCACCGTGCGTACCGAGGTCCTCGCGGGACGCAACTCGTTCTGGTGCCCTCGCTGCCAGCCCCGTTTCCGGTCCCGTGCCCGCTCGGACCCAGGGCGTGGTTAGGGTCACCTGGTGACTGCTCTGCGTCCCGGCACCGCCGACGTGACGCCCGGCCTCTCCTCGTGGCGCCGGGTGCGTCGCTGGTGGGCCCACAACGACCGCGGTCACCTGGTGAACGTCCTGCTGCTCACCCTGCTCTGCCTGGCCGCGATCGTGCTGTCCTCGGACGTCGCGGTCAGCGTCCTGATCATCCCGATGGTGGTGGGGGGCCTCACCCTGGCGCCGAAGCGGGTGCCGGCCGTGGTCGGGATCTGTTTCGTGCTCATGGTGCTGGTGGCCTCGTTGCAGGCGGGTGGCGCCGGGGTCGAGGCGGTCGGTGGCCGGCGCTGGTTCACCCTCGGCACCGCCTTCGTCGTGGGCCTGTCGTTGCTCCTGGCCGCCCGGCATCGCGCCGAACTGGGGGTGCCCGGAGGTCGCGGGGAGTCGATGCTGCTCGAGCTACGCGAAGGGCTGAACCGCCACGGAGAGCTGCCTGTGCTCCCGCCGGGATGGTTCGCCGAGGCGGCGACGCGCTCGGCGGGCGGCGCCTCCTTCGCCGGCGACTTCATGGTCACCCGGCTGAGCCCGGACCGGCACATCCTCAACGTCACCGTCGTCGACGTCTCCGGCAAGGGCGTGGACGCGGGCACCCGGGCCCTGCTCCTCTCCGGCGCCTTCGGCGGGCTGCTCGGCGCGCTGCCCTCCGAGGCGTTCCTGCCCGAGGCGAACCGCTTCCTGCTCCAGCAGGAGTGGGAGGAGGGCTTCGCCACCGCGGTGCACCTGCGCCTGGACCTCGACACCGGCGAGTTCGAGCTCCGCAGTGCCGGCCACCCGCCCCCGGTCCAGCTGGTGGCCGGGTCGGGTCGGTGGCTGGTCCACGACGCCCTGGAGGGTCCGGTCCTGGGGGTGGTCGAGTCCGCGGAGTATCCGTGTGTGCGTGGCCGGCTGCGTCCCGGTGACGCGCTGTTCCTCTACACCGACGGCCTGGTGGAGAAGGCTCGCCGTGACATCAGCCTGGGGATCGACCGGCTCCTGGGCGAGGGTGAGCGCCTGCTGCGCCGCGGCTTCGTCGGCGCCGCCGACTCGCTGGTGGGCACCCTCGGCTCGTCTCACGACGACTGCGCGCTGCTATTGATCCAGCGGGTGGGGCACGTGGAGCGGATGACGGGAATCGAACCCGCGTAGCCAGTTTGGAAGACTGGGGCTCTACCATTGAGCTACATCCGCAGTCGCCGTCCGCGACCTGATCGCGTCGGCGCGGGACCATGGTGCCACACCCTGCGTTTCGTCATTGCGTGGGGCGCTGACTAGACTCCCGGAGGTTGACCACCGGGGCGTAGCGTAGTGGCTAGCGCGCCTGCTTTGGGAGCAGGAGACCGCAGGTTCGAGTCCTGTCGCCCCGACCATGCGAACGTCCTACACGACCCGGGCGGGTCGGGCGGCGGTCGCGTGCCGAGATCGAACATGCGAGGAGAACCCCTGTGAAGAGCGCCGTTGAGACGCTGAGCCCCACCCGGGCCAAGCTCACCGTCGAGGTCCCGTTCGACGACCTGAAGCCGAGCCTTGACGCGGCGTACAAGAAGATCGCGCAGCAGATCACCGTGCCGGGCTTCCGCCGTGGCAAGGTCCCCGCCGCGATCATCGACCGCCAGGTCGGCCGCGGTGCGGTGCTGGACGAGGCGATCAATGAGGCGCTGCCCAAGTTCTACGTGCAGGCGCTGCAGGACAACGACCTCCAGCCGCTGGCGCAGCCCGAGATCGACATCACCCGACTCGACGACCACGAGTCGCTGGAGTTCACCGCGGAGGTGGACGTCCGTCCGACGCTGACGCTGCCGACCTACACCGGCCTCGAGGTCACCGTCGACGACCTGGTGATCGAGGAGAGCGACGTCGAGGAGCAGGTGCAGAACCTGCGCGAGCGCTTCGGCACCCTGGTCGACGTCGAGCGCGCTGCGGCCGAGAACGACTTCGTCACCATCGACCTGGTCGCGTCCCAGGACGGCGAGGTCGTCGAGGGCGGCGAGGCCAGCGGTGTCAGCTACCAGATCGGCAGCGGCGGCATGATCGACGGTCTCGACGAGGCCCTCACCGGCCTGTCCGCCGGCGAGTCGGCCACCTTCACCACCACCCTCGCGGGCGGGGAGAAGGAGGGCGAGGAGGTCTCCGTCGAGGTCACCGTGACCGCGGTGAAGCAGCAGGAGCTGCCCGAGGTCGACGACGAGTTCGCCCAGATGGCCTCGGAGTTCGACACCGTCGAGGAGCTCATGGCCGACCTGCGTGAGCGACTGGTCAACTCCAAGCGTCTCGAGCAGGCCGCAGCCGCCCGCGACGCGGTGCTGGAGAAGCTGCTGGACCTCACCGAGGTGCCGCTGCCCGAAGGCGTCGTCGCCGAGGAACTCACCGCGCGCCGGCAGAACGTCGAGCAGCAGCTCGCCTACGCGGGGATGACCATGGAGGCCTACCTGGACTCCGAGGAGCAGACCATCGACGAGTTCGAGGCCGACCTGGAGAAGCGCGTCCGTGACGCGGTCGCCGCCCAGTTCATCCTCGACGAGGTGGCCAAGCTCGAGGAGCTCGCCGTCGAGCAGCAGGAGCTCACCCAGCACATGCTGATGCGGGCCCAGCAGTCCGGTCAGAACCCCAACGAGTACGTCCGCCACATGGTCGAGCACAACCACATCCCCGAGCTCGTCGCCGAGGTCGTGCGGGGCAAGGCCCTGGCCGTGGTCGTCGAGTCCGCCACCGTCACCGACGAGTCGGGCAACCCGGTGGAGCTGAAGAACCTGCGCGGCGACGGGAGCATCGGCGAGCCGGAGGACGAGGTCGTCGAGGTGGAGACCGCCGAGGAGACCACCGAGGACGCCGAGTCCTCGGAGGCCTGAGCCCCGATTCGGGCGCAGCACGGAACACAGCGGAAGGCCCTGCCCACCGATCGGTGAGCAGGGCCTTCGGCGTCTGCTGGGGGTCGCTGGGATCAGCGGACCTGGATCCAGCCGGCGCCGACGGTGCACGCGGAGTAGGTGCAGGTGTAGTCGCGGGCCTCGTTCATCGCCGCACCGAACGATCCGAGCACCGCGCCGATCGGCGAGGTCCAGGTGACCTTCAGCTGCACCGAGTAGTACGCGGCGCTCGCGCTCTTGAGGTGCCGCAGGTTCGGCAGCTTCACGCTGGTCGCGGTGCTGGCGATCGTGGCCGAGCCGGCGTACGTGCCGTCGACGACCCACGAGGAACCGTTCCACTTGTACACGGTGTAGTTGACGCGCACGCTCTCCTGGCCCGAGGGCCGGATGCGGCTGACCACCGGGCCGCTCTGGAAGACGCCCTTGTACGGCGGGCGGGCCACCGGGCTCTGGCTGAGGTTCTCGACGAGGCTCTGCACCTTGTAGACGGTCGGGCGGACCGCGCCGGAGCGGTTGTCGGTGATCGTGTAGGCCTGCGCGGAGCCGGGGACCAGGGCCATCAGGGTGCTGACCAGGGCGAGACCGAGCAGGAGGCGGAGGAACTTCATGATGACTCCTTGGGAAGGGGTAGCGGGTTGTTCCCACCCTCGTCGCCGAGCGTTTCGGGGTCCGTCGCACCGATGACCGCAGGACTGTCGGCTCCCCGACGGAGCGCCGCGTTGCTCAGGGGCCCCTGCGTACGGACACTGGTCGCGTGACGCCGCCTGCCGACCGCACCCTCGCCGCTGCTCAGGTGGAGCCGTATGCCGGCACGGAGCTGACCCAGCGCCTCACCCTGCGACCCACGGCCGTGATCCCGCCTCAGCCCGAGCCTGGCGTGGTCGACGCGCTGGCGTTGGTGCCCCTCTTCGCCGACGAACTCATCGTCGGCACCGCCCGTGAGACCCATCAGGCCGTGGCGGACCGGGTCTTCGGCACCGTGAACCGCGGGACGCTCCAGGCGGCGCGGGTGCCGCAGGCCGTCCACGACGCGCTCCTCGCGTCGGTCTACGGATCGGTCAGCCTCTTCCTGCGGCTCACCGGGAACGGGTTGGCCCGCGCCGGGGCGCTCGGGATGGGGCCCCGGCTGGACGCGTCCGTGCAGGGACGGGCGGTGCAGTCGGCGGTGAACGGGCTGATCGGCGAGCGGTTGCGCGCCGAGCATCCGCACCTGGCCCTGCCGATGTCGGTGCGGGTGCGCGGTGAGTCGATCCCGACCGACCACGCCCACCTCGCCGCCGCCTTCCCCCACGCCACCGACCGGATCGTGGTGTTCATCCACGGGCTGGGGGAGCACGAGGGCTTCTGGTCCCACAAGTCCTATGAGATGGGCGGCACCTACGGTTCCCGGCTGGAGGCCGCCGCCGGGTGGACTTCGGTCTACCTGCGCGTGAACACCGGGCTCTCGGTCGCCGAGAACGGCGTCGCGCTCACCGCGCTGCTCCAGGAGCTCGTCGACGCATGGCCCGTCGACGTACGCCGGATCGCGCTGGTCGGGCACTCCATGGGCGGTCTGATCGTGCGTGCTGCCTGTGCGGTCGCCACCGGTGTCGCGGAGCCCTGGACCGAGCGGGTCAGCGACGTCGTCACCCTCGGCACCCCGCACCTGGGCGCGGACCTGGCCCGCGGCGCGAAGGCCGGTGCGGGTCTGCTCGGGTTCTTCCCCGAGTCCGCGGCCTTCGGCGGGATCCTCAACCAGCGGTCGGTCGGCATCCGCGACCTGGAGCGTGGGCTGCCCGAGCTGCCACCACTGGAGCACGTGCGCTACCGGCTTGTCTCGGCCTCTCTCGGTGCGGAGCGCAGCGCGCTGGGGTGGCTGTTCGGCGACCTGCTGGTACGCCGTGGCTCGGCGACCGCCACCGCCCGGCGGGCCCTGCGGCTGTTCCCCGACGCCGACCTGCTGCACGTTCCGAACACCGACCACTTCGGGCTGCTCAACCACCCGGACGTCTACACCGCGCTCAAGGACTGGCTGACCTGAGTTCGCCATACCCCGGGCAGGACGTCCGCTGTTGGCGAACAACACGGCGTTGCCCGTGGAAGTGTCGCCGGGGCGGGCTAGTGTCTGACCCGTGACTGACATCTCGATGAATGGCGGTGCCCCGGGCTTTGGGGACGAGCACATCTACCAGCGGCTCCTGAAGGAGCGGATCGTCTTCCTCGGTTCCGAGGTGCGCGACCAGAACGCGAACGCGATCTGCGCGCAGATGCTGCTCCTCAACGCCGAGGACCCCGAGGCGGACATCTTCCTCTACATCAACTCGCCCGGTGGCTCGGTGGACGCCGGCATGGCGATCTACGACACCATGAACTACATCTCCAACGACGTCGCCACCGTGGGCATGGGCCTGGCCGCGTCGATGGGCCAGTTCCTGCTCTGTGCGGGCGCCCCCGGCAAGCGCTACGCGCTGCCGCACGCGCGCATCATGATGCACCAGCCCTCGGGCGGCATGGGCGGTTCGGCCTCGGACATCAAGATCCAGGCCCAGCAGTCGCTGCACATCAAGAAGGTGCTGTTCGAGCTGATCAGCCAGCACACCGGGCAGCCGCTGGACCGGGTCGAGCAGGACGCCGACCGCGACCGCTGGTTCACCGCTCCGCAGGCGCTGGAGTACGGGTTCATCGACAAGGTCGTCTCCAGCGCGGGCCAGGTCGCCGACCAGGGCCGCCCGGCGGCGAAGAAGGGCTGAGGACAGACGTGAACTACTACATCCCGCAGTGGGAAGAGCGCACCTCGTACGGCTTCCGCCGGATCGACCCCTACGCGAAGCTCTTCGAGGACCGCATCATCTTCCTCGGCACCCCGATCAGTGACGACATCGCCAACGCGGTGATGGCCCAGCTGTTGTGCCTGGAGTCGATGGACCCCGAGCGCGACATCCAGATCTACATCAACTCGCCCGGCGGCTCCTTCACGGCGCTGACCGCCATCTACGACACGATGCGCTTCATCAAGCCCGACGTGCAGACGGTCTGCCTGGGTCAGGCGGCCTCGGCCGCGGCGATCCTGCTCGCCGCCGGCGCCAAGGGCAAGCGGCTCGCGCTTCCCAACAGCCGCATCCTGATCCACCAGCCCTACACCGAGGGCACCTACGGGCAGTCCTCGGACATCGAGATCCAGGCGAACGAGATCCTGCGCATGCGGGAGCTGCTCGAGCGGATGATCTCCGAGCACTCCGGCAAGCCGCAGGACGAGGTCAGCCGCGACATCGAGCGCGACAAGATCCTCACCGCCGAGGCGGCCCTGGAGTACGGGCTGATCGACGGGGTCCTGGAGTCCCGCAAGGCGGCTCTGACCCGGGGCTGACCCTCGCCGTCGGGGGCACGGGGCTCCCGCTGGTCACTTCCGTACCAGTGCCCGTGTCCCCATCCCATAAGGCGAGCCGAACAGGTATTTTCGACAGAAGCGTCCCGGCCAGGCCGGGTGGGGTACACAGAGTTCGGAGGAGGTCCGGTGACCGGTTGCCTTCCTCCTCCGGCGCGAGGGATGAGGAGCCGTGCCTGTGGCACGCATCGGTGATGGCGGCGATCTGCTGAAGTGCTCGTTCTGCGGAAAGAGCCAGAAGCAGGTCAAGAAGTTGATCGCAGGTCCGGGTGTCTACATCTGTGACGAGTGCATCGACCTGTGCAACGAGATCATCGAGGAGGAGCTCACCGAGGGCACCGAGGTCAGCCTCGAGGAGCTGCCCAAGCCCAAGGAGATCTTCGAGTTCCTCAACTCCTACGTCATCGGCCAGGAGAACGCGAAGAAGTCCCTCGCGGTCGCGGTCTACAACCACTACAAGCGCGTCCAGGCCGGTCTCGGCGTGGCCGGCCACCGCCACCGTGGCGAGGACGCCGTGGAGTTGGCGAAGTCGAACATCCTGGTGATCGGCCCGACCGGCTGCGGCAAGACCTACCTCGCCCAGACGCTCGCGCGGATGCTCAACGTGCCCTTCGCGATCGCCGACGCCACCGCCCTCACCGAGGCCGGCTACGTCGGTGAGGACGTCGAGAACATCCTGCTCAAGCTCATCCAGGCTGCCGACTACGACGTCAAGAAGGCCGAGACGGGCATCATCTACATCGACGAGATCGACAAGGTGGCCCGCAAGGCGGAGAACCCCTCGATCACGCGCGACGTCTCCGGCGAGGGCGTGCAGCAGGCGCTGCTGAAGATCCTCGAGGGCACCACCGCGTCGGTGCCGCCGCAGGGGGGTCGCAAGCACCCGCACCAGGAGTTCATCCAGATCGACACCACCAACATCCTCTTCATCGTGGGTGGGGCGTTCGCGGGCCTGGAGCACATCATCGAGCAGCGCATCGGCAAGAAGACGCTGGGCTTCGCCTCGACCCTGCCCAGCCAGGAGGAGCGGGACCTGGACAAGGTCTTCTCCGAGGTCATGCCGGAGGACCTGCTCAAGTTCGGTCTGATCCCCGAGTTCATCGGGCGTCTCCCCGTCATCGCCACGGTCGACAAGCTCAACCGTGAGGCTCTGGTCCAGATCCTCACCGAGCCCCGCAACGCGCTGGTCAAGCAGTACCAGAAGCTGTTCGAGCTCGACGGCGTGGAGCTGGAGTTCACCACCGACGCCATCGACGCGGTCGCCGACCTGGCGATGATGCGCGGCACCGGTGCCCGTGGCCTGCGCGCGATCATCGAGGAGGTGCTCCTCCACGTGATGTACGACGTGCCCTCGCGCGAGGACATCGCCAAGGTCGTCGTCACCGCCGAGGTCGTGCGGGACAACGTCAACCCGACGCTGGTCCCACGCACCGCCGAGACCAAGAAGAAGAAGACCGCCTGAGCGCGGTGCAGCCACTCACCCTTCCGGCCGCCGACGGCTACGGCCCCTGGCTGGCCGCGCTGGAGGAGGAGCACCTGGCCCGGGCCTCGGCCCTGGCCGAGGAGTTGCGCGAGTCGCCGCCCGCCTCGGCCGCTGAGGTCCTGCGGCTCTGGGACGACATCGCTCTCGCCCTGGGGCGGGTCTTCGCCCCCGCGTCCCTGGTCGCCAACGTGCACCCCGACGCAGGCGTGCGGTCCGAGGCCGAAGGCCTGGAGCAGCGCGCGATGCGGCTGCTCACCGGGCTGATGCTCGACCCGGCCCTGCACCGGGTGCTCGCCGACCTGGACCCTGCCGGCCTGGACCAGCAGACTCGGCGGGTCCTCGACCTGGCGCTGCGCGACTTCCGGCGCTCCGGAGTGGACCGCGACGAGGAGACCCGCGAGCGGGTGCGCGCGCTGTCCGACCAGCAGACGGAGCTGTCCCAGCAGTTCTCCCGGCAGATCCGTGACGGCGTCGGGCGGCTCCGGGTCGAGGCCACGCGTCTGGCCGGGCTCCCCGACGACTTCGTGGCCGCCCACCCGGCGGACGACGACGGCACCGTCGAGTTGACCACGGAATACCCGGACTACGTGCCCGTGATGACCTTCGCCGAGGACCGGGAGCTGCGCGAGGCGATGGTGCGGCTCTTCCTCAACCGCGCCTGGCCGGAGAACGACGTCACCCTGCGGGCGCTCCTGGAGTCGCGCCGCGAGCTCGCGGAACTGCTCGGCTATCCGGACTGGCCGACGTACGACGCCGAGGTCAAGATGATCGGGACCGGCGCCGCGATCGGGGAGTTCATCGACGAGCTCGCCGAGCTGGCCGCCGAGCCGGGACGACGTGACCTGGCGGTGCTGCTGGACCGGGTGCGTCAGGACCGCCCCGAGGCCGAGGGCCTCGACGTCGTCGACCGGGCGTACTACTCCGAGTTGCTGCGCCGCGAACGCCACGAGGTCGACGCCCGCGAGGTCCGCGGCTACTTCGACTTCCCCAAGGTGCGGGCCGGGCTGCTGGCCGTCACCGGGCGCCTGTTCGACCTCACCTACGTCGAGGTGCCCGACGCCCCGCGCTGGCACGAGGCGGTGACGGCGTACGACGTGACGCTCGGCCACGGGGACGACGCGCGCCCGCTCGGGCGGATCTACCTCGATCTGCACCCGCGCCCCGGCAAGTACAGCCACGCCGCCCAGTTCACCCTGGTGACCGGCGTCGACGGCGTCCAGCTCCCCGAGGGCGTGCTGGTCTGCAACTTCCCCGACGGGCTGATGGAGCACAGCGACGTCGTCACGCTGTTCCACGAGTTCGGGCACCTGGTCCACCACCAGCTCGCCTCGCGCAGCCCGTGGTCGCGCTTCGGCGGGATCAGCACCGAGTGGGACTTCGTCGAGGCGCCCTCGCAGATGCTGGAGGAGTGGGCCTGGGATCCGGCGGTGCTTGCCGGGTTCGCCACCGACGCCGAGGGCCGCCCGATCCCGGCCGACCTGGTGGGTCGGATGCGCGCCGCCGCCGAGTTCGGCAAGGGCTACCACGTCCGCACCCAGCTGTTCTACGCCGCGGTCTCCTACGTCCTGCACCGCGACGTCCCCGAGGACCTGACCGCGACCGTGCAGGAGCTGCAGGCCCGCTACGACCTCTTCGGCACCGTGCCCGACACCCACTTCCAGGCCTCGTTCGGGCATCTCGGCGGGTACACCAGCGGGTACTACACCTACCTCTGGTCCCAGGTCATCGCGAAGGACCTCTTCTCCGCCTTCGACCGTGACGACCTCTTCGCCGAGGGTGTCGCGCACCGCTACCGGGACCGGGTGCTCGCCGCCGGCGGCACCCGCGACGCGGCCGCGCTGGTGGAGGACTTCCTGGGTCGCCCGTACGGCGCGGAGGCCTTCCAGGCCTGGCTCCGCGGCGACTGAGCTCGGCTCCCTCGACGGGCCCATCCGGGCCATGTACCCCACCCGGACGGGCGAGGGTTTCTGTCGGCGGCTGCGGGTAGCCTGACGCGCAGGGGCAGGTGAAGGGGGACCTCATGAGCATGCGCGCGTCTCGGGACAGGCGTCTCAACCGGGTGCTGACAGCGCTCGCCGTCGGCGTGGGTGCACTGGTGCTTCCAGCGCTCACCGTCGTGGGCGGTGCGGCTGCCGCCGTGGCCGAGTCCACGCCGTACACCACCGGCATGGACGGCTTCGGTCAGCGCGGCAACGGTGCGGCCGGCGCCGGGTCGGTCCTGACCGCCGTCGACGGGGGAGTGGTCGACGCGGTCGACCTGCACGGCGGGCGCGAGCACGTCGTCGCCCTCGACTCCGACGGCACCGTCTACGTCTGGGGCAGCAGCGCGCAGGGTCAGTTGGGGCTCGGGTCGACCACCAACCGCCAGTCCCCGACCAAGGTGCCGGGCATGACCGGCGTCGTCGCGGTGGAGACCGGGCACAACCACTCGATCGTCCTCAAGGGTGACGGCACGGTGTGGACGTGGGGCCTGAACACCGACGGTCAGCTCGGTGACGGCTCCACGACCAACCGCACCTCGCCGGTCCAGGTGGTCGGGCTCACTGATGCCGTCGCCATCGCCGCCGGCCGCGACATGTCCTATGCCATCCGCGCCGACGGCACGGTGGTGGGCTGGGGCCGCAACGCGGAGGGCGGGCTGGGTGACGGCACCACCACGCGCCGGCTCACCCCGGTCCGCGTCGGCAGCCTCACGAACATCGTCGGCATCGCCGGCGGACGCGACCACGGCCTCGCCCTGCGGCAGGACGGGACCGTGTGGGCGTGGGGTGCCAACCAGTACGGGCAGGTCGGCGACGGCAGCACCGTCAACCGCACCAGCCCCGTCCAGGTCGCCACCGGGATGACCCAGGTCATCGCCGGAGCCCACCACTCCTATGCGCTGCGCGCCGACGGCGCCGTGCTCGCCTGGGGGCGCAACTACCGGTCCAACCTGGGTGACGGCACCACCACCCAGCGCACCCGTCCGGTGCCGGTGCTCGGCATCTCCGACGCCGTCAACATCGGGTCGGGCCGCGACTTCGGCCAGGCCGTGCGTGCCGACGGCACCCTGGTCGCCTGGGGTCACAACGCGTTCGGGCAACTCGGCGACGGCACCACGACGACCCGTAACCGCGCGACCGTGATCCCCGGTTTGAGCGGCGTCACCCTCGCCGGTGGCGGCGGCGCGGAGTACGGCGTCGTCCTCGTCGGCGCGGGCCCGCAGCCGAACCAGCCCCCGGTCGCCCGCTTCGGATCGAGCTGCTCGCTGCTGGACTGCGCGTTCACCTCGACCGCCAGCACCGACGCCGACGGCACGATCGTCGCGCGGGACTGGGACTTCGGCGACGGCGGCACAGCCTCCGGCGCGACGCCGTCCCACAGTTACGAGGTGCCCGGCACCTACACCGTCACGCTCACGGTGACCGACGACGACGGTGCGGTCGGCACGGCCACCCAGCAGGTCACCGTCTCCGACGAACCGCCACCGGCTCCGTCGATCGCGTTCCGCGCGGCCACCGGCGTCGACCGCAGTAGCGCCATGCCCGCGGTAACGGTCCCGGGGGCCACCCAGGTCGGCGACCGGCTGCTGCTCATCGTGACCACCAACCGGGCCGCCACGGCGACTACCCCGACCGGGTGGACGCTGCTGTCCACCGGCACCGACGGCACCGACCTGCGGTCCTTCGTGTTCACCCGGACCGCGGTCGCTGGCACCGCGGGAAGCAGCGTGACCGTGCGGCTCGACGCCACCTCCAAGACCAGCCTGACCGTGCTGGCGTACGGCGGCGCCGGGGCTCCGACGGCGACGTTCCGCGGTGAGCCGAGCTCGTCCACAGCCGCTCACCTCGCGCCCTCGGCGGCGGTTCCCGTGGCCGGGTCGACCGTGGTGAGCTCGTGGGCGGACAAGACCAGCACTGTGCACGGCTGGACGCTTCCTGCCCCCGTGACCGGTCGGGCCACGACGACCGGTTCCAGCAGCGGCATGATCACCAGCGCCACCGGTGACACCTCCGGCGTCGCCGCCGGCACCTGGCCCGGTGCCACCGCCACCGCCGGGGTCGCGTCCGGCAAGGCGCTGGCTTGGACGATCGTGCTGCCGCCCGCCTGACTTCAGGTGGTTTCGAGACGCTCGCTGCGCTCGCTCCTCAACCACCGGCAGGTCGGAGGGCGACGGAGGCCCAGCGGGGGTTGAGGAGGGCGACGGAGGCCCAGCGGGGGCTGAGGAGGGCGACGGAGGCCCAGCGGGGGTTGAGGAGGGCGACGGAGGCCCCTCGGGGGTTGAGGAGGGCGACGGAGGCCCAGCGGGGGTTGAGGAGGGCGACGGAGGAGCCCGTCTCGAAACCACCCGTCTCGAAACCACCCGTCTCGAATCCACCGCGCATTCGAACTGTTCGGTTTTTGTCGGTGGGTGTCCGTAGCGTTCTCTTATGGACCTCCTGATTCTCGCCGCCGCACCTGAGGCGGGCGCGTGCGCGGAGGATGCCTTCGGGCTTGAGGCCGGGGCGGTGTTGGCGGCGGCGGTGGAGGCGCGCGCTTCCCAGGATGCGGCTGCGGCGCGTGAGTTGCGGTTGGTGTGTCACTTCGCTGATCTCCACCGGGTGCCGGCCGGCACGGGTTGCCTGGATCCGGAGGTCGCCGAGCACGAGGCCCGCGCGGATCTGGCGGCCCACCTCGCGGGCGGGGTCGGTCACGCGCCAGGGCCGGCAGGGACTGAGGGCCGGCTGCGGCTGCTCCACCAGGGTGCGCACACGATCGAGGAGTTCGCGCTCAGTGAGCTCGCTGCGGCGCTGCGGCTTTCGGAGACGGCGATGCGCACCTACGCCGGGCAGGCGCTGGAACTGCGGGACCGGCTGCCGCGGCTGTGGGACCGTGTCATGGCCGGTGACCTCCCGTCGTGGAAGGCCCGTCGTATCGCTGCTGAGACCCTGCCGCTCAGTGCCGCGGCCGCGGCGTACGTCGACCGGCACCTGGCGGCCCACGTCCACAAGATCTCGCTCACCCGCATCCTGCGGTGTGTGCAGGCGGCGCTGGAGCAGCACGACCCGGACACCGCACGGCAGCGCGCCGAGGACGCGGCAGAGCGGCGCGGTGTGTGGTTGGAGGACCGCGTCGATGGCACCACCGAGGTCCGCGCGGTCACCTCCACGCCGGATGCGCACGACCTGGACCGGGCCGTCTGCGACCTGGCCCGCATCATCGGCCAGCTCGGCAACACCGACTCCCACGACGTCCGCCGCGCGGCGGCGCTCGGACTCCTGGCGGACCCGCAGCACGTGCTGCACCTGCAGCAGGTCGCGACCGATCACCCCGACAACACTGACTCTGCGGTGAGCCGGGGGCGGTCCGGGCGGGGTCGGGAGATCGCGATCCACCTGCACCTCGATCCGCACGACGTCCTGTCCGCGGGCGCCCGTGTCGAGGGTCTCGGTCCGCGCGCACGCGCCGCCCTGGAGTCCTGGTTCGCGAACGCCACCCCGACGCTCGGAGCTGCGTCCGGGGTGAGGGTGAGCCTGCGAACGGTCATCGACCTCAACGCCGAGCCGGCCGTGGACGCCTACGAGATCCCGCAGCGCATCCAAGAACAGGTGGGCCACCGTGACCTCACCTGCCAGTTCCCCTGGTGCGGTCGCGTCGGCGCCTACGACCTCGACCATCTCGAACCCTGGGTCCATCCCGATGACGGCGGTCCACCGGGCCAGACCACGCCGGACAACCTGGCCCGACTCTGCCGCTACCACCACCGCGTCAAGACCCACCATCCCTGGACCGTGCAACGCACCCCGGAAGCTGAGCTGATCTGGTCAAGCCCGCACGGGCGGCTCTACCGCGTCGGCCGAGGCGGCACCACGAACCTCACACCGCCCGCCTGACCGCGGCACTCGAGGAGTGCCCGCATGTGTGCCCTCAGGCGGAGGCGACCTCCGCGGTGGCACTCACCTCGGTGGCAGCGGTGGCGGTGAACGTCAGCGGCCCGGTGACCTTGCCGGCGGCCCGGAGGTCGTCGGCGGCCTGCTCGGCGAGGGCGACCAGCGCCGCGGGGCCACTCACCTCGGCGGAGGTGAGTTCGGTTCGCATGGAGACCTTGGCCTGCGACTTCGCACCCCGCAGGCCGGCCAGCGCGGCCGCGACCGCCCCGAGCATCGACGCCTCCGCGCCCTGGGCGACGGCGAGCTCGTCGGCGACCGGCCACGCCTGACGGTGCACCGAGCCCTCCTGCCACCACGACCAGACCTCTTCGGTGACGTACGGCAGGTACGGCGCGAGCAGCCGCAGCTGCACGTGCAGGGCCAGCGCGAGCGTCGCCTTCGCTGAGGCTGCCGGGCCGTCGCCGCGCGCGCCGTACGCCCGCTCCTTGACCAACTCGACGTAGTCGTCGCAGAAGGCCCAGAAGAACCGCTCGGAGACCTCGAGCGCGGTGGTGTAGTCGTACGCCTCGAACGCCGCCGTCGCCGCGGTGACCGTCTCGGCTAGACCCGCCAGCAGGGCGCGGTCGATCGGCTCGGTGATCTCACCGGCGTCCAGGGAGGCCCCGACGCCGTGCTCGGTGGCCAGGACGAACTTGGAGGCGTTGAGCACCTTCATCGCCAGACGACGGCCGACCTTCATCTGCGATTCGTCGAAGGGCGAGTCCAGACCGGGGCGGGCCATCGCGGCACGCCAGCGGACGGCGTCGGCGCCGTAGGAGTCCAGGATCTCGGTCGGGACCACGACGTTGCCCTTGGACTTGCTCATCTTCTTGCGGTCGGGGTCGACCACGAAGCCCGACAGCATCGCGTGCGACCACGGCACCTCGTGGTGCTCGAAGTGGGAGCGGACCACCCGGGAGAACAGCCAGGTCCGGATGATGTCGTGGCCCTGCGTGCACAGGTCCATCGGGAACACGCGCTCGAACAGGTCGGGGTCGGACTCCCAACCGCCCGCGATGTGCGGGGTGAGGGAGGAGGTCGCCCAGGTGTCCATCACATCCGGGTCGCCGATGAAGCCGCCCGCCTTGCCGCGCTGCGACTCCTCGTAGCCGGACGGGGCATCCGTGCTCGGGTCCACCGGCAGGTCCGCCTCGCGGGGGAGCAGCGGGTGGGCGTAGTCCGGCTCGCCGTCGGCGTCCAGGGGGTACCACACCGGGAAGGGGATCCCGAAGAACCGCTGCCGCGAGATCAGCCAGTCACCGTTGAGCCCGCCGACCCAGTTGTCGTAGCGGTGCTTCATGTGCGGCGGGAACCACGCCAGCTCACTGCCGCGCTCGACCAGGTCGGCCCGCAGGCTCTCGTCGCGGCCGCCGTTGGTGATGTACCACTGCCGGGTGGAGACGATCTCCAGCGGCTTGTCGCCCTTCTCGTAGAAGTTCGTCATCCGCTGGGTCGGGCTGGGCTCGCCTTCCAGGTCGCCCGAGGAGCGCAGCAGCGCCACCATCGCCTCGCGGGCGCTGAACGCGGTCTTGCCCGCCAGTTCGGCGTACGCATCGGCAGCGGTCGCGGGGATCCACTCCGGGGTCTCGCGGTGCAGGCGGCCGTCGCGTCCGATCACCGTGCGCACCGGCAGGTTCAGTTCGCGCCACCACTGCACGTCGGTCAGGTCACCGAAGGTGCAGCACATCGCGATGCCCGCGCCCTTGTCCGGCTCGGCCGCGGGGTGGGCGAGCACCGGGATCTCCACTCCGAACACTGGGCTGGTGACCGTGGAACCGAACAGCGGCTGGTACCGCTTGTCGTCGGGGTGGGCGATCAGCGCGACCACCGCGGGGATCAGCTCGGGGCGGGTGGTCTCGATGTGGACCACCTCTTGCTGGTCGAGCTCCGTCGAGACCCGGTGGAACGCGACCTTGTGGTAGTGCCCGGCGTACTCGCGGGCCTCCAGCTCGGCCTGGGCGACCGCGGTCTGGAAGGTGACGTCCCACAGGGTCGGCGCCTCCTGCAGGTAAGCCTCCCCACGTGCGAAGTTGCGCAGGAACGCACGCTGGGAGACGGCCTGGGCGGCCTTGCCGATGGTGGTGTAGGTCTGCTCCCAGTCGACGCTCAGGCCGAGCGTGCGCCACAGGTCCTCGAAGACCTTCTCGTCCTCCTCGACCAGCTGCTCGCACAGGGCGATGAAGTTCGGCCGGCTGATCGGGATCTGTCGCTTGGCGTCCGGCTTCTCCGGCGGGGTGAAGTCCGGGTCGTAGGGAAGCGAGGGGTCGCAGCGCACGCCGAAGTAGTTCTGCACCCGACGTTCGGTGGGCAGGCCGTTGTCGTCCCAGCCCATCGGGTAGAAGACCTCCTTGCCGCGCATCCGCTGGTAGCGGGCGACAAGGTCGGTGTGGGTGTAGGAGAAGACGTGCCCGACGTGCAGGCTGCCCGACACCGTCGGCGGCGGGGTGTCGATGGAGTAGATCTCCGCGCGGGTCTTCGAACGGTCGAAGGCGTAGGTGCGGCGCTCCTTCCAGAGCGCGGACCACTTCGCCTCCAGTCCCTCCAGCGCCGGCTTGTCCGGTACGACGACGCCGCGGTCAGCAGGCGTCGTCGTGGACAGGTCCGGAGTGGGGGAGTCAGTCATGGCACGGAATCCTACGGACCCCGGTTGACCGGCGGCGACTCGGTTACCGGCTCGCCGTCACTCGTCGGCGGCCGGCCATCCGTTCGGCTGCCACCCGCGCTCCCGGGCCTCGGAGACGACCGCGGCCCAGTGGTCCTCGTAGCTTGCCAGGGTCTCGGCGTACCGCTCGGTGAACGCGGCGAGTTCACCCTCCATCGCGGCCATGCCGGCGAGGTACTGGGTTTCCCGGCAGACTGCGTCTGCCGCGAGCCAGCGCTCCTCTGCCACACGGAACTCGACCCACTCCGCGCTCGGTGCTTCGTCACCGATCGGGACTTTCTCCGGGTCCGGAGCGAGGGTGGCCAAGCGCGCCTGCTGCGTCCGCGGGGAGAACGGGCCGTCGGTGCCCAGCGCTTCGCCGGATTCGGCGAGGCACCGGTCGTACGCCGCCGGGTCACCCAGGCTGGCGTCGAGCTTCTCCACCAACGTCGTCCAGGCAACGAGCGCACGTCCTCCGTCTACTCCGGAGTAGCCGCGCGAGTCCAGCTCGTCATCACTGGGCCGCCCCGGCGCGTCGAGGCAGGCAAGGAGGGCGCGGTGCGTAACCGGGTCGAGTTCGGAGCGCTCTATGGCCTGCTCACGCCGCTGGTACAGCGCCTGGAGGCGGAGGTTCTCCGAGGTGATCGCTCGACCCGGATCCCGCAGCCACAGCGTGTCGCCCAGGGCATCGGCCGCCACCGGATGCGCCGTGACGGCGAGCAACGGACGCCAGTCGTAGCCGGCCTTCGCCATGCAGTTCTGTGTCGGCCCGTTGAGGTCCTGGCCGGTGAGGTACTGCAGGGCTGCCTGTTCGTCGGCTGAGCCGTACATGGTGGCGTAGACCGTCTGGGCGCTGTCGTGCACACCACGGGCGTCGCCCGCACCCAGCGGAGGCTGCGCCGGAGCGGCGCAGCCGGCGAGCGCGACGAGCACCAGACACGGTGCGGCGAGACGGCCTCCGTAGACTCGCCGCATCATGGCCACCACCTCCGAATCTCCGTCGTACGCCGAGGTCGAGGCGGCGCTGCTGCGCCGCTGGCCCGAGACCCGGCTCGAACCCAGTCTGGACCGGATCCGGGCGCTGGTCGACCTGCTCGGTGACCCGCAGGCGGCGTACCGCTCGGTGCACCTGACCGGGACCAACGGCAAGACCAGCACCGCGCGGATGATCGACACGCTCCTGGTCACCCACCACCTGCGCACCGGCCGGTTCACCAGCCCGCACGTCGAGTCGATGACCGAGCGGATCAGCCTCGACGGCGAGCCGCTGAGCGAGGAGGCCTTCGTCGCCGCGTACGCCGATGTGGCGCCGTACCTGGACCTGGTCGACGCTGCGCAGGAGCACCCGCTGTCGTTCTTCGAGACCGTGGTGGGGATGGCCTACGCCGCCTTCGCCGACGCCCCGGTCGACGTGGCCGTGGTCGAGGTCGGGATGGGCGGGTCGTGGGACGCCACCAACGTCCTGGACGCCGACGTCGCGGTGATCACCCCGATCGCCCGCGACCACACCCAGTACCTCGGGGACGACCCCGCCGACATCGCCGCGGAGAAGGCCGGGATCATCAAGCCCGGCTCCACCGTGGTCGTCGCCCAGCAGTCCCCGGAGGTGATGGCGGTGCTCGCCGAGCATGCCGCCGAGGTGGGCGCGACGCTGCTGCGCGAAGGCATCGACTTCGGCGTCGTCTCCTCCCTGCCCGGAGTCGGCGGACAGGTCGTCACGCTGCGCGGTCTGCGCGGTGAGTACGCCGAGCTCTACCTCCCGCTCTACGGCGTGCACCAGGCCCACAACGCCGCCCTGGCGGTGGCCGCGGTCGAAGCGCTGCTGGGAAACTCCGAGGCCGGGGCGCTCGGCGAGGAGGTCGTCCGCGAGGCGTTCGAGGAGTTCACCTCCCCGGGCCGGCTCGAGGTCGTCCGGCGCGGGCCCACGATCCTGCTGGACGCCGCTCACAACCCGCACGGCGCGGAGGCGACGGTGGAGGCGATCCGGGAGTCGTTCGCCTTCGACCCGCTGATCGGGGTCGTCGGGGTGATGGCCGACAAGGACGTCGAGGGCGTGCTGGCCGCACTCGAGCCGATCCTGGCCCAGGTCGTCTGCACCCAGAACTCCACGCCGCGCGCGATGCCGGCCGCCGAGCTCGGCGAGATCGCCGCCGACCTCTTCGGTGAGCACCGGGTGCACGTGGTCCGGCGACTCGACGACGCCTTGACCGAGGCTGTCACGCTGGCAGAGACCGGCGGGGTGCTGGGGGAGTCCATCGGCTCCGGCGGCGTCCTGGTCACCGGTTCGGTCGTCACCGTCGGTGAGGCCCGTGTGCTGCTGGCCCGGAAGGAGCGCGGATGAGGTCGGTCCAGCTCTCGCTCTGCGCGGGGATGCTGATCCTCCAGGCGGTGGTGCTCTTCCTGACCACGCCGGTGCTGCTCAGCCTGACCGACGTGCCGACCTGGGCCGGTGTTGCCATAGGGATCGGGCTCACCGTGCTGTGCGTCGTCGCCGCCGGCATGGTCCGCCGCCCCGGTGGCATGCAGCTCGGCTGGGCGATCCAGGGGATCACCTTCCTGCTGGGCTTCGTGATCACCGCGATGTTCGCCCTCGGCGTGGTCTTCGGGTCGCTGTGGGCGGGCTCCTACTACCTGGGTGCGCGCATCGACCGGGAGCGGGCCGAGCGCCTGGCCGAGAGCTGAGGCGGGGGATTCCAGGCCCTCGCGGGCCGCTAGGCTGCCGCCCATGAGTGAGTCCCCGACGCAGCGCACGCTGGTGCTGCTCAAGCCCGACGCCGTACGCCGTGGCCTGGTCGGCGCGATCCTGGCCCGCTTCGAGGCCCGGGGGCTGACGATCGTCGCCCTGGAGATGCGCACCGTCGACGGTGCGCAGGCCGACCGGCACTATGCCGAGCACGTCGAGCGCGACTTCTACCCGCCGCTGCGGGCCTTCGTGACGTCCGGTCCGCTCGTCGCGCTGGTGCTGGAGGGTGACTCGGCCGTCGAGGTCGTCCGCGGCATCAACGGCGCCACCGACGGGCGCAAGGCCGCCCCCGGCACCATCCGCGGCGACTTCTCGCTGTCGAACCGCGAGAACCTCGTGCACGGCTCGGACTCCCCGGAGTCGGCCGAGCGCGAGATCGGGATCTGGTTCCCCGAGCTCTGAGACGCGCGGGGTTTCGAGACGCTCGCTGCGCTCGCCCTCAACCATCGACTGCTGCCGCGTGTCTGCCGGGAGCGCCGCTCCCGGCTGCTTACGCTTCGGCTGGGACTCCTGTGACGGGAGTCAACGAACCGAGCGCAAGGGCAGCGATGGCGAACAGCTTCATCGGCCGGGACATGGCCGTCGACCTCGGCACGGCGAACACGCTGGTCTACGTCCGCGGCAAGGGCATCCTGCTGGACGAACCGAGCGTGGTAGCGCTCAACGACGCGACCGGGGAGATCCTCGCCGTCGGCCACGAGGCGAAGCGGATGATCGGCCGCACCCCGGACTCGATCACCGCCATCCGGCCGCTCCAGGACGGGGTCATCGCCGACTTTGACGCCTGTGAGCAGATGCTCCGGTTCTTCATCCAGCAGGTGCACCGGCGGCGCTACTTCGCCAAGCCGCGCCTGGTGATCTGCGTGCCCAGCGGCATCACCGCCGTCGAGCAGCGCGCGGTGAAGGAGGCCGGTTACCAGGCCGGTGCCCGCCGGGTCTACATCATCGAGGAGCCGATGGCCGCCGCGATCGGCTCCGGCCTCCCGGTCCACGAGGCCACCGGCAACATGGTCGTCGACGTCGGCGGCGGCACCACCGAGGTCGCAGTGATCTCGCTCGGCGGGATCGTCACCTCGCTCAGCGTGCGCACCGCGGGCGACGACCTCGACCAGGCGATCATCGCCTGGATGAAGAAGGAGCACTCGCTCCTGCTCGGCGAGCGCACCGCCGAGGAGATCAAGATGACGCTCGGCACCGCCTTCCCGCTGACCAAGGAGCCCGAGGCCGAGGTCCGCGGCCGCGACATGGTCTCGGGGCTGCCGAAGACCGTGGTGGTCTCCAGCAGCGAGATCCGGCACGCGCTGGAGGAGCCCCTGCACGACATCGTCGACGCCGTCCGCGCGACGCTGGACCAGACGCCGCCCGAGCTGGCCGGCGACATCATGGACCGCGGGGTCGTCCTCACCGGGGGTGGCGCGCTGCTGCGCGGCCTGGACGAGCGGATCCGCCACGAGACCGGGATGCCGGTCCACGTCGCGGAGGAGCCGCTGCACTCGGTCGCACTGGGTGCCGGCAAGTGCGTGGAGGAGTTCGACGCCCTCCAGCAGGTCCTCGTCTCCGAGTCGCGGCGTTGAGGTCTCCTGTGCGCCAGCTCCCGCTCCGCCCGCAGGCCCAGCCACGCTCCCACAAGGGTGCGCTCTCGCTCTTCGCGGTGCTCGTGCTCGCCTCGCTCACGCTCATCACCGTGGACTACCAGGGCGGCGACGACAGCCCGCTCGACCCCGCCCGCGACGGCTTGGCGACCGCGTTCGGCCCCGTCCAGGAGGGCGTCTCGGTGGTCGCCAGGCCACTGAGCGAAGTGCCGGACCTGCTCGTGGCCAACAAGGACCTTCGCGACGACCTGCGCACCCTGCAGGCCGAGAACGCCACCCTGCGCGGCCAGCTCGCCGCCACCTCCGAGGTGCGCTACCGCGCCGCCGAGCTCGACGGGCTGCTGCGCTCCTCGGCCGACACCGGCCTGGCGATGGTCCCGGCCCGCGTCGTGGCGATGGGACCGGCCCAGTCGTTCTCGCGCACCGTCACCATCGACGCCGGCACCAGCTCGGGCATCCGCCCCGACATGACCGTGCTCAACAACGACGGCCTCGTCGGCCGGGTGATCCGCGCCGGCCGCGGCACCGCCACCGTGTTGCTGATCGTGGACGCCGACTCCGTGGTCGGTGCCCGGCTCGGCTCCAACGCCGAGGTCGGCATGCTGCGCGGGCGCGGCAACCTGAACCGCAACGGCAACCTCGACCTCGACCTGGTCGACGACGCCGAGACGCCGGGCGCGGACGACGTCGTGGTGACGTGGGGGAGTCGCAACGGCTCGCCGTACGTCGCGGGAATCCCGATCGGCACCGTGACCGCGGTCTACTCCTCCCCGCGGGAGCAGGCCAAGCACGCGGTGGTCGATCCCTTCGTGGACTTCTCCTCCCTGGACCTGGTCGCCGTGGTCGTCCCGGGGAACACCCGCAGCGATCGCGCCGTGATCAAGGCCGGCGAGGTCATGGAGAGCGAGGACTGACATGCGGATCGTGCGCGGACCCCTCTTCGCCCTGCTGCTCGTGGCGGCCGTGGTGCTGCAGGTGAGCTTCTTCGGCTGGTTCTCCTTCAACGGCGTGGTGCCCAACCTGGTGCTGCTCGTGGTCGTCGCCGCGGCCCTGGTGCGCGGCCCGGAGATCGCGATGCTGCTGGGCTTCGTCGGTGGCCTGGCCCTGGACCTGATGCCGCCCGCGGACGGGGTGGCCGGGACCTGGGCACTGGCCCTGGTCGTGGTCGGCTTCCTGGCCGGTCGGGTCCGGCAGGACGCCGCCCGTTCCACGGTGGGGGCGCTGATCACGGTCGCGGCGTGCTCCTTCGTCGGCACGTCGATCGTCGCCCTGATGACGATGGCGCTGGGGGATCCTCCGGTGCCCCCCGCGGAGGCGCTGCGGGTGATCCCGGAGTCCCTGGTCTACGACCTTCTGCTGGCGCCGTTCGTGCTGCCGCTGGCGATGCGGTTCTTCCGTCGCTTCCGGCCCCGCGAGGTCGCGTTCTGAGATGGCGCTCCTGACTCCGTCGCGCCCTGCGCGTACCCCGTCGTCCGCGCCGCACGGCAGCCGGCGTCGTTCGTTCCGCGTCGGTCGCCTGCGGCTCGGCGTCCTGATGGTGCTGGTGCTCTCGCTCTTCCTCACGCTGTTCGCCCGGCTCTACTACCTCCAGGTCCTCGCCGGCGACGACTACCAGGCCAAGGCGGCCGACCAGTCGGTGCGCGACATCGTCGTGCAGCCGGCTCGAGGCCTGATCGTCGACGACCTCGGCCGCCCGCTGGTCGCGAACCGCACCTCGTGGGACGTCACCATCGACCGCACCCTGCTCGCCAAGCTCGAGGAGGCCGATCAGGAGCGATTGCTGCGTCGCATCGCGCGGGCCACCGAGACGCCGTACAAGGAGATCCGCAGCCGCCTGGTGCTCTGCGGCGACACCGGATCGGTCACCGGGCTGTGCTGGAACGGCTCGCCGTACCAGCCCGTCCCGATCGCCAAGGACATCCCGCAGGCACTCGCGCTCACCATCCTGGAGCAGAACGAGGACTTCCCCTCGGTCATCGTCGACTCCCAGTCGGTGCGGGCCTACCCGGAGCCGTTCGGCATCAACGCCGCCCACCTGCTGGGCTACCTGAGCCCGATCACCGCCGACGAGCTCGACGAGGCCGAGGTCGAGGGCGACGAGTCGGTGCACGGTGGCTCGGTGGTCGGCCGGGCCGGCCTGGAGAAGGCCTACGACCAGTACCTGCGGGGCTTCCCCGGCTACAAGCAGGTCGCGGTCGACTCGATGGGCCGGGTGCTCGGCGACTCCGGCGAGGTCGAGGGCAAGGTCGGCGACACCCTGGTCACCTCCATCGACGCGCAGGTGCAGTCGGTGGTGGAGAAGCAACTCGCCCGCACGATCGCCACGGCCCGCCAGACCGTCGACACGGTCACCGGGCGTCCCTACGCCGCGGACTCCGGCGCGGTCGTGGTGATGGAGGCCGACACCGGCCGCATCGTCGCGATGGCCAGCCAGCCGACGTACGACCCCGGGGTCTGGTCCGGGGGCATCACCAAGCGCCAGCTGGCGCGGCTCTACTCCGAGAAGGCCGGGACGCCGCTGCTCTCGCGTGCCTTCCAGGGCCAGTTCGCCCCCGGCTCCACGTGGAAGTCGTTCATGACCCTGGGCGCGTTGGACGCCGGCTACTCCCAGGCGACCACGCTGCCGTGCTCCTCGGGCTTCCAGGTCGGCAACCGCGTCTTCAAGAACTACGAGTCCGGCGCCTACGGCTACATCGGCTTCCAGAAGGCCCTCGAGGTCTCCTGCAACACCTTCTTCTACCGGATCGGCTTCGACTTCTGGCAGCGCTACGGCAGCGACGTCGACGACGTCGACGCCAAGGACCCGCTGGTGCAGATCGCCAAGGTGTTCGGCTTCGGCAGCGAGACCGGGCTCGACCTGCCCGGCGAGGCGTCCGGGCGGATCGCGGACCGGAAGTGGAAGCGCGAGTACTACGAGTCGATGAAGGACTACTACTGCGAGGTCGGCAAGGAACCGGGCACCGACTTCCTGCACCGCTTCGCGCGTGAGTTCTGCATCGAGGGCTACGCCTACCGCGCCGGGGACGCGGTCAACTTCGCCATCGGTCAGGGCGACACCATCGTGACCCCGCTCCAGCTCGCCCGCGGCTACGCCGCGATCGCCAACGGGGGCACGCTCTACGAGCCGCGCGTCGCCAAGGCGATCGTGAGCCCCGACGGCACCCTGCTCAAGGAGATCAAGCCCAAGGTGCAGGCGAAACTGGACCTGCCGAAGAGTGACCTCGACTTCGTCGACGCCGGACTCCAGGGGGTCGCCCGCCAGGGCACGATGGCGTGGCGCCTGGTCGGCTTCCCGCTGGACAAGGTCACCGTGCGCGCCAAGACCGGCTCGGCCGAGGTCTACGGCAAGCAGAGCACCTCCTGGGTGGCCTCCTACACCAAGGACTACGTCGTGGTGATGATGGTCAGCCAGGGCGGCACCGGGTCCGGCACCTCGGGTCCGGCGATCCGGGCGATCTACGAAGCGCTGTACGGCATCAAGGGCGAGACCGTCCGGCCCAAGACGGCACTCATCCCCGGCGTCACCCCGCCGAAGGGGTTGCCGGTCTTCGCCCAGGACGGCTCGATCCTGCCGCCCCGTTCGATCGCGCGCGGCAAGGAGGGCTCATGAGCGTCTACGCCCCGCACCGGTCCCGTCCGGTGCGCACCGAGTCCAGCCTGGTGCGGGTGCCGCAACTGGACTGGCTCCTGCTCGTCTCCACCGCGGCCCTGCTGGTGATCGGCACCCTGCTGGTGTGGTCCGCGACCGCGGAGCGCACCAGCCTCACCGGGGGTGACCCGCAGGCGTTCCTGCGCCGACACCTCGTCAACATCGCGATCGGCCTCGTCCTCGGGGTGATCGTCGCGGCCACCAACCACCGCTGGGTGCGCATCCTCGCCCCGGTGGTCTATCTGGGCTCCCTGGTCGGGCTGGTCCTCGTGCTGGTCATGGGATCGACCATCAACGGCTCGCGGTCGTGGATCGTGATCGGCGGCATGTCGATCCAGCCCTCGGAGTTCGCGAAGCTCTCGGTGGCGGTGATGATGGCGCTGATCGTCGCCGAGCGCACCGAGGGCTCCTGGCGGCAGCGGGAGGTACGGCACCTCGACGTGCTCGGGATGCTCGCCGTGGCGGCGCTGCCGATCCTGCTCGTGCTCGCCCAGCCCGACCTGGGCACCGTGCTGGTCCTGGTGGCCATCGTCTTCGGGGTGATCGCGGTCTCCGGCGCACCGCGGATGTGGCTGGCTGCGTTGGCCGCCGGCGGTGTCGCGGCCGCGACGGCCGCGGTGATGCTGGGTCTGCTGAAGCAGTACCAGATCGACCGGTTCCTGGCGTTCACCAACCCTGCCCTGGACCCGCGCGGTGCGGGCTACAACACCGAGCAGGCCCGCATCGCCATCGGTAACGGCGGCGTCTTCGGCCAGGGCCTCTTCCAGGGATCGCAGACCCGCGCCGGGTTCGTGCCCGAACAGCAGACCGACTTCATCTTCACCGTCGCCGGTGAGGAACTGGGGCTGCTCGGCGCCGGCGTGATCCTCCTGCTGCTCGCCGTCGTGATCTGGCGCGCGCTGGTGATCGCCTCGCGCGCAGACGACCTGTTCGGCCGTCTCGCCGCGGCCGGTATCGCGTGCTGGTTCGGCTTCCAGTCCTTCCAGAACATCGGGATGTGCCTGGGCATCATGCCGGTGACCGGCGTCCCGCTGCCGCTGGTCTCCTACGGCGGCACCTCGATGTTCGCCACCTTGATGGCGATCGGCCTGTTGCAGAACATCCACCTGCGCGGGCAACGCTCCATGGGCCTGGGGATCGCCCAGTCCCGGTTGGACCGCTCCCGCTTCTGACCCCTGCACCTCCGCTGCCTGCGGGTGGTGCGGACCGGGGCTCGACGCCCTCGTACCTCCGGAGGATCGTGAGGCGGAGGAGGTGCGTGATGGAGCCCGTGGACCTGCACGAACGGACGGTGGACACCTGGCGTCGGATCGTCGAGGGGGTGGGGCCGGACCAGTGGTCGCGAGGTACGCCGTGCGGGGACTGGGACGTACGTGCCCTGGTCAACCACGTCGTCGGCGAGGACCGCTGGACGCGACCGCTGGTCGACGGTGCGACGGTCGCCGACGTCGGCGACCGCCTCGACGGAGACCTGCTGGGAGCCGATCCGGTGGGTGCCACGCGGGACGCCGCCGACGAGGCCACCCGTGCGGTGGCCGAACGCGTGCCGCAGGACCCCGTGGTGCACCTGTCCTTCGGGGACTTCCCGATCGAGGAGTACGTGCGCCAGCTCGCCGCCGACCATCTGGTGCACGCCTGGGACCTGGCGGTGGCGACCGGTCAGGACCCGCGCCTGGACGCCGAGCTCGTCGCCGAGGTGGCGGCCTGGTTCGCCGAGCGGGAGGACCTCTACCGCCAGGCCGGAGCCGTAGGGCCACGAGCCCACACCGACGCAGACGATCCGCAGGCCGATCTGCTGGCCCGGTTCGGCCGGGACCCGTACTGGAGGGGCTGAGGTCTTCGCCACCCTGGGTAAACTCGGGCGGTCCTGCCTGTTCGCCGATCGTGAGGTCCGCTGATGTCCGCCCCCTCGACGTACGACGCGCCCGAGTCGGTCTGGCCCCGCCTGGAGCCGCTGCTTCCCCGGG
>JBGAJX010000007.1:0-142684 GCA_044224695.1 Marmoricola sp. | reverse complement strand
ATCGTCAGCAGCTCCTGCAGGGCGTAGGCGGCGCCGTACGCCTCCATCGCCCAGACCTCCATCTCGCCGAACCGCTGGCCGCCGAACTGGGCCTTACCGCCCAGGGGCTGCTGCGTGATCATCGAGTAGGGGCCGGTCGACCGCGCGTGGATCTTGTCGTCGACCAGGTGGTGCAGCTTCAGGATGTACATGTAGCCCACCGACACGGGGTCGGGGAACGGCTCGCCGGAGCGACCGTCGAACAGCTTCGCCTTGCCGTCGGCACCCACGAGACGGATGCCGTCGCGGGTCTTGAGCGTGGAGCTCAGCAGGCCGGTGATCTCGTCCTCGCGGGCACCGTCGAAGACCGGGGTCGCCACGTTGGAGTTGGCCGGGGCCTTGTCCACGCCGATCGAGATCAGCCGCTGCTTCCAGTCGTCGTCGGGGTGGTCGCCGTCGTACTCGTCGACGTCCCAACCCGTCTTGGCCAGCCAGCCCAGGTGGATCTCCAGGATCTGGCCGATGTTCATCCGGCCGGGCACGCCCAGCGGGTTGAGGATGATGTCGACCGGGGTGCCGTCCTCGAGGAACGGCATGTCCTCGATCGGCAGCACCTTGGAGATGACGCCCTTGTTGCCGTGGCGGCCGGCGAGCTTGTCACCCACCGAGATCTTCCGCTTCTGGGCCACGTAGACGCGCACCAGCTGGTTGACGCCCGGGGGCAGCTCGTCACCCTCCTCGCGGTCGAAGACCCGGACGCCGATGACGGTGCCGGACTCGCCGTGAGGCACCTTCATCGAGGTGTCGCGGACCTCGCGCGCCTTCTCACCGAAGATCGCGCGCAGCAGCCGCTCCTCCGGGGTCAGCTCGGTCTCACCCTTGGGGGTGACCTTGCCGACCAGGATGTCGCCGGTGGTGACCTCGGCGCCGATGCGGATGATGCCGCGCTCGTCGAGGTCGGCCAGCATCTCCTCGGAGACGTTCGGGATGTCCCGGGTGATCTCCTCCGGACCCAGCTTGGTGTCGCGGGCGTCGACCTCGTGCTCCTCGATGTGGATCGAGGTGAGGACGTCCTGCTGGACCAGACGCTGGGAGAGGATGATCGCGTCCTCGTAGTTGTGGCCCTGCCACGGCATGAAGGCGACCAGCAGGTTCTGGCCGAGCGCCATCTCGCCCTCGTCGGTGCACGGGCCGTCGGCGATCGGGCTGCCGACCTCGAGGCGCATGCCCTCGGTCACCAGCGGGCGCTGGTTGATGCAGGTGCCCTGGTTGGAGCGACGGAACTTCTGCATCCGGTAGGTGCGGTAGGTGCCGTCGTCCTGCATGACCTCGACCGCCTCGGCCGAGACCGAGGTGACCACGCCGGGTGCGACCGCGGCGACCACGTCACCCGCGTCGACCGCGGCGCGGAACTCCATGCCGGTGCCGACCAGCGGGGAGTCGCTCTTGATCAGCGGCACCGCCTGGCGCTGCATGTTCGAGCCCATGAGCGCGCGGTTGGCGTCGTCGTGCTCGAGGAACGGGATCAGGGCGGTCGCGACCGACACCATCTGGCGCGGGGAGACGTCCATGTAGTCGACCTCGCCCGCGGGGATGATGTCGACCTCACCCATCCGCTGGCGGACCAGGACGCGGTCCTCGGTGAAGGTGCCGTCGGGGTTGAGGCCCGCGTTCGCCTGGGCGATCACGAACCGGTCTTCCTCGTCCGCGGTCAGGTAGTCGATCTGGTCGGTGACCCGGCCGTTCTCGACCTTGCGGTACGGCGTCTCCACGAAGCCGAAGGGGTTGATCCGGCCGAAGGTCGACAGCGAGCCGATCAGACCGATGTTCGGGCCTTCCGGGGTCTCGATCGGGCACATCCGGCCGTAGTGGGACGGGTGCACGTCGCGGACCTCGAAGCCGGCGCGGTCACGGGAGAGACCACCCGGGCCGAGCGCGGAGAGGCGGCGCTTGTGGGTCAGACCGGCGATCGGGTTGGTCTGGTCCATGAACTGCGAGAGCTGGGAGGTGCCGAAGAACTCCTTCAGCGCCGCCACGACCGGACGGATGTTGATCAGGGACTGCGGCGTGATCGCCTCGACGTCCTGGGTCGTCATCCGCTCGCGGACCACGCGCTCCATCCGGGCCAGGCCGGTGCGGAGCTGGTTCTGGATGAGCTCACCGACGGTGCGCAGACGACGGTTGCCGAAGTGGTCGATGTCGTCGGCGCGGACCTCGATCGTCCCGGCCGGAGCCTCCGTCTCGGTCTCGCCGGCGTGCAGGGAGACGATGAAGCGGATGGTGGCGACGATGTCGTCGATGGTCAGCGTCTGCTGGTCGAACGCCTGCGTCAGCCCCAGCTTCTTGTTGATCTTGTAGCGACCGACCTTGGCCAGGTCGTAGCGCTTGGGGTTGAAGTAGTAGTTCTCCAACAGCGTCTGCGCGGCTTCCTTGGTCGGCGGTTCGCCCGGACGCAGCTTGCGGTAGATGTCGAGCAGCGCGTCGTCCTGGCCCTGGGTGTGGTCCTTCTCCAGGGTCAGCATCATCGACTCGTACTGGCCGAACTCCTCGCGGATCTGCTCGTTCGTCCAGCCCAGCGCCTTGAGCAGCACCGTGACGTTCTGCTTGCGCTTGCGGTCCAGGCGCACGCCGACCATGTCGCGCTTGTCGATCTCGAACTCCAGCCAGGCGCCCCGCGAGGGGATCAGCTTGGAGGTGTAGATGTCCTTGTCGGAGGTCTTGTCCGGGGTGCGCTCGAAGTAGACACCCGGGGACCGCACGAGCTGGGAGACCACGACACGCTCGGTGCCGTTGATGATGAAGGTGCCCTTCTCGGTCATGAGCGGGAAGTCGCCCATGAAGACCGTCTGGCCCTTGATCTCGCCGGTCTCGTTGTTGGTGAACTCCGCCGAGACGTAGAGCGGCGCGGAGTAGGTGAGGTCCTTCTCCTTGCACTCGTCCACGGTGTACTTCGGGTCGTAGAAGACCGGGTTCTCGAAGGAGAGCGACATCGTCTGCGAGAAGTCCTCGATCGGCGAGATCTCCTCGAAGATCTCGGTCAGCCCCGACTTCGGGCTGACGTCCTCCCCCGCGTCGAGCCGCTCCTGGACCTGACGGTCCCAGCCCTCGTTGCCGACCAGCCAGTCGAAACTGTTGGTCTGCAGCGCCAGGAGTCGCGGAACCTCGAGAGGCTCGGAGATCTTGGCGAACGAGATGCGGCGGGGGGCGGTAGAGGTGTTGCTGGCGTTGCGCGAGACGGCCAAGAGGCGTCCTTCCACAGGCTCGGACTCATCGTTGCGCGCACTGGCCGACACCAGGTCAAATGGGCACAGGTGTGCCAAGACAAGGGTGGGGGCAGGCGCAAAGAGCGAGCGTAGCACCGACGGCAAGCAGGCACAACTGCAGGGAGCTCGCCTTCGTCACTCTCGATCGCGCGGCCCTCCATATGACCTGCGAGAGAGCCATCAGCGGCTCGACAATGCCCCTAGAGCATGAACGGCGGGTGGGGTCCAGTCAAGCGACACCCGGACAACCGGACCATTCCGGTTTGAGAGTTTTGTCATGGTTGATCCTGATTCGACCAGCGTCAGTACGACGTGATCTCCTCGACCAGCCACTCCCCACCGCTCCGGACCATGACCATCTCGACCCGGTTGAGGGCCACCTGGGGCTCCTCGTTGGCCGTGCTCTGCGTCGTCTGGTCGATGAAGAGCAGCACCCGCACCCGGTCCTGCGTCGCGCGCACGACCGCGGAGGCCTGCACCTCGGCGGTCACCACGGCCTGGACCTGCGCGGCCGAGGGCCGCACGACCTTCTCGAAGGTCTCGGCGTACTGCGAGGCGAACTCGGGGAGCATCAGGGCCTCGGCGGCGGCCTGGTCCTCGTCCAGCGTGCGGTGGTCGTAGGCCAGGATCACGCCGGCGGCGCGCTCGGCGGCCGCGGGCGCCTCACGCTGCGCCTGGGCGACGGCGTCGGCCTCCGTCAGGCCCGGGAACCCGTCGCCCCCCAGGACGCCGACGGCCCGCAGGACGGTGAAGGTCACCAGCACGACCAGGGCCAGCGACAGCGCGATCAGGGAGGCGCGACCGCCCCACCACCCTCGTGACGGGGCCTCGACGGCCGACGCTTCGCGAGGTGGTGCCTCGACGGCAGGATCAGCGACAGCCGGCTCAGCGGCGGGCGGCTCACCGACGCTCGGGGCCTGGACAATCGGGGACGTCCGGGTCTCCGCGACCGGAGTGGTGTCCACCCCGTCGCCGCGCCGCCGCTCGCCGGCGATACGCCGCCGGCGGGTGCCGGGCTGCTGGTTGCTCACTGGATCTCCCTCATCGCCGCGCTCACACCTCGACGAAGTCGTCGACGAGCCAGCGACCGTCCACCTTGACCAGGCTGACCTGCCAGCGCCAGTGCCGCAGGACCTCCTGCTGGGCGGAGACCCGTTCGGCGTCGGAGACCACGAGCACCTCCGCGGAGTCCCCGTCCATCGACGCGATCGCCACCAGCGGGATGCCGGCCTCGTCGGACAGCACGCTGCCGGTGCTGCTGAGCTGCTGCTGGGTGATGCCGGTGACCACGTCCTCGGCAGCGTCGGTGAACTCGGTCCGGAAGCGGGTGGTCAGCAGCGGGGAGACCGTGTCGACGTACTCCTGGGCGGCATCGGGGGTGAAGGTGTTCCAGGTCTCGGTGAAGACCTGGGCGGCCGACACCACCGCGGCGCGGTCCTGCGCCTCGCGCTGCTGGTCCTGCTCCTGCCCGCGCAGATAGAAGGTCACCCCGAGTCCGGCCACCAGAGCCAGGGCGCACAGCGCGGCGAGGACGACCGCGAGGCGCGGGCGGTGAGCGCTCACTGCTGCGGCACGAAGGGCTGGAGCAGCAGCCACTTCCAGGACTCCTTCCCGAAGGCGGCACCTGCGCCGCCGGTGTAGGTCACCGGCTTCGTCTGCTCCTCGTCGGAGAAGGTGAAACGACCGGTGCTTCGATCGTACGACCCGATGACCTGCGCGTCCGCCGCACTCGCAGATCCGGGGGCGACCCGGGCGCGCGGGGCGTTCTGGGCGCCGCGGGGGTTGCTCACCGAGGCCGGGTCCGCGCAGCGGGCCTGCTCGTTCATCGGGCGGTTGCCGGTGTTCTGCGGGTAGCGCTTGTCGGTGCCCTGGTAGCCGTTGGTGCAGACCTCGGAGTCCTGGGTGAGGATCAGCCCGAAGTGCGCGTCGAACTGCCCGGTGGACGCCGTCTTGTCGATGACCGCGAAGCCGCCGGCCATCACGTAGGGATAGGCCACCAGCACCATCTCGATGCCGTCGAGGTGCTTGACGGTGATCTCGCCGGTGGTGACCAGGTTGTTCAGCAGCCGGGAGAGGTTGACGTCGTTGTCCCGCAGGAAGGTGCGCAGCTGGGTCGCCGTCGCCGAGCCGTTGGTGATCACCCGGCGCAGCGCCGCGTCGCTGTCGGCCAGCGTCCCGGAGAAGAGGGCGAGGTCGCGCGAGAAGTCGCGGATCGCGGAGGCCTTGTCCAACTGGGTGGAGAGCACCACGTTGCTGTCGCGGACCAGCCGGGTGGTCAGGTCGAAGTTGTCGTTGGCCGCGGCGATGAACGAGTTCGACGAGTCGATCAGCCGGGAGAGGTCCTCACCGCCGTCGTTGAACGCGGCGCCCAGCTCGCGCACCACGGTGCGCAGGTCGTCCCGATCCACCGAGGAGACCAGCCGCTGGGTGTTGGTCAGCAGTTCGGTGCTCGAGATCGGGATCGCGGTCCGGGAGACGTCGATGGTGGACCCCTCCTTGAGGAAGGGACCCTCGTCGACCCGCGGCTGGAGCTCGACGTACTGCTCACCCACCGCGGACCGGTTCCCGACGATCGCCCCGGTGTCCGCGGGGATCGCGTCGTAGGCGTTGTCGATGGCCAGGACGACGGCGACGCCGTCCTCGTCGAGCTCGAGGCGGTCGACCTTGCCGATGGTGACGCCCCGGTAGGAGACCTCGGCGCCGGCGAAGATCCCGCCGGAGTCGGCGAAGGTCGCGGTGACCTGGTAGTTGTCGTCCAGCACCAGCCGGTCGAGCTGGGCGTAGCGGGCTCCGACGTAGGAGACGCCGAGCAGCGTGATGATCGCGAAGATCATCAGCTGCACCTTGGTCCGACGCGTGATCATCGCTTCATCGCTCCCCACAGCAGCAGCGCGGCCAGGTCGGTGTCGACACCGGCGTCGGCGCCGGAGGACACGGTGGCGGGGCCGGACGAGGTGGAGGCACCCGCCGACGGGGAGGCCGACGGGGTCGCCGTCGGGCCGACCGCGGCGCGGCCGAGACCGAGCAGACCGCCGAGCCCGCCGCCGAGCAGGCCACCGCCGCCGCCACCCTGCGAGCCGCCGCCGCCCTTCGGACCGCTCAGGCCGAGGCCTCCGGTCAGGTCGGGCAGACCCAGGGTCGGGATCGGGAGGTTCGGCAGCGGCAGGTCGGGCAGCCCCGGGATGTCGATCGGCGGGGTGCCGGGCACGGGGAGCCCCAGTCCGGCGCCCTGACGCAGGTCGATGTCCAACTGGGCGGACAGGTTCGTGTAGTCACCCATGTGCAGGTCGCGGGCCTGGGCCGGGGTCTGGCCGACGACGGCGTCGACGAAGGGGAAGGTCAGCACGACCTGGAGGGCCTTCGGCAGCGCGTCGCCGGCACGGGCGAGCTCACGCAGGGTCGGCGCCAGCGCCCGCAGGCTGTCGATCGTCGAGGCCTTCGAGGCCCGGATGACCTGGGTGCCCACCGCGCTCAGCCGGTCCAGGGCCGACAGCATCCGGACGAGGTCGTCGCGCTGGCGGTCGATGGAGGCCACCGCGCCGGGAAGCTCGTCGAGGGTCTGCTGGAGCACCGGGGTCTCGTCGTTCAGGTCGACCGCGAGCTGGTTGACCCGCTCGATGGCCGCCACGATCTCGGTGCGGTTGTCGTCGAACTGGGTGGTGAAGATGCGGAGCTGGTCGAGCACGGACTTCACCGAGCCCTCGCGACCCTTGAGCGCCTTGTTCAGCTCCACGGTGATGGTCTTCAGCTGACCCACACCGCCGCCGTTCAGGACGAACGAGAGCGCGCCGAGCACCTCCTCGACCTCAGTGTTGCGACCGGTGCGGTCGAGCTCGATCCGATCGCCGTCACCGAGGAGCTCCGGGCTGGGGTTGACCGGCGGCGGCGCGAGCGAGACGAACTTCTCGCCCAGCAGGCTGGTCTGACGGATCTCCGCGACGGCGTTGTCCGGCAGCTTCACGTCCTCGCGGAGCAGCAGCTCGACCTCGGCCGTGTAGCCGTCCAGGGAGACCCCGTCGACCTTCCCGACCGTGACGTCGTCGACCTTGACCGCGGACTGCGGCACCAGGTCGAGCACGTCCTCGAACTGCACGGTCACCGTGTAGGGGTCGTCCCCGAGGTCGGCGCCACCGGGCAGCGGCAGGCTGTAGACCGAGAAGTCGCTGCCGCAGCCCGAGAGCAGCAGGGCACCGGTGGCGGCGAGAGCGGCCAGGCGCAGCGGGCGCGTCGTACGGCGGGCGGTCACGGGGCCACCTCCAGGATCCCGGCCAGCGAGCGGTCGATCCGCTCGATCACCACGACGTCACGCGAGTCCGCGTCGCCCCGGGCTCCCGGGGCCACGCGCTGCTTGGCGCCGGCCTGCAGCGCGGTGCACAGCGCACCGGTCGGGTCGGCCGGGCTGATCAGCGAGCACAGCGTGCCGAGCGGGTCGTTCTCCAGCGAGTTCACGTTCTCCAGCAGGTTCGCCCGGGTGTCGAGCGTGCCGGTGCTGGGGTTGTAGGTGTGGAAGAGGTTGGTCAGCGCGACCGGCGCGGTGGTCAGGGTCTCGTCGAGCGCGTCACGCTGCTTGACCAGCACCTCGGTCACCCGCACCAGGCCGTCGACGTTGCGCGAGAGTGCGGCCCGGTTCTCCTTGACGAAGGAGGCCACCTGCTCGGTCGCGACCCCCAGGTTGCGCAGGGCTGCGGACAGGTCGTCGCGCTCGTCGGCCAGCAGGTCGGCCGCCCCGGCGAGGCTGTCGTTGAAGTCGCGCACGGTCTGGTCGTTGTCCGCCAGCGCGGACACGAACCGCTCGATCTCCTCGGCGGCACCGAAGAGCTCGTCCTTGTTGTTGTCCAGCGTCGTGGTCAACCGGCTGAGGTTCCCGATCGTCTCGTTGAACCGCTCCCCCTGGCCGTCGAGGTTGCGCGCGGTGGAGTCCAGCAGCCGGCTCAGCGAGCCGTCGGCGTTGGCGCCCTCGGGACCCAGCGCGACGGTGAGGTCGCTGATGCCCTGGTAGACCTCGTCCAGCTCGAGGGGGACCGCGGTCCGGTCCACGTCGAGCTCGGCACCGTCCTCGAGGACCGGGCCACCGGTGTAGACGGGCGTGAGCTGCACGTAGCGGTCGCCCACCACCGACGGGGCGATGATGACGGCCTTCGCGTCCGCAGGGACCTTCACGTCCTCGTCGTAGCTCATGGTCACGGTGACCGTCGTACCGGTGGGCTCGACCTTGTCCACGGTGCCGACACCGACCCCGATGATCCGCACGTCGGAGCCCTCGTAGATCGAGACCGCCCGCGGGAAGCTCGCGGTCAGGGTCTTGCGACCGCCGTCGCCACTGAGCGTGGCGAAGGAGGCGATCAGCAGGAGGCCCACCGCCAGCAGGGCCAGGGCGCGGCCCAGTCCGGCGGAGCGCAGGGTCGACCCGGCGCGGGTGAGGATGCTGCTCATCTCAGCGACCTCCCGAGAGCTGGGGCGTGGGCGGGACGTTCTGCAGGATCGTGTCGAACCACGGACCGTTGCCCAGCGTGTTCGCGAACACCCGGTAGAACGGGGCCATCAGTCGCAGCGACCGGTCGAGGTTCTCCTGGTTGTCGTTGAGCACGTCGACCACGCTCTCCAGGTTGTCCAGCGCCGGCTTCAGGTCGGCGCGGGTGTCCTTGACCAGGCCCGTGAGCTGCGTGCTCAGTCGCGACGTCGCGGCCAAGAGGTTGCTGATCGACTCGCGCCGGGCCACGAGCGCCTGGAAGAGGACGTCGGCGTCGCGCAGCAGCGTCACGACGTCCTGGGAGCGGTCGCCCACGACACCGGAGACCTTGCGCAGGCTCTGCAGGAGCTGGTTGAGCTCGTCGTCGCGTGCCGCGACGTTCGCCGACAGCGCCGAGACGCCGCGCAGCGCCGCCTGGAACTCCTCCGGGGTGTCCTTGGTCAGGGTCGCCATGGTGTCCAGCGCGGTGGCCAACTGGTCGGTGTCGATGCGCTGGGAGCGCTCGGCCAACCCGGAGAAGACGTCCACGACGTCGAAGGGCGAGCTGGTCCGCGTGGACGGGATGACCGAGCCCTCCTCGAGCTGCCCGGGTCCGGACGGCTCGAGGGCGAGGAACATCGATCCCAGGATCGTCTTCACCTTGATCTGGGCCGCGGTGGTCGAGCCGAACTCGACACCGTTGTCCACCTGGAAACCGACCTTGACCTCGCTCTGGTCGAGCTCGACGCTGCGGACCTTGCCAACCCGGACGCCGGCGACCCGGACCTCGTCGTTGACCTTGATCCCACCGGCCTCGGTGAACTTGGCGTAGTAGGTGTCGCCGCCGCCGATCACCGGCAGGTCGCCGGCACGGAAGGCGATCACCAGCAGCAGGGCGATCACGGCCAGGCTGGCTGCCCCGATCGTGACGGGGTTGCGCTCGCGGAAGGGGACGCTCATCCGATCTTGCACCTCGACGCGTTGGTGCTGTAGGTCGCGGGGATCTCGGTGCCGCCGGGCAGGATCACCTTGCCGACCAGGTCGCACAGGTAGAAGTTGAACCACGAGCCGTAGATCGCGGTGCGGCCGACCTTGTTGAGCTTGATCGGCAGCACCTTGACGATGCGGTCGATCTCGGCGCGGTTGCGCTTGAGGTTGGCGGTCAGGCCGCGCAGTTCGGTGACGCTGGAGCTCAGCCCCGGACGGACGCCGGAGACCAGGTCGGAGGTCTCCACGGCCAGGTCGGAGATCGAGTCCAGCGAGCCGAGGATCGCCTGCCGGTCCTGCTTGAGGCCGCCCACGAAGCGGCGCAGCTGCACCACGAGGTTCGAGAGCTCCTGGTCGCGGTCGCCGACCGTGGTCAGGGTCTGGTTGAGGTTGGTGATCAGATCACCGATCAGCTGGTCGCGGTCGGCCAGGGTGTTGGTCACCGAGGCCGTGCGGTCCAGCAGGTTCTCCACCGTGCCGCCCTCACCCTGGAAGACCTGGATCAGCTCGAAAGCGAGGTCGTTGATGTCCGAGGGCGACAGCGCCGCGAACAGCGGCTTGAAGCCGTTGAACAGCACGGTCAGGTCGAGTGCCGGGTTGGTGCGCTCCATCGGGATCGTGGAGCCCTCGCGCAACACCCCCGGGTCGCCCTGGCCGGGCGTCAGCGCGATGTAGCGCTGGCCGACCAGGTTGCGGTAGCGGATGGTGGCCTCGGTGCCCTGCGTCAGCGGGGTCTCGTCGGCCACGCTGAAGGTGATCTCGGCGCGGGTGCGGTCGACGATCGCGACGTCCTCGACGGTGCCGACCTTGACGCCCGCTACCCGGAGTCGCCGGCGACGACCCCGGTGACGTCGGCGAAGACCGCCTTGTACTCCTTGGTGGAGCCGAAGGTGATGTTGCCGATCGTGATCGCCAGCAGGGCCGTGGCCAGCGTGGTGACCAGGATGAAGATGCCGAGCTTGATCGAGTCCGACGTCGTACGGCGGTCCAGGCCCTTCATCGCACACTCACCTCCATCCCGCGTGCGAGCGGCCCCAGGAGCAGGGTGGCCAGGCTCGGCACCTCGTCCATCGGCACGCCGAGCACCGGAGCGGCGGCGGCGTTGATCAGCTCCTGCTCGGCGGCGGTCGCGCGGACGGCGTCACCGACCGCGGCACGCTTGGCCACGTTGCCCTCGATGCCGTCGTTGAGGTCGGGCACCAGGAACCGCGGCGGCAGGTTGCGCTGGCTGTAGAAGCCGTTGCGCGCCTTGTCGAGCAGGTTGCAGTAGGGGAAGGGACCGCGCTTGTCGCCGTTCACCGGCAGGTCCGCGGTGGTGTATCCGCGCGGCTGCTGCGGCACGGTCTCCACGATGATGTGCAGGGTCTTGTTGCGGAACGCGCCCTCGATCCGCGGAATGATCGCGGAGGCCGCCTCGAAGAAGCAGCGGCTCTGGGGGGCGTACTTCGCCAGGAGCGGGACGATCTGGGCGCCCTGGTCGGCGAGCGTCACCAGGTTGTCGCCGTTGCGCTCGAGGAAGGCCTCGGTCGTGGTGCTCAGACCGCTGACGTTGTCGAAGAGCGCGGTGATCTGCTCCTCACGGTCGGTGAAGGTACGCCCGGTCACCAGCGTGCTGCGCAGGGTGCGGCTCAGGTCCGGGACCACCTCGGAGTAGACCGAGGCGACCTGGCCGAGCCGGTCCAGGCTCTGCACGAGCTCCGGGACCTCCGGGTTGAGGCGGGTCAGGTAGGAGTCGAGCGTCTCCAGGTTCTCCCCGACCGCGTCGCCACGCCCGTCGAGCGCGTTGGCGACCGAGGTGAGCGCGAAGTTGAGCTCGGTGGGCTGCACCGTGCGCAGCAGCGGCAGCAGGTCGTTGAGGACCTTCTCCAACTCGATGCCGACACGGGACTGGGTGATCACCGCGCCGACCGGGATGACGCCCGCGGTGGTGTTCGACGGCGCCGTCAGCGCGACGTACTTCTCGCCGAAGAGCGTCTTGGGCAGGATCTGCGCACTCACGTCCGCCGGCACCGCGTCGCGCTGCTCGGGGTAGAGGCCGATGGTGATGTCCACGCCGTCGCCGGTGGTGCGGGTCTCGAGGACCTCGCCGACCAGGACACCGCGGATCTTGACGTCGGCACGGACCGGCAACTGGAGGCCGGTCTTGGAGGCCTTGAGCGTGATCTCGTCGTAGTCCACGAAGGTCTTCGAGAACGTCGTGTAGGTGAAGGTCACGAAGAGCAGCACCAACGCGAGGAAGACCACCCCGTAGGTGCGGTTCCCCGGACGGAAGCGGGAGCGCGTCGCCATCCGGTCACCCCGCCAATCTGACGGTGGTGGTGGTGCCCCAGATCGCCATCGAGAGCAGGAGGTCGATGACGCTGACCGCCACGATCGAGGTCCGGACGGCCCGGCCGACCGCGACGCCCACGCCGGCGGGTCCGCCCGAGGCGTGGTAACCGTGGTAGGTGTGGATGAGGATCACCACGACGGCGAAGACGAGCACCTTGCCGAAGGACCACAGCACGTCGCCCGGTGGCAGGAAGAGCGAGAAGTAGTGGTCGTAGGTGCCCGCACTCTGGCCGTAGAACTGGGTGACCACGAGCCGGCTGGCGAAGTACGACGCGAGCAGACCCACCACGTAGAGCGGGATGATCGCGATCAGGCCGCCGACCACGCGGGTCGCGACCAGGAACGGCATCGACGGGATCGCCATCACCTCGACGGCGTCGATCTCCTCGGAGATCCGCATCGCCCCGAGCTGGGCGGTGAAGCCGCAGCCGACCGTGGCGGCCAGCGCGATGCCGGCCACCAGCGGGGCGATCTCGCGGGTGTTGAAGTAGGCCGAGACGAAGCCGGAGAAGGCCGCGGTGCCGAGCTGGTTGAGCGCGGCGTACCCCGAGAGGCCCACCTGGGCGCCGGTGAAGAAGGTCATGCCCAGGATGACGCCGACGGTGCCGCCGATGACGGCCAGGGCGCCGGTCCCGAGGGTGACCTCGCCGAGGATCCGCAGGACCTCGCGCGGGTAGCGCGACACCGAGCGCGGCATCGCCTTGAGCACGCCGAGGTAGAAGCGGAACTGGCTCCCCATGGTCCCCAAGGACTCCAGGGGGCGCTGGGTCACGGTGCGCAGCGTTGCCATCGGCTCACCCTGTCTTCGCGGGGATCAGCTGCACGTAGATCGTGCTGATGACGAAGTTGACGACGAAGAGCAGCAGGAACGTGATGACCACCGACTCGTTCACCGCATCGCCCACGCCCTTCGGGCCGCCACCGGCGTTCATGCCCTTGTAGCAGGCCACGACCGCCGCGATCAGCCCGAACACGAGTGCCTTGACCAGGCCGACCCAGAGGTCCGGGAGCTGCGCCAGGGCGGTGAAGCTGGCCAGGTAGGCGCCCGGCGTCCCGCCCTGCAACACCACGTTGAAGAAGTAGCCGCCGAGCACGCCGACGACGCTGACCAGACCGTTGAGGAAGACCGCGACCATCATCGTGGCCAGCACGCGTGGCACGACCAGCCGCTGGATCGGGTCGATGCCCAGCACCATCATGGCGTCGAGCTCTTCGCGGATCTTGCGCGCGCCGAGGTCCGCCGCGATCGCCGATCCGCCGGCGCCCGCGATCAGCAGCGCCGTCGCGATCGGGCCTGCCTGCTGGACCACGGCGAGCACCGAGGCCGAGCCGGTGAACGACTGCGCGCCGAACTGCTTGATGAGACCACCCACCTGCAGCGCGATGACCGCGCCGAAGGGGATGGCGACCAGCGCTGTGGGGATGATCGTCACCGAGGCGATGAACCACGCCTGCTGGAGGAACTCCCGGAGCTGGAACGGGCGTCGGAACAACCCACGACCGACATCGAGGCCGAAAGCGAAAAGGTTTCCGGCTGTGCCGACCGGCCGCAGGATGCGTGCGGAGGTCAGAGTGGACATGGCGAGTGACTAGCTCCCCGGTGCCAGGCCGGCGTTGGAGGACTCGAACGACCCCGGGGGCGGGGTGACGCCGTTGAGGCGGCACCACTCACCGGCGGGCCGCTGGCTGCGGCGCTGGACTCCGGTGCTGGTCTCGAGCTGCAGCGGGATCGGCGGAAGCGGCGGGAGCTCCTGGCCGGACTCGGCGGCGAGCTCGTCGGCGTCCTTCTCCTCCGACATGCCGATCGGGCCGACGCGCTGGGCGTTGAGGAACTGGCGGACCACGGGCTCCTCGGAGGAGAGCAGCATCTCGCGGGGGCCGAACATCGCCAGGTGCTTGTGGTAGAGCAGGCCGATGTTGTCCGGCACGGTCCGGGTGCTGTTGATGTCGTGCGTCACGATCAGGAAGGTCGCGTCGATCTGGGCGTTGAGGTCGACGATCAGCTGGTTGAGGAACGCCGTACGCACCGGGTCCAGACCCGAGTCGGGCTCGTCGAAGAGGATGATCTCGGGGTCGAGCACCAGCGCCCGGGCGAGACCGGCCCGCTTGCGCATACCACCGGAGATCTCGCCGGGGAGCTTGGTCTCGGCACCGATGAGACCGACGAGGTCCATCTTCTCCATCACGATCTGGTGGATCTCGGACTCGGACTTCCTGGTGTGCTCGCGCAGCGGGAAGGCGACGTTGTCGTAGAGGTTCATCGAGCCGAACATGGCGCCGTCCTGGAACAGCACGCCGAACATCTTCCGGATCTCGTAGAGCTCCTTCTCCGAGCAGGAGGCGATGTCGACACCCTCGATGACGATCGAGCCGGTGTCGGGCTTGATCAGGCCGATGAGGGTCTTCAGCAGCACGGACTTGCCGGTGCCGGACGGGCCGAGCATCACGCTGATCTCACCCGCGGGCAGCGTCAAGGTCACCCCGCCCCAGATCAGCTGCTTGCCGAACTGCTTGGTCAGGTTGTCGATCTTGATCTCAACGCCCACTGAAGTTCCTCCGCTTGAAGTGCGCCACCCACCGTGATGGTGGCGGCGGGCACGACCCACCGACGCGATGCCCACAAAACCAACGAGTAACCGGGCGACCGGTTACGCCACGTCACACGTTGATAAGTGTGGCTCAAACGGTACGAACCGTCTCAGAAACCCCCCACCTGGGTAAAAAGCGACAGGCGGGCACCCGAAGGTGCCCGCCTGTCGCGAGTGCGTCCGAGGACGCTCAGATCACTTGACCGAGACCGAGGCGCCGGCAGCCTCGAGCTGCTCCTTGGCCTTCTCGGCGGCCTCCTTGGTCACCTTCTCCAGGATGGCCTTGGGAGCGGCCTCGACGAGCTCCTTGGCCTCCTTCAGACCGAGGGAGGTCAGGGCGCGCACCTCCTTGATGACGTTGATCTTCTTCTCGCCGGCGGCGTCGAGGATGACGTCGAACTCGTCCTGCTCCTCGGCGGCGGCGGCCTCGCCCGCGCCACCACCGGCGGCCGGCGCGGCGGCGACGGCGACGGGGGCGGCGGCGGTGACGCCGAAGGTCTCCTCGAACTGCTTCACGAACTCGCTGAGCTCCAGGAGGGTCATCTCCTTGAACGCGTCGAGCAGCTCGTCGGTGCTGAGCTTCGCCATGGTGGCGGTTCCTTCCGTGTGGGCGGCTGCCCGCAGGGCAGCCAGGGTGTTATCGGGTGGGTCAGGCCTCGGTGGACTCCGCCGCGTCGGCGGCGGGCTCCTCGGCACCGGGTGCTTCCTCGGCCTCGGCGGCCTCGGCAGCGGGCTCCTCGACGACGGCGGCCGGAGCACCGGCACCACCCGCAAGGATCGTGGGGTCCTGCTTGGCCTTCTCCTCCAGCGCCGCAGCGAGCTGCGCCGCCTTCGTGATCGGGGCGTTGAGCAGGTAGACGGCCTGGCTCAGCGAGGCGAGCATCGCACCGGCGAGCTTGCCCAGCAGCACCTCGCGCGACTCCAGATCGGCCAGCTTGGCGATCTCGGAGGCGTCGAGCGCCTTGCCCTCGAAGTAGCCGCCCTTGATGACGAGGGCGGGGTTCGCCTTGGCGAAGTCACGCAGACCCTTGGCCGCCTCGACCACGTCGCCGCTGATGAAGGCGATGGCGGTCGGCCCGTTCAGCAGGTCGTCGACGCCGTCGACACCCGCCTCCCGCGCAGCGATCTCGGTCAGGGTGTTCTTCACCACGGCGTAGGTGGCGTTCTCGCCGAGAGCACGCCGCAGATCCTGCAGCTGCTTGACGGTGAGACCGCGGTACTCGGTCAGCACGGCGCCGGTCGACTCCTGGAACGACTCCACGAGTTCCGCGACGGCGGCTGCCTTGTCTGGCCGCGCCATGGGTCTCCTTCGGGTTCGTGAGACCACTCGGCTCCGGCGATCCCCGCATGCGGGGCCTGGAACGACGAACGCCCCGGGCGCAGGGGCACACGGGGCGTGGGACCCGTTGCCGGGTCCTGCTCTGGGTGTCACCTGCGCTGGCCGTCCGCATCGCGGAACCTTCGCCACGACGAACCCGCGAACGGGCACGCCGAGGACCGGCGGTCTCTGGTTACAGGAGGCAAGGCTACGGGGGGTGCCCCGGATCGCCAAATCGACCTCGGGGATCATGGCCCCCATGGACGTACACGAAGTGCTCCTCCCCGGGGTCGGGCTGCGCTACGAGTTCGAGAGCGCCGAGGGCGACCTGCTCAGGATCGTGGCCCTGCGCCACGGCGGCTTCGTGGTCGCGGTCTCGGACCACGAGGACCCCGACGCGCCGCGCGCGCAGTACCGCCTCACCGACGAGGAGGCCGAGACCCTCGCGCAGATCCTCGGCGCGCCCCGCCTCGCCGAGCGCTTCGCCGACCTGACCCGCGAGGTGCCCGGCCTGGTCGCCGGGCAGGTGCTGGTCGAGGACGGCTCGCCGTACGCCGGGCAGCCGCTGGGCGCCACCCGCGCACGCTCCCGCACCGGGGCCTCCATCGTGGCCGTCGTCCGCGAGGACACCGTGGCGGCCTCCCCCGGCCCGGAACACGTGCTCCGGTCCGGCGACACGCTGGTGGTGATCGGGACGCCGGAGGGCATCTCGCAGGTGGCGACGCTGGTCAGGTCCGGCTGAGTGCACGTCTCCGCGACCCTGCTCCTGCACCTGGGGCTGATCCTGCTCGCGCTGACCGTGGTCGGCGCGCTCGCCCGCAAGGTCGGGCTGTCCCCCATTCCGCTGTACCTGCTCGCCGGGCTCGCCCTGGGCGAGGGCGGGCTGGTGACCCCGGATCCGGCGGTGCGGGACTTCATCGAGACCGGCGCGACCATCGGCATCGTGCTGCTCCTGCTCGTGCTGGGGCTGGAGTTCTCGGTCCGCGAGTTCTCCTCCAGCATGGGGCGCCACCTGCCGTCGGCCGGCTGGGACATCGTGCTCAACGCAACCCCCGGTGCGCTGGCCGGACTGCTGCTCGGGATGGACCCGGTGGCCGTGGTCGCCCTGGCCGGGGCGACGTACATCTCCTCCTCCGGCATCGTGGCGCGGCTGCTGTCCGACCTCGGCCGGCTCGCCAACCGGGAGACCCCGGCCGTGCTGTCGGTGCTGGTGCTGGAGGACTTCGTGATGGCGGCGTACCTGCCGCTGCTCGCGGTGCTCGCCTCCGGCGGGGACCTGGGCGACGCCCTCCTCGGCGCCACGATCGCCCTCGCGGCGCTGGCCACGGCCTTCGGGGTCACCTACCGCTGGGGGCGCCACGTCTCCCGACTGATCCACCACGACGACCCCGAGCAACTACTGCTGCGCGTGCTCGGGCTGACCCTCGTGGTGGCCGCGCTCGCCGAGATGGTGCACATCTCCGCCGCCGTCGGTGCCTTCCTGGTCGGCCTGAGCATCAGCGGCTGGACCGCTCAACTCACCCGGGAGGTACTCACCCCGCTCCGGGATCTCTTCGCCGCGGTCCTCTTCGTCAGCATCGGACTGGTGATCGACCCTCGTGACCTCGGGCCGGTGCTGGTCCCGGCGCTGCTGCTCGCGGTGGTCACCGGCGGCACCAAGGTCGTCACCGGAATGCTCGCGGCGGCCCGTGACGGGGCGGCCCGCCGCGGCCGGCTGCGCGCCGGCGCCGCGCTCGTGACCCGCGGGGAGTTCTCGCTGGTGATCGTGGGGCTGGCGGCCGCGGCCGACGACCGGCTCGCTCCGCTCGTCGCGGCGTACGTCGTGATCCTGGCCATCGCGGGACCGATCCTGACCCGCTACCTGGGCGCCGGTCCGGTCAATCGGGGGACGCACGCGCACGCGCGATGATTCGATAGTGGCCGTGGATCTCCAGCTGCAGTCACTCTCCGAGACGATCGCCCAGGCCGACTACCGGGTGCGTTCGGGGTCGCATGCCGCGGAACGGATCTGGCCCACCGGGTTCGACATCCTCGACACCCAGCTCCAGGGCGGCTTCCGCAGCGGCGACCTGGTCCTCATCGGCGGCCCCCAGGGCATGGGCAAGACCACCTGGGTGCTCCAGGTGGCCCGCAACATCGCCCGCCAAGGACGCCCCGTCCTCTACTTCTGCTACGAGCACGACCAGACCGTCATGCTGATCCGGCTGGTGGCCCTGGAGGCCGGCCTGATCGGCGGGCCCGAGGCCCCGGGCATCAACCGGGTACGCCAAGCCTTCGAGGCCACCGACGGCCGCGGGCGGGGGCTGCGGGACCGGCTCGCCGAGACCACCGGCGGCGCGCAGGCGCTCGACGTCATCGAGGAGTACGGCGACCGCCTGACCATCCACCGCTCCTCGGGATCGACCACCACCCTGGATGCCATCAAGGACACCGTGGCGAAGGTGAAGGAGGAGCACGGCGCCGCTCCCTTCGTCTGCGTGGACTACCTGCAGAAGGTGCCGGTGCCGGGCATCCGGCACGAGGACGAGCGGATCACCGCCGTGGTCGAGCAGCTCAAGGACATGACCCTGGACTACGACGTCCCGGTGCTCGCGATCGTGGCCGCCGACAAGGAGGGCATCGCCTCGGGCAAGCGGATGCGGGTCAGCCACATGCGCGGCACCTCGGCCCTGGCCTACGAGGCCGACACCGTGCTGATGCTCAACAACAAGTACGACGTCGTCGCCCGTCACCACCTGATGTACGACCAGGGCAACGTCGAGCGTTTCCGGCACTGGGCGGTGCTCTCGATCGAGAAGAACCGCAGCGGCCTCACCGGCGTGGACCTGGAGTTCCCCAAGCGCTTCGAGCAGTCCCGCTTCGAGACCCACGGCCAGGTCGTCCGGGAGAAGCTGGTCGACGAGCGCGTCTACGTCGAGTAGCCGGGCCTCCCCGGCACCCGCGCCCGGGTCCGGAGACGACGCAGGCCCCCGCCGAGGCGGGGGCCTGCGTCGCTGTCCGGGGGAGGCTCAGGCCTCGTCGTCCGAGGTCACGTTGCGGGTCCGGTTCGGGTCGACCTGGATGCCGGGGCCCATGGTCGTGGAGACCGTGATCTTCTTGATGTAGCGGCCCTTGGAGCTGGACGGCTTGAGCCGCAGCACCTCCTCGAGCGCCGCCGCGTAGTTCTCGGCCAGCTGGGCCTCGGAGAACGACGCCTTGCCGATCATGAAGTGCAGGTTGGCGTGACGGTCGACGCGGAGCTCGATCTTGCCGCCCTTGATGTCGTTGACGGCCTTGGCGACGTCCATCGTCACGGTGCCGGTCTTCGGGTTCGGCATCAGGCCACGGGGACCCAGCACCTTGCCCAGACGACCGACCTTGCCCATCATGTCCGGCGTCGCGACCGCGGCGTCGAAGTCGAGCCAGCCGCCGGCGACCTTCTCGATCATGTCGTCGCCACCGACGAAGTCGGCGCCGGCCTCACGGGCCTCGTCGGCCTTCGCGGCGTTGGCGAAGACCAGCACGCGAGCGGTCTTGCCGGTGCCGTTGGGCAGGTTCACGGTGCCGCGGACGGCCTGGTCGGCCTTGCGGGGGTCGACGCCGAGACGCATCGCCACGTCGACGGACTCGTCGAACTTGGTCTTGGTGTTCGCCTTCGCCAGCTTGATCGCGGCCAGCGGGGAGAAGATCTCGTTCTTGTCGAAGGCCGAGGCGGCCGCCTTGTAGTTCTTGCTGCGCTGCATGGTCTGGTTCCTCTCACCAGAGTGTGGTCCGGCCGCAGAGCTGGCCTGCCACAGGTTTCAGGACGGAGTGGTGGTTTCGAGACGCTCGCTGCGCTCGCTCCTCAACCACCGTGAGGTTCCCGGCGGACCGAGGTGAGAGACGCTCGCTGCGCTCGCTCCTCAACCACCGTGAGGGGACGGCTCAGCCGTCGATGGTCACGCCCATGGAACGCGCGGTGCCCTCGATGATCTTCATCGCGGCGTCCACGTCGTTGGCGTTGAGGTCGACGAGCTTGCCCTCGGCGATCTCGCGCACCTGGTCACGGGTCAGCTTGCCGACCTTGTCCTTGTGCGGGACCGAGGAGCCCTTGGCCAGGCCGGCGGCCTTCTTGATCAGCTCGGCGGCCGGAGGGGTCTTGGTGACGAAGGTGAACGTGCGGTCCTCGTAGATGGTGATCTCGACCGGGATCACCTGCCCGCGCTGCGCCTCGGTGGCCGCGTTGTACGCCTTGCAGAACTCCATGATGTTCACGCCGTGGGGACCGAGCGCGGTACCCACCGGGGGAGCCGGCGTCGCCGCTCCGGCGTTGAGCTGCACCTTGACCAGGGCAGCGATCTTCTTCTTCGGAGGCATTGCTACTTCATCTCTCTTTCGTGGTCATAGCGGGGTCGAGTCCCTGCCACTACGTGCTGCTACTACGGGGTGTCGAGACGCCTCAGACCTTCTGGATCTGGCTGAAGCTGAGCTCGACCGGGGTCTCCCGGCCGAAGATCTCGACGAGCGCCTTGACCCGCTGGGTGTCGGCGTTGATCTCGGTGATGGTCGCGTGCAGCGTCGCGAACGGGCCGTCGACGACCATGACGGAGTCGGAGACGTCGAAGTCCGCGACCTCGACCTTCTTCTTCGCGGGAGCCGCGGTGGCCACGCCACCCTGCTCCGGGACGGCAGCGGCCTCGGCCGCGGCGACCACGGCGGGGGCCAGCATGGCCTCGACCTCGTCCAGGCTCAGCGGCACCGGCTGCTGGCTGTGGCCCACGAAGCCGGTGACCGACGGGGTGTGACGCACCGCGGCCCAGGACTCGTCGGTGAGGTCCATCCGGACCAGCACGTAGCCGGGGAGGGTCGTGCGCTTGACCTTCTTGCGCTGACCGTTCTTGATCTCGAAGACCTCTTCGGTGGGGACCACGACCTCGTGGATGTAGTCCTCCATGTTGAGCGAGGTGATCCGGCTCTCCAGGTTCGTCTTCACCCGGTTCTCCATGCCGGAGTAGGTGTGGATGACGAACCAGTCGCCGATCTTGTTGCGCAGCGCCTCGCGGAACTCCTCCAGCGGGTCGGCCGGAGCCTCATCAGCAACTTCTTCGTCGGACGCGGCCTCGTCGGTCGGGTCGTCCTCGACGGCCTCGTCCGACTCCTCGTCGCCGTCGTCAGCGGTCCCGGCCTCGTCATCCCGGGCGTCGCCGTGCTCGTGCGCGAGGGTGCCGCCCTGGCCGGTGTGGTCGTCGACCGGACCGCCCTCGGCGATCTCGTCGGCGATGGCCTCAGCGGTCGCCTCGTCGCCCTCCGCCACCCCGAAGGACTCCTCGGGCACGTCCGGCATCTCGTCGTACTGCTGCGACACGGTTGTCAGTCACCTTCACTCGATCGGGGACCGGGCGGACCCGGGGGTTGCTGCTACGCCGCTCAGGCGAAGACCTCGAAGGCCAACTTGCCGAAGCCCAGGTCGAGCAGCGAGACGAACGTCATCACGACCAGCACGAAGACCAGGACCACCCAGAAGTAGGTGATCAGCTGGGGGCGCGTCGGCCAGACGACCTTGCGGAGCTCGGCGACGACCTGGCGGTAGAAGGTCGCGGGGCTGGTGCGCCGCGTCGCGGTCTCTTCGCTCACCGTCCACCACTTCCTTCGTTCGCCGGCTCGCCGGACTCGTCGCCCCCTCGCGGCCGCGAAAGGACTCTGCAGGGCACGAGGGACTTGAACCCCCAACCTTCGGTTTTGGAGACCGATGCTCTGCCAGTTGAGCTAGTGCCCTCCGACAGTTCCACCCGGCCACGCCACCGCAGCGTCGTACGACGCTGCGTGGGCATGACGATCAAGGGTGAGAACCACCAAGGAGGGAGTCTACGGGCACCCCGGCTCCGAAGTCGAACCGACGCCACGGAAGCACCCGGCTGATGCACCCGGCGCGGAGGGGATGGAACGATAGCCCTCATGAGCCCCAGCGCTGTGTCCCGCGTCTCTGCCCGCATCGGCGGCATCGCCGAGTCCGCCACCCTCGCGGTGGACGCCAAGGCCAAGGCCCTCAAGGCGGCCGGCCGGCCGGTGATCGGCTTCGGCGCCGGCGAGCCCGACTTCCCGACGCCGAACTACATCGTCGAGGCGGCCGTCGCGGCATGCAGCGACCCGGCCAACCACCGCTACACCCCCGCGGGCGGGCTGCCCAAGCTCAAGGAGGCAATCGCGACCAAGACGCTGCGCGACTCCGGCTACGAGATCCAGCCCAGCCAGGTGCTGGTGACCAACGGCGGCAAGCAGGCGGTCTACGAGGCGTTCGCGACGCTGCTGGACCCGGGCGACGAGGTGATCCTGCCCGCGCCGTACTGGACGACCTACCCCGAGGCCATCCGTCTGGCCGGCGGCGTGCCGGTCGAGGTCCTCGCCGACGAGACCCAGGACTACCTGGTCACCGTCGACCAGCTCGAGGCCGCTCGCACCGAGCGGACCAAGGTGCTGCTGTTCTGCTCCCCGTCCAACCCGACCGGCGCGGTCTACAGCCGCGAGCAGACCGAGGCGATCGGTCGCTGGGCCCTCGAGCACGGCATCTGGGTGGTCACCGACGAGATCTACGAGCACCTCACCTACGACGGCGCTGAGGCCGCGTCGATGCCGGTGGTCGTCCCCGAGCTCGCCGACACCTGCGTGGTGCTCAACGGGGTCGCGAAGACCTACGCGATGACCGGCTGGCGGGTGGGCTGGCTGATCGGCCCGGCCGACGTCGTCAAGGCCGCGACCAACCTGCAGTCGCACGCCACCTCCAACGTCGCCAACGTCTCCCAGATCGCCGCACTCGCGGCCGTCTCCGGCGACCTCACCGCGGTCGAGGAGATGAAGGTCGCCTTCGACCGTCGCCGGCGCACGATGCTGCGCATGCTCAACGAGATCGACGGCGTGTTCTGCCCCGAGCCCAAGGGCGCGTTCTACGCCTACCCCTCGGTCAAGGGGCTGCTCGGCCGCGAGATCGACGGGCAGGTGGCGACCACCTCCGCGGAGCTGGCGGCGCTGATCCTGGACAAGGCGGAGGTGGCCGTGGTGCCCGGCGAGGCGTTCGGGTCGCCGGGCTACGTGCGGCTGTCCTACGCGTTGGGCGACGACGACCTCGTCGAGGGCATCACCCGGCTGCAGAAGCTGTTCGCCTGAGTGGCGCAGCACGGTCGCTCGCCGCGCCAGCGGCGTGATCTGCGGGCCCTGCCCAAGGCACACCTGCACCTGCACTTCACCGGGTCGATGCGGCACGGCACGCTGCTCGAGCTCGCCGAACGCGACGGCCACCACCTCCCCGACGCGCTGGTGAGCGAGTGGCCGCCGGTGCTGTCGGCGGCCGACGAGAAGGGCTGGTTCCGGTTCCAGCGCCTCTACGACGTCGCGCGCGCCTGCCTGCGTACCCCCGACGACGTACGCCGGCTGGTGCGGGAGGCCGCCGAGGACGACGCCGCCGACGGCGGGCGCTGGCTGGAGCTCCAGGTCGACCCCAGCGGCTACGCGGCGCTCTTCGGCGGCATCACCTCCTTCACCGAGCTGGTCCTGGACGCCGTGGCCCGGGCGAGCGCGGCCACCGGGGTCGGCATCGGCCTGGTGATCGCCGCCAACCGCACCCGGCACCCGCTCGACGCCCGGACCCTGGCCCGGCTCGCCGTGCAGTACGCCGACGCCGGGGTCGTCGGCTTCGGCCTCTCCAACGACGAGCGGCGCGGGACCACCGAGGAGTTCGCAGGGGCGTTCACGATCGCGCGACGCGGAGGGCTCGCCGCCGTGCCGCACGGGGGCGAACTGCTCGGTGCCGACAGCGTCCGGCGGGTCGTGGACTCTTTGGGCGCTCAGCGCCTCGGCCACGGCGTCCGCGCGGTCGAGGACCCTGACCTGCTGCACCGGCTGGTGGACGCCGGGATCGCCTTCGAGGTGTGCCCCACCTCCAACGTCTCCCTGGGCGTCTACAGCGACCTCTCCTCGGTGCCGGTGCCCCAGCTGCTGGAGGCCGGCGCCACGGTGGCGCTGGGTGCCGACGATCCGCTGCTCTTCGGGTCGCGCCTGGCCGCGCAGTACGCCGCCGTGCGCGCCGCGCACGACCTGGACGACGCGACCCTGGCCGAGCTCGCCCGGATGTCGGTGCGGGCCTCGCGCGCACCGGAGTCGGTGCGTGTCGACCTCCTGGCCGAGATCGATGCGTGGGCAGCGGCCTCCCCTGGGACACTGGGGCCATGACGACCAACGGGCAGCCCCCTGCGGGGCCCGATCCGGAGCCCACCCCGGGACCGGGCCAGCCTCCGGGTCAGGGGTGGCAGCCCCAGTGGCAGCCCCAGTACCCGCCGCCCGGCCAGTACCCGCCCGGCCAGTACTCGCCGCCCGGCCAGTACCCACCCGGCCCGCCCCGCTACGGCTACCCGCCTCCGCCGCCCGCTCCCGGGCGCCCTGATCACCCGCAGGCGGTCGTCGCCCTGGTCCTCGGGCTGCTCGGGGTGGTGACCTGCCAGTTGCTCGCGCCGCTGGCCTGGATCATCGGCCGGAAGGTCACCGGGGAGATCGACGCCTCCGGAGGTGCCTGGGGCGGGCGGAGCAACGCCCAGACCGGGATGTGGCTGGGGATCGTCGGCTCCGTTCTGCTGATCCTCGCCGTCCTCGGGCTGGTGATCTGGCTGGTCTTCGCCGTCTCGCTCTTCGGCGGCACCATGCTCAACGACGGCGGGCTGGACGCCACCTTCACCTGAGCTGGCGTCCCCGGCTCAGAGCCGGCAGCCCACCAGCACGGGCTCGTTCTCCAGCACGATCCCGAAGCGCGCCCGTACGCCGTCGCGCACCTCTCGCGCCAGCGCGAGCAGGTCGGCGGTGGTGCCCTCGCCGCGGTTGGTCAGCGCCAGGGTGTGCTTGGTGGAGAGCCGGACCGGGCCGGTGCCGTAGCCCTTGCCGAAGCCGGCGTGCTCGATCAACCACGCCGCGCTGGTCTTCACCGAGCCGTCGGGCTGCGGCCAGGCGGGGGCACCCTCGGGGACCGCGTCGGGAGCGACCACGGGGTTGGTGAAGAAGGACCCGGTGGACCAGGTGTCGTGGTCGGCCGGGTCGAGCACCATGCCCTTGCCGCGTCGCAGGCCCAGGACGGCCTCGCGGACCGCGGCCGCGGGAGCGCGCTCCCCCGGCTCCACCCCGAGCGTGCGGGCGAGCTCGGCGTAGACCACCGGGGCGCCGAGGTCGCCGTGGCGGAACTGGAAGTCCACCGACAGCACGACGTACCGGCCCGGTTCCTGCTTGAAGCGACTGGTGCGGTAGCCGAACCCGCAGTCGGCCGCGGCGAAGGTGCGCACCGTCCGGTCCGTGCGGTCCCACGTCCGCACCCGGGCGATCGTCTGGGCGACCTCCTGACCGTAGGCGCCTACGTTCTGCATCGGGGTGGCGCCGACTCGGCCGGGAATGCCGGACAGCGCCTCGACGCCGATCCAGCGCTGCTGCACGGCGTGGGCGACGAAGCCGTCCCAGTCCTCCCCCGCCGCCACGCTCACCCAGGCTCCGCCACAGGCGTCGCCGCCGCCGTCGATCCCGGTGGTGGCCACCTCGACCACGCGGCCCTCGAAGCCCTCGTCGGCGACGACGAGGTTGCTGCCGCCGCCGAGCAGCAGCACCGGCGTCCCGGCGGCGTCGGCCGAGGCGACCGCCTCGATCAGGTCGGCCTCGGAACGGACCTGCACGTAGTCGGCGGCGGGACCGCCGAGCCTGAGCGTGGTGTGGTCGGCGAGCAGCTCGGCCAAGCGGCTCAGCCCTCGATCCGCAGGGTGGCCTTCGGCAGCCCGAGCACCTTGTCCTCGCCGCAGGTCACCTCGAGGGCCAGCTGCGCCAGCCCGTCCTCGACCGATTTCACGGTGGCGCCCACCCGCACGACGACCCCGGTGTCGTCGTCGGGCACGACCACCGGCTTGGTGAACTTGCAGCCGACCTCGACGACCCGGCCCGGCGCACCGGCCCAGGTGTCCAGCGCCCGGGCGGCGAGCGCCATCGTGTACATGCCGTGGGCGATCACGCCGGGGAGGCCGACCGCGGTCGCGACCCGGTCGGACCAGTGGATCGGGTTGCGGTCACCGCTGGCCCCGGCGTAGCGGACCAGGTCCGCCCGGGTGACGGTGAACTCCTGCGGCTCCAGCACGGCGCCGGCCTCGAAGGTGACGGGCCCGGTGGTCATGCGTCCTCCCCACGGTGCACCAGGACGGCGTGGGCGGTGACGACGTGCTCGCCGTTGCCGTCCACGATCTCGCTCCGGGTGCCGATGATGTCCGCCCCGCCGATCTGGCGCAGCGAGTCGACGGTCAGGGTCGCGGTGAGCACGTCGCCGGCGACCACGGGGCGGGTGTAGCGGAACTTCTGCTCGCCGTGGACGACCCGGTGCAGGGCGATCCCCACCTCGGGGTCCTCCATCAGGTCCAGCATCGCGCGGAAGGCGACCACGATCGGGAAGGTCGCCGGAGCGGGCCCTCCGTCGTACGTCGACCCGGTCGCCGCGGCGAACTCGGCGATGCGTTCGTCGCTCACGGTGTAGGGGGCGGTCGGCGGGAAGGTCCGGCCGGTCAGGGAGCCGTCGACACTCATGACCGTGACGCTAGTCGGGGCGCTGCCGCCCACGCAAAAGCCGCCAGACCAGTGTCAGGGGCCACACCCGCCCCATGCGCGCAAACGCAACGGAGCGGCACCCCGTCGGGGCGCCGCTCCGGAAGCGTCAGGGTCGCTGGGTCAGCGACGGGTCACCGGGTCTCGCGGTGCGCGGTGTGGGTGCGGCAACGCGGGCAGAACTTCTTGAGTTCCATCCGGTCAGGGTCGTTGCGGCGGTTCTTCTTGGTGATGTAGTTCCGCTCCTTGCACTCCGTGCAGGCCAAGGTGATCTTGGGGCGGACGTCACTGGACTTGCTGGCCACGGGGTGCCTCTTCTGTCGGTCGGGTTCTGCCACACCAGTCTGCCGCGCCGGTCAACCCGGACGGTTCCTGGTGGTCGCTCTTCAGTAGCGGGGGCGGGACTCGAACCCGCGACACCACGATTATGAGCCGTGTGCTCTAACCACCTGAGCTACCCCGCCACCGGGACGGGGGTCACCGCCGGTGACGGCGGCTTCCCACTCCCAGAGCCCCTTTACGGAATCGAACCGTAGACCTTCTCCTTACCATGGAGACGCTCTGCCGACTGAGCTAAAGGGGCAAGCGAGGACAGAGCATACACAGCCGCGCGGTCGGGTGAGAAATCGCCCCCGCTACGGTGAGCGACATGGCACTTCTCGACTCCTGGACCGCGGGTTCGCACACGCACGACGGGCGCTCCTACCCGACGTACCGGAAGGGCTCGGGGCCCGGCGTGATCGTCATCCACGAGGTGCCCGGGCCGACGCCCGAGGTGATCTCCTTCGCCGAGGAGGTGGTCTCCGCCGGCTTCACCGTCGTGCTCCCGCACCTGTTCGGCGAGGTCGAGAAGCCGATGTCGGCGCGGTACGCCACGACGGTGCTGGCCAAGCTCTGCGTCAACGACCAGTTCACCAAGCTCGCCACCGGCCGTACGACGCCGGTCGCGGTCTGGCTGCGGTCCCTGGCGACGACGCTGCACGAGGAGCTCGGCGGCCCTGGGGTCGGCGCGGTAGGGATGTGCTTCACCGGCGGGTACGCCCTGGCGATGATGGCCGCCTCGCCCGTCGCCGCGCCGGTGCTGGCCCAGCCCTCGACCCCGTTCCCGCTCGGCGCCCGACGCTCGGCCGACCTCGGGCTCAGCCCGGCCGACTTGGACTCGGTGAAGGACAAGGTGAACGGCGGCTGCCAGGTCCTGGGGCTCAGGTACGTCGGCGACAAGGCCGTCGGCACCCGCTTCGACACCCTGCGCGCCGAGCTCGGCGAGAACTTCCTCGCCGTCGAGTTCCCGGGGAGCAAGCACTCCACCCTGACCCTGCACCGCCAGCAGGAGGGCGTCGACCGCGTCCTGGCGTTCTTCGCCGAGCGCCTGCGGTAGGTGGTTCGGTGGTGGAGGAGGGCGACGAAGGAGCCCGTCTCGAAACCACCCTGCCCCGGACGTGGTTTCGAGACGCTCACTCCGTTCGCTCCTCAACCACCGAACACACCGGTGGTTGAGGAGGGCGAGGAACGAGCCCGTCTCGAAACCCCGTCAGCCGGCGAGAGCGATTCGGGCGGCGTGGCGACCGGCGCGGCGACCGAAGTAGGACGCTTCGCCGAGTTGGGTGCCGCTGGAGTAGCCGGGACCGTCGAGGCAGATGTTCGACGCGCAGGCCCCGGCGGCGTACACCCCCCGGATCGCCGTGCCCTCGGGGCGCAGCACCTCACCGTCCACGGAGACCTTGAGACCACCGAGGGTGAAGCCGGCGTAGAAGGCCTTCCCGGGAGTGAGGTCGTAGGCACCCCACGGGCCCTGGTCCAGCGGCACGACCCACTCGGGGCGCTTGTGGAACTCGGGGTCCTCGCCATGGGCCGCAGCCTCGTTGTAGGCGGCCATCGTGGCCTGGAGGCTGCCTTCGGGCATGCCGAGGCCAGCCTCCATCTCGGCGATGGTGTCCCAGCCGTCCACAAGGGGGTGGAAGCCGTACGAGGGTGCCGTCATCGTGGCCGAGTCCATGATCAGGTAGGCGGTCTGCCCGGGCTGCTCGAAGATCGCCGCTGCGGAGCGCGAGTGGTAGACGTCCTCGTTGACGAAGCGGCGGCCCTCGGCGTTGACCACGATGCCCTTGAGGGTGTCGCCGGGCGGATAGAACGGCGAGGTGAAGAAGGCACCCTCCATGTGCTCGGCGACCCCACCGACGGAGACGCCCATCCGGATGCCCAGCCCGTCGTCGTAGGAGTTGCCCAGCGCCATCCCGCGCGCGACGAGCGCGTTGAGGCGCGGCGCGTACTGCTCGATCATTGCCTGGTTCATCACGAACCCGCCGGCCGCGATCACCACGGCGCGGGCGCGGATCGCACCGGTGTCGGAGTACCGCTTCCAGGTCGCCCCGACGACGGTGTCGCCGTCGACGACCAGCGTGGTGGCACCGGTGTCGTAGCGCACCTCCACTCCGAGGTCCGCCAAGCGTTTGAGGGCCAAATCGACGACGAACCCGCCACCGCCGGTGTCCCCGGGGAACGGGGGCTTGTGGCCGCGCGGCGCGGGCCGGGCCAGGTCGCAGAACGGCCAGGCCTTCTCGCTGCCGGAGTACATCAGCCCCTCGGTGCCGGGCTGAACGACCGCCTTGTGCGGGTAGTAGGAGCGCTCGAACTGGAAGCCGAGCGCCTCGATCCAGTCGAAGTGCTCGACGGAGTCCTCGCAGTAGACGCGGATCTTCTCCGGGTCGGCCTCGGGACTGACGGCGGCGAGGTACTTCGCCATCTCCTCCGCGCTGTCCTCGTGACCGGTCGCCTCTTGGACGGCGGTGCCGCCGCCGAGGTAGAAGTGCCCACCGGCCATGGCACTGGTGCAGGTGCCCGGACCGCCGCGGTCCAGCACGAGCACCCGGGCGCCCTCCTGGGCCGCCTGCAGCGCCGTACACACGCCCCCCATGCCCGCGCCGAGCACCAGGACGTCGACCTCGTCGGACCACGCGGTGACGTCGGCGAGCGGGGTGGGGCTGAGGTTCTCCATGACCCCAAGACTAGAACGTGTTCTCATTTTGGGCCAGAGGTGACCCATCGGAACGAACCCGCCCGGTGGTTCGCCCCGACCCCGCACACTGGTCGGCGTGAGAGCGAAGCCGAACCGACGCGCGTGGGTACCGCGTACCCGGACCGCCCTCGCACTGACCGCCCTCGCACTCACCACCGGGTGCGGCGCTTCGCTGCCCGGCGAAGGACCGGCCTCCGACGGCGCCGCGCTCGAGCGCGCCCTTCCCGGCGTCTCCCCCACGACCGGTCCGGAGTCGGCCCCGCAGACCTCACCGCGGCCCCAACGCCCGCGAAAGAGTGCCCCAGCGACGGTGGATCCCGACCTGGTCGTCCCGGACCTGCGCGTCCCGCCACGGCTCCGTGGCCCCGTCCTCGGTGGGGACGTGAGCTGGCCGCAGTGCCCGCGGGGCATGGGGATCCCGGAGAAGCAGGGGCTCGGGCTGCCGATGCCGCTGCCCGAGGCCCGCTACGTGATCCTCGGCCTCACCAACGGGCCGGGGTTCACGCCCAACCCGTGCCTGGCCGACCAGGTGCGGTGGGTGCGCGAACGCCGGCTGATGGCAGCGGCGTACGCGGTCAGCAGCTATCCGGACCGCCCCACACTCGACCGGTACGGCGACGACGGCCCCTTCGACGGGGACACCGCACTGGGGGCGTTGCGCAACGTCGGCTACCAGCAGGCGCTCTTCAACGTGGCCACCATGCGCGCCGCGGGACTGCGGTCACCGGTGGTCTGGGTCGACGTCGAACCCGTCCCGGTGTTCGAGTGGAGCGACGACCCGGTCGCCAACGCGGCGGTCGTGATCGGCGCGGTCCAGGGCTACCTCGACAGCGGGTACCAGGTGGGGACGTACTCCACGGCGTACCTGTGGGAGACCGTCGTCGGGGACCTACGGCTCGATCTGCCGGAGTGGCGTGCGGCCGGCCAGACCTCGCGGGCCGAGGCGTTGCGCCGCTGCGGCCCGGAGTATGCCTTCCAGGGCGGAAGTGCGGTGCTGGCCCAGTGGGTGGAGAACGACCGCGACCTCAACGTGACCTGTCCAGGCACCTCGCAGGAGCTCTACCGCTGGTTCCACCAGTACTGAGGCATACGGCATTTGCGGCAAAGCGCCACGCGGCGCCCGTACCGCTCGCTAGCGTTTCAGGACGCCCCGGGCAGAGGCCGGGCGGGGAGGCCGAGGAGTCCTGTGAGCACGCACGCCTGGCAGCGCCCGTGGGATCGCCGGCTCTTCCTCAAGGCCGGGTTCGGCGGGCTGGCCGTGGCCGCCGTGGGCGGCCTGGCGGGATGCAGCGACGACCCCGCCCCGCCGACTCGCGGCGGTTCCACCCCCGAGCCGGCCGAGGGTGTTGCCGGCGCAGGACCGGACCTGGTCGCCCAGCCCGAGGTGGTCAGCAGCGTCGACGGCGTGCTGGCGCTCACCCTGACCGCGCAGGTGGCCACAGTCGACATCGGCGCCGCCCAGCCGGTCACGACCTACACCTACGACGGCATCGTCCCGGGACGGACCTGGGAGGTGCGGCCCGGGGACACCCTGCGGATCACCGTCGACAACCAGCTTCCGATGCTGCCGGGAATGAAGGACGCAGCGGCGGGCGGGGACCACAGCGGCCACGACATGATGAGCATGGGCGACGGCCCGCACGACCGCCCCCACGAGTGGACCACCACGAACCTGCACACCCACGGGCTGCACGTCTCCCCGAAGGACAACTCCGACAACCCCTTCATCTCCATCGCCCCGGGTCAGGAGTTCGACTACGAGATCGCGATCCCCGAGGACCACGTGGGAGGCCTGCACTGGTACCACCCGCACCGCCACGGCGCGGTCGCCCAACAGGTGCGCGGCGGGATGTCCGGGATCATCGTCGTGCGCGGCGAGATCGACGAGGTGCCCGCGGTGAAGGCGGCCGGCGAGGAGATCCTCGTACTCCAGGCCCTCGAGCTCGACTCCACGTTCACCCTGCCGGACCCGATCCCGGACCCGAACCCGAACCAGGCGTTCTACCCGCGCAACCAGATCCTGTGGACCGTCAACGGCACGATGACGCCGACGGTGCGGATGTACCCCGGCGAGGTGCGCCGCTGGCGGATCCTCAACGCCGCGGAGGGCAAGTTCGCCTCGCTGTCGCTGGAGGGACACGACCTCCAGGTGCTCGCCTGGGACGGGCTCTGCCTCGATGCCCCGGAGCCCAACGAGTTCGTCGCCATGTCCGGCGGCAACCGCGTCGAGACGCTGGTGAAGGCGGCCGCGCCAGGGACGTACCGCCTGGTGCTCACCCCCGGCTCCAGCCAGCACCCGGAGATCCCCGGGATCCCCCACCCCGACGACATCCCGCACCCACAGACGGCCGAGCTGTCCCCCCGCACGGTGCTGACGCTGATCGTGGAGGGCGAGGGACCGGAGATGGACCTCCCGGCCACGCTTCCGGTCTACGACCCGCCGATGCCCCGGATCCGCCGGCGCCGCAGGGTCGGCTACACCGTGGAGCGCGACACCGACGGTGACACGTTCCTGGACTTCTCCATCAACGGGAAGCCGTTCAGCCCCGACCAGAAGCCCTACCGGGTCAAGCTCGGCACCGCCGAGGAGTGGCGCATCCTCAACGCCGCTGACACGAAGTATCCCCAGCACGCGCACGCGTTCCACATCCACGTGAACCCGTTCAAGGTCATCGAGATCAATGGCCAACGCCTGAAGAAGCCCTTGTGGCGCGACACCTTCGCCCTCAGCGGAACCGACGGCGACTCTTTTGTCATGCAGACACATTTCGAGGACTTCACCGGTCGCTTCGTGGAGCACTGCCACGTGCTGACCCACGAGGACCTCGGGATGATGGAGATCATCGAGGTGGTCCCGTGAGCCAGGGGTGGGATCGGCGTACGTTCCTGCGCGGCGCGGGGCTCGCCGCGGGCGCCGTGGTCGCGTCCGGGCTCACCGGATGCAGCGACGACGCGGCGCCGACGGCCGCCTCCGGTCGATCGACACCGACCGGATCGACCGCACCGCTGGAGGGCGCTCCCGCCCCGGGGACCGCGAGCCGTCGAGCGATCGGCGACCTGGAGCGGCGCCTGCGCGGTCGGGTCCTGGTGCGGGCCGACGCCGGTTTCGCCGACGCCGCGCTGCCGCAGAACGGCCGCTACCGAGAGGAGCGACCCCAGGTCATCGCGCAGTGCGCCGACGAGGCCGACGTGGTCACCTGCGTGCGCTGGGCCCGCACCCACAGCGTCGCACCGACGGTGCGCGGCGGCGGCCACAGCTACGCCGGCTTCTCGATCGGCAGCGGCCTGCTCATCGACGTCGGCCAGTTGCGGGCTCTGGACGTGAACCCGCGCACCGGGCGTGCGGTGATGTCGGCGGCCACCCGCAACGAGGACATCTACGCCGCCACCAAGGACGGCCGCTGGTTCCTGCCCGGCGGCACCTGCCCCACAGTGGGCGTGGGCGGTCTCGTCCTCGGCGGCGGCATCGGCTACAACACGCACTGGGCCGGGCTCACCGCCGACCACCTGGTCTGCACCCGCATCGTCACCGCCGACGGCGAGGTCCGTGAGGTCTCCGCCCGGCGCGAGCCGGATCTCTTCTGGGCGCTGCGCGGGGCGGCGGGCGGCAGTTTCGGCGTGAACACCTCGTTCACGTTCGACCTAGTCGGTGTCCCCCAGCGCCCGATCTCGTTCTACCGCTACACCTGGCGGGGCGCCGAGAACGCAGGCGCCGTGCTCCAGGCGTTCGACCGCATCCAGCAGAACGCCCCGGGCGCCCTCAACGCGGTCGCCACCGCGAAGGCCACCCCGGTCGGCGACGGTGGTCCCCGCGAGGCCGTCGATGTGATGTCCCGCGGGCAGTACATCGGCCCGCTGGCCGAGCTCAAGGACCTGGTCCGCCCGCTCCTCGAGGCGGCACCGGACGCCCAGGTCACCTATCAGGAGGCCGGCTTCTGGGACATCTTCCCCAACTTCATCAGCGACGTCTCGGCCAACCACTCCTTCGGCGACATCTCGCGCTTCGCCGATCGCACCCTCCCGACCCGGGTCTTCGAGCAGTACGCCGACCTGCTGGCCGACGCCCCCAGCCGGACCGCCTCGGAGAACCCTTCGATCTGGGCGTTGGGGTGGGTCGGCGGACCGGTCGTGGGCCGGGTCGCTCCGAGCGCGACGGCCTACGCCCACCGCGGGGTCACGATGCTGTATCGCCCCACGGTCGTGTGGCGCAACGACTCCGACCCCGGCGTCGGCGAGGACCTGCAGGACTGGGCATTGGAAACGCAGGGCGTGATCGAGCCCCACACGCCGCTGACCAGCTATCAGAACTTCCCCAACCGACTCCTGGCCGACCCGTTGCAGGCCTACTACGGCCGCAACCTGCCCCGGCTGTCGCGCATCAAGGCGCGCTACGACGCCGACAACCTCTTCCAGAACCCGCAGAGCATCCCGCCGCGCGTGTGAGCCGGACCCGGCTCAGCTGAAGGGCAACCGCATCCGCAGCTGCGCGGCCGTCGCCTCCCACAGCGCCGCGGCCAGGTCGGCATCGCGCGCGGTGCGCGACAGCTTGGCCGGGCCCACGGGGCCGCGCTGCTCCCGGATCCACTGCGGTCCGGTGTAACTGCCCGGCTCGGCCGCCGTCGCGGCGTACAGGGTGGGGTGGGCGCCCGCGGCCGCAGACTGGAAGACGACCTTGGTGACGACCGGCGCCACGAACCGCACCAGCGGTAGCGACCCCAGGCCCTCGCGGTCGGTGGCCAGGCCGGTCGCCGCGATACCCGGGTGGGCGGCGGTGCTGGTCAGGGCGGCCCCGGCCGCCTCGGCGCGCCGCTGAAGCTCGAAAGCGAAGAGCAGGTTCGCGAGCTTGGAGTTCCCGTACGCCCGCTGGGGTGAGTAGGTCTCGACGGGGTTGCCCTCGGCCACATCGGCACGCCCGGCGTGGTGGGCCAGACTGGAGACCGTCACCACCCGCGGCGAGGCCGCCTCGCGCAGCGCCGGCAGCAGACGGGTGGTAAGCGCCACGTGGCCCAGGTGGTTGACGCCGTACTGCAGCTCGAACCCGTCCTCGGTGACCCGGTAGCGCGGCGGCGTCATCACCCCGGCGTTGTTGATCAGCAGATCCAGCGGACCGACCCAGGACGAGGCGAAGAGCTCGACCGAGCGTTGCGAGGCCAGATCGAGGCGGGCGGTGCGCACGGCCCCGGCTCCCGGCCCGGCCGTACCGGCGATCCGGCGTGCCGCCTGGTAGGCGGCGTCGGTGTCGCGACAGGCCAGCGTCACCTCGGCGCCGGCGCGGGCCAGCTCGAGCGCGGTGTGATAGCCGATCCCGGAGTTGCCTCCGGTCACCACCGCCCGACGGCCGGTCAGGTCAGGAAGGTCACGCGGGTGCCACGTCATGGCGGACACCCTAGGGCCGCGCCCCGACGCCCGCCTTCTAGGCTCGGGTCATGGAATTCGACCTGCCTGCCGACCTCGTGGGCGGCCCGTTCACGGAGTACATCGGACTCGAGCTGACCGAGGCCACCCCTGACCGGGTCTCCGCCCGCTGGACCGCCGGCGAACGCCACCACCAGCCGTACGGCATCGTGCACGGCGGCGTCCATGCCAGCGTCGTGGAGACGCTCGGCAGCGTCGCGTCCGGCCTGTGGCTGGCCCAGCGGCTCGGGCGCTTCGGCAAGGTCGTCGGCGTCGCCAACAGCACCGACTTCTACAAGGCGGTCTCCGAGGGCGAGCTGACCTCCACGGCCCTGCCGATCCACCGCGGCCGGAGCCAGCAGGTGTGGGTCATCGAGACCCGCGACACCGAGGACCGGCTGATCGCACGCGGCCAGTTGCGCGTGCAGAACATGGACTCCTGACCCCCTCCCCACACCGACCGTGACGCGAACGGCGCCGGGACCCGTGCGGGTCCCGGCGCCGTCGTACGTCGTGCAGGTCATGCTGCGGAGGTGGCCGCCGCGCGCGCGGGGGCCTTGTCCCGGCGGACCAGGTTGGCCACCGGCGCCACGACCGGGGTCTTCTCGAAGAAGTCGTTGGGCAGCGAGAGGCGGACGACCTTCCACCACGCCGAGGCGACCTGCTTGGGCAGGGAGCCGCTGACGTAGGAGAGCTCGTACTTCTCGAAGAGCGCCTGCACCTTGGGGGCGACCTCGGCGTACCGGTTGCTCGGCAGGTCGGGGAACAGGTGGTGCTCGATCTGGAAGGACAGGTTGCCGGTCATCAGGTGCATCGCCTTGGAGCCGGAGATGTTGCCGGCTCCCAGCATCTGGCGCAGGTACCACTCGCCGCGGGTCTCGCCGATGATCGAGCGGCGCTCGAAGGTCTCGATGCCGTCGGGGAAGTGACCGCACATGATGACCGAGTGGGTCCACCAGTTGCGGGCCAGGTTCGCGGTGAAGTTCGCGGCCAGGGTGAAGGGGGCCGAGGGGCCCGACATCAGCGGGTGCACCAGGTAGTCCTTGGTGAACTGCTTGCGGATCTTCACGCCGACCTGCTTGGCGCGCGCCTGGAACTCGGGCTTCTTCCAGCGGCCCTTCTTCAGGTTCTTGCCGAGCTCGAGGTCGTAGGCCGCGATGCCGTACTCGAAGAAGCAGGCGTTGATGAAGTTCCACAGCGGCTGCGCCAGGTAGAAGGGCACCCACTGCTGGTCCTCGTCGACGCGCATGATGCCGTAGCCGAGGTCGTTGTCCTTGCCGATCACGTTGGTGTACGTGTGGTGCAGCTCGTTGTGCGAGTGCTTCCACTGCTCCGACGGGGAGACGTTGTCCCACTCCCACGTGGTGGAGTGGATCTTCGGGTCACGCATCCAGTCCCACTGGCCGTGCATGACGTTGTGGCCGATCTCCATGTTCTCGAGGATCTTGGCGACGCTGAGGCCGATCGTGCCGGCGATCCAGGCCGGCGGGAAGATGCTCACCAGCAGCACCGCGCGCGAGCCGAGCTCGAGCTGGCGCTGGGTCTTGATCACCTTGCGGATGTAGGCCGCGTCGCGCTCGCCACGGGTGTCGAGCACCTCCTGGCGGATGGCGTCGAGTTCGCGGCCGATGTTCTCGATGTCCTCGGGGGTGAGGTGGGCGATGGGGTTGTCCGCCTTCTTCTGCATGACAGTCATGGGGAGCTCCTGAAGTGAGGGGGTCGGGTGCGGGTCGGTCGGGTGCGGGTCAGGGGTCGAGGTGACTCAGAGATCGAGGTGACAGGGGCCGGCGGCCGCGTTGATGCAGGTCTGGATCGCGACGCCGTCGCCTTCCATCGCGGTGGTGATGGCGCCGTTGCGCAGGTCGCGCACGGAGCCCTCGCGCAGCGGAACGACGCAGCCGAAGCAGACGCCCATCCTGCAGCCGCTGGGCATCAGCACGCCGGCGTTCTCACCGGCGGTCAGCAGCGGCGTGGCACCGTCGGCCTCCACGACCGTGCCGCTGACGGCGAAGGTGACGGTGCCGCCCTCCCCGGGCTCGGCCAGGACCACCGGGCGGAACCGCTCGGTGAGCAGCGCCAGCCCGCGGTCGGCGTGGTGGGTATCCAGGGCGTCGAGCAGACCCGCGGGCCCGCAGGCGAGCGTCACCCGCTCGGCGAGGTCGGGCACCAGGTCGGCGAGATCGGCGACGTCGAAGATGCCGTGCTGGTCGTCGTACCGGGCCACCAGGCGGATCAGGCCGGCACCGTCCAGGTCACGCAGGTTGCGCAGGAAGATCGAGTCCGGCTCGCTGGGGGCCAGGTGGACCACCACGATGTCGTACGCCGCGGAGCGCTCCAGGCGCACCGGGCCGGACTCGGCGACCGGGTAGAGGTTGCGCAGCATCCCGATCACCGGGGTGACACCGGAGCCGGCGGTGACGAACAGGAACTTGCCGCCCGCAGTGGGGAGCACGAAGTCGCCGGCGGCCTGCTCGAGGTGCACCGTCGTGCCGACCTTGGCCTGGCGCACCAGGTAGCCGCTGACCTTGCCGTCGGGGACGGCCTTGACGGTGATCGAGATGAAGCCGTCCTCGCGGGGGCCGTGGGTCAGCGAGTACGCGCGCCACAGCCGCACGCCGTCCACGTCGACCCCGACGCGGAGGTACTGGCCGGGCACGTGGCCCGCCCAGTCCGCGCCCGGGCGGATCAGGATGGTCGCGGCGTCCGCGGTCTCGGGGTAGATGCCCTCGATGCGCCCACGGAGGTCGGCTCCGGGACGCAGCGGGGCGAAGAGGTCGAGGTAGTCGGCCGGGACGAGCGGAGTGCTCATGGCACCGGCGACCTTCGCCGCGCGGTCGGCCCAGGTGAGGGGCCGCGGCGGGGCGAACTCACGGTCGGCGTCGGGGGCTCCCGCGGTGGCGGCGGAGCCCGGGCGGTCGGCAGTGATGCTCATAGGTACCAGGGTCCAGGTTCTGGGAGGCAAATACCTGTCCTGGTCACGTGAATCAAGCCGGGGTTATTGTTCGCAGGGAACAGTTTCTGACGGCAGGAGCGCGATGACGGACATGATGCCCGACCGCGGCGCGCCCTCCCCGGGCGAGCTGGCCCTCTCCGCGCCGGTCGTGGCCGCCATGCGAGGGGACCTGGCACGGGTCGCCGAACAGGTCGTGGCCGCGGTGCGCTCCGAGGTCCCCAGCTACGCCGACCCGTTCCGCGGGCAGATGGGCCGCAACATCGAGAACGCCGTCGCGCTGGCCCTGGGCGGGTTCCTGGGGATCGCCTCGGGAGACGAGCGCTCCGGCGCCGCGCTCTACCAACGGGTGACCGAGGCGGCGTACGAGCTCGGCCGCGGCGAGGCCCGCAGCGGGCGGACCATGGACGCCCTGCTGTCGGCCTACCGGGTGGGCGCGCGGGTGGCCTGGCGGGAGATGAGCCAGTCCGCGGTCTCCGCGGGGCTGTCCGCGGACGTCGTGGCCCGGTTCGCCGAGACGGTCTTCGCCTACATCGACGAGATCTCCGCGACCAGCGTGAGCGGCCACGCCGATGAACGCGCCACCGCAGGCCGCGTCCGGCAGCGCTACCTCGACCGGCTCACCCAGAGCCTGCTGCGCGGGGCGTCCGCCGACGCCCTGGAGGCCGCCGCGGACAGGGCCGACTGGACTCCGCCGCGGACGCTGACCGCGGTGGTCCTGCCCGAGGCGCGCTCGCGCGGGGTGCTCTCCCAGGTGCACGCCGACACGCTCCAGCCCACCGAGCAGGTGCCCGGGCTGGAAGACCGGCCCGACCTCACCGTGCTGCTCGTGCCGGGCGCCGAATCGCGCGGCCGCGGAGGACTGCTGCGCCAGTTGGCCGGCCGCGACGCCGTGGTGGGGCCGGCGCGTCCCTGGCTAGCCGTGCGTTCGTCGTACGACCGGGCGCTGCGCGTGGTCGAGCTGGGCCTCACCAGCGACGGCGCCGAGCCGGTCGACACCGAGCGCCATCTCCCTCAGCTCATCCTGCAGGCCGACCGCGACGCCCTCGACGACCTGCGGCTCCAGGTGCTGCAACCCCTGGACGAGTTGCGCCCCGCGGTCGCGGAAAAGCTGCGCGAGACACTGCGCGCCTGGCTGCTCCACCACGGCCGGCGCGACGAGATCGCCGCGGCCCTCTTCGTGCACCCCCAGACCGTGCGCTACCGGATGGGTCAGCTGCGGGACCTGTACGGCGACCGCCTCGACGATCCCGACTGGGTCCTGGGCCTGACCCTCGCCCTCGCCTGACTGGTCCCGTCTTCCCCGCGACTGGTCACATCTTTCGCACGACTGGTCACGTCTTTCCCTCGACTGGTCGCGTCTTGCGCGCGACTGGTCATGTTTTTCCGATTCACACTCAGATTTTGCGCCACAAGCCTCGTCGCGTGCCGTACGGCGGTCCTACGCTGCGGGGATGGAGCCGCTTCCGGGAGTCGGCCAGGAACGCGCAGTTGATGAGCGCCGCGCCGAGATGCGCGCGGCTGAGGAGCGCAACGCGCTGGCGAAGCATGTCGCGTCCCTGGTGCTGCGCGGGATCGCGCTCGCGCTCTTCGGCGCCACCGTCGTGTTCACCGTGGCACTGCTCGCGGCGCTCGTCGTCTTCGATTCGGTTCCTGCCGCGCTCGGACTGGTCGCCGCCGCTATGGCCGTGGCGTCGTTCCTGTGCTGGGACCAGTCTCGGTCCTGAAGCGGCAGTCACGGCAAGACGCGACCAGTCGCGCGAAAGACCCGACCAGTCGCGCGCGAAAGACGCGACCAGTCGGCGGGAAAACCCGACCAGTCGCGGGAAAAACGCGACCAGTCGGCGAGTCAGGGGGTCGGCGGTGGGACGTACGTGAGCTGCAGGCCGTTCGCCACGTGACGGAGGCGACCGTCGGAGGGGACGTTGACGGTCCGCAGCCCCTGGTCGCCGGGGGCGTCGGCGAGCATCGTGGAGGACCCACCGCCGTCGAGGTTCAGGGCGTACTCGACGCCGCGTCGTACGAACAGTGCGGCCAGCTCCGCGAGGGTGGCGCCGCGGCTCTCCTCGGACCGGCCGTCGACCACCACGAGCAGCAGGCGGGAGAGGTCGGCGTTCCACCCGACCGCGGTCCGCGGGTGCAGCGCGACGTCGTCCAGTGGCAACGCAGCGCCGTCGGCGACGAGCTGGTCGCTGCCGGAGATCACCACCCGGGGGTTCTCCTCGATGCCGGTGGTCAGGGCCAGCCGGGTGCCGCGGTGCAGGCGGCGCAGCGCGTCGGCGCCCTCGCCGCGACCGATGAGCACGAAGCCGGCGATCCGCTTGCCGCGGACGAGCTTGCGGGTGTTGGAGACGACCTTGCCGCCGCGGACGACGACCTGGCGAGAGCGCGGCGCGTCGTCGACCACGGTCCGGCCGGGTGTCAGCCCCCAGGCGGGGGTGTAGGCACCGATCCCGCTCGGCTCGACGTGGGGCGAGTTCAGGTTGGTCAGCCGGTAGGCCGGGCGACCCACCAGCCGCGGCACCACCGGTGTCGGACCGAAGGCGACCTGGTCGCGCCCGACCACCCGCATCGACTGCAGCCATCCCTGGCGCGGACCGTGCCGCACGGCGCGGGCCTCGACGCCCACCCCGAGGGGGGCGCCGGTGTCGCCGATGTCGAAGAAGTCGCCGTTGACGGCCCCGACGGCGCTGGGGAGGACCAGGTCGGGCAGTGCCGCCGTGGAGCCGACCCGTGCGGGCCCGGCGTACCGGACCGCGAGGCCTGGCGTGGCCAGGTCGGCGGCGAGCAGGTGCACCACCTGCGCGCCGCGCCCGTCGGTCTGCGTCCACTGCACGAGCCGTACGCCGGGGGCGACCTGTCGCACGGTCCGGTCGCTGATCACCGGGGCCGCCGCGCGGGCGGAGAGCCGCGGGGCGCGCAGGCCGGGAAGCCCGTCGGAGGTCTGGGGGGCGCGCGGGTCCTGCGCAACCAGATCCCCGGCGACGAGGTCCGACCGTGCGGGCGCCGAGGGCCGGTCCTGCCCGGAGGCGCCCGACGGGACCGCCAGCAACGCGACCGCCAGCAGCGGTGCGACCGCCCTCAACCCGCGCATGGTCACTCCTCCTCGTCGTGACCCTCCGCCGCGCCGCGCTCGTCGGTCCGCGGCCGCTTCAGGGCGAAGGTCTCCAACCGGTTGTACCCCTTGACCGACGTCGTACGCCCGCGACGCACCCGGAAGCGTTCGGGGTGGCCGTCGAGTTGCGCCGCGAGGTCACGGTCGATGAGGACGCGGCCCGGCCGGGCCAGCGAGGTCAGCCGCGCGGCGACGTTGACCGTCGGCCCGAAGACGTCGCCGAGGCGGCTGAGCACCTGGCCGTGGGCGAGGCCGACCCGGATGTCGGGGAAGTCGGCGTCGCGGTCCTGCGCCCGGGCCAGCGCGAGGCCGATGCGGGCGCCGTCAGCGGGATCGTCGGCGACGAACAGGATCTCGTCCCCGATCGTCTTGATCACGCGCCCGCCGTGCTCGGTGACCAGAGTCAACGCGACGCTTTCGAACACCTCGACCAGGTGCGCGAGCTCCGCCGAGCTCAGCCCCCGGCTGCGCCGGGTGAAACCGACGATGTCGGCGAACCCGACGACCATCACCGCGGCCTCGGGATCGGGCCGCAGCAGCAGCCGGCCGGCCGCGGCGGCGAGGTGGCGCCGCCAGACATAGTCCTGGATGTCCTCCACGACCGGGAGCAGGCTGGCGATCATCTCCTCGATCCGCGACGGGTCGGCGGCCATGGTGGTGGTCATCGCCGAGGCCGCGAGCTCGGAGACCTCCCACTCCGCGAGCCGGGAGGAGCTCAGCCCCATGCTGCGCGCCAGCGTCACCTCGAAGGTGGGGTCGATGATCCCGCTCTCGACGAGCCAGGCGACCATCCGCAGCGCCTCGATGTCGGCGTCGATGAACAGCGGTTCGTCGTCGGCGGCACCCGGGAACCCCAGAGCGCGCCACAGCGCGACGGCGCGCTCGAGCGGGACGCCGGCGGCCTCGGCGACCTCGATCCGGGTCAGGGACCGAGGGCTGCCGAGGATCGACTCCTCGATCGCCTCGAAGAGGACTCGTGGGTCGGGGAGGCCGGCGAGCTGGTCGTCAGGCACGGGAACAGCCTGCCCGACCGGGTGGCCCTGCGGGAGTGGAACGGATCAGCTCGCTCCGCCGGTGCGCTCGGCGGTGGAGGCCTCCAGGGCCGCCTTGAAGGCCGGGATGTCGGCCTCGAGCTTCTCCAGCGACTCCCGGGTGAAGTGCAGGCACTCCAGGCGGGTGGTCGAGACGACGGTGGCGGTGCGCAGCCGGTGGGCGACGATGGCGACCTCGCCGAAGATGTCGCCGGGGCCGAGCGTGGCGACCTCCTCGCCGTGCTGGCGGACCGAGACGAAACCGGAGAGCAGCAGGTAGGCCTTGTCCGCGGAGGTGCCCTCGCCCATCAGGGCCCAGTTCTCGGGGACGGTGACGTAGGTGCCGGCGTCGGCGATGGCCTTGACGTCGGCGTCGGTCAACGCGGCGAACTGGGCGATGTGGTCCAGGCGGATGGACGGCTCGGGCATGGTGGCGGTTCCTCTCTCAGGGCGGCGTCAGCCACGCATCAGGGGCGTGCAGGGGTGAGGGCACGGATCGAGCCCTGCTCGTGCAACGCAGCACGCGCCCCCAGGCTACGGCCGTCGTGCCGCACCGCGCGGCGGTTCAGGTGAGCAGCGGCACCAGGATCGGGATCCAGAGCGAGGTGCCGAGCGCGGTCAGGGCCATCGCCAGGCCTGAGAAGGCGCCCTCGGTGCGGCTCTCCTGGAGCATCTGGGCGGTGCCGATGCCGTGTGAGGAGACGCCGACGGCGAGCCCGCGGACCCGCGGGTCGCGCACCCGCAGCCAGGTCAGCACCCGAGGACCCGCCACGGCTCCGGTGATGCCGGTCAGGATCGTCAGGACCGCGGTGAGCGCCGGGACGCCCCCGATCGACTCGGACAGGGCCAGGGCCACCGGGGTCGTGGTCGACTTCGGCGCCATCGACAGCACCAGTTCTTCGGAGCCGCCGAGGAACCGGGTGACCACCACGGCGGTCACTACCGCCACGCCCGACCCGATCGCGACGCCGCCGAGGATCGGCACCGCTGCCCGCTTCACCAGGGCGAGCTCCTTGTGCATCGGCCACGCGAGCGCGACCGTCGCGGGGCCGAGCAGCAGCGAGATCAGCTGGCCGCCGGTGAGGTACTCCGCGTAGTCGATGTCGAGCGCCCACAGGACCACCCCGATCAGCGCGATCGAGATCAGGACCGGGTTGACCAGCGGGTGGTTGCCGGAGCGGGCACGCAACCACAACGAGATCCGGTAGGCCGCCAACGTGAGGGCGACGCCGAGCGCCGGTGAGTCGACCAGCGCCGCCCAGGCTTCGTCGAGGTGCATCAGCGACCCCCGTGCACGAGACCGGTACGCCGCAGCCAGGGGCCGACCGCGAGCAGGACGGCGACCACCGCCGCGGTGACCGCCAGGGTCACCAGCCACCCGACCAGCAGCCCGGCGACCACCGGCAGCAGGCTCGCACCGAGCAGCGGCAGGTACTGCACGACCCCGGTCCCCGCCGGCACGAAGAGCAGTTGGAGGTGGCGCAGCAGCCCCTCCATGGTGCGCACCAGCCCCGAGTCCTCGGCGGGCTCGCGCACCTGGAGCGCCACGAGCAGGAGGACCATCCCCACCACCGGGCCCGGGATCGGGATGCCGAACGCCCGGACGAGGAACTCGCCGGCGAGCTGACAGCCGAGCAGAGCGAGCAGGCCGGGGATCACCGGCCCAGGATAGGTGCGAGCGGGATCACTCCGGATGAGACGCACGTCTCGCCCGAATCGGTCGGGTTCGTCCGGACCACGGGTCACTATTGAACGAGCGTCAACGTTGCCGTCGAGAGGACCCCAGCATGCGCCCGTCCGCCTTCCCCGTAGCCGCCGTCACCGCGGCCCTGGCCCTGGGCACGGTTGTCGCGGTGGCTCCGGCGTACGCGGGTGTCAAGGCCGCCGAGGACGTGGTCAACGACGTGCTGGTCAGCGGCACCGTGCTCACCGGCGACCCGGACGGGCTGGACCTGCTCGACGCGCGCGCGATCGCCGGCCGCGAGACGGTGCGTGTCGTGATGAACGTCGCCGACGTCCACGCCGTCGGGGAGTCGACCCAGACCTGGACCACGACGGTCGCGACCCGGATCCGCGAGGGTCGACGGGTGACCGCGACGTGGAGCGCCCAGGACGGCTGCACACTCACCCGGAAGAACGGCACCGACGTCTCCGACCGGGGCGGTTGCCGCGTGGACGCGGACAAGGACCGGGTGGTCTTCACCCTCGACCGCGACCTCTTCCCGGCCTCGGCCGAGCGGCTCGTGGTGCTCACCGGCGCCCACGACCAGGGGCTCGCCTGGTCCGCGTTCGACCGGGTCGACCTGTTCTGGGTGCGCACGGCCTGAGCCGAATCGCGTTCGCTCAGCCAGCGGGCAGGACGCGCCCGCGCACCTCCCCCAGTTCCAGCCGCCCACCCGACACGCTGGTGGCGCTGCCGCGCAGCACCACCTCGTCGCCGTCCTCGAGGAACGTCCGCTCGCGCCCGCCGGCGGTGAACGGCTCCCGGCCGCCCCAGGAGAGCTCCAGGAACGACCCGCGCTGCGCCCGCTCGGGCCCGCTGACGGTCCCCGAGGCGAACAGGTCGCCGGTGCGCAGCGACGCGCCGTTCACGGTCAGGTGGGCCAGCATCTGCGCCGGCGACCAGTACGTCGAGGCGTACGGCGGGCGCGCCACCACCTCTCCGTCGAGGACGACCTCCAGGTCCAGCGCGTAGCCGGCGGGCTCGGCCACCTCCAGGTAGGGCAGTGGCGGCGGATCCTGACCGGGCAGCGGCGTCCGGGCCGCCTCCAGCGCCGCCAGCGGGGTCACCCAGGCGGCCACCGAGGTGGCGAAGGACTTGCCGAGGAAGGGACCCAACGGGACGTACTCCCAGGCCTGGATGTCGCGGGCCGACCAGTCGTTGAGGAGTACGACACCGAAGACGTGCTCGGCGAACGCGTCGGTGGAGACCGAGGTGCCTTGGACCGTGGGGACTCCGACGACGTACCCGACCTCGGCCTCCAGGTCGAGCCGCTGGGTGGGGCCGAAGGCGACGTCCTCGCCGACCCGGCGTTGCCCCGAGGGGCGGACCACGTCGTGGCCGGAGACCACGACGGTGCCGGAGCGGCCGTGGTAGCCGATCGGCAGGTGCTTCCAGTTCACCGGGAGCGCCGCGGAGTCGGGGCGGAAGATGTGGCCGACGTTGGTCGCGTGGTGCTCGGAGCAGTAGAAGTCGACGTAGTCGGCGACCTCCCACGCCAGCACCGTGCGGACCGCGGAGACCGGGACCAGCAGCGGGCCGAGCCGGTCGGCGTACGCGGGGTCCACCAGGACCTGCTGGAGCCAGGCGCGGACCTGCGCCCAGCGCTGCGGGCCGGCGGCGAGCAACGGGTTCAGCACCGGCGCGGCCAGATCCTCCCCGACCGGGCCGTCGCCGCGACGGACGGCTTCGGCAAGGTCGAGGACCCACTCACCCACCCGCACGCCCAGCCGGGCGGGCACGCCATCGGCGACGACGTAGGCGCCGTACGGCAGGTGGTCGACGTCGAAGCCGGAACCGGCGGCTCCGGGCACCCAGCACCCGCTCATGCCGGGTCCTTCCAGCGCACCATCGTGACCAGGGTGGAGGCCGCGAGGTCGAGCACCTGCCGAGCCTCCTCCTCCTTGCCGTAGGCGAGGTAGTTGAGCGCGAGCCCGTCCATCGCGGAGAACACCAGGCGGCTGACCACCTCGACGGGAGGGATGTACTCGAAGCCGAGCAGGTCCGCCAACGCCGCGATCAGGGCGGTGTTCTGCTCCAGGTAGTACTCGTACTGCCGACGGGCGGCGTCCTCGAAACCCTCCTCGCGCACCGCGTAGTGGGTCAGCTCGTAGGTCAGCAGGTGCTCGCGCGGGTGCGCGACGACGTGGTCGAAGTAGGCGTTGAGGCCCGCGCGCACGACGTCGACGAGGGCCTGCGGGCCGCCCTGCTCGGCGAGGGTGAAGATCGCGGAGTCGATGTCGGCCTTGGACTGGCGCGCGATCGCCTCGGTGACCTCTCCGAGCAGCTCCTGCTTGCTGCGGAAGGCATAGTGCACGGCGCTCAACGGGACGCCGGCCTCCGCCGCGATCGCGCGCGTGGTGGCGCGACTGACGCCGTCGCGCGTCATCACCGCGATGGCTGCCTCGACGAGTTGGACCCGTCGGTCGACCGCCGACATCCTCGCCATCGTGGGCTCCTCTCCCCGATACGACGGCTCACAGGAACGTGCGTCCCTCACCTCGGTACGTCGCCGCCGTATCCACCACCCTGCCATGAGACACGAGGGCGAGGGAGTCGACGTGCTCGCAGAGCTCGCCGGCCTTCGCGTGCCGGAACCAGACCCGGTCCCCCACGGCGAGCCCGTCGACACCCGGACCATGGAGCGGGGTCTGCACCTCGCCGGCCCCTTCGCCGTCGACGAGCCGCAGCCCGGCCGGCCAAGCGGGAGCAGGGAGCCGATCCTTGCCGGCGGGGCCGGAGGCGATCCAGCCACCTCCGAGCACGGTGGCGAAGCCGGGCGCGGGACGGCGTACGACCGCGAGCACGAAGAAGGCCGCGGCCTCGGGTCGGAACCCGCGGTAGCCGTCGAACAGGGTGGGGCCGAACAGCCCGGAGCCGGCGGCGAGATCGGTGGCGATGCCCTCGGCGGCGGTGCGCTCCAGACTGCCGGTGCCACCGGCGTTGACGAACTCCAGGTCCGCGACCTCGCGCACGGCCGCGACCGCCTCGGCGCGACGCCCGCGCAGTTCGGTCATGGACAGGTGCTGGAAGCCGCGGACCGCCGTACGCCACGGCAGCGGGCCGACGTCGTCGCCCAGCCCGGCCACGTGCCCCTCGTAGGACATCACCCCCACGAGCCGGAAGCGCGGGCGCGCGACGACGGCGGCGGCCAGGTCCCGCAGCGCGTCGGCGCTGTGCACCGGGGAGCGGCGTACGCCGAGGTGCACGCGCCCGCCCAGGAGCCGGAAGGAGGCGTCCAGGTCCAGGCAGACCCGCACCGGCGGCCCGCTCGGCGGAAGCACCGACTCCGCGAGGTCGAGCTGGGCGAGGTCGTCGACCATGATCGCGACCCGCGCGAGCGCGACCTCGTCGGCGGCCAGGGCACGCAGCGCCGTGCGGTCCGCGGTCGGATAGCCGACGACGACGTCGTCGTGCTGCTGGGCCAGCCAGATCGCCTCCGGCAGCGTGAAGGCCAGGATGCCGGCGAACCCCGGACGCTCCAGCACCCGGTCGATCAGGGAGCGCACGCGCACGGACTTCGACGCCACCCGCACGGGCAGTCCGCTCGCGCGGCGCTCGAGGTCGGCGGCGTTGCGATCGAAGGCGTCGAGGTCGACGACACCGAACGGCGGCTCGAGGTCGGCGCACGCCTCGTCGAGGTGGCGCAGGTCCGGACTCTGGTTCGCTGACACCAGGTCATGTTAGAGAGGTCGCTGGCAGGGATCGGCCCGGTTCCTGCTCCGGAGCCGGCGGACGACGAGGGAGAACGACGTGGACGCGACGAACCAGGCACGGCCGACCGGCTTCGGTCCGGACTTCCGTTGGGGGGTGGCCACCGCGGCCTACCAGATCGAGGGGGCGGTGAGCGAGGACGGACGTGGCCCGTCGGTATGGGACACGTTCTGCGCCGAGCCCGGCCGGATCAAGGACGGCGACACCGGTGCGGTGGCGTGCGACCACTACCACCGCTGGCCCGAGGACCTGGACCTCATCGCCGGTCTCGGCGTCGGCGACTACCGCTTCTCCGTGGCGTGGCCGCGGATCCAGCCGACCGGGTCGGGGCCGGCGAACCCCGCCGGGCTCGACTTCTACGACCGGCTCGTGGACGCTCTGCTCGAGCGGGGGATCTCCCCGGTGCCGACCCTGTTCCACTGGGACACCCCACAGGCGCTCCAGGACGCGGGCGGGTGGCAGAGCCGGGAGACCGCGGCGCGGTTCGGGGAGTACGCCGGGATTCTCGGCGAGCGCCTGGCCGACCGGGTGACCCGGTGGGCCACCCTCAACGAGCCCACCGTGGTGACGCTCTACGGCCATGGCATCGGCATCCACGCCCCCGGGCTGGCGCTGGGCTTCGAGGCCCTCCCGGTGGCACACCACCTGTTGCTGGGCCACGGCCGGGCGGTGGCGGCGCTGCGGGCCGCCGGGGTGCGCGAGGTCGGCATCGTCAACAACCACGCGCCCACCTGGCCGCGCACCGACAGTGCGAACGACGGTGAGGCCGCCGCGCTCTTCGACGATCTTGTCAACTGGACATTCTCCGACCCGGTGCTGCTGGGTCGCTATCCCGAGAGCATCGCGGGGCTGATGCCGCAGGAGCACCTGGCCGAGGACCTGGCCGAGATCGCGGCGCCGCTGGACTGGTTCGGGCTGAACCACTACTTCCCCAGCGTGATCGGAGCCGCGGAGCCCGGCGCCGAGCTGCCCTTCGCGATGGACCTGGCGCAGGCGCCGTCGTACACCGGGTTCGGCTGGCCGGTACTTCCGGCCGCGTTCACCGAGATCCTGCTGACACTCAAGCAGCGGTACGGCGACGCGCTGCCGCCGATCACGGTGACCGAGAACGGCTGTGCGTTCCCCGACGTCCCCGGCGACGACGGCGTGGTGCACGACACCGACCGGATCGCCTACCTCGACGGCTACCTGCGCGCGTTGCTCGACGCCCGCGACCAGGGCGTCGACGTCGGCGGGTACTACTGCTGGTCGCTGATGGACAACTTCGAGTGGGCCGAGGGCTACAGCCAGCGCTTCGGCCTGGTGCACGTGGACTTCACGACCCTGCAACGGACCCCGAAGGACTCCTACCGCTGGTTCGCCGACGTGGTCGCGGGGCCGCGTTGACGACGACCACGACCCCGACCACGCGGGTCGGACCAGGCTGGGTCGCCGCGCTCGGACTGGCGAACCTCGGCGCCTTCGCGGCCTTCTTCGGCCCGCTCCAGGTGCTGCTCGCCCAGCAGGCCGAGGCCCTCGACCCCGCCAACAAGGAGACCGTGCTCGGTCTCGTCACCGGCGTGGGAGCCTTCGTCTCGCTGGTCGCGAACCCGGTCGCCGGCGCCTTCTCGGACCGCACGCGCAGCCGACTCGGTCGGCGGCGCCCCTGGGTGGCACTCGGCGCGCTGACCGGCGCGGGCGGCCTGGCGGTGCTGGCCGGGGCCGAGCTCGTCGGCCTGATGCTGCTCGGCTGGGCGCTCGTGCAGGCCGGCGCCAACGCCTCCTTCGCGGCCGTGATGGCCTCGATCCCCGACCAGGTGCCCAGCAGCCAGCGCGGCGTCGTCGGCGGCTGGGTGGCGCTGGCCCAGACGCTCGGCGCGATGTGCGGGGTCGGCCTGGCGATGATCACCGGCAGCGTCGCCGCCGGCTACGTCGCCTGCGCGGCCTTCCTGCTCCTCACCAGCGTGCCCTTCCTTGTCTCGGGCCGCGACCGCTCCCCCGACACCGCGCCCGGCCCCTTCTCCTGGGGACAGTTCCTGCGCGAGTTCTGGGTCAGCCCAGCGGCGTACCCCGATTTCGCGTGGGCGTGGATCACCCGCTTCCTGGTCCAGGTCGGGAACTCGTTGGGCCTGGTGTACCTGTACTTCTTCCTCGACGACGCCGTCGGATACGACGACCCCGAGGGCGGCGTCTTCGTGCTCACGGTGCTCTACTCGCTGGCCTCGGTCGCCACCGCGGTGTTCTCGGGTCGCCTGTCGGACCGGGTCGGGCGACGCCGCATCTTCGTCTCGGTCAGCGGCGTGGTGATGGCGGTGGCGACTCTGATGCTGGCGCTGTTCCCGGTGTGGCCGGTGGTCGTCGGGGCGGCGATCGTGCTCGGTGCAGGCTTCGGGGTCTTCGTGGCCGTCGACTACGCGCTGATGACCGAGGTGCTGCCCGACGCCGCCGACGCCGGCCGGGACCTGGGCGTGATCAACATCGCCGCCGCACTTCCGCAGGTGCTCGCGCCGCTGATCGCCGCCCCGGTGGTGACGATGCTCGGCGGCTACCCGGTGCTCTACACCCTCGCCGCGGCCTCGGTGCTCGCCGGCGCCCTGCTCGTCCGCCGGATCCGCGGCGTCGCCTGACCTGCGAAACGTCCGGGTCGGGACCCTGGTCCTCACGTTTGGCGTTTTCCTCAGACCGACCCTCCGGCGGCCAATGGGAACGGGCGAGAAGTCCCCACTTCAGGAGCACCGTGATGACTCGGCCCACCCGCACCACCCCGCAGCCCTTTCCCGGGGCCCGACGGGCGGGCGAGGATCCCGCCGCCTCCCCCGCGGCCGCCGTCGCCGCGCTGCTGACGGTGCTGGACGACGGCCTCACGGTCGCACCGGGACGCGCGGGGCTGCTCGCGGCCGCGGCCCAGGTCGCCGCCTTGGAGCCGGCCGCCGAGGACCTCGCCGCTGCGGCGCAGGAGACCGTCGAGGAGCACGCCGGCCTGGTCCGGGTGCTGGCGCGTGACCTCGGCGCCCGCGTCCCCGGGCAGCGGTCGTCGGCCGACCTGGGCGCGGCCACGCTGCGCGCCAGCCGCGACCTGCGCGACCGGCGCCTGGCGGTGCTGGAGCTGCTGGCCCGACACTGAGTGGGCCGTCTCAACTGGGCCGTCTCAACTGGGCCGTCTCAACTGGGCCGGGGCGCACCGGGCCGCGCGTAGCGGACCCAGGTGATCACCACGCACATCACGGCGAACGCGATGCCAATCGCGTAGAAGATCGTCGCGTTCATCAGCGTCAGCCCGATGCCGAAGAAGAACGGACCGAAGGCGGCGATGGCCGCGGTCCAGCCGATCACGCCACCCGCCTGGCGGCGCTCGAAGATCATCGGCATCTGCTTGAAGGTCGAGGCGTTGCCGATCCCGGAGAACAGGAAGATCGCGAGCATCCCCCACAGGAACGTGGTGAAGTCGCTCTCCAGCGCCTCCGCCGACGAGGTGTCCGGGGTGAGCGCGGTCATGGTCCAGGCGATGGAGGCGATCAACCCGATGCCCGAGACCAGGGTCCACCGTGCCCCGCCCATCCGGTCGGTGAGCGGGCTGAACACCACCCGGGCACCGGCACCGACGAGCGGCCCGAGGAAGACGTACTTCACCGGGTCCGGCACCGAGTAGCCCTCGATGAGCAGTTGGGCGGTGGCTCCGGCGCCCTGGACGATGTCGGGGTTGCCGGCGCCGTACAGGTTCTTCATCAAGAGGCCGAACTGGGCCGAGAGCCCGGAGAAGGTCCCGAAGGTCATGATGTAGAGCAGCGTCATGTACCAGGTGTCGGGGTTGCTGAAGATGTCGAACTGCTGGCGGATGTTCGCCGTCACCGGCACCGACTTCAGCATCGTCCAGGACAGCACCGCGGCGATCAGGATGAACGGCACGTAGATGAAGGCCGCGTTCTGGTACCAGACCTCGGTCGAAGGCTTGCCCGGGACGCCCTCCATCGTCTGGGAGTCACCGAGGAACGCGAAGAGGCTGAAGCCGATCAGCCACGGCGTGAGCAGCTGCACCAGCGAGACGCCGAAGTTGCCGATGCCGGCCTGGAGTCCCAGCGCCGTACCCTGCAGTCGCTTGGGGAAGAAGTACGACGTGCTCGGCATCAGACCGGAGAACGCGCCGCCGCCGATGCCGGTGACGAAGGCGAGGAGCATCAGTTCGGCGTACGACGTGGTGGGGTCCTGCACCCGGATCCCCCAGCCCAGCACGGGGAAGAGCAGCAGCAGCGTGGTCAACGTGACCAGCTTGCGGGTGCCGAGCATCGGCGGCAGCACCATCCAGACCAGCCGCATCAGACCGCCTGCGAGGCCGGGCATGGCCACCAGCCAGTAGAGCTGGTCGTCACTGAAGTCGAAGCCGAGGTTGGTGAGCTTGGGGGCGATGGCCGAGGCGAGGAACCACGACGCGAAGCACATCGTGAGGGTGAAGGTCGTGATGGTGAGCGTCCGCCAGGCGAGCGCGGAGTCCCAGGTCTCCTCGTTCTCGGGGTCCCAGCTCTCCAGCCATTCGCTGCCGCGGGGGGTGGTGGTGCTCATGCGCGTGCCTCCTCGGGCCGCTCGATGCGCCCGGCCAGCCCGGGCGACTCCTGGTGGAGCATGTGGACGACCGTCCAGTGCATCCACACCGCACAGATCGCGGTGAGCACGAACAGGACGAAGAAGGTGCTGCTCGGGAAGCCCGACCAGGCCTTGGTGTAAGCGAAGAGCGGCGGCAGCAGGAAACCGCCGAGTCCGCCGAGCATCCCGACCAGACCGCCGACGGCGCCGACGTCGTCGGGGAAGTACTCGGGGATGTGCTTGAAGACCGCGGCCTTGCCGACGCCCATCGAGACGCCGAGCACGAAGACCAGCAGGGTGAAGGGAACGATCCCCAGCGAGTACCCGAGGTGTTCGGTCTGACTGCCGTCGGCGTGCACGATGACGATGAAGCCGTTGGGCATCATCAGGATCCCCGTGGCCAGCAGCATCACCAGGAAGGTCCCGTACATGACCCTGCGGGCGCCGAACCGGTCGGACAGGCTGCCGCCCAGCGGGCGCAGCAACGAGGCCGGGAAGATGAAGAGCGCGGTCAGCAGCGCGGCGGTCTGCAGGTCCACGTCGTAGTTGTCGAGGTAGTACGTCGGCAGCCAGGCGGCCAGGGCCACGTAGGCGCCGAAGACGGCCACGTAGTAGAGGCCGAAGCGCCACACCCGGACCTCGCGCAGCGGCTTGAGTTGGTCGCGCAGCGGGCGGCCGCTGCCGGGCTTGCGGTCGTGGTGCGGCGTGAGCGTCCAGGTGGCCACCGCGACCGCGACGAGCAGGACGGCGTAGACGACCGGGACGAGCCGCCAGCCACCCTCGATGAACCCGAAGTAGGTCGCCCCCGCGGTGCCGACGATGATCGGCGGACCGATGAACTTGGTCACCGAGGCGCCGACGTTGCCCGCGCCGAAGACGCCGAGTGCGAAGCCCTGGTGCTCGCGCGGCTGCCAGGCGGAGTTCCAGGCGATGCCGGCGCTGAAGGAGTTGCCCGCGAAGCCGACCAGGAACGAGAGCAGGAGGAGCATCGCGTAGGAGCTCGCCTGCGAGACCAGGTAGGTCGGCACCGCCGTCGCGGCCAGGAGCACCGTCATCACGATCCGGCCGCCGTAGCGGTCCGCGAGCATCCCGGCCGGCAACCGCCAGAGCGAGCCGTTGAGGACCGCGACGGCGATCAGCCAGGAGAGTTGGACCTCCGAGAGCCCGAACTCCTCCGAGATCGGCTTGCCGAGGATGCCGAACATCAGCCACACGGCGAACATCAGCGTGAACCCGGTGGTGGAGAGCACCAGCACCCGCGTGCGCCCCCCGGGCTCGGCCCCGGGCCGGGCACCGGCCTGGGTCACGGTCTCGCTCATCGCTTCTCCTCGCCTCTCGCCAGCGTTCCTCTTAAACGTCCTCTAAACTCGGGGTTGAGTGCAACTCCCGTGGGTCCTTCAGCGGTAAGTGAGGGCGAAGGTCCCCGGACGACGGACGAAAACCCGTCGGTAAACTCAGCAGCGAGGTCGATTTGAAGGAGGCGTGATGACACCGGCTGCCGACGACTCCCCGGCACGCCAGCGCGTCCTCGACCTGTTCCCTCCTCTGGACGACGAGGATGTCCCCACGACGGCTCTGACCGCGGCCGAGGTCGGTGAGCAGCTGGGACTGCATGTCACCACCGCGCGCTTCCACCTCGACGGGCTGGTCCGCGACGGCCAGCTCGAGGCGAGTTCCGAGCGACGCGGCGTCGGGCGGCCGCGCAAGGTGTTCCGCCGGCCGGCCCCGACCGAGGCACCCTCGCCCTCCGCGGAGGCGTTCCGGGCGTTGACCGAGCTCCTGGTGACGGCGTGGGAGCCGTCCGGGGACGGCCCGCAGCGCACTCCCGAGGAGGCGGGCCGCGACTGGGCGCACCGGCATCGGCCCCTGGACGCCGGTGAGGAGACCACCCAGGCCCACACCGCGGGAGCCTGGCTCGGAAAGATCGGGCAGACGGTGGACCTGCTGCAGAAGTGGGGCTACCAGCCGGAGATCCGGACCACCGAGGACGGCCGCACCGCCGAGATCACCTTGCGGGGGTGCCCCTTCGCGAGTCTGGCCCGCGCACACCCCCACGTCGTCTGCGGCGTCCACCGAGGGTTGCTCGGCGGTGCGCTGAGCGCGCTGGGCGAGGACGACACCGAGGTGGAGCTGGAGCCGTTCGTGACTCCGCACAGCTGCCGCGCCCGGCTCACCACGCACGCGCGGTTCGACTCCTGATCCGGCGCGCTCAGCGCTCCCGATCACGGGTCCCCACCGGGTCCCAGCCGCGCCGCGGGGCGACGCTGCCCGGGGCGGGGCGCTCGTCACGGGAGCGGTACACGACGTAAGGCCGGAACAGGTAGTGGACCGGAGCGGTGAACGCGTGCACCAACCGGGTGAACGGCCAGGCGGCGAAGAGCAGCAACGCGACCAGGACATGGACGTGGAAGGGCCAGGGCGCCTCGGCCATCGCGCCGACGTCGGGTTGGAGCACCCAGAGGGAGCGGAACCAGACCGAGACCGACTCGCGGTAGTTGTAGGCCTCCCCGACGACTCCGGAGCCCGACGCGGTGGCACCCAGCCCGAGCAGGATGGCGGCGACGAGTGCGACGTACATCGCCTTGTCGTTGGCGGTGGTCGCCATGAACACCGGGCCGGTGGTCCGGCGCCGGTAGATCAGCAGCGCGGCACCGACCAGCGTGCAGACGCCTGCGAGGCCGCCGACGACGATCGCGTTGAGGTGGTAGAGCTCCTCGGTCACTCCGACGGCCTCGGTCCAGTGCTCGGGGATGACCAGCCCGACCACGTGCCCGATCACGACGAAGAGGATCCCGAAGTGGAACAGCGGGCTGCCGATGCGCAGCAGACGCGACTCGTAGAGCTGCGTGGAGCGGGTGGTCCAGCCGAACTGGTCGTAGCGATAGCGCCACACCGTCCCGCCGACCAGCAGCGCGAAAGCCAGGTAGGGCAGCACGCCCCACAGCAGCACGTCCCAGGCGTTCTCCATCAGTGCACTCCTCCTCGGCTCGGCCCGCTCTCGGCCAGCGGGAGCAGCCGCGGGTCGTAGGCGTCGAGGCCCACCGCCTCCTGCGGCGGGCCTTGGGCCGCCATCCGGTACGCCGCGGCGCGGTCGGCCGGGGAGATCCCCGGCAGCGTCGCCACGACGGCCTGCAACACCCCCGCGTACGGCGTCCCCAGGTCCTCCAGCGCCAGCCGCAGCAGTTCCAGCGGCGCGCGATACTCCTGAAGCAGTGCGGCCCCGTCGGCCGGGTCGGCGATGGCGGCGTACTCCAGCACCAGCGGCAGGAAGTCGGGGAGCTCGCCGTGGGTGTCGACGAGGAAGCCGCTGGCCCGGTAGCGCTCCTTGAAGCCGGTGAGCACGGTGCCGCGCCGACGAGTGTCCCCGTCGGTCCAGTACGACAGGTAGAGCGAGCGCTTGCCGGTCAGGTCGAAGACCTCGACGTAGGCCCGCTGGAGCTCGGGAATCGAGGCGCCGGCCAGGTGGTCCAGGACGGGCCCGAGGGCGCTCACGTCCGGCCCCGGGGGGAGCTCGTCGAGCGCGTGGCGCATCACCGGTAGCCGGGCGAGCAGATCCTCGTCGGGGTAGCCCAGGGCCAGCGAGGCCACCTGGTGGATCACCCGATGGTGATCGACCCGGCGCTGACCCACCCAGCGGTCACCGCGACGCCACACGGCCGAGCGCGTCCTCATCGCGCCCTCTCCTCGCCCTCGCGTGGCGGGAAGAGCCCGTCGGGGGCCCCGTTGCCGTCCCAGTTGAGCAGGTTCACCCGGCCGCGGAGCTGTTCGGACCCGGCTGGCTCGTCCGAGCGTTGCCGTTGCTGCAACGCATGGAACGTCTCCACCGCGACCGGGACCGGTCGCCCGGAGGCCTCGCCGAGCGGCCCCGACTCGTACATCCCCGGGCCGGAGTCGTAGTCCAGCGAGCAGGCCAGCTCCTCCAGCTGCCGGCCCTGCTCCTCGTGCGCCTTGGGGATCACGTAGCGGTCGTCGTACTTGGCGATCGCCAGCAGGCGGTACATCTCGTACATCGTGGCGCCGTCCATCCCCACGCTGGCTGGGATGGCCTCGTCGGCGTCGTCGTGCAAGGTGATGCCGCGCAGGTAGGAGCGCATGGCCGCGAGCCGGCGCAGCACCCCGGTGACCACCTCGGTGTCGCCGGCGGTGAAGAGCTCGGCGAGGTACTCCACCGGGATGCGCAGGGCCTCGATCGCTCCGAAGAGCGTGCCCTGGTCCTCGGCGTCGTGCCCCTGCTCCCGGAGCAGGTCGACGACCGGAGAGAGCGGCGGGACGTACCAGACCATCGGCATCGTGCGGTACTCCGGATGCAGCGGGAGCGCGACCCCGTAGGTCTTGATCAGCGCGTAGACCGGGCTGCGGCGCGCGGCGTCCAGCCAGTCCTCGGGGATGCCCTCGGCCCGGGCGGCCGCGATCACCTCGGGGTCGTGCGGGTCCAGCAGGCAGTCCAGCTGGGCCTGGTAGAGGTCCTTCTCGTCAGGGACGCTGGCCGCCGCGGTGACCTTGTCGGCGTCGTAGAGCACCAGGCCGAGGTAGCGCAGCCGGCCGACGCAGGTCTCCGAACAGACCGTGGGCAGCCCGACCTCGAGCCGGGGATAGCAGAGCGTGCACTTCTCGGCCTTGCCGGTCTTGTGGTTGAAGTAGATCTTCTTGTAGGGGCAGCCCGTCACACACTGCCGCCAGCCACGACAGCGGTCCTGGTCCACCAGCACGATGCCGTCCTCGAGCCGCTTGTAGATCGCTCCGCTCGGGCACGCCGCCATGCAGGCCGGGTTGAGGCAGTGCTCGCAGATCCGCGGCAGGTAGAACATGAAGGTCTGCTCGAGCTCGAAGCGGATCCGCTCCTCCGACTCCTGGCGCACCTTCTCCACGATCGGGTCGAGGTGCCCGTGCGCGGTGGACCCGCCGAGGTTGTCGTCCCAGTTGGCCGACCAGGTGATCTGGGTGTCCTCGCCGGTGATCAACGACTTCGGCCGCGCGACCGGGAAGTCGTCGCCCAGCGGCGCGTTGACCAGCGTCTCGTAGTCGTAGGTCCAGGGCTCGTAGTAGTCCTCCAGCTTGGGCTGCACGCTGGTGGCGAAGATGCCGAGCAGTTTCTTGAAGCGTCCACCCGAGCGCAGGACCAGACGACCGCGCCGGTTGAGGGTCCAGCCGCCCTTCCACTGCTCCTGGTCCTCGTGACGCCGCGGGTAGCCCTGACCGGGCCGCGTCTCGACGTTGTTGAACCAGACGTACTCGACGCCGGCGCGGTTGGTCCACGCCTGCTTGCAGGTCACCGAGCAGGTGTGGCACCCGATGCACTTGTCGAGGTTCATCACCATGCCGAGCTGGGCCATGACCCTCATCAGAACTGCACCTCCTGGCTGCGACGCCGGATCGTGGTCACCATGTCGCGCTGGTTGCCGGTGGGACCGAGGTAGTTGAACGCGTACGACAGCTGCGCATAGCCCCCGATGAGATGGGTTGGTTTGACAAGAAGTCGGGTGACGGAGTTGTGGATGCCACCCCGCCGGCCGGTCGCCTCAGACTTCGGGACGTCGATGGTGCGCTCCTGAGCGTGATGGACGTAGACCACGCCCTCCGGCATCCGGTGGCTCACGATCGCCCGGCACACCAGCACGCCGTTGGCGTTGGTGCACTCGATCCAGTCGTTGTCCGCGACCCCGATCGAGGCCGCGTCGGCGGGGCTCATCCAGCAGGTGGGTCCACCGCGGGAGAGCGCCAGCATGAAGAGGTTGTCCTGGTACTCCGAGTGGATCGACCACTTGGAGTGCGGGGTCAGGTAGCGCACCGTGATGGTCCGCGACCCGTCCGGGCCGAGCTTGGGCTCCCCCAGCAGCCGGTGCAGATCCAGCGGCGGCCGGTACGTCGGCAACTGCTCCCCGAAGTCGCGCATCCAGTCGTGGTCGAGGTAGAAGTGCATCCGCCCGGTGAGCGTGTGCCAGGGCTTGAGCCGCTCGACGTTGACGGTGAACGGGGCGTAGCGCCGCCCGCCGGTCTCCGATCCGGACCACTCCGGCGAGGTGATCACCGGCACCGGGCGGGCTTGGGTGTCGGCGAAGGTGATCCGCTTCTCCTCACTGCCCTCGGCGAGGTCTGCCAGCGGTTTGCCGACCCTCTTCTCCAGGGTACGGAAGCCCTGCACGGCGAGCTCGCCGTTGGTGGTGCCCGAGAGCGCGAGCACCGCCTCGGCGAGCTTGACGTCGGTGTCCAGCGCGGGCCGGCCGTCGGCGGCGCCACCGAGCATCACGCCGTTGAGGTGCCCCAGCCGCTCCACCTCGTGGGTCAGGTCGTAGGTGACGTTCTTGATCGTGAACCCGAGCCGGTCGGCCAGCGGCCCGAGTGCCCCGAGCTTGTCGGCGATCGCGGTGTAGTCCCGCTCGACCACCTGGAGCACCGGCATGGTCGCCCCCGGGATCGGCTCGACCTCACCGGCACGCCAGTCCCGGTCGAGCCCGCCGGGCACCGCCGCCTCCCCGGGGGTGTCGTGCTGGATCGGCACGCTGACCAGGTCCTTGCGAACGCCCAGGTGGGTGCGCGCGAGATCGGAGAGCTTCTGGGCGATGACGTGGAAGGTCTCGAAGTCGGTGCGGGCCTCCCAGGGCGGGTCGATCGCCGGGGAGAACGCATGCACGAACGGGTGCATGTCGGTGGTGGAGAGGTCGTGCTTCTCGTACCAGGTGGCCGCAGGCAGCACGACGTCGGACAGCATCGTGGTGCTGGTCATCCGGAAGTCCGCGCTGACCAGGAGGTCGAGCTTGCCCTCCGGGGAGTCGTCGTGCCACGCCACGTCCTCAGGTCGCACCTGCGAGGGCTCCCCCAGCACGTTGGAGTGCGTTCCCAGCAGGTGCTTGAGGAAGTACTCGTTGCCTTTGGCGCTGGACCCGAGCAGGTTCGCCCGCCACAGCACCAGGGTCCGTGGCCAGTTCTGCGGCGCGTCCACGTCCTCGATGGCGAACTTCAGGTCCCCCGAGACCAGGCGGTCGACCACCGCTCGGGTGGGCTGCTCGGGGTTCGCGGCCACGGCCTCGTCGGCCAGATCCAGCGGATTCTTGTCGAACTGGGGATAGAACGGCATCCAGCCCATCCGGTTGGACTGGGCGATCACGTCGGCGGTGTGCCGGCCGGTGAAGGAGTCGCCCGCGAGCGGGGAGGCCAGCGCGTCCGCCTGGTAGCCGTCGTACTTCCACTGGTCGGTGTGCATGTACCAGTACGCCGTGCCGATCATCGTGCGCGGCGGTCGCTGCCAGTCCAGGGCGTTGGCCAGGTTGAGCCAGCCGGTGATGGGGCGGCACTTCTCCTGGCCCACGTAGTGCGCCCAGCCACCGCCGTTGCGCCCCATCGACCCGGTGAGCAGCAGCAACGACAGGATCGCGCGGTAGGTCGCGTCACCGTGGAACCACTGGCAGATGCCGGCGCCCATGATGATCATGCTGCGGCCCTGCGACTCCTCGGCGTTGGTGGCGAACTCGCGCGCGATCCGCGTGCACGCCTCCGCCGGCACGCTGGTGATCTCCTCCTGCCAGGCCGGCGTGTACGGCGTCGTGGCGTCGTCATACCCGGCGGCCCAGTCCCCCGGCAGACCGTCACGGCCCACGCCGTACTGCGCCAGCATCAGGTCGAAGACCGTGGTGACCAGATGACCGGCGACGCGTCGGGCCGGGACACCGCGGCGCAGGATCGAGCCGGAGCCGTCGGCCGCCTCGAAGCACGGCAGCAACACCTCCACGTTCTCGCTCCCGGGGTGCAGCAGGGTGAGTGCGGGGCGCACCCCCTCGAGGTCGAGATTCCAGCGCCCGACACCCGACTCGGTGTAGCGGAAACCCATGCTGCCGCCGGGCACGACCGGCTGGAGGTTCGCCTCGTTGAGCAGCACGGTCTTCATGCCCGCGCCCTCGCTGGTGGCCTCGGGATGGTCGCCGAGGTCGGCCGCGGTGAGGTTCTTGCCCGGCACGTAGGCGTCGTCGCGCTCGTCGAGGCGCACCAGGAAGGGCAGGTCGGTATAGGTGCGCACGTAGTCGTCGAAGAACGGCACCTGCCGGTCCACCAGGTACTCGCGCAGGATGACGTGGCCCATCGCCATCGCCAGCGCCGCATCGGTGCCGGCCTGCGCGGGCAGCCACTCGTCGGCGAACTTGGTGTTGTCGGCGTAGTCGGGGCTGACCGTGACGACCTTGGTGCCGCGATAGCGGACCTCGGCCATCCAATGCGCGTCCGGGGTCCGCGTGACCGGCACGTTGGAGCCCCACATCAGCAGGTACGTCGAGTCCCACCAGTCGCCGGACTCGGGCACGTCGGTCTGGTCGCCGAAGACCTGCGGGCTGGCGACGGGGAGGTCGGCGTACCAGTCGTAGAAGCTCGTCATCACGCCGCCGATGAGCTGCATGAACCGGGTGCCGACACAGTGGCTCACGATCGACATGGCGGGGATCGGCGAGAAGCCCGCGCACCGGTCGGGCCCGTGGGTCTTGATGGTGTGTACGTGCGCCGCGGCCACGATCTCGGCCGCCTCGTCCCAGCCGACCCGGACCAGGCCGCCCTTGCCCCGGGCGCGCTGGTAGCGGCGTCGCCGCTCGGGGTCGCCGACGATGTCGGCCCAGGCCACCACCGGGTCGCCGAGCCGGGCCTTGGCCTCGCGGTACATCTCCACCAGCACGCCGCGGACGTAGGGGTAACGCACCCGCGTGGGCGAGTAGGTGTACCAGCTGAACGCGGCCCCGCGGGGGCACCCGCGGGGCTCGTACTCCGGGCGGTCGGGCCCGACCGAGGGGTAGTCGGTCTGCTGGGTCTCCCACGTGATGATGCCGTCCTTGACGTAGACCTTCCACGAGCAGGACCCGGTGCAGTTCACGCCGTGTGTGGAGCGGACGACCTTGTCGTGGCTCCACCGGTCCCGGTAGAAGACGTCGCCCTTGCGCCCGCCCTCGCGCACGACCATGCGGCCGTCGGCGGACTCGTCCCACTTCCGGAAGAACCTCCCCGCGCCGAGCAGGGCATCAGCCAGGGGACCGTCGGGACCGGCAGCGGAGGAGTGGTCAGCCATGGGCCCAGTCTTGCCCTCCGCCGCCCCCACAACGTCGGCCCTTGGTCCTGTATATTCGGGCCTCACACGGTGTAGCGCTCCTCCAAATGTCATGCAGGGTCCGCGGCCTACGATTCCGCCTGTGAAGCTCCTGGAACTCGCCACCTTCCCCGCCCGCGTCGCGATCGCCTTCGGCGAGGCCAGCATCGGTGTCGCCCGCCTGGTCGGGCCGGACGGCCCGTCGCGACTGCTCTTCCAGCTGGCGGCGATGACCTCGCCGGAGCGTCCGGTCGGCCAGGCACTCCAGCCCGGCGGGGTCGTGGACCGGCTGCTCGACGAGAAGGGCCCGCTGTCCCGACTCTCGGCTCCAGGCTCTCCGCTGGACCGGGTGCTGGCCGCCGGCGGCCCGTTGGACCGGATCCTGTCGACCGGCGGAGCGTTGGACCGGGTGATCGCGCCGGGCGGACCGCTGGACCGCGTGGTGGAGCCCGGTGGCCTGCTGGACCGGCTGATCGCCCAGGAGGGCGCGATCGACCGGATGCTCAGCGAGGGCGGCGTGATCGACCGGCTGCTTGCGCAGGAGGGCCTGGTCGAACAACTGGTGATGGAGGGCGGCATCATCGACCAGTTGGCCTCGCTCATCGAGGACATCTCCCGCCTCGCGCCGGTGATCGCCCAACTCGAGACGCCGATCGCCGGGATCCAGGCCTCGGCGGCCGGGCTCGACGAGTCCGCCCGCGAGCTCAGCCAGTCCGCGGCGGGCATCAACGAGTCCGCGCGCGGCATCAACGTCAGCGCCGCGGGCATCGACGCCTCCGCCGCGCACATCGCCGGCATCATCGAGCCGCTGGGCGACTCGGCTCGCACGCTGGCAGCGACTGACGGCGCCGCGGCTCCGTGGAGCCGCGACGCCGTCAGGATGGTCGTCGGGATGTGGGAAGGTCAGCCGACCTGCTGGATGGTCATGGTCGCGCCGTGACCGGTCTGCAAGGTCACCGCGCCGAGCAGTCCGTAGAACTCCAGGGAGATCTCGTCGCCCGCGGTCAGGTTCAGGATCGCGTCGCCGGAGAACTGGTTGGTTGCGAGGACCGGCTCGTCGGCGAGCACCTGGACGCCGATGCCGTTGACGACGACCCGGGTGTTGGCCAGCAGCGCCGCGGTGGTCTTGGCGGAGTAGGAGATCCGGTAGGCGCCGGTCGTCGTCACCTGGTACGTGACGGCGTCAGCGGTCGTGATGCCGTTCAGTGCCTGGTAGGAGTTGAACGGGACGTCCGTGCCACCCAGCACCACCGCGATGACGCTGCCCGGGGAGGCGCCGAGGCCGGCGTAGTCACCGAACCCACCGTCAGCACCGGGCGGACCCGGGTCGCCCTGCGGACCCTGCGGGCCGACCGCGCCGTCAGCGCCGTCCTGACCGTCAGCGCCCGCGGGACCCGGGTCACCCTGGGGACCCTGCGGACCCACAGCGCCGTCAGCGCCGTCCTGACCGTCAACGCCGTCCTGGCCGTCAGCGCCCGCGGGACCCGGGTCGCCCTGCGGACCCTGCGGGCCCTCGGCGCCCCGGAGCTTGGCGATCGCGCCCTCGCGCAGTCGCAGCAAGCCGATGGTGCGCTCGGCGATGTCGTCCCGGGTGATCGTCTGGTTCTTGATCTGGGTGCTCGTGACGGTGCCGTTCTTGATGTTGGCTCCGTCGATCTTCGCGGCCGCCACAGCGCCGCCGGTCGAGAGCAGGACGAGGGCCGCCGCAGCGCCGACGACCTGGAGTTTGCGAGAGGTCATGTCGAGAACCGTAGGGAGCAAAAGGGATAAGCGTGGCTTTACTGAAAAAACCTATCCATTCGTCCCTCGTCCCCCATGACGTTCGTCATGACCTGCGGCATTCCGCTGCGCTCAGCGCCCGCGCCAGACCGGCGCCCTCTTCTCCACGAAGGCCAGCGTGCCCTCGGCGGCGTCCTCGGACAGGATCGCGTCCATGCCGAGTGCCGCCTGGCGGTCGAACGCCTCAGCCACCACCCAGTCCGGGCTCTCCTCGACGATGCGCTTGGACGCCGCCACCGACAGCGGCGCATTCGCGATGATCTCTCCGGCGAGCGCCACGGCGGCGTCGAGGACCTGACCCGGCTCGGCCAATCGGTTGACCAGGCCGAGCTCGGCCATCCGCGTCGCCGGCTGCGGGTTGCCGGTGAGCACCATCTCCATCGCCACGTTGCGCGGCAAGCGCTGCGAGAGCCGCAGGACGCCTCCGGCCACCGCGACCAGTCCGCGCTTGGGCTCCGGAAGGCCGAACTGCGAGGCGGTGGAGGCGACGATCAGGTCCGAGACCAGCGCGAGCTCGCAACCGCCCGCCAAGGCGTGCCCCTCGACCGCCGCGATGAGCGGCTTGGCCAGCGGACGCGCGGTGATGCCCAGCGGGCCGCCCTTCTCGGTCATCGGGAACTGCCCCGTCGACACCGCCTTCAGGTCCGCGCCGGCACAGAAGGTGCCCTGCGCCCCGGTGAGCACCGCGACCCGCGCGGAGTCGTCGGCCTCGAACCAGTCCATGGTGTGCTCGAGCAGCTCGGCTGTCGCCAGGTCCACGGCGTTGCGACGTTCGGGCCGGTTCAGCGTCACCACGAGCACCGGGCCCCGTCGCTCGTGCAGCACCGTCATCGGCGGAGGTGCCGGGCGGCGGCGGCGTTGCCGGCGCACCACGGTCAGCGAGGACCGGTCGGCGACCTCGACCGCCCAGCCCAGGGGGTCCCCGGAGACCACCACGTCGCAGATCTCAGGCTGCGTGGTGCGCACCAGCACCCGCTCACCGGCCGGGGTCAGCACCGAGACGATCGCGTGCTCCACCGCGCCGGTGCGGTCGAACTGCGCGGTGGCGGCCTCGATCACGCCGGGGCCGGCGTACTGCGCAGGCACAGGACGACTCGGCGCGGGCTCGAGGATCGGGGACAGCGCCCGGTAGGGCCGTTCCGGCGGCGTCGCGGAGTAGAGCCCCAAGGCGTGCTTGGTCACGAACCAGCCCAGCGACGTCGACAGGCCGTACGCCGTGGGGTCCTCCCGGAGCCGCTGCACCAGCGTGGCCACCGCGTGCGTGCCGTAGTTGTTGCCGGGACCGCCGGCGAAGGTCAGACCGCCGGTCACCGACAGCGGCCGGGCCGGGTCGTCGACGGGAAGCCCGAGCTCGCGCGCGGCGATCTGCACCGCGACCGGGAAGCAGGAGTAGAGGTCGACGTGCGCGATGTCGTCGATCTTCAGCCCGGTGTGCTCCAAGGCCGCCCGGCCCAGGGTGCGGATCGCCGGGGACGCCGCCAGGTCGGCCCGCTCGGAGACGAACCACTCGTCGTACGCCGCGGCACCGACCTGCGGGAACACCCACTTCTCCTGGGGCACGCCGGCCGCCTCGGCCGCGGCGACCGAGGTCAGGATCAGGCCACTGGCCAGGTCCACTTGGAGATTCGCGCAGAGCAGTTTGGTGTACGGCGCGGCGACGGCCCGGTTGTCCGGGTTCGGGGCGAGTTCCTCCGGCGCCAACGCACCCGGCTGCCAGGCGTACGGGTTGGTCGCGCCGATCTGCGAGAGCCGAGACCACAGCCCGGTGATCCGCTGCTGGTGCACCTCGGGGCTGTCCCCGAGCGTGCCGCGGAGCGCGGACTCCATCAGGGCGTACATGTAGACCGGGACGGTGAGCCCCGCCGCGCTCTCGGCTTCGTTATTGGCCTCGCGCTCGCTGCCGATCACCCGGTCGGGGCGGACGTCGGCCCCCTGGACCGGCCACGCGACGTCGAGTCCCGCCTTCTGGGCGGCCGCCAGGGTGTTGCCGGCCTCGGCGCCGCACACCAGCACGACCGAGGCCTCACCGTCGGCGATCGCCTGCGCCGCGGTGTTGATGAGCACCTGGCCGGCGTCGCCGCCGTACCGCGCGGACATCACCGTGCTGGTGGGCGCGGTGCCGAGGCGGCCGGCGACCTCCGCGGCCAGGTCGCGGTAGGACCAGGACGCGCTCGCCACGGCGTACACGGCGTCGGCCTGCCCGAGCAGCGCTGTCGTGCCGGCGTCCGCGGCCGCGGCGCGCAGGGCCTGGGCCGCGTACGCCGCGGGGTCCGGCAGCGTTTCGAGGTCGGGCTCGCGCTGGACGACTTGGCCTACGCCCACGATGACCGGCGTGCGCGGATCGAGCAGCCGACCCGACGCGCGGTGCTGCACCGGGGCCGCGCCGCCCTGCGGTCCGGCATCGGGGTCGTCGACGACCTCGGCGAGCAGGTCGCTCAACCGCCGCAGCGACGTCTCCAGGGAGTCGGTCACCGAGGCCAGGACGGTCGCCCCCATCGGACCGGCGATCGGATCGCCCCCCACGCCCGCGTCCACCCGGATCCGCGAGCCCGTCGCCGTCGGGAGCACGCTCAGCCACAGGCCCAGCGTGAGGCCCATCGGCCCGGTCCCGGCGAGCGCGACCGTGGTCTCCGAGGCCTCCTCGACCTTCCAGGCGATGTCGGCCGGGATCCCCATCAGGCGCACCTGCTGGGTGAACCGCACCCCGACCGCGGCACCGGAGGGAGGTGCCCCCCGGAAGCCGGCGTGCAGTTCCATCCATTCCGGCAGCCGCGACAGATCCTCGACGACCCGGCGGGTGGTCGCCGGGCCGGTGGTCACGTCGGCTTCCGCTCCGGTCGTCCGGGCGTACGCCGCGAGGCCGGCCGGGGGCACGAACGTCGGGGCGGCCGCCTCACCGGGCCCGGCGTCGGCGGGGGCGGGAGCCTCGGCCGCCTTGCGTCCCGGCAGCAGGTTGGGCAGCGCGTCCCGGGCCAGGTCCTTGGCGATGTCGGGGTTCTTCACCAGGAACGTGCCGAACTGACGGGCCGAGGTCGCCTGGCGCTTGAGGATGCGCACACGACGGCGCACCGACTGCGAGGGGGTGGTCATGGGGTCTCCTGTGCGAACCGCCCCGCAAAAACAAGCCGGGCTGACTGTTTGTTTCCTCCGCCATTGTGCAGATCGGCGGCGCCGGTGACCAGTGGCCCCGCTCACAGGGCCCTGTTGGGACCGACTGTCACGCTGGCGGGCGTGGATCCGATCGTGGTGGTGGGCGCAGGAATCTCCGGAGTCGCGTGCGCGCGAACCCTGGGCGAGGCAGGTCTCCCCGTGACCGTGCTCGACCGGGGGCGCCGCATCGGCGGGCGGATGGCGACCCGACACCTCGACGGCCGTCCGGTCGACACCGGCGCGCAGTACTTCACGGTCACCGAGACCCCCTTCCGCGACGTCGTCACCGCCTGGCAGGACGCCGGGCTGGCGCGACCGTGGACCGACTCCCTCACCGTGCTCGACCACCCGGTGAGCGACGAACACGGCCCGCGGACCACGACCGGGCCCGTGTGCTGGGCAGCCAACCAGGGGATGCGCTCGCTGGTGGAACACCTCGCCGCCGACCTCGCGGTGGAGGAGACCGAGGCGTCCGTGGTGGAACGGACGCAGGACGCGCTCCGGGTCGACGGGCGCGCCGCGTCGGCCGTCGTGCTCGCGATGCCCGATCCGCAGGCCCGGCGCCTGCTCGGGACCGGCTTGGAGGCGGAGGCGGCCGCGCTCACCCGCGAATTCGAACCGGTGCTGGCGTTGAGCACGTGGTGGCCCGAGCGCACGTGGGACTTCGACGGGGCGTTCGTCAACGACCACCCCGTCATCTCCTGGGTCGCCGACGACGGTCGCCGGCGCGGGGACGGCGCGGCCACCCTGGTGACCCACTCGACGCCCGAGTTCGCCCGACCACGCCTGGAGGACCCGCAGGCGGCGGCCCCGGCGTTCCTGGCCTCGCTGCGCGACCTCCTCGTGCTCCCCGACGCCCCGCTGGGACACCACCTCCAGCGGTGGTCCCTGGCGCGCCCGGCCGGCACCCGCGAGGCGCCGTACGCCCTCTCGGACCACCTCGTCGGCGTCTGCGGCGACGGCTGGGGACCGGTCTCGAAAGTCGAGGGCGCGTTCCTCTCCGGCAGCGCCCTGGGCGAGGCGCTGGTGGCACGGCTCAGCTGACGCGTCGCCACCCGAGGACCGTGAGCGTGAACGGCACTCCCACCGCGACCAGGAATGCCACGTTGAAGAGGGCATGCTCCGGTTGCCCCGCCAGCAGCGAGAAACCGGTGTCCACCACGAACCAGAGCCCGATCGAACTCGCCAGCGCGGACGCCGCCCAGGGCTCTGCGCGCCGCAGCGGTCCTCGCGCCACGGCGACCAGCAGTGCCGCCCAGCCGAGGATCACGGCCCCCAGGACGCCCTGGAGAAACCAGACGTAGCGGATCGCCTCCCCGCCTCCCACACCCGCCTCGGCAGCACCGAACCCGAGCCGGTCGAAGCCCTGGCCCAGGACGGGCCCTGCCACGACCAGGAGCGTGGCATAGACGCCGACGGCGACGAGCACGCCCTCGAGCCAGCGCTGCGCGCGGGGAAGAGCGCTCATGGCGCGGCCGGTGCGTGGTCGTCCTGGAGGCCGAGCGCTCCCAACGCAACGAACAAGGCGGCACCCGAAGCGACCCCCACCAGAACTCCGCGCGGAGCCCCTGACCGTACGGCGACGAGCCCTGCGACCACGTCGATGCCGTCGATGCAGACCCCCGCGCGCAGGACAGCAGCACGGACGGCGGGGTCCGGGTGGCGCAGCGCCAGCCCCATCGCGAGGTCACGCACGCCGAACAACCGGGTGACGGCGCCCGCGCTGGGGTCGGCTCCACCCGGGCCGAGGCCGAAGGCACGCCACGACAGGGCCGGGCTCAACCAGGACCCGAGACCGACCCCAGTCCTGAGAAGCGCAAGGGCCTGGACCGACACGGCTGCTCGTGATGACGACATGGACACCTCCAAGAATGTAGTTACTACTACAAACGGTAAATGCAGTCATCACTACAATCAAGGGGTGGGATACAAGCACACGCCGGAGCAGATCCTCGAAGCCGCCGTGGAAACGGCAATCGGCGAGGGACTCCACCGGCTCACGTTCGGCCGGGTGGCGCAGCGCCTGGGGGTCAACGACCGGACCGTCGTCTACTACTTCCCGACCAAGGAGAGGCTCGTCGAGGCCGTCCTGGCCGAGCTCGGCCGCGAACTCCAGGAGACCGTCCTCGCCGCACTGCCCGACAAGGCCCGCGACCACATCGCTCTCGTGCGCGCTGCAGCGCCCCACCTCATGCGCTCGGACATGGATCGTCGTTTCGCCCTCTACTTCGAGGCATCCGGCCTCGCGTCGGCCCACGTGGAGCCCTATCGCACGCTGGCCCCGGTCCTGGTGGAGTCATGGGCCGCCTGGTTCGGGGAACGACTCGCAGGGTCTCCTGAGCGACGCCGCGCCGAGGCGCTGGCCGCCATCGCGCTCCTGGACGGGTTGCTGCTGTTGCGCCAGCTGGCCGAGCCGGAGGTGGCCACCCAGGCCGCCCGAGCGCTCGGCGTTCAGCTGGGCGTCCAGGGGTAGAACAAGTTTCAGTTTCGTCGTACCGTGGGGTCGCACACCGGCACCACACGGATCGAGGAACCATGGCGAAGAACGCACCGCGCAGCAACGAGGCCGACTACGTGGTCGTGGGCTCCGGAAGCGCCGGCGCGGCGTTGGCGGGCCGCCTGGCCGAGTCCGGTGCGCGCGTGATCGTCCTGGAGGCGGGCAAGAGCGACGAGCAGTTCCTGGTGAAGAAGCCCGGGATGATCGGCCCGATGCACTCGGTCCCCCAGATCAAGAAGGCCGTCGACTGGGGCTACTACACGACGCCACAGACGCACGCACTGGGCCGCAGGATCCCGCAGACGCGCGGCAAGGTCGTGGGCGGGTCGTCCTCGGTCAACGGCATGGTCTACGTGCGCGGCAACCGCGCCAACTTCGACTCCTGGGCCGCCGAGGGCTGCAACGGGTGGAGCGCGGACGAGGTCAACGCCGCCTACAAGCGGATGGAGGACTACGAGGGCGGCGAGGACGCCTACCGCGGCGCCGGCGGTCCGATCCGCGTCACCACCAACCCGCATCCGACCGAGGCGACCGGGCAGTTCCTGCAGGCGACCGCCGACACCCTCGGGGTAAAGGTGCTCGACGACTACAACGGTGCCTCTCAGGAGGGCATCGGCTACATGCAGCAGAACACCGACCGGGGCCTGCGATACAGCGCCTCCCGCGGCTACTTCCACCACCGGGCCCCGCAGACGCTCGAGGTGCAGACCGAGGTGCACGCGCTGCGCGTGGTGATCCGCGACGGCCGCGCCACCGGCGTGGAGGTGCTCGACAAGGACGGCACGCGGCGTGTGGTGCGCGCCGGTAAGGAGGTCATTCTGGCCGCGGGCGTCTTCGGCTCGCCCCAACTCCTGATGCTCTCGGGCATCGGCCCGCAGGAGCACCTGCGCAGCCTCGGCCTCGAGGTCGTGGCCGACCTTCCCGTAGGCGACAACCTGCACGACCACCTTTTTGTCCCTGTGACAGTTCACGTGCCCTCGGTCCCGCACCGGGGCATCCCCAGCTACTTCGCCAAGGGTCTGGTCAAGGAGGTCACCCGGGGGGACTCGTTCCTGGCGTACTCGGTCTTCGAGTCCGTGGGCTTCGTGCGCACCTCGCGCGCCACCGACGTCCCGGACCTGCAGCTGCACCTGCTGCCGTGGTCCTACCCGACCCCGAACCAGGACGCGCCGATCCGGCACAAGGTCGACACCCGCCCCTGCATCACGGTGATGTCGACGCTGATCTATCCCAAGAGCCGCGGGACGCTGCGGCTGGCCTCGGCCGACCCGACGGCCGCACCGCTGATCGACTTCAACTACCTGGCCGAGCGCGACGACCTCGAGGTCCTGGCCGAAGGGGTGGAGATGATCCGCGAGATCCTCGCCTCCGCTGCCATGGGTGGTGCGGTCAAGGACGAGGTCGCGCCCGGTCGCGGCGTCACCGGGGCCGAGCTGCGCCGGGAGATCCTCAACCGCGCGACGACCGTCTACCACGGCGTCGGCTCGTGCCGGATGGGCATCGACGAGCGGGCCGTGGTCGACCCGCAGTTGCGCGTGCGCGGCGTCGAGGGCCTGCGGGTCGTGGACGCCTCGATCATGCCGAGCATCACCGGCGGCAACACCAACGCGCCCTCGATCATGATCGGCGAACGCGCCAGCGAGCTCATCCTGGGCTGACGCGCCGGGACATCCACGAAAGGCCCCGACGGGGGGTCCCCTGTCCCTAGGATGCTGAGCATCACAGGGAGCAGGTGGCCCATGTCCACGGCGTTCGGGGGTCTGTCGACAGGGGGCGGTGAGCCGCGGACGCGACGGCTCGACGAACCGTCCCCGATCCGGGTTGCCCGCTGGGACAGGCTTGCCCGAGGCCTGGGGGCCCTCGTCGCCGCCTGGGGCTTCCTGGTCCTCTTCCTGTGGGGGCTCGGCCTCGGCGAGTGGACGGGCTTCCTGCCGGCGCTGCCGACCATGCACCCATGGGTCGCCCTGCTCATCCTGCTCCTCGGTGCCTGCATCGCGACGTTCCCCGATCCGGGCGCCCGTGCCCCGGCGTTCTGGCCGGTGGTGGTCATCACGACCGCGACCGCGCTGGCCTCCGCGTTCCTCTCCTTCGACGGCGAGCAGGTGTTCGCCCGCAACGAGCAGGTGCCCGCCATCACCGCGCTCTGTCTGGCAGGACTTGGAGTCGCCCTGGGCCTGCTCCACCGCGACCGCGTGGTGCCCGCCGATGTGGTCGCGATCGTCACCGGCCTGTCCGGGCTGCTCGCGGCGAGCAGCTTCCTCTTCGCCGTTCACTTCACCGATGAGCGGCTCGGCACCTTCAGGGACGTCGCGTTGTCGACGGCGCTGTGCCTGGTGGCGTTGGCCACCGCGGTCCTCGGCCTCCGCGCCGACCGCGGGCTTCTGCGGCTCGTGACCGAGGACAACGCCGGAGCGGACCTCCTGCGACGGTTCCTCCCCGCTGCCGCACTCGCCCAGCTCGCGGTGGTGGGCGGCTCCTACGTGCTGCACGACCTGGAACTGCTCGGCGTGCGCACCGCCTTCGCCCTGTGCTCCACCGGGGGCATCGCCGCGGTGACGTGGCTGGTCTGGGCGCAAGCCACGGAGCTGCGCTCGGTGGACGTCCAGCGCGCCGGCGAGCAGGCGACCACCTTGCAGCTCCAGGCCACTCTCGCCGAACGTGACGCCTTGAGCCGACGGGTCGCGATCAACGAACGCACACTGCGCCAGGTCATCGAGAACTCCTCCGACGGCTACGTCGCGATCGACGACCAGGCCGTCGTCACCCAGTGGAACGGCCAGTGCGCCGCGATCTTCGGTTGGTCGGCCGAGGAGGCGGTGGGCGCCGAGTTGTTCAGCCTGGTGGTCCCGCCCGAGGCCCGGGAGCTCCACCGCCGCGTCGTACGCAGTTGGGACCGTGACGGGCAGGTCGAGACCCCCCTCGAGGTCGTCGGGGTCCGCCGGGACGGGACCGAGATCAGCGTCGAGGTGCGTGTGTGGAGCGTGCACGACGGGCGTCGGCGTACCTTCCACGCCTTCGTCCGCGACATCACCGAGCGTCGCCTGGCTCAGGCCGAGCTCCTCCGAGCCAACCGGGACCTGGAGGAGTTCGCGGCCGTGGCCGCCCACGACCTCCGGTCCCCGCTGGTCGCGATCCGGTTCACCGCCGAGCTCCTCAAGGAAAGGCACCAGGACGTCTCGGCCGAGCAGGTCGCGGAATGGGCCCGACGGATCGTGGACGCGGCGACGCGCGGAAGCGAACTCATCGCTGATCTGCTGCGCCTGGCGAGCCTGTCGCGGACGGCGCCGACGTTCACCCTGGTCGACCTCACCGCGCTGGCCGAACGCGCCGCGGACCTGGCACGCACCGGAGCCGACCCGATGCCGTCGATCACCGTGGGTCCGCTCCCGACCATCGTCGGCGACCCCGGACTGCTCACCCAGCTGTTCGCGAACCTCATCGACAACGCGGTCCGGCACACGCCCGAAGGTCAGGCGGCCGAGGTCCGGGTGGAGACGGTGTCACGTCGACCGGGCCGCGTGGAACTGTCCGTGACCGACAGCGGCCCCGGCATTCCCGAGGACGAACTGTCCCGGATCTTCGACATGTTCACCCGGGGTACCCGGGCCGACGACGACGGCGGCGTAGGGCTGGGACTGGCCATCTGCCGTCGCGTGGCCGAGCACCACGGGGGCTCGATCGTCGCGGAGAACGTGCCCGAGGGTGGGGCCCGGTTCACCGTGACGCTTGCCCCGGGGTTGGCTCCGTAGAAGGCGGGTCAGGAAGCGCGCAGCAGGTTCGCCGCGAGGATGCCGCGGATCTCCTCGGCCGCGGCGCTCTCCTGCTCACGCAGTGCGGCGAAGAGGTCGTCGACCTCGGCGGGAGTCGTGTAGGTGGCGAGTTCGCGGCGCAGGTCACGACGCGCGGCGCGGGCGGCGCGACGCTCGCGCAGGTCGTCACGAACGCTGGTCAGCAGGGCGGGACCGGAGTGACGGTTCAGGTTCATGCCTCCATTGTTCGAGACCTCAAGTAATGCGTCCAATGACGAAGAAGCGATCTATACATACGCTTGACGCATGGGATTCGACACGGACGCACTGCGCTGGTTCCAGCAGGTCGCCGACGGGGTCACCGTGACCGAGGTCGCGGAGCTCTACGGAGTCAGTCAGCCCGCCGTGTCGCGGGGGCTGGCCCGTCTGGAGGACCAGGTCGGCGCTCCGCTGCTGCGCCGCGAAGGCAGGGTGCTGCGCCCGACGTACGCCGGCACGGTGCTCAAGCGCCACGTCGACACCGTGCTGCACGGGCTCGACGACGGGCTCGCCGCCCTGGACGAGCTGCTCGACCCGGAGACCGGCACGGTCACGGTGGCCTTCCAGCTCTCCCTGGGCACATGGTTCGTCCCGCAGGTGGTCCGAGCGTTTCGCGACCTCCATCCGCGCGTGGCCTTCCGCCTCTCCCAGTCCCACGACGCCTGGGGTTCCTCGCTGCTGGCCGAGGGCCGGATCGACCTGGAACTCACCTCACGGGTCCCGCGCGAACCGGGGATCGGCTGGCAGCTCCTGCACAGCCAGCCCCTGCGCCTCGCCGTCCCTCCCGGGCATCGCCTCGCCGGGCGCACCGCGGTCTCGCTGGCCGAGGCGGCCGATGAGGACTTCGTGATGCTGCGCCCCACCTGGCAGTTGCGTGGGCGCATCGACCGGCTCTGCGCCGACGCCGGGTTCACCCCTCGGGTGGCCTTCGAGGGCGACGACCTGCCGGTCCTGCGGGCGTTCGTCGCCGCCGGACTCGGGGTCGCGGTCGTCCCGGCCTGGGAGCCCGAGCTCCACCTGACCGGAGGCGAGGTGCTGGTGCCGCTCACCGACCACGGGGCGGTCCGGGAGGTCCACCTGGCGTGGTCGGACGAGCGTCGCCTCCTGCCCTCGGCCGAACTCTTCCGTCGGTTCGTGCTGGAGTACACCCCCGAGGGCGTCGGCCACTAGCGGGGCCTGCTCCGGTGTGCCACCACGACACTCGGCCGCGGGAACGGATCCGAGTGCGGCCACGTGCTCGCCGGTGCGGCGAACGTGGAGCCGGTCACCTCTCCCGGGTGCTGCACGGCGCACCACAGCGTGCGGTCGTCGTCGGTGATCAGCGGCCCACAGGCCTCGGCCCCCACCGGCACGGTGAGGAACTGGCTGACCCGGCCGCGGTCGGGGCCCTGCACGGGCACGCGGAAGATGCCGTCGTTGGACCCCAGCGCGTTGCCGTCCGTGCCGAACCACAGGTTCCCGATGCTGTCGAAGGCGACGTTGTCGGGGCAGCTGTTCGGGCTCACGTCGTCACCCGCGTAGCCACCGAAGTACACCTCCTGCGCCTCGGGGTCTCCGCAGACGAGGAACAGCAGCCACGAGAACGTCTCGCTCGCCGGATCGTCGCCGTCCTCGGTGAGCTCCAGCACGTAGCCGTTCCGGTTGCCCGTCGCGGTCAGGAGCGGCCCGTCGATGGTGTCGCGCACCGAGCTGCTCGTCAGCGGGTTCGCCTCGTGGAACGGCTGGTTGGCGACCTGGCCGCGGTTCTGGTTGTTCGTCAGGGCGGCGTAGACCTTCTTGTTCACCGGGTTGGGCTCGACGTCCTCGGGACGGTCCATCCGCGTGGCCAGCACGGTGTCGGCCGCCATCCGGGTGAAGACCAGGACCTCGGACACGCTCATCCCCGGCACGAAGCTCTCCGTGTCGGAGGCCAGCGGGGCCCATTCCCCGGTGCCGTCGTACTGCCCGTCCTCGGTGCCGTCGCCGGTGAAGCGGGCGGCGTACAACGTGCCGGTGGAGAACAGCTCCCGGTTCGCGGCTCTGGCGGCCGCGCCCTTCCCCGGGACGACGGTGCCTGCGGAGACGAACTTGTACATGTACTCGCCACGCTCGTCGTCGCCCATGTACGCCGCCACGCGACCGTCGGGGCCGACGGCGATGTTGGCCCCCTCGTGCTTGAAGCGTCCGAGCATCGAGTGCTTGCGCGGCACGGACGTGGGGTCGTGCGGATCCACCTCGACGATCCAGCCGAACCGGTTGGGCTCGTTCGGCTCCTGCATCGCGTCGAAGCGCGGGTCGACGGTGTGCCAGTTCCGCGTGCGCGGACCGTTGTTCCCGAGCCCGTAGCGGCGGTAGCGCGCCTGGGTCGGCTCCGGCACCTCGCCGATCACGACCCGGAAGTAGAAGTTGAAGTTCTCCTCGCCGCTGAGGACGGTGCCCCACGGGGTCATCCCGCCGGCGCAGTTGTTGAGAGTGCCGCGCGGGCTGGTGCCCGCCGGGTCGGCACTGGTCTGCACCAGCGGGTCGCCTGCGACGGGACCGTCGAACCGGAACTCGGTGCTGCCGGTGATGCGGCGGTTGTAAGCCGAGGCCGCGGGATCGACCGGCTTCCACCTGCCGCTGGTGGGGTCGCCGACGCGCTGCACCTGGACCGCGGACATGCCGTGCGACTCGATCCCCACGCGCTTGACGGTCTCGACGTCGTAGCCCTCGGGGAACATCAGTTCCTCGTTGGTGAACTCGTGGTTGGTCACCAACAGGGCGCGGCGCCCACCGCACCTCGGCAGCGGCACGACCCCGACGTAGTCGCAGTTGTAGCCGAACTGCGCGGCCGCGGACTCCCCGGTCTGCGCGTTGACGTCGAAGGCGGGAGCGCCGGGCAGCACCGGGTCGCCCCACCGGATGACCAGGTCGGTCGTGTAGCCCTGGGGGACCACCACATCGTCGAGCACGTTGGGATCCACCGGCACGAAGGCATGCTCGGCCAACGTCCCGACCGACCTCGGTCGGGCAGCCGCCGGCGCGCTGACCCCACCGGCGAGCACCAGAGCACCGGCGCCACCCACGGTGCCCCGCAGCAGCGAGCGACGGCTCAGGCTGCGGGCGATCACGGCCTGGATGTGCTCGTTGCCGGAGGTGTTCGGCTCCGGATAGCTGCAGGCGTCGCCGCAGCGGTAGTGGCACGTCATCGGGTCGCGACCGCCGTGGCGGGTCAGGACGGTCAGGAAATGCGGGCTTCGAGGCATGGGCCAATCCCCCTTCGGGTGGCGAGGTCTCCGCCGGATCGGAGGCGCTCCTGCTCATCCTGGGAGCGGCCTCGGGCACCCCGGAATACGCACAACTGCGTAGTCGCGCCTTCAGCGAGGCTGCGCTAAGGGGCACTGCGCCACGTGTTTACACCCCTGCTGCACCCTCCCTACGCTGAGTCGCACCCGGAGGGAGGTTCCGGAGGGAGATGGCTGTGTCCGCACTCGAGAGACGGATCGGGCGTTGGCCCGAGGTCATCGGCGACCTCCTGATGCACGACCTCACCGAGTTCCCGCGGCAGGTGATCAGCGAGGCGATCGCCGACGACTTCGGCAGTGCCGTGGACGTGGAACTGGATGGACGCCGACGACATCGGCTTCGAGCTTCACGCCCCCCTGCCGGGGTGGCCCCCACCGGACCTGGTCGCGTTCCTCGAGCATGAAGGGGTGGGCTTCCACCCGCTGATCCGCTGGTTCGTCTCCACGGGCTGCCCGTCCCCGATGTCGACCGGACGGGTGCCACGCACGATCGCACCGGAGCGCTGCTTCGCTCTGCTGCGGGCGTGCATGTGGCCCACCGATCTGGATCAGCATCTGAGCATCCCCTACCGGATGGCGGGCCACCAGCACCGCTCGTTCGTGCTGGCCCGCGCGGGTGCGGACTTCTGCGACGAGGACCTCGAGGTCGCCCGGAGGCTGCAACCGCTTCTGGTGCTGCTCGAACGGCAGGTGCAGGTGCTTCGACGCGCAGCCCCGTCGCCGGCCCCCCTCGGCCCCTCGCTGCTGACCGGTCGCGAACGCGCGGTCCTGGTGCTGCTGGATCGAGGCTGCACCGCCGAGGCCATCGCGCACGAGCTCGGCATCTCGCCGCGCACCGTGCAGAAGCACCTGGAGCACCTCTACCGCAAGCTCGGGGTCAGCGACCGGCTGCGTGCGGTGGCGGTGGCTCGCGAGGCTCACCTGCTCGCCGGGCACGTCCCGGAGCAGCGGCGCGAGGAATCCGGCCCTGCCGGTTCGGAGTCCGCGTGCCCCGAGCTCACCCGATGGTCAGGACGCAGGCCTTCCCGGGGGACGGACACCGGCGCCCTCAGTCGATGAGCAGGTGCAGGAGATCCGCCACCGGCTCATAACCCAACGCCGCGTAGATCCGGTTGCTGGTGGGGTTCGCCTGGTCGGTGAACAGGCAGGGCACGATCCCGTCGACGAGCAGGCGCTGCGACACCTGCGCGACCGCCGCGGAAGCCCAGCCCCGGCCCCGTTGCTCGGGCGGGGTGTAGACCGGGCCGACACGCGCGACGCCGTACGCCGGGGGGCGGACCCCGGTCAGGTGGACGGGCCTGTCCTCGGCGTCGCGCCACCACCAGAACTCGCCGGCCGCGATCCGGATGAGCAGTGCGGCGCGGTCCCCGACCGCGTCCGGGGTCGACCCGCGCGGACGGCCGGCCTGCTCATCGGCGTCCCCGTGGAACGCAGCCAGCCAGGCCTGGAGCAGATCGACCTCCGTGGCGTCGACCGGCGCCAGACGCCCCGGCACCGGCGCCGGAGGGGTGAGCCGACGCAGGACGTGGAGCCGGGTGTGGACGGCCACGTGGACCCGTCTTCCGCTCAGCCGCGCGGTCTCTGAGGCGAAGGCCTCCGCCGCCGGGCGACACCCGTTGACCGCCCTGATCTCCGCACCGTGCCCGTGCAGGAAGGCCGCGAGCCCTTGAGCGGCGCTCGGCGGGAGGTCCAGCAGGTACGGCGGACACGGATCCCACGGGGCCGTTCGCATGCCGGCACCCACGACCCGCCCCGCGGCGTCGCGGACCACGAGCCACCAATGCCGCGGGTCGGACGGCACACCGGCCTCGTCGGCGGAGATCGTGGCGTGCGCGACGGAGGTGACCACCGTGTTCAGCACGGGATTCTCGGCGAGGTGGTCGCCGGCCACGGTCAGGAACTGCCGGGCGTCGTCGAGGAGCACCACCTCGTAGCCGTCGGTGTCGAAGCGCGCGCGCATGCAGGAACCGTAGGGCGACCGGTCCCGTGAACGCATGGGGTTTGTGCCTGGTTCCGCGACGTACGCTGAGGTGATGGCATGGCGAGCCCTCCCGGCGACGGGCCTCCTGATGGCGCTGGCGGCCTGCTCGTCCGCCGCGTCGGACGAGGGACCCGAGCGCCCGGTGCGCGATGCCGCCCCGACGCCCAGCCAGGTGCCAAGCGGCGCGCCCAGCCAGGTCACCAGCCCGTCACCCAGCCCGCCGTCTCCGTCGGGCCGCCCGCAGCGCGCGGTGCTCAGCATCCCGGCCATCGACGTGGCCGGGTTGGTCGTGGTGCCCTACCGAGGACGCACCGACGATGCGCCCGGGACCGAGATCCAGGACCGCGGACTGGCCGCCGCGCCGTACGGCCCCGAGGGCGGCACCGGGCCCGGCGGGGTGGGCAACTACCAGGTCACCGCGCATCGGCTCTCCTCGACGCGTGCGTTCCTGCGGTTGCCGGAGCTCTCCGCGGGTGATCGGGTCGTGGTGGACACCCGCCGGTGGCGCCATGTGTACGAAGTCAGGCGGACGCGGGAGACCAGTTTCCGGTCGCAGCGCTCGCTGGAGCGCCAGCGGGCGGCCGTCCCGGGCCGCCCCGGTGCGGAGCCGACGAGGGCCTACCTCACGCTGTCGACCTGTGCCACGCCGGAGGACCGGGCGGCCGGCAACTACTGGTCCGACGAGTTCGGCAACCCCGAGCACCGCATCGACAAGATCGCGGTGTTGGTGCGCAGTGTGCGTCGCTGAGAACAGCACGTTGCTTTCCACACCCCCCGCGAGACCGCTTCTATTCGAACAGATTGACGAATAGAATGGAGCATGATCTCGGGGGAACCACACGCACTCGCCGCCCACCTGCCAGGCGTCGACGACCTGGACCGCGTCGGCTGTGCCGATGCCCTGGCCGAGGCGGCGATCTCGGTGCGGCTTGTCGAGGCCCGACGGTTGGCCCTGGTCGCGCACTGGGCCGACCTGCACCATCCGATCCTCGCCGACCCGCATGATCCGGCGCCCTACCGACAGACCGCGGGAGACGGCGCCCCGCCGGTGGCCACCACGACCGAGGACGAGTTGGGCTGCCTTCTCGGCGTCTCCACCGTCACTGCCTCGGTGCTGCTGCGCGACGTGCTCAACCTGGTGTTCCGCCACCCGCGTCTGTGGAGAGCGGTGCAGGAGGGCCGGATCGAGGCGTGGAAGGCCCGGCAGGCCGCACGCGCGTGCCACGTCGCCGGGCTGGGCCAGGAGCAGACCCACGCCCTGGACGACACGGTGACCGCAGCCCTGGAGGGGCTGCCCTTCGGTCGGGCCGAGCGGGTGATCCGTGCGGAGGTGATCGCGGCCGATCCCGAGGAGTACGACCGGAGACGGCAGGCCAACCTCCGCCGCCGGTATGCCTACTCCAAGGAGAGCGAGGCCGACGGGCTGCGGATGTTCCTCGCCCAGGCCGAGACGGCCGACGTCGTGCGCTTCGACGGGATGCTCCGCCAGATCGCCGATCTGCTTCCGGCCCCTCAGGCGGGGCAGCCGGCCGAGACTCTGGAGGAGCGCAAGGCCCGCGCGCTGGGAGTCCTGGCCAATCCGGCCCGGGCGTGCGTCCTGCTGGCGCAAGGGCTGGGCACGGGCGGTGAAGCGGAAGACTCCGCCGTGCGTGAGTCGGCCGACCTGGGGCGGGTCATCCTCGACCGGGGACCGAAGGCGCTGGCGTCGCTGCGTCCCCGGACGGTGCTGTATCTCCACCACGCGCCGGACGGCTCCGTCGCCCGGGCGGAGGGTTGCGGACCCCTGTCACCTGAGGAGCTCCGTTCGTGGATCGGCCACGACCACGTGCGCGTCACGCCCGTGGTGGACCCGCACGACCAACCGGCGCTGGACCGCTACGAGATCCCGCGGCGACTGCGTGAGGCCGTGTGTCTGCGCGACGCCTACGAGGTGTTCCCCTACGGCACCTTGCCCGCGCGTGCCTCGGATCTCGACCACACCGAGCCCTTCGACGCCGACGGCCCACCCGGTCAGACCAACGCCGGCAACCTCGCGCCGCTCTCCCGGCGACATCACCGGGCCAAGACCTTCGGTGGTTTCGCTCTTTACCAGCCCCTCCCGGGCCTCTTCTACTGGCGCACGCCCACCGGCCACTGGCTGGAGGTCAGCGGTCGCGGAACCACCCCGCTGGGGCGGGAGATCCCGGAGATCCTGCGCGAGCTGGAAGGTCTGCCGCTCGCAGGGTGATCAGTCCAGTCGGACACCGTGCTGCGCGGCCAACAGGGCACGTACCTCGTCGATCAGGTCGAGGACCTCGAGGGTGGCGCTCCAAGGGTGCACCGGATGTTCGGTGCGGCCTTCGGCGACCGCGTCGGAGACCGCGCGGAACATCGGCGTGTAGCCCGCGCCCTCGACGGGGAACTCCGTGCGCGCCGGGGGTGGCGAGTCCCGCTTGATCCGCTGGTCGTGCACCTCGAAGGCGGCCGTACGCCAGAACGGCGGCTCGAGGATCGCGAAACCCTCGGTCCCCGACACCGCACCGGTCGGCGCGAGGTAGTGCTCCAGCGAGCAGGACGCGTGCGCGCTCGTGGCGCCGCCGGCGTACGACAGCGTCACCATCGCGCGCCCGTCGACTCCGTCCTCGCGCATGGTGCCCACCACCGACACCTCGTGCGGGCGTCCCAGCAGCATGTGCGCGAACGTCAACGGATAGATCCCGAGGTCGAGCAGCGCGCCGCCGCCGAGCGCCGGGTTCCACAACCGGTGGGCGGGGTCGTACGGCGCGGCGAAGCCGAACGCGGACTCGACGTGGCGCACCTCCCCGAGTTCACCGGAGGCCACCAGGTCTGCCAGCGCGCGGATCGCCGGATTGAACCTCATCCACATGGCCTCCATCAGGAAGCGCCCCTCCTGCTCGGCCACGGCCACGACCTCGCGCGCCTCCGGTCCGGTGAGCGTCAGCGGCTTCTCGCACAGCACGTGCTTGCCGGCCTGCAGGGCGGCGACGGTCATCTCCGCATGAGCCGAATGCGGCGAGCAGAGGTAGATCACGTCCAGCGTCGGGTCCTCGAGCATCGCGTCGAAGGAGCCGTACGCCGCCGGCACCTCGTGCGCGGCCGCGAACGCGTCCGCCCCCTCCTGGGTGCGCGAACTGACCGCCGCGACCTCGACGTTCTCGGCGAGGTGGAGGTCACCGACGGTTCCGCGGGCGATCCCCCCGGTGCCGGCGATGCCCCAGCGCGTCTGTCCGGTCCGTGTGAGCATGCTCCTACCCAAGCACGGCCGCTCTCACAGGGACACCTCAGACTGACGGGTCAGGATGGACGGATGACGACGCGACACCTCGGGTTCTGGGCCGCTCTCGGCACCGTGGGCTTCGTCGGGTCCTACGTCGCCTTCGTCCGCACCGGGCCCGGTCAGGATGTGGACCAGAGCGCCATGGAGGCCATCGCCCGGCTGGCCGTGCGGACGGGCACCGCCGACGTCGCCGAGCAGGCGCTTGGCTGGGTGAGTCCGGCGTTGCTGCTGCTCGCCGGACTCACCGTGGTGGCCGTGGCCGCCTGGCGCGGTCCGCGGGTCGCGCTCGCCGCCTTGATCACCGGGGTCAGCATCCCGGTGCTGTCCCAGGTGCTGAAACCGGCTCTGCACCGGCCGGACCTGATCGACGGGGCCTGGTCGAACTCCTACCCCAGCGGTCATGTCGCCGCCGTAGCGGGCCTGGCGGCCGCCGCGATCGTCGCCCTGGCTCCGCGGGCCCGTCCGTGGGCTGCTTGGCTTCTCGCGCTCCCCGCCCTGACGGTCGGGGCGGCGACAGTGGCGCTCTCCTGGCACCGACCCAGCGACGTGATCGGATCCCTGACCCTGGCGCTGGCCTGCGGGGCGATCGGCGCTCTCCTCGCCGATCGCCCCCGTCACCCCCGTCAGGCGCCCCAGCGAGAGCGGCAGTTCTCCTCGTTGAAGTGACAGCCGGCGCAGAGGGCGGCCGCGGGCCACACCTCCAGCCGCTCCAGGGCGACCGCGCCACCGCAGCGCACGCAGCCGCCGTAGGTCCCGACCTCCATCCGGACCAGCGCTGCCTCGGTCTCGTTGAGGGCCGTCATCGCAGCCAGACGCAGCGCGAAGGTGACACTGTCGCGGCGCAGCCCCTCGGCGAGGCGTACGTCGAGCTCGGCGATCTGCTCCACCCGAAAGGCGCGCTCCCGCTCCAGGCGCGCACGCAGGTCCTCACGCAGCTCGGTGCTCACGGGCATGGTCGGCATGGTTGCGGTCATCGGCCACTCCTGACGCTCGGGGACTCTGGTCTCTTCATCCTGCGTGGCGCCGGGGCCTCACCCCAGGGTTGGCACCGGCCAACCTTCCCTCCCTTTTGTTGCCGACGACCGGCAAGATAAGGGATGTGAACGCCACGTTCTTTCCGATCCATGACAAGTAGCACGGGAGGGCCCATGACCCCCGACCTGCTCGAGCAGGTGCGTCGCCTGGGCGTCGAGGCCGCAGCCGAGGGCCTCGGCGCCGAGGAGACCGCGGCCCGGATCGCCGCGCTGCTGCAGGAGGTCGGCGGTCCCGTCGGGCCCGGCTGTGGTCCGAGCACCGATGAGTCCGATCGCGAACGCCTGGTCGACGATCTGATCCGCGGGGACGTGGACCTGTCCGTGGTGATGCAGCGCGCGGAGCCGTTCGGGGTGAACCTCAGCGCCCACCATCGGGTCGCATTGGTCACCCGCCGCGAGGACGCCCTCCCGACCCGCGCGGACCTGCGCGCCTTCGAGCGGGCGGTGCGCGAGCAGTACGGCGACCGCGACGTGTTGGTCGCCCTGCGCGCCGAGCACCTGGTGGCGGTCGTACCGGCCGGGTCCGAGCGCGACCCCGACGCGCCCGCCCGGACGCTTCACGACACCCTCCGCCGTGTCACCGGCCACCCGCGCTGGCGGATCGCGATGGGACGTTCCTTCCCCGAGGCCCACGGAGTCGCCCGGTCGTTCCAGGAGGCCCGGGAGAGCCTCGACCTGGCTCTGCGCCTGCATCCCGAGGAGGACCTGGTGCCGACCCGCGACCTGTTGATGTATCGCGTGCTGGGCCGTGACCGGGGCGCACTCACCGATCTGGTGGCCTCGGCCCTCGGCCCGCTCCAGGAGGCGCGCGGTGGCGCCGCACCCCTGGTGGAGACCCTGGAGGCGTACTTCGTGAGCGGCGAGGTCGCCACCCTGACGGCGCGGCGCCTGCACGTCTCCGTGCGGACCGTCACCTACCGCCTGGCCCGCATCACCCAGCTCACCGGCTACGACCCGACCGACCCCCGACACCGACTGACCTTGCACATCGCCGTACTCGGGGCCCGCCTCCTGCCGTGGGAACCCGCGACGGCGACGCGCCCGTGAGTGGCGTCAGTAGCCCGCCTCGCGTTTGAGCCGGATCGCCTGGGCCACGTCGAGGTGATGATCCTCGCGCCACCGGCGTACGCGAGCGCGATCGTGGGCACGCTGCTCGGGAGAGGCGCGGTGACGGTCGTGGTGCCAGCGCAACGCCTCCTCGGCGTAGGCGATGTAGGCGATGGGGCGGACCGCGCGGATCGCATCCAGCGCGTCGACGGGGTCCCACCCCTGGGCCAGCAGCACGGCGTACCCGAGGGAGGGCCCCCGGTTGATGCCCATATGACAGTGGATGAAGGCGGTGCCGCCGTCCGCGAACGCATCCAGCACCCAGCCCACCCCACGGTCGAACCAGGCGCCGGGGACGCGTTGCCCGGCGTCGTCCATGCCGTGATGGAGGTACGCCACCTCCGGCGCGTGCTCGCGCACCAACTCCACGTCGTTCCACTCCACGCGGACATCGACGACGTGGGTCACGCCGAACTCGACGAGTTCGGCGAGTTGGGCGACGGCCCGGTCCAGGTCGAGCACGTCGAGGTCGCCACCGACCAGCAATTGGTCGGTGACGAACGCGGCGTCGGCCTGCTGGGGCTGGGCCCTCACGGTGACCATGATGCCCCGTCGAGGGCCCGTGCCCCAGGCCGCGCCGCGGATCTCAGACTGTTCTCATCTCCTTGCCGTGCGCGATGAGGGCGAAGAGCACCAGCACGCTGAGCGTGATCATCGTCAGCGACCAGAACGGGTACGCCGGGATGAACGCGAACTGGATCAGCATGGTCAGGCTGACCAGGATCACGCCGATCACGCGGGCAATCCCGCTGCCGGCGAGGAGGCCGATGCCGGTCATGACGACGAGAGCTCCGAAGATCAGGTGCGTCCAGCCCCACGCGTTGTAGTCGACGGTGATGAGCAGGTCCTGGTTGGGCACCACGAAGGTGGACTCCTTGAAGATCGCCGCGAAGCCCTGAATCATCTGGAAGGCACCGGTCACCATCATCATGGTGGCGCCGAAGACGATCCAGCCGACCCATCCGGTCTGGTAGGGAACCGGCTCAGGCGTGTTGGCCTGGCGCGGGATCGTGGTATTGCTGGCGCGGGTCTGGGTCTGGGCCTGCGCCTCGGGTGCGGTGTTGGTCATCGTGAGCCCCTCCTCAGTTATTCGGAACGCACACCGCGTTCATGTCTATTCGACAACCACAGGCTCCCGACCGACAGGCACCAAAGGCCCCCAAGGGGGCCAAACGTCCCCCGACCGTCACACACCGGCCCCGCGCGCGTGGCGTGCCCGGCCACGGAGCCGAGCGGGCCTAGATTGGAAAGATGATCGACATCGTCCTGGGCGCCGTGGCGCTCGTCGCCGGCGCTGTGCTGCTCTTCTCCGGCCAGCTGGTGCTGCGGTTCGTGCTTCCCATCTGGGGATTCTTCGCCGGGTTCGCGTTCGGCGCGGGCCTGGTCTCCGGGCTCGCCGATGAGCGCTTCCTGGGCACCGTGCTGGGTTGGGTGCTCGGTCTCGTCTTCGCCCTGATCTTCGCCGTGTTCGCCTACCTCTACTACGCGGTGGCGGTGATCCTGGCGATGGGCGCGATCGGCTTCGCGATCGGCTCCGGCCTGATCGTGGCGCTGGGCATCGACTGGAACTGGCTGGCCGTGCTGGTCGGTGTCGGCGTCGGCGTGGTCGTCGCGCTCCTGGCCGTCTTCGGCGACATGCCCTCGATCGTGCTGATCGTGGTGAGCGCCTTCGCCGGTGCGGCCACGGTGGTCGCCGGCCTGATGCTCTTCTCCGGTGCGCTGAACTCCGCCGACTTCACCAGGGCGCAGTTCACCGAGCGCGTCGAGGACAGCTGGGGCTGGTATCTCACCCTCGTCGTCCTGGCGCTGATCGGCATGTTCTCGCAGGTGCGTCAGGCCGTCGCGGCCAAGCGCACGATCCGGGAGCTGTGGTACGCCGAAGCCCGGTGACCCCACCCGCTGAGCACCGCCCCCTGCGAGCCCTCTGGGATCGCCAGCGCTCCTACCGCGGCCGGTTCATCGCCGCCGTCGTGGCCTCCTCGGTCAACAAGGTCGCCGACGTCGCCCCGGAGCTGCTCATCGGCGCTGCGGTCGACGTCGTTGTCCGCGGCCAGGACTCGTTCGTCGCCGGGCTGCTGGGCGTGGACTCGCGCTACGCCCAGTTGGCCTGGATCGCGGTCATCAACGCGATCATCTGGATCATCGAGTCCGCGTCGGAGTACGTCGCCGCGGTGCTCTGGCGGGGCCTCTCCCAGGGTGTGGAGCACGACCTGAGGGTCGAGGCCTACGACCACGCGCAGCACCTGCATCTGGGGTGGCACGAGGCCCGCGCGAGCGGTACGACGCTGGCCACCATCAACGACGACGTCAACCAACTGGAGCGCTTCCTCGACGTCGGGGCCCCCGCGATCCTCCAGACCACGCTCAACGTCCTGCTCGTCGGGGCGATCTTCGCCGTCGCGTCCTGGGAACTGCTCCTCTTCGCGTTCCTGCCGATCCCGGTGATCGTGATCGGCTCATTGCTCTTCCAGAAGCGCCTGGAGCCGCTGTACGCGCGGGTGCGCGAGGCCGTGGCCGACCTCTCGGCGGTGCTCAGCGCCAACCTCGCGGGGCTTGCGACGATCAAGGCGTTCACCGCCGAGGACCGCGAACGCGACCGGGTGGCCGCGGCGTCCACGGCGTACCGGGAGGCCAACACCGACGCGATCCGGTCCTCGGCCGCGTTCGTCCCGCTGGTGCGGATGGCGATCCTGGCCGGCTTCACCGCGACGTTGCTGCTGGGCGGCTGGGCAACGTTGAACGGCGAACTGGAAGTGGGCCTGTACTCGGTGCTGGTCTTCACGACTCAGCGGTTGCTGTGGCCGCTGACCGACGTGGCCGAGGTGCTCGACCTCTACCAGCGCGGGCGCGCCTCCACCGCTCGGATCCTGGACCTGCTGGCCGAGCCGATCACCGTGCCGGCCGGCGACGTGGCGTTGAGCCGGCCGGTGCGCGGCCGCTTGGAGGTGCGCGGTGTGCGCGCCGGATACGCCGACGGCCCCGACGTCCTGGACGGGATCGACCTGATCGTCCCGGCCGGGGAGACCCACGCGATCGTCGGCTCCACCGGGTCCGGCAAGTCGACCCTGCTGCGGCTGCTGCTGCGCTTCGACGACCCGCGCGCCGGAGCGGTGCTCTTCGACGACCAGGACGTGCGCGACCTGGACTGGGACTCGCTGCGCGGCTCCATCGGGTATGTCGCGCAGGACGTCTTCCTCTTCGCCGGCACCATCGCGGACAACATCGCCTACGGTCGCCCCGAGGCGAGCCGCGAGGAGATCCGCGCCGCCGCCGAGGCGTCGGCGGCCTGGGAGTTCATCGAGGCGCTCCCCGACGGGTTGGACACCCTGGTCGGCGAGCGCGGCGTCACCCTGTCCGGCGGTCAACGCCAACGGCTGGCCCTGGCCCGAGCGCTGCTGCGCGACCCCGCCGTGCTGGTGCTCGACGAGGCCACCAGCGCCGTGGACAACGAGACCGAGGCGGCGATCCAGCGATCGTTGCGGGTCGCCACCGCGCGCTGCACCGCGGTCGTTGTGGCGCACCCCCTCTCGACGGTGCGCCACGCCGACCGCATCTGGGTCCTCGATGCCGGGAGGATCATCGAGGCGGGCACCCACGACGATCTGCTCGCACTCGACGGCTCCTACGCCGCGCTGTGGCGCGTGCAGACCGGCGAGCTCACCGGCTGATCCGCCGGTTCCCGACGGCCTGGTTCCCCACGAACAGCCCGGTCGGGTCTACCTCGGCTCGCACCGCGCACAAGCGCTCCCACGCCTGGGGGGTGAAGGCGGTGGCCGGGTCGACGGCCTTCTCGGCGAAGTTGAGGAACTGGCCGCCGGTGGCGTGCGGCTCGAGGACCGCGACCAGGTCCGACGCCGCCTCGCGGCCCTGTTCGGCCATCTCGGGCACCGGCGCCATCGCCAACGCGATCACCGCGTGGCTGCCCGCCACGTGCCCGAGCGCCCCGTGCGCGGCGCCGTCGCGTGCGAGCGCGCCGCCGAGCTGACGCAGGTCCACCATGAACAGCCCGGTGGGCGCACCGGGCCCGACCTCGTGCAGCAGGGTGGTGATGGCGGCCTCGTCCAGCGCGCGCAGGACGGTGCCGGCGCCCACCGCCGGTGTGGGGTCCTCGGGGTCCATGTGGATCTGGGTGACCACAGCGGCCGGGATCCGGGCGAAGGTGTCCATCTCCGGACCCAGCTCCCGCAACGGCGCGAGCAGCGCCTCGGTGGTCGCGTCGTCTGCGACCGACGCGCCGTCGACGAGCACCACGCCCCGGCCGCTCAGGAACGGGGGCAGCTCCGGCAGCGGCGGGAACCGCATGAACCGCAGGCTGGTGGTGATCTCCTCGGGCGCGTCCTCGCAGAACGCGGCCCAGGTGCGAAGCACCTCCTCGGCCCGGGCGAGGTCGAAGAGCATCATCCCGGCGTACGCGTCGGCGTACGGGAGCAGCGCGATCTCCAGCGCCGTCACGACGCCGAAGTTGCCGCCGCCTCCGCGGACCGCCCAGAAGAGGTCGGGGTGGTGATCGGGGTCGGCGCGCACGACCTCACCGTCGGCGGTGACCACCTCCACGGCGAGCAGGCTGTTGGTGGCCAGGCCGTGCCGACGGCCGTACCAGCTCAGGCCCCCGCCGAGGCAGAAGCCGGCCACGCCGACCGTCGGTGACGACCCGTGCAGGGCGGTCAGGCCGTGCGGCGCGGCGGCCTCGATGACGTCGCGCCACTGGGCACCGCACTCGACGCGGGCGACCCGGCGCACGGGGTCGATGTGGACGCCGCGCAGCGCACTGGTGCGCAGCAGCACCACGTCGGAGAGGTCGACGGACTCGAACGGGCCGGCGCCGTGACCGGTGCCCTGGGGCGCGACCCGCAGCCCCTCCCGGGCGGCGGCACGGACCACCTGGGTGATCTCCTCGACAGTGGTCGGGGCGGCGACGGCCGCGGGTCGCTGGTCGACGGCGATGCTCCACGGGGTGCGGTGCGCGTCGTACCCGGGGTCGCCGGGGCGGTGGAACAGGGTCTGCGTGGTCAGCAGGTCGGACATCAGATCTCCTCGGTTCAGGTGGTCTCGACGGGTCCAACCCTCGGCCGCCGGGGCCGCCGCGGACCATCCCACGGCGTCGGGGAACCGAGTCCCCCACGAATCTGGGATGCCCTTGTGGGCCCGTCCGCGCGAGAATCGACGGCATGACCCCCACGCTCACTGCGCAGCGGGTGGTCCGCGACGTCGACGTACTGTCCCGGGCGGGCCTGGACCTGCGCACGTTCGCCGCCGAGGCGCTCGACTCGATCCAGCGCGCCGTCCCCCACCTGGGCGCCTGCATGGCCACGGTGGACCCCAGCACCCTGCTGCTCACCGGGACGCTGAAGTTCGGCGACCTGCAGGGCCGCGACGACGCCGACCACGAGTGGGGCCTGATCGAGTACGGCACCAGTGAGCCGACCGCTTTCGTCGAGCTCGCCCACCGGGCCGTGCCCGCAGTGGCGACCCGTGCGGTGGACCCGGGGTCGCACCGGCTCAACGTCTTCATGGCCGAGAACTACGGATACGGCGACGAGTTGCGCGTGGTGTTCCGCGGCGAGGGCCAGGTGTGGGGCGCGATGGCGATGTTCCGCGGCCTCGACGACCGGCCGTTCGACGCCGAGGACGTCGCCACCACGGCGCTGCTCTCCGAGGCGTTCTCGCACGGTATCCGGACCGGGATCCTGGCCGGGATGGACGTCCCCGCCGTCGAACCGGCGTACGGCCCGGCGGTCATCCTGGTCGGCGCGGACGACCAGATCCAGATGGTCAGTGACGGTGCCGAGCAGCGGCTGCGCGACCTGATGACCAGCGAGACCGGCACCTCCCCGGACGGCATCGTCTCCAGCCTGATCGGTGCCGCCCGCCGGTACGCCGCTGGACTCGCCCCGCGGCCGCCGCGCTGCCGGGTCCGCGCCAGCAGCGGGATGTGGCTGGTGCTGCACGCCAGCCCGATGACCACGCGCGACGGCAGCGTCGGCACCGTCGTGGTGACCATCGACGAGGCCCGACCCCCGGAGATCGTGCCTCTGGTGGTGTCGACCTTCGGCCTGACGCCGCGCGAGCGCGACGTCACCCAGTGCGTGCTGCAGGGCATGGACACCAAGGAGATCGCCGCGGCGATGCACCTGTCGACCTACACCGTGCAGGACCACCTGAAGGCGGTCTTCACCAAGGCCGACGTCCGGAGCCGGCGCGAGCTGATCGCCCGGATCTACTTCGACCAGTACGTGCCGCGGATGGGCACCGACGTCGGTCCGACGGGCTGGTTCGCGCTCACTCCGTGACCTCGGCGGGATCCGGCCCCACGAACTCGCGGTAGACCGCGAGCAGCGCCTGCTTCTGGCCCGCGTTGAGGCGCCCGTCCTGACGGATCGCGGCCTCGACGTCCGCCGTCGCCTGAGCGGCCGCGGACTCGCCACGCTTCTCCGAGGTCGGAGCGGTGCGGTTCACCAGTTCCTCGACCGGCACGTCCAGGGCGTCGGCGACCGCATGCAGCACTCGCACGGAGGGTTCGTGGAGGCCGCGCTCGAGCTGGCTGAGGTAGGCGTTGGAGACGCTGGTGAGCCGGGCCATCTCGCGCAGGGAGAGCTGCGCCAGCTGCCGCTGCTCGCGGATGAACTGGCCGAGCGGGTTGGTCGGCATCGGCACACGGTAGCCGACTCCGCGCGCCCCCCTGAGATCCGTCCCGCCCGGTTCGGGACCATGTTCCTGACCTCGGGACTTGTCCTCAGGTCCTCCCCCGCACGGCCGTTGGGACAGGCGAGGGTGACCGGAGGTGGGGTGCCTCCAGGGCCGGTGGGGATCGGCTCGGACCCGCGACGAGAGGTAGTGGACGATGACGGAACAGACCGTCGACCAGAAGAAGACGACGACCCGCCGTGAGGCGGCTCCCGTCCGCAGCACCGACGAGGTGGTCACCGCGCTGCTCGTGGTGCTGGACGGCGCCCTGGCGGGTGCCGAGGACCGGCGTGCGGTGCTCGCCGCTGCGGTCGAGGTGGCCGCCCTCGAGCCGACGGCGGCCGACCTGGCCGCCGCCCGTGCCGAGGCGCACGCGGAGCACGACTCGCTCGTGCGGGTGCTCACTGCGCTGCCGGGTCAGCGGTCCGCGACCGGCAACCCGTTGGTGGCGGCCGCGACCACCACGCGCGACCTGCGCCTGGAGGTCCTGGACCTGGTGGGCGTGGGCGGTCTGCCGCAGCAGCGCTGAGGAGGGTCGGTCCGGGCCGAGGGAGGGACTGGGCCGAGGAGGGACTGGCCCGGGTCGAAAGTCTGAAACAGTGCTCCCATGACTGACCGACCCGTCGAGAGCTGGCTGACCGACATGGACGGCGTCCTCGTCCACGAGGACGTGGCCATCCCCGGCGCCCCCGAGTTCATCGAGCGCCTCCGCGACCGGGGCACGCCGTTCCTGGTGCTGACCAACAACTCGATCTTCACCCCGCGCGACCTGCAGGCCCGCTTGGCCGCCAGCGGCATCTCGGTGCCGTTGGAATCGATCTGGACCAGCGCCCTGGCCACCGCGACGTTCCTGGACTCGCAGCGACCGGGCGGCACGGCGTACGTCATCGGCGAGGCCGGGTTGACCACCGCGCTGCACGAGATCGGCTACGTGATGACCGATCGCGACCCCGACTACGTGGTGCTGGGCGAGACCCGCACCTACTCCTTCGAGGCGATCACCACCGCGATCCGGCTCATCGAGGCCGGGGCGCGTTTCATCGCCACCAACCCCGACCCGACCGGGCCCTCACAGCACGGCCCGATCCCGGCGACGGGGTCGGTGGCCGCGCTGATCACCAAGGCCACCGGTCGCGAGCCGTACTTCGTCGGCAAGCCGAACCCGCTGATGATGCGCTCGGCGCTGAACCGGATCGGGGCGCACTCGGAGACCACCGTGATGGTCGGCGACCGGATGGACACCGACGTGGTCTCCGGCCTCGAGGCGGGCCTGCGGACGGTGCTGGTGCTCAGCGGGTCGACCAAGGCCGAGCAGGTGGAGCGCTTCCCCTACCGCCCGACGCGGATCGCGGACTCTGTGGCCGACCTGGTCGACGCCGTGGCGGAGTGGGCCGAGAACGCCCCGCCCCCGTCCAGCTGACCTCGCTCAGCTGACCGGCACGCGCGCCGGCGTCGCCGCGAGCCGGCGACGCCGCCGACCCTCACGCAGCCCGCGCACGACCTCACCGCTCACGAACCGGGTCGCGGCCGGGATCGCGTGCAGCCCGGCGTCGGGGTCGCGCCCGTCGCCGAGGCGGCCGATCTGGTGCTCGTACCACTCCGACTCCCCCGCCATGCCCAGCGCGGTCGGGAAGGAGTACGACGGCAGCGCACGCCCGTCCTCGCCGGCCAGAAGCTTCCGGGGCAGGTCGGGGTCCAGCGCCAGCGGTCGGCCGAGCCCGATCAGGTCGACCGCACCGCCGGCCAGCAGCGCCTCCATCGCGGCGCGGGTGCGGATGCCGCCGGTCAGCATGATCGGCACCTCACCCGCTGCGGCCTTGGCCCGGGTCGCGAAGGCCGCGAAGTAGGCCTCCTTGACGCTGCCCGGGGTGGTGCCGTCGCTGACGCCGGCCAGCCCGAGCAGGGCCGGGGACTCGTACGTCCCGCCGGAGATCTCGATCAGGTCGACGCCTTCCTCGACCAGCAGCCGGACGACCTGCTCCGCGTCGTCCTCGGTGAATCCGCCGTGGCGGAAGTCGGAGGAGTTGAGCTTGACAGCGACGGTGAAGCCCGGGCCTGTCGCGGCGCATGCCGCGCGGACCGACTCCAACAGCGCACGGGCGCGCCCCGCGACGTCGCCGCCCCAGGCGTCCGTGCGCCGGTTGGTGTGCGGGGACAGGAACTGGGCGAGCAGGTAGCCGTGCGCGGCGTGCACCTGGACGCCCTCGAACCCGGCGGCCTCCACCCGGCCGGCAGTAGCGCCGAACCCGTGGACGATCTCCTCGATCTCGGCGGCTGACAGGGCACGCGGCTTGCCGAAGAAGCCGAGCATCGGCACCGCCTCGCCGGCGCTCGGGGCGACGGGACGCCAGGCCACGAAGCGGTTGGTCTGCCGACCCGGGTGCCCGAGCTGGGCGATCAGCGGGGTGTCCCCGGTGGCGGCACGCACCCGGGCCAGCCGCGCCACGTCGAGGTGGGCGTCGGCCACGATGTTGCGGGTGCGCTCGAGGTAGCGCCGGTCGACCATCAGGTTGCCGGTGATGAGCAGGCCGGCGCCGCCCTCGGCCCAGCGCCGGTAGGCCCGCTCGTGCCGGACCGTGGCCTGGTTGTCGCGGTCGGCCAGGTTCTCGGTCATCGGGGCCTTGACGATCCGGTTCGCCAGGACGAGTCCGGACGGCAGGGTCAGCGGGGTGTCGAGCGTGGGCGCCACGGCTACTCCTGAACAGTTAACAGCGTTTACCGAAATGAGGGTACGGCGCCGGACGCGCGTGCGGAAGGTGGGCTGCGTCACGGACGTGACACAGTCGGGCCATGACCTCCGGCACGGCTCCCGCGAGCACCGTCTTCGTCCACGGCACCGTCTGGCTGCACGGCGTACCGGCGGAGGGGTCGCCGACCGCGCTCGCGGTGCGCGGCGGGCGGATCGTCGCGCTGGGCGCCGAGGCGGAGGCCCTGGCAGCAACTGCGGAGGAGGTCGTGGACCTGGCCGGCGGCGCGCTGCTGCCCTCCTTCGGCGACGGACACGCGCACCCGGTGTTCGGCGGGCTCGGAGCGCGGTTCGCGCCCGTCCGCGAAGCGACGAGCGTGGCGCAGGTGCAGGATGCCGTGGCGCAGTGGGCGACCGCGCACCCCGACGAGCCCTGGGTGCGCGGCGACGGGTACGACCCGACGCTCGCCCCGGGTGGGGTGTTCGAGGCGGCCTGGCTGGACGCGGTCGTCGCGGACCGGCCGGTGTGGCTGCGGGCCAGCGACTACCACACCGCCTGGGTCAACAGCCGCGCCCTGGAGGTGGCCGGCATCGACCGCGCCACGGCGGATCCGGCCGACGGCGAGATCGTCCGCCGCGCCGACGGGACCCCGGTGGGCACCCTGCGGGAGTGGGGCGCGTGGGGCCCCGTCGCCGCCGCCGCTCCTCCGATCTCCGCCACCGACCTGGCCGACTGCCTGGAGGAGGCCGCCAAGCATCTGGCGAGGGTCGGGGTCACCTGGGTGCAGGACGCGTGGGCCGAGCCCGACGTCGTCGAGGCCTGGCTGACCGCCGCTGCGCGGGGACGCCTCGCCGTCCGCGGCAACCTGGCCCTGCTGGCCTCCCCGGAGACCTGGCGCGAGGACCTCGACCGACTCGTGGAGACCCGTGCCCGGGTCGCGGCCGAGGGCGACGGCGTCGTCACCGCGCGCACCGTCAAGTTCTTCGCCGACGGCATCGTCGAGGGCGGCACCGGCGCCATGCTCGACCCCTACGAGCCGGGCCTTCCCTGCGGTCACCCGCACGGACTTCCCAACTGGGACTGGGCCGACCTCGCCGAGGCGGTCGTCGCCGTCGACGCGCTCGGCTTCCAGCCGCACCTGCACGCCATCGGCGACGCAGCGATCCGAGCGGCCCTCGACGCCCTCGACCGAGCCGATGCCACCCACGGTCGCCGCGACCGGCGCGCCACGATCGCGCACCTCCACGTCGTGCATCCCGACGACCGGGCGCGACTGGCCGCGGCCCGGGTGATCGCGAACTTCGAACCGCTGTGGGCCTGCCCGGACCCGTCGGTGGTCAGCCTCGTCGAGCCGCGCCTGGGGCCCGAGCGCAGCGCCTGGCAGTACCCGATCCGCACGCTGCTCGGCCCGGCGGGCGCCCCCGGGTCCTTCGGCTCCGACTGGCCGGTGTCCTCGGCCGACCCCCGCGAGGGCCTCGCGGTCGCGGTGACCCGTCAGCTGCCCGACGGGACGCCGCCCGGAGGCTGGCTGCCCGAGGAACGGATCGACGTCGCGCGGGCCGTCGAGGCCTACACCCGCGGCGTGGCGCACCAGGCGTTCGAGGAGGACCAGTGGGGGTCCATAGCCGTCGGAGCGCGTGCCGACCTGGTGCACCTCGGCGCCGACCCGCGCCGGGTCCCGGCGCTGGAGCTGCCGCAGGTCCCGGTGCTCGGCACCTGGCTGGCGGGACGACGTACGGCGGGGCCGGACTAGTCCTGGCCAGACGGGGAGGTCCCCGTCGCGCTGGTTCGCGGCACTCTCGAGAGATGCGGGTGACCACGTTCAACCTGGGCTCGGGTCCTGCCGCGGAGGTCCGCCAGGACCTCGATCGGCTCGCTGACGCCTCCGACGTCCTGTGCCTCCAGGAGGCCGGCGACCGGCAGCCGCTGCTGCGCGACTGGGCCTCGGGGCGGGACTGGTCGCTGTTCGTGGGCCGCGTCGGCGGGGCCGCCAAGGTGCCGATCCTGACCGCGCCGGGGGTCCGGGTCCTCGCCCGGGACGCCGTCGTCGCGGTGCCGCCGACGGTGGTGGGCGAACCCGGCGCGGGCCCGGCTCGCCTGCAGCAGAAGGCGATCTCGCGGCTCACCCTGTCGGTGGACGGCCAGCCGGTGCACGTCGTCAACACTCACCTCATCGCCTCGGCGACACGGCGACTTCCGAACCAGGACGCGCGGGTGGCCCACTACCGGCGCCACATCGACGCACTCGCGCGCGTGGTCGACCACCTCGACGGGCCCGTGGTGGTCACCGGGGACTTCAACGCCCCGCGCGGGCACGCCCTGCTCGCGCCCTTGCGTGAGCGGCTGACCCAGACCACGACCGAGCCTACGCACGGCCGGCGCGTCATCGACCTGATCTGGGTGCGCGGTACGACGGCGACGGATTCCGACGTCAGTCCGACGTCGAGCGACCACCGGGCGGCGACGACGATCGTGGCCTTCGTCCAGCGGGCACCGGCCGCCACCTCCACCAACACGCACCCGGTGCTCTTCGACGCCGCGTTCGGCGGAGACCCGCCGCGACTGCGGCAGTGGGTGGTGCCCGGGCTCGGCCCGGTGACCGCCAGCGACGGCGCGCCCGGCTTCCTCCTCGCGCACCTGGCGCTGTGGTGGCACGAGCAACTCGAACCGGTGCGCGAGCCGCCTCAGGCATGGATCCTGCCGCTGACCCGCGGTCCCGGCAGCGACTACAGCAACCACGCCTCGGGCACCGCGATCGATCTCAACCCGCGCCTGCATCCTGCCGGCTCGGCTCCGTCGCTGAGCCTCGACGCGTCGCAGGTCGCCCGACTGAAGAGGCACGTGCGGACCTACCAGGGCGCCGTGCACTGGGACGGCGACGCCGAGTTCCCCAACCCCACGCACGCCGAGATCGCCGTCAACCGGGACGGATGCGACCAGGTGGCCCGCGCCCTCCTGGGCCGGCGGCGCTCCGCACGACTGCTGGCGGCCAACCCCGGAGCCGCTGAGATACTCGCTTCTCCGTGACGGCGTCCGACCTGAGGCCCGACCTGCGGGGACCTTGGTCACCGCGGTACCCAAGGGGGTACTCCGGATTGTCCAGATCCCGCACCATGTCGAGGTGTACTCCGCGACGCGCCGCTCGGTGGACTCCCTCAAGGAGGCGAACCTGGTCCTTCGGCTCTTCGACCACCTCCCCGCCATGGTGGCCTTCTGGGACGCCGAAGCGCGCAACGTCGTGGCCAACGAGGCCTACCTGGAGTGGTTCGGCTGGTCGCCGCAGAAGTTGCGCGGCGCTCACATCAGCGAGCTCATGGGCCCCGAGCTCTACGCCAAGAACCTGCCCTACATCACCGGCGCCCTGGCCGGGCAGGAGCAGCTCTTCGAGCGCACCCTGGTGGACACCCTGGGACGGACCCGGCACACGCAGGCCTCCTACGTGCCCGAGATCGACGACGACGGGAAGGTCCGCGGGTTCTTCGTGCTGGTCACCGACGTGACCCCGTTGGCCGAGACCCGGCGTGAGCTCGCCGAGGCCGAGGCGCTCACCCATGTGGGCAGCTGGTGGTTCCGGCCGTCCACCGGCGAGACCTCCTGGTCCGCAGAGATCCGCCGCATCCTGGACGTGCAGGAGCACGAGACCCCGGGCCTGGAGCTGCTGTTCGCCCGGGTCCACCCAGAGGATGTGACCCGGGTCCAGCAGAACATCGCCGCAGCCAACGCGACCGGCGGCTCCTACGAGCACGAGTACCGGATCGTCCGCCCCGACGGCGAGACCCGCCATGTCCTCAGCCGGGGCAGCGCCGTGACCGAGACCGGGACCTCGACGGTGGTCCTGCTGCGAGGGACGCTCCAGGACGTGACCGAGGAACGGGAGGCCCGCACCCATCTCGAGGAACGCACCGCCTTCCTCGGCGACATGGTCGGCATGCTGGGCCACGACCTGCGCAACCCCACCACCGCGATCAACGGCTTCCTGCAGCTGGCCCTGGAGACGACGACGCCGGACGACCCCCGCAGCCACTACCTGGACCGTGCCCTACGGGCGGGACGGCGACTCGAGGCGCTGCTCGGGGACGTGCTCGCGATGGCACGCTCCGAAGCGGGACAACTCGTGGCACAGACCGAGGTCGTCGCCGTCCGCCCGCTGGTCGAGGAGCTGCTGCTCTCCTCCCACACCGAGGGGGTACTCAACGAGATCTCCCCGGGCTGCCGGGTGTGCGCCGACCCGTCGCAGCTGCGGCAGATCCTCAGCAACCTGGTGGTCAATGCCACCCGCTACGGCCGACCGCCGATCACCCTGCGCTGCGCGGAGGCCGACTCGATGGTGGAGATCGCGGTGCACGACGAGGGCGGCGGCGTCCCGGAGGAGTTCGTCCCACGGCTCTTCGGCCGGTTTACCCGGGCCGAGCAGCTCGGCGGGTCCCCGCACGCGGGCACCGGGCTCGGCCTGCACATCGTGGACATGCTGAGCCGGGCCAACGGAGGCAGCGTCGGCTACCGCGGTCCCGAGCTGGGCGGTCCGGCGTTCGTGGTGTCGCTGCCGCGGGTGTGAGTCCCCCGGGCCATCCGGGGTCCGGCTACAGGTGGTCGGGCACGATCAGCGCGTCCGGGTCCTGCCGCGGGGGCAGGTGCTCCAGCGCCACCTTCACCAGCGCCACCCGGGCGGCCACTGTCGCCTTGCGGCGCAGCCGGCCGCCCTCCTCGCCGACGACCTGCTCGACGGTGGCAGCGATCTGGTCCTCGGTGAACGTCGGCCGGGTGCCGGCGGCGACCTCGACGTCGGGCAGCGCCACGAGCACCGGCAGCAGTTGCGCGCCCAGCCCGTCGAGCAGCACGAACCTCCGGTAGCGGTCGGTGGCCTCCCAGGCGGCGTCGACGTCGACCTTGCCCTTGCGCACGTCCTTGCGCTGCACGGCCATCACCTGCTTCGCGGCTCCGGTCAGGGCGAGGGTGAGTTCGTGCTCGGTGAAGCGCATGGGGGCATTGTGCCGACCCGTCAGCGGCGCTGGGCCAGCCACCCGCTCTGCCGCAGCACCAAGGCCGTCGCTCCGAGCACCGTCGGCCGGTCCCCGAGGTCGCCCCGGACCACGTCGGGCACCGTGCGGGTGCCGGGGACGGCGCCTGCACTGAGGGCGTCGCGCAACGGTTCCAGCACCACCTCGCCCGCGCGCGCCAGGGCCCCGACCACCAGGATCCGCTCGGGCACCAGGAGCAGGTTCGCGGTCACCAGCACCCGGCCGACCAGCGCAGCCGCGTCACGCACACGGGCGACGGACTCGGGGTCCCCGGCCTCGACCCGCGCCAGCAGCGTGCCGACGTCGGGGATGTCGCCACCCAGGAGCGCGGGGATCGCGGCACGGGTGTCCAGGCACCCCCGCTTGCCGCAGCGACAGGGATCCCCGCCGCGCAGCACCACCGGCACGTGCCCGAGCTCGCCGGCGCCACCGTGGGAGCCGGTCACGAGGTGGTCGGCCACGATCACCCCGGCACCCACCCCGGAGTGCAACTTCACCGTCAGCGTGGTGGCACGGTCCCGGCCGGCACCGTAGACGTGCTCCCCCAACGCGGCCAGGTTGGCGTCGTTCTCCACGGTGACCGGGCACCCCAGCACCCGGGCCAGATCACCGGCGCCGACGCCCGACCAGCCGGCGAGCTCACCGGAGGTCGCGATCTGCTGGAGCGCGGTGTCGACGGGGCCGCGCAGGGCGACGCCGGCGGCGACGACGCCCTCCACCCCGGCTCGCCGCCGGGCGGTGCGCGCCAGGCGCCGAATCAGGGGCATCCCCTCCGCGGCGGTGTGGTCGGGCTCCAACTGTGCCTCTGCGTACCCGACCTCGCGCCCGGAGGCGTCGCACACCATCACCCGGAAGGTCCGGTAGCCCACATCCACCCCGATCACGTGCGCCAGGGCGGGGTTGAGGGCGAGCCCTGTCCCGCGGGGCCCGGTCCTGGGTCGCTCCCCCGTGGGTGGCTCGGTCGCGATCAGGACGCCGTCGGCGAGCAGGTCGCGGGTGAGCGCGGTGATGGTGGGCGGCGCCAGGCTGGTCCGCCGTGCGAGGTCCGCGCGAGTCAGGGGCCCGGCGTCGCGCAGCGCGACGAGCACCCGGTGACGGACGCTGGTGGGGTCCGCACCGGCCACCTCGAGGAAGGTCTGGGCCACGGGGGCAGTCTATGCTCTAATAGTTCGTGTCGTGAAGTATTAGCCCGCCAGCACGTGGAGGTCATCGTGGTTCGCAAGCCCACCCCGGAGGACAAGTTCTCGTTCGGCCTGTGGACCGTCGGCTGGACCGGCGCCGACCCCTTCGGCGTCGCCACGCGGCCGGCTCTGGACCCCTGGGAGTACGCCGAGCGCCTGGCCGAACTGGGCGCCTGGGGGATCACCTTCCACGACAACGACGTCTATCCCTTCGACGCCGACGAGGCCACGCGCCGCCAGCGCCTCGACACCCTGAAGAAGGCGGCCGACTCGGCCGGGCTGGTCATCGAGATGGTCACCACCAACACCTTCTCCCACCCCGTCTTCAAGGACGGCGGACTGACCTCGAACGATCGCGGCGTGCGGCGCTTCGGCCTGCGCAAGATCCTGGGCGCCGTCGACATCGCCGCCGAGATGGGGGCGACCACCTTCGTGATGTGGGGCGGGCGCGAAGGTGCGGAGTACGACTCCTCCAAGGACCTGTACGCCGCGCACGCCCGCTACGCCGAAGGTCTCGACACCGTCGCCGGCTACATCAAGGAGCGGGGTTACGACCTGCGCATCGGCCTGGAGCCGAAGCCCAACGAGCCTCGCGGCGACATCCTGCTGCCGACCGTCGGCCACGCCCTGGCGCTCATCGCCGAGCTCGAGCACGGCGACATCGTCGGTCTCAATCCGGAGGTGGGCCACGAGCAGATGGCGAACCTCAACTACACCCACGCCCTGGCGCAGGCGCTCTTCAGCGGCAAGCTCTTCCACATCGACCTCAACGGGCAGCGCGGCCTGAAGTACGACCAGGACCTCGTTTTTGGTCACGGTGACCTGATGTCGGCGTTCTTCACCGTGGACCTGTTGGAGAACGGCTTCCCGGCCTCGCCGGACGCGCCCCGCTACACCGGTGCGCGTCACTTCGACTACAAGCCCTCGCGCACCGAACACCTCGACGGCGTGTGGGAGTCGGCGAAGGCCTGCATGAGCACCTACCTGTTGCTGGCGGAGAAGGCGAAGGCCTTCCGCGCCGACGCCGAGGTGCAGGAGGCGCTCGCCTACTCCGGTGTCCTCGACCTGGGCACGCCCACCCTGGACGCGGGCGAGTCGCTGGCCGACTTCCTCGCCACCGACGACGGCTTCGACCCCGAGAAGGCCGCCGAGCGGGACTACGGCTTCGTCCGCCTCCAGCAGCTCGCGCTGCAGCACCTCATCGGCTGAGGTCGGCGATGCCGCTGGTGGCCGGGGTCGACTCCTCGACCCAGTCCTGCAAGGTCGTCGTCCGAGACGCCGAAACCGGCAGGCTGATCCGCGCCGGATCGGCCCCGCACCCGGACGGCACCGAGGTCGACCCGCACGCCTGGTGGACCGCCCTGGAGCGGGCCGTGGACGAGGCCGGCGGCCTGGACGACGTCGCCGCCGTCTCCGTGGGGGGCCAGCAGCACGGCCTGGTGTGCCTGGACGCGGACGGGGAGGTCGTCCGGCCTGCCCTGCTGTGGAACGACACCCGGTCCGCGGACGCCGCGGAGACGCTGATCCACGAGGCGGGAGGACCGGCCGCCTGGGCCGAGGCCGTCGGCACCGTGCCGGTGGCGTCGCTGACGATCACCAAACTGCGCTGGGTGGCCGAGCACGAGCCCGACGTCGCCGCCCGGGTCGCCGCGGTGGCGCTGCCGCACGACTGGCTGACCTGGCGGCTTCGCGGATCCCGCGACCTCGCGGACCTGGTCACCGACCGCTCGGACGCCTCGGGCACCGGCTACTTCGACGCCCGGACCGGCCGGTACCGCCGCGACCTGCTGGGCGCCGCCTTCGGCCGGGACGACCTCGTGCTTCCGCGTGTGCTGGGACCGGCGGAGTCGGTGGCAGGCCAGGTCGGCGGGCACGAACTGGTCCTCGGGGCCGGCTGCGGCGACAACGCCGGCGCCGCCCTGGGACTGGGCCTGGCGGTGGGACAGACCTCGGTCTCCGTGGGCACCTCGGGTGTGGTGGCCTCGGTCTCGGCCACCGCGACCCACGACCCTTCCGGCCTGGTGGCCGGGTTCGCGGACGCGACCGGACACTTCCTGCCGCTGGCCTGCACGCTCAACGGCTCGCGGATCCTCGACGCCGCACGCGCCCTGCTCGGCGTGGATCACGACGCGCTGAGCGCCCTGGCACTCGCTGCCGAGCCCGGCGCCGGGGGGTTGGTCCACGTGCCCTATCTGGAGGGGGAACGGACTCCCAACCTGCCGAACGCGACCGGCTCCCTGCACGGCATGACCCTGTCCTCGCTGACGCGGGAGAACCTGGCCCGCGCGGCCGTCGAGGGCCTGCTCTGCCTGCTCGCGGACGCCCTGGAGGCGGTCCGCGCCCAGGGCGCAGTCGTCGAGCAGGTCACCCTCGTGGGCGGCGGGGCCCGCAGCGAGGCGGTCCGGCGCCTGGCGCCGGCGATCCTCGGCGTCCCCGTCGTGGTCCCCGAGCCCGGCGAGTACGTCGCGGCAGGAGCGGCTCGCCAGGCCGCCTGGGCGCTGAACGGAGACCTCCCGACCTGGGACCTCGGTCCGGTCACCGTGCACGAGGCGGACCCGACGCCCGAGGTCCTCGCGCAGTACCGGGCCGCGGCGACTAGCCTGCAGCGGTGAGCCTCTTCGGACATCTGCCGGACGGGCGTCGAGTCGATCGGATCGTGCTCGGGTCCGACGACGGCGTCCGACTCGGCGTGCTGACTCTCGGAGCGACGGTGCACGAGCTGTCGGTGCCCGACGGCACCGGCGGGCGGGTCAACCTCGCCCTGCACGCACACGACGTCGCGGGCTATCTGGCGACGCCGTCGGACTACTTCGGCGCCGTGGTCGGGCGCTACGCCAACCGCATCGCCGGCGCGTCCCTGCCGGTGGAGGGCACGACGTACGCCCTGGCTGAGGGCGCCGGGGGCCACTGCCTCCACGGCGGACCGGATGGGTTCCACCGGCGACTCTGGACGGTCGCGGACTCCTCCGCGCACCACGTGAGGCTCGTGCTCGTCAGCCCTGACGGCGACCAGGGGTTCCCGGGCGAGGTGACCGCGGAGGTCACCTACGAGGTGTCGGGCCGCGACATCCGGATCAGCTTCCGGGCCACCACGACCGCACCGACGGTCGTCTCGCTCACCCAGCACACGCACGTCAACCTGGCCGGGTCAGGCACCGTCGAGGACCACCTGCTGCAGGTCGCCGCCGGACAGTACCTGCCGGTGGCCGAGGACCTCATCCCCTTCGACGGACCTGCCCCCGTGACGGGGACGCCGCTGGACCTGCGGGCAGCCCGTCGACTCGGTGACGTCCTGGCCGCGGACCACCCGCAGCTGCAGATCGGCGGCGGCCTCGACCACTGTTTCGTGCTGGACGGCTCGCCGGCCGCCGTACTCTCCGACCCGGCCTCGGGGCGCTCCTTGACGCTGACCACGGACCTCCCCGGGCTGCAGGTGTTCAGCGGCAACGCGTTCTCCGACGGGCGCGAACCGCTGTCCGGGATCGCCCTGGAGCCGCAACTCTTCCCCGACGCACCGCACCACGCCGGAGAGACGGGCTGGGACCCGGGGGTCCTGCGCCCCGGTGAGGTCTACACGGCGTCGATCACCTGGACGCTGCGGTAGACACCGGACGGTGGCCACCCCCGTGAGCCACCGTCCGATGCCTGAACCGAGCGCCGGCGGGTCAGAGCGGGAGCCCGGACGGCACGATGTCGAGGGCGTTCGGCAGCCCCGCCCGGTAGAGCACCTCGTCGGCCGCGCGCGCCGCAGCCAGCTCGCGCGGCTGCCACAGGCCCCAGATGGGGGCAGGGTCCTTCGACGACCCCGCGCGACGCAGGATGGCGTTCGCCGCCTGCCGCCCGGCGTCGTTGGCACCCTCCATCGTGGCCAGGTCGACCCCGGTGCGCACGTAGTCGGCGGCCAGGAAGAGGTTCGGCACCCCGGTCGTCGCGCTCGGCCGGTCGTCCAGCGACCCGGCCGTGTTGATCAACAGCGGCTCGCGATTCTTCGCCCGGGCGCCCGGCCCGTCCGGGTAGTGGATGGCGGGGTCGAGGAACCACCGCTCGAGCATGTCGTCGCTAAGCACGTTCCGGGTGGAGTTGAGCTCACGCTTGAGCTGGGCCCAGACCTCCGCCGCGATCTCCTCCCGGGTGCACTGCACAGCAGGCTTGCCGTAGAGGATGCCCGGGGCGAACCAGTCGGAGACGTCGACGGAGAAGATGTCGGTGACCCGGCCGTCACCGTAGGTCGACCGGATGGTGGTGCGCCAGAACAGGCCCTGGTCGATGGCGGTCAGCGCCCAAGGCGAGTCGATCAGCGCGTAGTGCCCGTGGATCGGCTCACCGGGCGGCCGGTTGAGGAAGAACTGGATCCCGTTCATCCAGTCGGTGCGCAGGCGCCGCAGCCGGCCGAGCTCGGGGGCCAGCGCGAGCAGGTCGGGGTTGAGCAGCCGCACCATCTGCTCGACCGGCATCGCGCAGACGAACCAGTCGGCCTCGATCGTGGTGTCGGCCGCCCCCGGCACCGCCGCCCCGTCGTCGTCGGTGCGCTGCAGCACGACCGAGGAGAGCCGACCGCCCCGCACGACGAGGCGCTTGGCCCGGCGGCCCCGCACGAAGCGCACCCCGAGGCTCCGCAGGTGCGCCACCCACGGATCGATCCACGCCTCGTTGGTGGGCAGGTCCAGCAGCCGGTCCGCGGCGCCGTACCCGCTCTGCCGCTGCACCGCCGGGCTGCTCTGCGAGAGCATCGCGTAGATGAGCGCCTCCCCCATCAGTGCCACCGTGCGTGTGGAGGCCAGGGTGCCCTTCGCGGCGACCAACGACTTGGTGAGCCCCTCCCCGAAGAGGGTCTGGTAGGCCGGGGAGAAGTTCGCCGAGTTGGTGAACTCCGACCACGGCAGGTACTCCCACTGCCCCACGCGGCGTTCCTCGCAACTGGTCAGGAACGCACTGAACCTGCGCAGGAAGTAGGCGATCTCGTTCGGCGGGATCGAGGCGCCGGTACCCATCGCGGTGATCAGCGACTCGGCCCCCTGCATCACTCCGGTCTCGTCCATCGTGGGCAGGAGATAGAGCTTGCCGCCGGGCAACACGAAGAGCTGCTGATGGGCGTCGACGAGGTGGTCGAGGACCCCTCGGGAGTTGCCCGCGACGGGGATCCGGCTCATCGTGTCCGGGATGTTCTTGTAGAAGCCGGGGAAGAAGCGGAAGCCGTGTTCCCCGGGGAGGTCCCGGCGGCCGCCGCTGCCCGTCCCCGCCACCGGGATGCTGCGGGCCTTCCCACCCAGCGCTTTCGGCTCGACCACGGTGACGTCGAAGCCGCGTTCGGCGAGCTCGTGCGCCGCGGCCAGCCCGCCCATGCCGCCCCCGAGGACGACGACACGCCGTCGGCTGAGCGCCAGGGCCGGGCTCAGCGGACCGGCGACCAGTCCGGTGGCCGCGGCGCCGGCAGCGGCCCCGAGGAACGTACGGCGGGGCAGGCTGCGGCCGGCGGGCTGGGTCACGCGGGTCCTCCGATGTCGATCCATAACCGACAGGGTTGTCGGTTATGGACCTCAACGCCGCTGGCCGGTTTCAGTTACGGCGTAGCCTTCGACGGTGCCACCCGACTCCGAGAACGCACCGCGGCGCCGACAGCCCTCCGCCGTCCGGCGGGCGGGCATCCTGAACGCCGCGCTCCGCGCGTTCTCCTCGGCAGGCTTCAACGACGTCTCCCTAGGCGACGTCGCGGCCGAGGTGGGCGTGACCCGGGCGGTGCTCTACGACCACTTCCCGTCGAAGCAGGCCCTGTACGCCGCGGTGCTGGCCGAGCAGAGCGCCCTGTTCCTGACCGAGGTCGGCGCCGCCATCAGCGCCGACGCGGCCCCCTCGACGCGCATGCGGCAGACGACGGCCGCCGTCCTCGCCTTCGCCGACGAGCAGCCCGAGGCCTGGCGGCTGCTGTTCACCTCGTGCCGCACCGGCAACAAGGACGTGGACACCGTGTGGCACGACGCCCACACCGCGTTGGTCGATGCCGTGGTCGACTTCCTCTCCGACGACCTGGCCGAGTCCGGGGTGCCGGAGGGGCCGTCACGGGCCCTGGTGGTCGACCTGCTCGTGGGCGCGCTGACCGCCGGAGTGGAGCGCCTGCACGCAGACCCGGAACTCACACCTCGGGACGTGCTGGAGACCGCGCTGCGGGTGCTCTGGTTCGGCCTCCGCAACGGCACGCCCGACGATCGGCGTCACTGACGCGCGACGTGCTCGCAGTCCTTGACGGTGTCCTGGGTCTCGGCGTTCGCGTCGTCCGAGCCGGTGCCGCACCGGGCCAGGTCGCGGCCCAGCCCGACGAAGACGACGTCGTCACCGTCGCCGGAGTCGACGCGGTCGTCACCCGGACCGCCGTAGACGCGGTCGCGTCCGGCTTGCGCCACGACGTACTCGTCGCCGGCACCGCCGAAGATGAGGTCGTCGTGGTCGCCACCACGGATCCAGTCGTTCCCGCCACCGCCCCGGACCTTGTCGACGCCGAACGCGCCGTTGACGAAGTCGGGGCCGGCTCCGAGGCGGATCACCTCGTCTCCGGCGTCACCCAGCACGGTCACGGCGAAGCGCGCGGACAGCGTGTGCGCGTCCACGTAGTCGTGGCCCAATCTCGGCCAGGTCTCGAGCAGCAACGGCTCGTCCACGCTCACGCCGTCAGGAATGGGGCAGACCGCCCCGATCCCCTGGGCAACGTCGAGCCGGGTGCACACCGCAGCCAGCTTGGCCCACTTCTTCGTGGTCGGGTCGAGGTACTGCACGCCGTCCTCGACCTCGGTGATGGTGATCCGGTTGTCGTGCTTGCCGCTGCGGTAGAGGTACCCGTGGTCGGTGACCGTCAGCGCCCCGGAGTCCACCAGCGGGACCACGTCGTTGGTGAGGATCTCGGTCTTGAACTCGTACGGCGGGCCCGCGCCGTTGGTGGGGCCGACTTTGGCGGCGACAGGTGCGTCTCCCGCGGTCACGAGGGCTCCGGCGGTCGGGCTGGCGGTCAGCGACAGGCACGCGAGGCCGGCAGCAGCCACGACGGTACGGCGCAGGGGTACGCGAACAGTCACGTCGATCCTCTCCCAGTCAGGACGTCGTAGCACCCTAACCCGGACTAGACGGACTTTAGTCCTAAAGTCTACAAATCTATTTCTGTCGGTCTGGACCACGGAAACCCACCGATCTCCCCCCATCCGCCCCCGGGCCCCGCTAGCGTCGCCGCAGAAGTCCGGTCGCCACGGGAGGTGCACGTGAGGACGCGTCGACGGGCCAGCGCCCTGGTCACGACCACCCTGGCCGTCGCCTGCCTGGCCGCTGCTGCGCCGCTCGCGGTGTCGGCGGCCGCGGCCTCCACCCCGGAGGAGACCGCTCAGATCGCGCCGTACTTCAACGTGGTCGCCCACCGCGGCGCCACCGGCGAGACCGTCACCGAGAACACCGTGCCCGCGTTCGCCGCCGCGCTCGCCCAGGGCGCCGACGCCATCGAGTTCGACGTACGCCGCACCAGCGACGGCCGGGGCGTGGTCCTCCACGACGCCACCCTGAACCGGACCACGACGTGTCGCGGCTGGGTCTCCCACCGCACGCTCGGCCACATCAAGCGCCGCTGCCGAGGCATCCGCGGCGGCGAACCGATCGTGGGGCTCAACCGGGTGCTCGACTGGGCGGTCGGCAACGAACTCGGATTGATGCTGGAGCTGAAGCACTCCCCCAAGAACCCGTGGACCGAGAGCGACGTCGCCACGATGCTCGCCGCCGCGGAGTCCCGCGGGCTGCTCGGACGGACGGTGGTGCTGTCGTTCTCCGCGCCCGTCCTGAGGCTGGTGGAACGAGTCGCTCCCGCGGTCCGCACCCAGGCGATCGCGCGGACAGCCGACCAGATCCCGGTGCTGGCAGCCGAGTTCGACGGCGTGAACGTCCGCGCCTTCGACCTCGACACCGACACGGTGCTGGCCCTGCAGGGCCAGGGGGCCCTCCTGCTCGGTCGGATCACCAACGACCCCCTGGCCTGGGCGCACCTGCGCGACCTGGGCGTGACCGGCCTGCTCACCGACGCGGTGCCGGACTACCTGCTCTGGGCCGACCAGTAGGGGCCGACCAGTAGGGGTCGATCAGTGGCAGTGGCTCTGCTGCCCCTCGATCTTCTCCGTCGGCGGCACGTCGATCGACGGGTTCTGGTCGAAGAAGCCGAACGGCTTCAACCAGAACGACACCGTGTCGGCGGGCATGATCGGCCAGTCCTCCATCCGGGTGATGTGGTGGATGCCGAAGACGTACCAGAGCACGATGTCCTCGTTCTCCAGTGACTCGTCGTCAGCGATCCACTGGCTCATCCCGCCCTCGTCGGCGTGGGACTGCACGGGGTGCTCGCCGGCCGGCCACCGTTCGTCGTCGTGATGCCGGGTGACCCACAGGGTGTGGCCGATCACCGGCGACCGCAGGTACTGCACCGTTGCCGGGTCGAGCATCGCCGGGAAGCTCGCCGTGGGGACCAACTTGTAGCCGGTCGGCCCGCCCACCTTGTTGGTCTTGTTGGGGTTGATGACCTTCCACCCCCGCTGACGCTCCCAGTTGAAGTCACGGCCGGCCTCGGACTCCGAACGCACCGGGGTGGACCTGGTCACCAGGGCCATGCCGTGCGGGTTGTCCGGGCCGATCGGGGCTGCCTCGGAGTCCACCTCGAGCACGGTGTTCTCCGAGCCGTCGACGTCGAGGTCGAGCCGGGCGACGATGAAATGCTGGTGGTACGGCGCGTACGTCCGGTGGTCCACCACGGTCCCGGTCGCGGGCGGCTCGGCACCCTCGGCGAACGCCGTGGTCACCATGATCCCGGTGGCGCGGACCTCGCACTCGATGTTGCCGTCCTGGTAGAAGCGCCAGTAGACCAGGTACTCGTAGTTGGCCACCGTCACGTGGCACGAGACGACCATCCGGCGCTGGCGGCGCACCTCGGCCCCGGTCTGGCTGTCGACGTGCTTCCAGAGCACCGCGTTGTCCTCCTCGTGGAGGCAGATCGCGTTGGTGATCGTGTGCGGCTCGCCGCGCGAGTCGGAGATGACCGCGTCGACGTAGGTGATCTCGCCCAGGCAGTCGCACCCCAGCTCCAGCGAGGTCGTCATCACGCCCAGGCCCCACTCGCCGATGTCGTAGGCGGTACGGCGGTAGTGGTCCGGAGAGGGGTCGCGGTAGGGGACGACCATCTCGGCGAACGACATCCGCCAGGCCACGTCCCGGACGTCGCCGTGGTCGTCGTAGCGGACCTGGTGGATCACCGGGCCCTCGCGCCAGTTGAAGCCCAGGCGCATCGACCAGTTCTGCCACCTCAACTCGTAACCGTCGAGGGTGAAGGAGACGCCTTCGGGCTGGGTGATGTGCAGGGGCTTCAGGTCGTTGCGCAGCTCGCCCTCCCACGGCGGCGCGAAGTACTCCCCGTCGACGGGAGCGAAGCCGAGGTCCTCGCCGCGCTCGATCTCCAGCAACTCCATGGTATTGACGTCGACGATGAGCTTGATCCCCGAGACGGGGTGGGCGTAGGGGTTGCCTCCTGGGACCGCTCGGTACCACAGGTCGCACCAGCCGAGCCGGCGGTCGCGGTACTGCTCGGGCATCAGCGGCCCGGGGTAGGACCAGACGTCCACCAGCACGCGGTCCATCTCCGTGATGCCGCGCTCGGCGAGGGCCGCGATCACGTCGGGGTGGGCCCGCATGGCCTCGTCGCAGTCGTGCCACTCGTCCACGGTGAACACCGGGGTCACCCCGGGCAGGGGCGTCCACGCGGTCACCGCGTCCGCGTCGAGGTCCACCTGGGCCTGGAAGGCCTGGTTGTCCTCGCGGTTCCAGAGCACCGCCACGGTCTCGCGCGGCAGGGTCGCACCGGGAGCAAGGTCCTTCAGCACCGCCTTGGGCGGCTCCTTCAGCTCGATGGAGGCGATCCGCCACGAGTCGCCGACGCCTCGGTCGCGACGCAGCGCGGCGGTGGTCCGCCGGAACTCGTCGGCACTCAGCGGATCGAGGGGGTGTGACGTCATCGAATCTCCCAAACATCGGCGCTGTCGCTGTCGATCAAACCACCTGCACGCCACTCCCACCAGCCTCGACTCTCGACGGGACACAGAGTCAGGTCTAGCCTGACCTGAACTGGGTGGAGGGGTCGGCTGCATGGGTGAATGCATCGATGACAAGAAGGTGCGCCGCACCGCGAGTGGCGGCCGCATCGACACCCGCAACAACCACGTGATGCTCGACCACGGATTCGAGGGCTGATAGCGATGCACGGAGACCACGACCCGCACCACGCAGCAGAAGCGGACCTCGTCGACAAGGGACTGAGCGAGGGCGCTATCGGCGTCTTCGGCGGCACCATCCTGGGCATCAGCTCGGTGGCGCCGGCCTACGCCCTGACCGCCACCATCGGCATCCTGGCCGCCGAGGCCGGGGCGAAGATCCCGGTCGTGCTGATCGCCGGCTTCCTGCCGATGTTCTTCGCGGCGTACGCCTATCGCGAGCTCAACAAGGTGGCCCCCGACTGCGGCACCTCGTTCACCTGGACCACCAAGGCCTTCGGCCCCGTGGTCGGATGGCTCGGCGGCTGGGCGGCGATCCTCGCCACGGTGATCGTGCTCTCCAACCTCGCCGGCGTCGCGGTGCAGTTCTTCTACCAGTTCCTCGGGGATCTCCTCGACAGTCCGGCGGGCATCGGGGACGCGTGGGAGAACGACTTCATCAACGTGCTCACCTGCTTCGTCTTCCTCGCGATCGCCACCACGGTGGCCTACCGGGGCATCACCACCACCGAGCGCGTGCAGGTCATCCTGGTCATCTTCCAGCTCGTCGTCCTGGCGATCTTCGCCGCCGCCGCCTTCATCAAGTCGGGAGACTCCACCGCCGGTCTCGACTTCTCCTGGGACTGGTTCAGCCCCGCCGGACTGACGCTGTCGGCCTTCATCGCCGGCTTGTCGGGCTCGATCTTCGGCTTCTGGGGCTGGGACACCTCGTTGACCGTCAACGAGGAGTCCAAGGACTCCGACTCCGGTCCGGGCCTGTCCGCACTGCTGTGCGTGGTCTCCATCCTCGCGACCTACCTCCTCGTGGCGATCGCCCTCACGATGTACGCCGGCGTCGAGGACACCGGCCTGGGCCTGGCCAACGAGGAGATCTCCACCAACGTCTTCGGCGCGCTCGCCCGGCCGATCCTCGGCCAGCCGATGGACCTGGTGCTGTTCCTCGCGGTGCTGGCCTCCAGCGCCGCCAGCCTGATCACCACGTTCCTGCCCACCTCGCGCACCATGCTGGCGATGGGTGTCTACCGCGCCTTCCCGCCGCAGTTCGCCACCGTCCACCCCCGCTTCAAGACCCCGTCCTTCGCCACGGTCGCGGCCGGTGTGGGTGCCGGCGCCTTCTACGGGGTGATGACCTTCCTCAGCAAGAACGCGCTGACCGACACGATCTACGCCCTCGGCATCATGATCTGCTTCTACTACGGGCTGACCGCGTTCGCCTGCATCTGGTACTTCCGCAAGGAACTCTTCAACTCGGTCTCCGACACGATCTTCAAGCTGATCTTCCCGCTGCTCGGCGGGCTCGGGCTCGCGGTGGTCTTCGCCATCACCGTCAAGGACAGCGCCTCGCCGTCCTACGGCAGCGGGGCGAGCGTGTTCGGGGTCGGCCTCGTGCTCGTGCTGGGTCTCGGTCTCATCCTCTTCGGCCTGGTGTTCATGGCGATCACCTGGTTCCGGGACCCCGCCTACTTCAAGGGCGAGACGCTGGTCAAGGACACCCCGGCCCTGGTCGTCGACTAGCCCGGGAGCTCACTCCACGTCGCGGGCCATCAGGTCGTCCCAGGTCTCGCGACGCACCACGGCGCGGGCGTGCCCGTCGGAGGCAAAGACCACCGGCGGGCGCCTCGCGCCGTTGTAGTTGTTGGCCATCGTGTAGCAGTAGGCGCCGGTCGCAGGCACGACGATCAGATCCCCGACGCGCGGGGCTGCCAGCGGGACCCCGTCGACCAGGACGTCCCCGCTCTCGCAGTGCCGCCCGACCAGGACCACGTCCTCGAGGCCGGGGCCGTCGAAGCGGCCGACGACGCCGGCCTCGAACCGTTGGTCGAAGAGCGCGACCTCCAGGTTGTCCCCCATCCCGCCGTCCACGGCCACATGCACCACCGACCCGCGCTTGACGGTGACGACCCGGTAGAGGGTGCACGCGGAGGATGCGACCATGCTGCGCCCCGGTTCGATGATCAGCTCCGCCTCGGCCGGGAGGAGTTCCCGCGCCGCCCCGACCAGCGCGTCGAGGTAGTCCGCGACGCGCGGCGGCCGGTCGGCGTAGGTGTAGCGCGCTCCCAGGCCTCCCCCGAGGTCGTACACCTCGAACTCGCCGAGCGCAGCGACCGGGGCGACGGAGGCAGCGAACGGCTCCACGTCCAGGATCTGCGAGCCGACGTGGACGTGCAGGCCCCGCATCCGCAGGCGCGGGCTCGCCTCGATCCGGCGGATCAGCTCGGCCGCCGCCGCGGGAGCCAGGCCGAACTTGGAGCCCTCGTGACCGGTGAGGACGTGGGCGTGGGTGTCGGCCACGACTCCGGGCAGCACCCGGACCAGCACGTCCTGCTGCCGTCCGGCAGGCACGGTGGCCTCGAGACGATCGACGTCGTCGCCGTTGTCCACCACGACCAGCCCGAGCCCACGGTCGACGGCCAGGGCGATCTCGTCGTCGAGCTTGGCGTTGCCGTGCAACACCAGGGTGGCCGGATCGGCGCCCGCGCGCAGCGCGGTCAGGATCTCGCCACCGCCGGCGACGTCGAGACCGAGGCCCTCCTCGACCATCACCCGCTGCACCGCCGTACAGGGGAAGGCCTTGGAGGCGAACACGACCCGCGAGCGCGGCCAGCGGGCCGCCAGCTCCTCGACGTACTCCCGGGCGCGGGCGCGCAGCGCCCGCTCGGCGACGATCAGGGACGGGGTGCCGAACTCCTCGGCGAGGTCGTCGGCCCGGCAGCCGTCCACCCGCAGCACGCCGTCGGCGTCCAGGTGGCTGAAGGGTGGCAGCAGGCTCAGCAGATCGGGTGCTCCGGTCGCGGCGGCCATGTCAGGCCATGCGCTCGAGGATCTCGCGCACCAGGTCCAGATCGGTGTCCGGGTGGAGGAACGCGAAGCGTCCGACCGTCTCGCCCTCCCACTTGGTGGGCGGCACGAAGGCGACCTCGGTCTGATGGAGCTCCTCGGCCCACCGGTCGTAGTCGGCGGCCTCCCAGCCGATCCGGCGGAAGAGCACGACCCCGAGGTCCGGTTCGCGGATGAGCTCGACGTGCGGCATCTCCTCGATCATCGCCGCGGCCGCACGCGCCAGCGACGGCGCTCGCTCGATCGCCTCGCGATAGGCGTCGACCCCGTAGACGGCCAGGCTGAACCACAGCGGCAGACCGCGGGCCCGCCGGGTCAGGTGGTAGGCGTAGTCGGTCGGGTTCCACTCCCCGTCGCTGGTGTGGATCACATCCAGGTACGACGCGTCCTGGGTGTGCGTGGCCCGCGCCAACTCGGGCTCGCGGTAGAGCAGCGCGCAGCAGTCGAACGGCGTGAAGAGCCATTTGTGCGGGTCGAGGATGAAGGAGTCGGCCTGCTCCAGCCCGGCGTACTTCGCCTTCAGCGACGGCGCGAAGATGCCCGAGCCGCCGTAGGCGCCGTCGACGTGGAACCACCAGCCGTTCTCGCGCGCCACCGCGCCGACGCCGGCCAGGTCGTCGACGATCCCGGCGTTCGTCGTGCCGCTCGTGCAGACGATGGCGGCCACGTCGGACAGATCGCTGTGGCCCGCGAGCGCCGTGCGGACCGCCTCGCCGGTGAGCCGGTGGTCGGGGGTGTCGACGACCAGCGCGTCCATCTCCAGCAGATTCAGCGTGTTCACGATGGAGGAGTGCGCGTCGGTGCCGACCACGACGCGCCAGCGGCGGCGGTCCGTCGGGTCACCGAGGCGCCGCTTCGCGGTCTCCCGCGCCACGGCCAGGGCGGACAGGTTGCCGGCCGACCCGCCGGAGACGAAGCAGCCGCCCGCCCCCGCCGGAAGGCCCGCTTCGTCGGCGATGAGCCGGAGCACGCTGTTCTCCGCCGCGATCGCCCCGGAGGCCTCCAGCCACGAGATCCCCTGGATGGACGCACAGGCGACCAGCATGTCGAAGAGCAGGCTCGCTTTGGTCGGCGCCGCCGGGATGAAGCCGAGGAAGCGCGGGCTGTCGGCGGAGATCACGCTGGGAGCGATCACGGAGGCGTAGATGCCGAGCACCTCGTCGGGGAGCCGCGGTTGGTCGCGGATGACGCCGGTCAGCCGGGCGTTGAGCTCACCGGCGGACAGCACCCCCTTGTCCAGCGGCACCGGGTTCATCCGGAGCCGGTTCTCCGCATACGCGAGCACGCTTCGGATCATCTGCTCGCCGGTCTCGTCGACCTCGTGCATGCCCATGTCAGGCCCTTCTTGTCAGTGGACTGCTTACTACTCTGATCAGCGATCTGGTGTGGCGCGTGCGGCTCAGTCGGCTGCGGCCTCGTGCGCCAGGTCCTCGGCACGGGCCTTCGGCACCAGCACCACCGGGACCGGGGAGTGCCGCAGGATCTTGGCGGCACGAGACCCGAGGAAGACCCGGGAGACCGGGCCCAAGCCGCTGGAGCCGATCACCAGCACGTCGCCCGGCTGCCAGCCGACGTCCTCGATCGATTCCGCCCAGGAGCGACCGTGGCCGATGACCGCCTCCAGCGTGCCCGGCGGGCGCGCTAGGTCCTCGACCTCGGCGAGCAGCGTGTGGGCGGAGCCCTCCAGTTCCGCGACCCACTGCGCCAGCACCGGGTCCTCGCCGTCGGACCCCAGCCGGGTGGTGTACGCCGGCCGCGACCAGACCGCGAAGGAGGCGATCCGCAGGGTGGCTCCGATGCGTGCCGCCACCGACGCGGCGGCCAGCACCAGGTCGTCCGCCTCGCCGGAGCCCCCGTAGGCGGCGGTCACCCGCCCGACCCGGGTGTCCGGGCCGCAGCGGTAGCCGCGTGGCGCCAGCGCGACCGGGACGGGGCTGCTGTGCAGGAGTCGGTCTGTGACGCTGCCCAGCGCGATGTGCCCGAAGACGCCAGCACTGGACGACCCCAGCACGACCATCGACGCTGCGTGCTCTTCCACCAGTTCGAGCAACCCGGTCGGGGCGGAGCGGGCGTCATGGACCAGGTACGTGGCCTCGACGTCGACGGGCATGGACTCCCGGGCGCGGGCCAGCGCCGCCTCGGCGGCCTCGTGCATCTCGCCGCGATACTCGGCGTCGACCTTGGCAGGGCCGGGGAACCAGGGCCGGGGCAGGACCACCGCGACCAGCAGCGGCTCCCCCGCCGAGCGGGCGAGCAGGCCCGCGAGGTGAACCGCGGACTCCGCCGGCTGTTCGGGGGCCAGCCCCAGGACGAGGGTCACGAGGCCCCCTTGTCATTCGCCAGCCCGACGTGCTCGTGGCGCCCCAGGTGGGAGTGCCGGAAGCCGTATCCGGCGTACCACACCATCGCGATCGCCACCCAGACGAGGAATACGAGGATGGTGACCGCGCGCAGGTCGGAGATGATCCACGCGCAGCCCACGATGGAGAGGATCGGGATCACCGGGTAGAGGGGCACCTTGAAGCCGCGCGGCAGATCGGGGTGGGTGCTCCGGAGCACCATGACGCCGACCGAGACGACGCTGAAGGCGACCAGCGTGCCGATGCTGGTCATCTCGGCGAGGAAGTTGATCGGGATCAGCCCGGCCAGCAGCGCGATCACCGTGGCGACGATGATCGTGTTCGGCACCGGCGTCAGGGTGCGTGGGTTCACCTTGTGGAAGAGCGGGGGAATCATCCCGTCGCGCGACATTGCGAAGAGGATCCGGGTCTGACCGTAGATCACGATCAGGGTCACGCTGAAGATCGAGATCACCGCGCCCGCAGCGATCAGGGTGCCGGCCCAGGTCCCGCCGGTGATGTCGTCGAGGATCACCGACAGCCCGGCCTCCTGACCCTCGAACTGCTCCCAGGGCTGGGCCGCCAGGGCCACCGCGGCGGTGAGGATGTAGAGCGTGGTGACCACGACCAAGGCGGTGATGATCGCCAGCGGCATGGTGCGCCGTGGGTTCTTGACCTCCTCTCCGGCGGTCGAGACCGCATCGAGGCCGATGTAGGAGAAGAAGATCAACCCGGCCGCCGCTGTCACCCCCGAGAAGCCGAAGGGCGCGAACTCCTGGAAGTTGTCGCTGTTCCAGCCGGTCAGCCCGATCAGGATGAAGAGCACCAGCACGCCGATCTTGATGAGCACCATGATCGTGTTGACCTTGGCCGACTCGCTCGCCCCGCGGATCAGCAGCAGCGTGCACAGGAGCACCAGGATGACCGCGGGCAGGTTGACCACGCCGCCCTGCTCCGGTGCCTGCGAGAGTGCTTCGGGCAACGCGACCCCGAAGACGGTGTCAAGCAGCTGGTTGACGTACTGCGACCAGCCCACCGCGATGGCCGAGGCGGAGACGCCGTACTCCAGCAGCAGGCACGCCGCGACACCGATCGCCGGGAGCTCGCCCAGCGTGGCGTAGGCGTAGGAGTACGACGACCCTGATACCGGGACCGCGCTGGCCAGCTCGGCGTAGCAGAGCGCGGTCAGTCCGGCCACCACACCGGCGAAGACGAACGAGAGCAGTACCGCGGGTCCCGCCGTCGGCACCGCCTCGGAGAGCACGAAGAAGATACCGGTGCCGATCGTGGCGCCGATGCCGAAGAGGGAGAGCTGGAAGAGCCCGATGGATCGAGCGAGCTCACTGTCCCCGCTGTCGACGCCGGTCTCCTTGTTCAACTCCTCCACAGGCTTGCGGCGGAACAGTTGTTGTGCGAGCGACGACATATGCACTCTCCTCACGGCCGCCCCGGGCACGGATCGTTCGGGCGGCAGTTCCTTCCCCAGATCGGAGTCTGGCACTGGCCGATGCCACTGGGAACCCGGTCAGGACCACCTGCCCGCGGCGCCGCCTCAGCCCTTGACCGAGCCCGACACCGTGCGCCCCACCGACGCGAAGGCGCGCAGGGTGTCGATCAGGTGGCCGGTGTGCTGGGGCACCGGCCAGGAGGAGAACTTGGCAGCGACCAGCCGGGTGGCGGGGTCGACGAAGACCATCTGTCCGTGGATGCCCAGGCACACGAGCGCGACGCTGTGGTGCGCGGTCGGCACGAACCAGTACTGGTTGCGGTACCACCCGCCCGGCAGCACCTCGGCGTTGTCGGTGACCGCGAAGGCCTCACGGACGTCGGCCGGGGCGTGCCACGACTCCTCCAGCCATCCGGCCGGCACGATCCCGCGACCGCCGTCCAGCAGCAGCTGGCCGAACCGGGCCAGGTCGCGCACCGCGCACGACATGCCGCCGTCGTGGATCGCCGACCCGACCGCGTCGCAGGTGATCTCCGCGTCGCGCTCGGCACCCAGCGGCTGCCAGAGCCGGGCCGCGATCAGGTCCGCCATCCGCACACCCGCGGCGCGCTCGCAGATCCAGCCGAGCATGTCGGTGTCGGAGGAGCGGTAGACGAACCGGCCGCCGTGCTCCTCCTCCTTGATGAGCGTGGTGAGGTAGGCGTAGGCACCGATCGGGTCGCCCTCCAGGCGCGGACGCCACCCCATCGAGCGCTCCATCACCCGCACCTCGGACTCCGCCAGGTCGTAGGTCTCGCGGAACCGCACCCCGGTGCGCATGTCCAGGATCTGCCGGACGGTCGCGTCGGCGTACCCCGACGTGCCCAGCTCGGGGACGTACGCCGCCGCGAGCGCATCCGGGTCCAGCAACCCGTCGGCGACCAGCATGCCCGCGATCGAGCCGACGACGGACTTGGTCACCGACATCAGGAGGTGGGGCGTCTGCGGGGTGAAGTCGGCCAGGTAGCGCTCGGCGACCACGGCGCCGTCGTGGAGCACGACCACGGCGTCGGTGAACGTGTCCTCGACGACCTGGGCCACCGACGCGGTGCTGCCGTCCAGCCGGTGCACCGAGACCGCGTCCAGGTCCACCGGGTGACCCGCCGCGAGCGGCACGGACGCCCCGGCGGGGATGAGCTGGCTCGGGATGACCTCGCGCATGTGCCGGAAGGCCCAGCGGACGCTCGGGGGGTCCTGCCAGGTCGCGAGGGTGACCAGGTCGTCACCGCCGGGGGGCAACCCGGTCATGCGGCGTTCGTCGGAGTCGGCTGAGGCGTGCATGCCTGGCACGGTAACCTGCGTCCATGCTCCTCTCGGGCACGGCCCCGCAGCGCGCCGCGGACGTGTCCGCCGCCACCTGGCTGGAGGCTCCGCACCAGGCCTGGTCCCTGTGGCACGTCCGCGAGTTGATGCCCACCCAGGTGGTCCCCCGGGCAGCGGCTCCGGCGCCGCTGGAGCTCGAGCCCACGGAGACGGACCTGCGCAGCGTGCCCTTCCTCGCGCTCGACGGCTCCACCCAACTGCTCGGCGACCTGCTCGACCGCTCGCACACCGACGCCTTCGCCGTCTTCCACGACGGCCACCTGGTGGCCGAGGCGTACGCCCCGGGCGGAGCCCCGCACCGGCCGCACGGAGTGCTCTCGGTGACGAAGTCCGTGGTCGGCTGCGTGGCCGCGATCCTGGCCGAGCGCGGCAGCCTGGACCTGGAGGCGACCGTCGACTCGGTGGTTCCGGAGCTGGGCGCCGGCGGCTACGCCGGGGCGACCGTCCGGCATCTGCTGGACATGCGCAGTGGCGTCCGCTTCAGCGAGGCCTACACCGACCCGGACTCCGAGATCCGCCGGATGGACGCCTGGATCGCCGGCCAGGACGGCTCCACGTCCGGCCTCTACGACTTCCTGGTGACGTTGGAGGCCGAGCGGGAGCACGGCGGGGTGTTCTCCTACCGCTCGTGCGAGACCGACGTCCTCGGCTGGGTCTGCGAGCGCGCCTCGGGCGCCCGGATGGCGGACCTGATCAGCGACCTGGTGTGGGGGCCGATGGGCGCGGAGTACGACGCGGAACTGATCGTCGACCCCGTCGGCACGGCCGTCCATGACGGCGGGCTGGGCGCCACCCTGCGGGACCTGGTCCGCTTCGGCCGGCTCCTGCTCGACGGCGGCGCGCTGCCCGACGGCACGGAGGTGGTCCCCGCGGCCTACCTGCGCCACGGGTGGGCGGTCGACGCCGACGCCCGACAGGCCTTCGTCGACTCCGACGCCGACCTCGCCTTCCCGGGCGGGTGGTACCGCAACCAGTGCTGGTTCCGGCCCGGGGCGTACGGCGACCTGCTGCTCTGTCTGGGCATCCACGGCCAACTGGTGCTGGTCAACCGGCGCACCCGCACCGTCTGCGTCAAGTTCTCCTCCTGGCCCGGACCTCAGGACCCGAACCTCCTGGAGGACACCATCCGCGCCTGCGACGCGCTCGGCGGAGTCCTCGCCGGGCTCGAGCCGGCGCACGGACGTCACCGGCTCCCCGGGGTCGTCGCCGGGTCGTCGCGGGGGCGGTCCGGCCCTCCGGACACCTCGGGCGGCGCGGCCGCCGGAGGCACCGTCGGCGGGTCACTCGTCTGAACCCTGGCCCCGGGGGTACGGAGGAGCCGCATCTCGACCACGTCGAACCGGAGGTGGTCGGCCCGGTGAGCGGGCACAATGAGGTGTTCACCCGTCCGACTGCCCTGCCAGGAGTCTCGATGAGCCGCCCTCCGACGCGCCTCGTGGCGACCCTGCTCGCTGCCGTCGTCCTGGGCTCGCCGTTCCTGGGCTCGGCGACCGCCGCCCAGGCGGCCACCGTCGACGTACCGTCCTTCAACGTCGTGGCGCATCGAGGGTCACCGGCGGCCAAGGCCACGGAGAACACCCTCAAGGCCTTCAACCGGGCCGTCTCCCACGGGGCAGACGCGATCGAGTTCGACGTCCGCATCACCGCGGACGGCCGGTACGTGCTGATGCACGACGCCCGGCTCGCCCGGACCACGACGTGCACGGGGCGGGTCGTGGACCGCACCCTGGCCTGGATCCGCAAGAAGTGCCGGGGTGAGGCGGGCGGCGAGCCGATCCCGACGCTCGCCGAGGCCTTCACCTGGGCCCAGAAGCGCGACATCGTGCTCATCGTGGAGCTGAAGCACCAGGCCGAGCAGCCGTGGAACCGCACGCGCCTCCGAGGTCTCGACCAGGCACTGAGCCGCTACCGGCTGGCCGGACGGAGCCTGCTGCACTCCTTCGACGAGCCGACGCTGCGTCGGGCGGAGAGGGTGGACTCCGGCTTCGTGACGCTGGCGATCGCCGGCAGCGGGAGCGAGGCCGAGGATCACGCCGCGGAGTTCGACGGCGTCGCGGTCTTCCCCGGGGATCTGACCGGCAAACGCGTGGAGACCCTGCGCCAGGAAGGTGCCTTCATCGTCGGCCGGGTGACCAACCAGGTCGACGACTGGCAGCACCTCAGCAACCTCGGCGTCCCCCGCCTGCTCACCGACGTCGTCCCCGACTACCTGAGCTGGAAGACCAACTCCTCCTGAGCAGATCGCATCAGGCGGTCAGGCCGGCGCGCTGCCGGGCCTCCAGGAGGTTCGCCGCGGCGTACTCCAGGCCCTCGATCTGGCCCAAGGTGGGGTCCTCGTGCTCGATGTTCACCGCGCGGACCGGGGTGTGCTCGGCCAGTGCGGTGAGGAACCGGGCCCAGAAGTGGACGTCGTGCCCGCGCCCCACCGCGACGAACGACCAGCCAGGCGTCGAAGGCCACCGGGTCACGGTGTGGCGCCCACCCAGACCGAGGGGGTTCTCCTCGGCCGGGATCGGTTCGAACCGGTCGTCGAGGACCCCGTTGATCGCAGCGCTGGGGTGGATCAGGGTGTCTTTGGCTGCGGCGAAGAAGACCAGGTCGCCGAGTTCCTCGACGGCGGCGATGGGGTCGATGTGCTGCCAGAACAGATGGCTGGGGTCCATCTCGGCCCCGACCCGGTTCCGCCCACCCTCCGGCGTCGTCAGCGCCGCGAGGCGCTGCAACGTCGCAGGGTTGAAGACCAGGTTGTGCGGGTGCATCTCGATGGCGACGTTGACGTCGCACTCCTCGGCCAGGGCCTGGATCTCGCGCCAGAAGTCGACCGCGACGCCCCACTGGTAGTCCAGGGTCTCCAGGTAGACCGAGTCCCACGGGATCACCGTCCACGACGGACGGGTCCCGCCGGGCTCGGCGGCCGGCAGCCCGGACATGGTGATCACGGTCGGGATGCCCAGGAGCCCGGCGAGGCGGATGCTGCGCTTGAGGTCCTCGGCGTGGTGGACCTCGGGGTCGGGGTGCAGCGGGTTGCCGTTGCAGTTCAGCGCGGTCAGCTCGATGTCGAACTTCTCGAACGTGGCCAGGTACTCCTCACGGGCGGTCTCGGACTCCAGCAGTTTCTCGACGGGGATGTGCGGGGTGCCGATGAACCCACCGGAGTTGACCTCGACCGAGGTAAGGCCGAGGTCGGCGATGATCTGAAGCATCTCCTCCAGCGGCTTGTCGTGCAGGGGCGCGGTGTACGCGCCGAGCTTGAGGGTCGTCATGGTCGGTTCACCAGCCGCCGACGTAGTCGTCGATGGTGCGGCGCATGAAGCGGGTGGACTCCTCGGCCCGGTCCTCCCAGGCGAAGACGCACGAGGTCATGATGGCCCGCTCGTTCTGGCCGAAGCCCAGCTTGTTCAGCGTCGCGAAAAAGTCGTCCCACCGGACCTCGCCCTGGCCGATGTCGAGGTGCTGGTGCACGCGCACGGTGTTGCCCGGCGGGTTGGTGATGTAACGCAGCCCGCTGGAGGCGGTGTGGTCGAAGCAGTCGGCGAGGTGCACCTGGGTGAGCAGGTCGCCGGCGTACTCCATGATCTCGACCATGTTGCCGCCCTGGTGGAACGTGTGCGGCGCGCAGTAAAGGAAGGAGACCAGGGGCGAGTTGATGCCGCGGACCAGGTCGACCGCCACCAGACCATCCTCCACGAAGTCGTCGGGGTGCGGCTCCAGCCGGAGCTCGACGCCCTCGCGCTCGAAGACCGGGAGCAGCTCCTCCATCGACTTCCAGAACATCGCCTCACTGAGCGAGGCCTGTTCGGGGCGCCCGTTGAACTCCGAGTTCATCACCCGACAGTCCAGATCCACGGTGATCTGGATGGCGCGCTTCCAGTAGCGCACCGCGGCCTGGCGCTCCTCCTCGTCGGGCCCGGACCACCGGTAGAGCGGCAGGTGCGAGGAGATCGCGACGCCGGCGGCGTCCAGCGCCTTCTTGAACGCCTTCACCCCGGCGTCGTCGACGCGCGGGTGCAGAAAGAAGGGTGTGAAGTCCTCTCGCGGGGAGAGCTCGATGAACTCGAAACCCAGGTCGGCCACCACGCCGGGCAGCGCGAGCAACGGGGTCGAGCGGAACATGTACGGGTCCACGGCAATCTTCATGACAAGAATTCCCTTCAGCGGTAGAGGTCGGGCTTCGCGACCAGCTCGACGGAGACCCGCTCCCCCGAGGAGAGGGCGGCGACACCGGCCACGCAGACGGCCTGGGCGGCGTACCCGTCCCAGGAGCTGGGGCCCGTGAGCGCGGCACCGGAGGAGACCTCGTCGATCCACTCCTGGATCTCGGTGTCGTAGGCGTCGATGAACCGCTCCCGCCAGTCCCCGGGGACGGCGACCCCGACCTGGCCCGCGGTGCGGACCTGGACCAGTCCGCGGTCGGCCAGCGCTGCGGTGCCGGTCTCCCCCACGACCTCGCCTCGGATGTCGTAGCCGTAGCGGATGTTCACGCTCGTCTCGACGTTGACCAGGACGCCCGTCTCGGTCTCGGCCACGATCAGGAGCGGGTCGAGCAGCTCGCCACCGAGACTGTTCGGCTTGGCCGCGATCACCCGGGTGGCCACGATCTCCTCGCCGAGCAGCCAGCGGGTGACGTCGAAGTCGTGCACCGCGGTGTCCACGATCGCCATGTCCTTGGTGTAGGACTCCGGCACCTCGGCGTTGCGGTGGCCGGAGTAGTACATCAGCGGGGCACCCACGGTGCCGGCGTCGATGGTCCGCTTCAGCGCTCGGTACGACGCGTCGTAGCGCCGCATGAAGCCGACCTGGACCAGGCGGCTGCCGTGGGCGACCTCGGCCTCGATGATGCGCAGGCAGGCCTCGACCGTGGTGGCCAGCGGCTTCTCGCAGAAGACCGGCTTCGCCGCGGCAATGGCGGCCAGCACGTACTCCTCGTGGGTCGGTCCGGACGAGCAGACCAGCACCGCGTCCACGCCGCCGTCCGCGATCAGGGTCGCGCCGTCCTCGAGGACGGTGCAGTTCTTCAGGCCGGCGGCGACCTGGCGGGCGGTCTCGAGGTGGAAGTCCGAGACGGCGACCACCTCCGCCCCCGAGAGCACCTGGCTGATGCGGCGGATGTGGTCCTGGCCGATCATGCCGGTGCCGATGACTCCGAGCTTGAGCGTCATGGGTGACTCCTTGTCTGCGGGTGGGGTGGTTTCGAGGCTCGGGCTTCGCCCTCGCACCTCAACCACCGGAGAGGGGTGAGGTGGTTTCGAGGCTCGGGCTTCGCCTCGCACCTCAACCACCGGAGAGGGGTGAGGTGATCAGCGGGAGCCGCGCCAGCGGCGGACCGGGCCCAGCCCGCAGCCGGCGTAGAAGCCGGCCGTGCGGGCGCCGATGGGCAGGGGAACGTCGGGCGCGACCGGGTAGAGGTCCTGCTCGATCACGGTGAACACGTCACGGTCCAGGTCGCCGAGCGCGTCGAGGAACGTCGGCATGTGCGGCTCTCCGTCCCACGGCTCGCACATCACCCCGAGCTGGACCGCGTCGGAGAGCGGCAGGCTCTCGGCCAGCGCGCGGGCCCGGACGACGGGGTCGACGGACTTCAGGTGCACGTAGGTGACCCGCTCGGGGTACTTGTGCACCAGGTCCACGTTGTCGCCCTCGCAGTAGGCGACGTGTCCGGTGTCCAGGCAGAGGTTGACCAACTCAGGGTCGGTGTCCTGCAGGAAGCGCTCGATCCGCGGCTGGGTGTCCACGTGGGTGTCGACGTGCGGGTGGAACACCAACTTCACGCCGTACGACTCGAACAGGTAGCGGGCCAGCTCGTCGGTGCCGGTGACCAGATGCTTCCACTGGTCGGGGTCGATGTCCGCACCCTGGGTGGCGGCACCGGTGTGCATGTCGGTGTACTGCTCGGGCAGGTGCACGAGGTATTCCGCTCCGACGGCGGCCAGAAGCGCGGCCTCCTGGCCGAACTCGCGCTTGGCCTTCTCCAGGGCTTCAGGCCCCTTGTGCAGGCCGGCGAACACGGTGCCGCCGCAGACCTGGAGGTCGCGCCGGGCGAGCTCGTCCTTGAGCTGCTCGGGGTCCTGGGGCAGGAAGCCCTGCGGGCCGAGCTCGGTGTAGACGTAGCCGACGCGGGCGATCTCGTCGAGGTAGACGTCCCAGGTCACCTGGTGCGGGTCGCTGGCGAACCAGACCCCCCAGGAGTCGGGAGCGGTGCCCAGCTTGAGGTGGGACAGGTCGGTCATGGGAGTTTCTCCTAGGAAGGGACGTGAGTGGGGTACGGCGGGGCTCCGCACCCTGCAAGGAGGGCCGGGGTGCGGAGCACCCGCGCTGAGACCGCGGACCAGGCGGCCTCGTCGGGGGAGGTCGCGGAGGGTCAGGCCAGAGCGTTGCCGGACCGGAACCGCGTGACGCCCTCGGCGCCCTCGACGACCGCCGCGGTGAGCTCCTCGACCGAGGTGTCCTCCTTGCGGACGTCGAGGATCTTGCGGCCGTGGTTCATCACGATGTGCCGGTCGCAGACCTTGTAGGCGTGGTGCAGGTTGTGGGTCACCAGGACCGAGCTGACGCCCTCGCTCTTGAGCTGGAGCAGGTAGTTGAGCAGAGCCTCGGTCGCGCGGACGGCCAGGGCGCTGGTGGGCTCGTCCAGGATGAGCAGGCTGCGCTTGAAGTGCACCGCCCGGGCGATCGCCACGGCCTGGGCCTGTCCTCCCGAGAGCGAACCGACCAGCTGCTTGGCGCTCTTGATGCCCTCGATGGAGACGACGCTGTCGAGGATCTCGGTGGTGATGTCGTCCATCTCCGACATCTTCATGAAGCCGAAGCGGTTGGTGATCTCGCGGCCGGCGAAGATGTTGCGGGTGATCGACATCGTCGGCACCAGCGCGGAGTCCTGGAAGATCGTCTCGACCCCGAGCCGCTCGGTCTCCGGCCGGGTGACCCGGTCGACCCGCTGCTCCTCCCAGTAGTAGGAGCCGCTGCTCATCGGGACGACGCCCGACATGATCTTGACCAGGGTGGACTTGCCGGCGCCGTTGTCGCCGAGGAGGCCGACGACCTCGCCCTTGCCGATGGTGAAGGACACGTCGTTGAGGACGGTGTTGGGACCGTACTGCTTGCTCACGCCCTCCAGGCGGAGGAGTGCCTCGCCGGTCGTGGGGGTGCTGGTGGTGTCGGCGGCGGTGATCGTCATGATGCCTTGCCCTCCATGAACTTGTTGAAGACCGCGGCGACCACGATGGCGACGCCGAGGAAGAGCTGGACGTAGAACCCGGGCGCCTTGGCGAGGATCAGCCCGTTCTGGATGGTCATGATCAGCGCGGCCCCGATGATCATTCCGATGACCGTGCCCCGACCGCCGGTGAGCGAGCAGCCACCGACGACCGCGGCGGCCACGGCGAGGAGGGTGTAGTCCTCCGTGGTGCCCGGCTGCATGCCCGAGGTGCGGCCGACGATCAGGATCGAGGCGATGCCGACCATGAGGCCGAGGAAGGCGAAGGCCTGGAGCTTGACGGCGCGCGGCTTGATGGAGACCGCGGCCGCCGCGGCGGCGTTGCCTCCGACGGCGTACACCTTGTTGCCCTCGCGGTGGCGGTGCAGGTAGAGCCAGGCGGCAACACCGATCACCAGCATCCAGACGAGCTGGGAGCGGAAGTAGCCGTAGTCGCCGGCCAGCACGTTGACCGCGGCCTCGGTGCGCACACCGGGGGCGAAGGTGGCCGGGGTGAGCCCGTTGACGTAGATGCTGGCACCGGTCCAGAAGAAGCCCATGCCGAGCGTGGCGATGAAGGACGGGATCTTGGTGTAGACCACGATCAGGCCGTTGATCAGGCCGATCGCGACGGTGCACGCGATCGCTGCAGCGGCGCCGGCGACCCAGCCCTGGGCGTTGGCGACCTTGATGAAGACGACCCCGGCGAACCCGATCTGGGCGCCGACCGAGAGGTCGAACTCACCGGCGATCATCAGGACCCCGACGCCGATGCCGAGGATCGCCAGCACCGGGATGCTCTGCGACAGCACACCCGAGAGGTTCTCCGACGTCAGGAACGGGAAGGCGGCCTGGTCGACGAGCGACCACACGGAGAACACGAGGAGGATGAGGACGTAGATCAGCCCGATCTCCAGCGCCCCACGACCGCGCATGTAGTAGAGGTTCTCCTTCATCCGCCCGGAGAACGTGGTGGGTCGGCTGTCGGCCAGGCGGCGCCGGGTGGTCGTCTCCTCGAGCGCCAGCGGCGCCGCGGACGGGGTGGGTGCCTCAGCCATGGTCTGCCTCGGTAGGTCGGATGTGGGGACGGTCGTCTTGCTCATGGGGTCTCTCGTCTCGCTCGGTGGATGGTCGTGAGGGTCGTCACCAGCGGACGCCCTGCAGCTCGGGGTCCTCCAGGACGGCGACGGTGTCCTGGTCGATCAGCGAGTTACCGCCGGAGTTGATGTCCGCGGGAGCCAGGCCGAAGTCGAGCTGGAGCACGCCCTGCATGACGGTCTGGAAGCCCTGGATGTAGCCCTGCTGGTCGGCGGTGGCGATGATCCGGCCGGCCTTGATGCCGTCGATGACCTGCGGCGAGGTGTCGAAACCGACGATCGGGACCTCCACGTTCGCGGCGTCCTCGGCCGCCACGGCGTTGCGGTGCGGCGTACCGCCCAGCGGCACGATCGCCTTGACGTCCTTGTTGGCGGTGAGCCACGTCGTCAACGCATCGAGGGCAGCGGCGTCCTCGCCGGAGGTGCGCAGGTAGGTGCACTCGGCGCCGACGGCCTTGAGCGCCTCGTTGACGCCACCACCGCGCTGGATCGCGTACTGCTGGTCGGGCTCCTCCGCGGGGCAGAGGACCTTGTCACCGGCGGCGATGTCGACCTCGTCGAGGAGACGCTGACCGACCAGCGTGCCGACCTCGAAGAAGTCCTGGCCGACGAAGGCCTTGACACAGTCGGCGGCGGTCTCCGACGGCGGGACGTTGAAGGCGTAGACGGCGATGCCGGCGTCGGCAGCCTCACACACCGCGCCCTCCCAGGCGGGGTCGTTGAAAGGCACGAAGATGGCCGCCGGCTTGGTGGCGATCGCCGAGTTGACCAGGTCGGTCATCTTGCCGGTGTCGCCCTCGGCGGTCTGCTCGGTGAGCGTCAGGTTGCCGAGCTCGGCCGCATCCCGGGCACCGGTGAGCATCTGGTTCCAGAAGGCGTCGGCGGCGGGGTCGTAGTAGGTGAGGAAGTAGACGTCGCGGTTCTCCGCACGTCCACCGAAGCCGTCCTCCAGGGCGTCGCCGGAGTCGCCGCCCCCGGACTCGCCGCCACCGCCGCACGCGGCCAGGGTGGCCAGGGCCACCACGGCGCCGGTGCCGAGGGCTGCGCGACGCAGGATCGAACGGGATGAAGTGTCCTGGAGCACGGTGTGTTTCCTCTCGTACGCCCGGTCGTGACGACGTCGCGGGCTGGAAGCTGGTTCAGCGCCATGTGGCACAGCACACACTGAACTAGCACGTGCTAGTTCATGTCAAGGCTTTGTCAGGACAAGAGTCCCCAGTGGTCTAGCACGTGCTAGTTGTTGCCCGACGACCGTTGACAGTCGGCAGGGCTCTGCGTCACCGTGCCGGGCCGCGGGCCCCGCAGGTCACCCGCGTGCGCGAGGCGGCACCGTGCTCCCCCGGACGACCAGCGTCGTCGCGACCACCCGCTCCTGCGGGGCGGAGCCGGGCTCGTCGATCCTCCGGAAGGCGGCCGCCACGGCCTGCCGGCCCATCTGAAGCGGGTCCTGCCGCACAGTGGTGAGGTCGACCGAGGACAGTCGAGCCAGCGGCGCGTCGTCGTACCCGGTGAGAGAGATGTCGTGCGGCACCTGCACCCCGGAACGCGCGAACACCTGGAGAGCCCCGACCGCCGCGTTGTCGTTGGAGACGACCACCGCGGTCGGGAGGGTCCGGCGAGCCAGGAGGGTACGCGCGGCGTGTGCCCCGGCCTCCTCGAAGTAGCTGGCCTCCCGGTAGTCACCGGGCACCTCGAGGATGTCGGAGTTGAGGCGATGCTCCAGCACGGCTCGTTCGTAGCCCCGGCGACGCACTCCGGCCGGGGGCATCGCGGAGGGGTCCACGAAGCAGATGCGTCGATGCCCCAGACCGACCAGGTGCGCAACCACCGAACGGATGCCGCGATCACCCGCCGACCGCACCACGTCGTAGGAACTGTTGCGCCGGCCGTGACCGGTCTCGACCAGCGGCACCGGGAGCCGATCGGCCAGTCGACGCAGGTCGCGGTGGGCGAGATCGGAGCCAATCACGATGAGCGCCGCGCAGCGGTGGCCCAGCAGCTCCTCCACGCACTGCTCCGTCGTGCGGGTCGGCGTCTGGGCGCTGAGGACCACGTCGTAGGACCGCTCCGCCGCGGCCGGGTAGATGGCCTCCACGATCTCGTGCTCGGTCGGGTGGGCCGGGGAGAACACCACGCCCAGGTCGGTGCTCCGCGTGCGCCGCAGCTGCCGGGCGCCGATGTGCGCGCTGAACCCCAGTTCCTGCGCGGCCTCCTTGACCCGGCGCCGGGTCTCCTCGCTGGCCCCGGGAGCATCGCGCAACACGATCGAGACCAGTTGGCGGGAGATGCCCAGGTGCGCGGCGATGTCGGCCATGGTGGGCTGCCGCTGCGGTGCCCCCGCGGCGGGCGGCTGGCTGGCGGCCATCGAGGCTCCCGTCGTCTGCCGATGCTGTCCGGCGCCGAGCCTGCCGCTGCCGCGCTTGCTCGTGCCAGTGCTGCGGCCCAGCATGCCACCCGGTCAGCCGCGCTCGGCCACCAGCGCGTCGAGCGTCGTCTCGAACCGCGCCTGGTCGGGCAGCGCGGCGTCGGGCAGGACGACGCGGGCGCAGCCGAAGCCACGGGCGTCCGCCCGCACGAGCTCGAGGGTGCCACCGAGCCGCTCCACCGCCCTCCGCGCAGCTCCCGGGTCACCGGGATCCGGTCCGGCCGGATGCTCCACTGCCACCACGACAGCGCCCTCACTGCACCGCGTCGCCCGCACCACGATCGCCGGCGCCGGGGACGGCGCCTGCGCCACCGCCCACCCGAGCAGGTGGTCCAGGGCACGCTCGAGCATCAGGGCATCGCTGCGCACGCGGGTCTCGCCCGTGCAGGTGACCACGGGCCCGTCCGGTCCGAGGTGGTCCCAGCGGGTCGCCACGCAGGCGACCATTCCCGGCAGATCCACCAAGCGCGCCGACGGCTCGCAGTCCTCGGCCTGAGCCAGCAGGCCCCCGACGAGCCCGGTCGCGGACCCGGTCGCCAGCCGCATCCGCGCCACCAGCCCGAGCACCAGGTGGCACTCCTCGGTGTCTCCCCAGGTGCGCGCCAGCAGCGCGAGCTGATCGGCCCAGCCCTTGACCGCGTTGAGCGAGTGGGTCAGATCGTGGGCGATCGTCGCGGCGTAGTCGTTCAACCCCTCGCGCAGGCGCACCTCGGCGGTGACGTCGGAGTAGACCACCACCGCGACCCGTGGTTCTCCGGGGAGCAGGCGGGCGTTGAACCGCATCACCCGGGGCTCGGTCATCAAGGGGGTCCGGACCCATGCCTCCAGCGGCACCACGGTCTGGCCGGAGAGCGCCTGGAACACCGGCAGGTCGCGCAGGTCCACGGGGTGCCCGTCGAGGTGCCGCAACCCGTAGGACGCCGGACTCAACCGGTCCGGAAGCACCGCGTCGGGCTTCAGCGCCCCGAAGAGGAGGCGGCCCGTCTCGTTGCGGTGCAGGACGCGCCCGCCTTCCTCGACGAGGGCCGCGCCCTCGGACATCGCCTCGAAAGCGAGGGCGAGCCGAGGACCTCGGGCCGGGTCGGGCACGACGCCCTGTCCCCCGTCCGGCTTCTTGCGATTCCTCCACAGCATCGCGAGGAGCACTGCTCCCAGGGGGACGGCGAGCCACACGACTGCCGATCCGAGGTCCTCTCCACTCACACAAACGATTGTGGACATACCGAGCCCCGCTGTGGGGTCAACGCCGGCCATCTTGATCCAACCTTGAGCCGCCCGACGAGGCCGCGAAGCGCCGGTGCGGCCCCGTCGACGCCGCTGCGCACAGTGACTAAAGTCGGGACACATGGGACGGGGAGCAGTGGTCGTCGAGGACGATCCTGACCTGCAGGAGGCGATCGCCGCGATCCTGCGTCGGGCGGATTTCAGCGTGCACACGGCCTCCACGGCGGCGGACGGGCTGGCCGCGGTGGTGCAGCACCAACCGACGGTGATCACCGTCGACCTGGGCCTGCCCGACACCGACGGCCTCGAGCTGTGCCGCGCACTCCGCGTGGTCACCGACGCCTACATCGTGGTCCTGACCGCCCGGCCCGATGTGGTCGTCCAGGCGTTGGGCAACGGCGCCGACGACTACCTCACCAAGCCGTTCTCCGCCGCGGAGCTGGATGCCCGGATCAGCGCCCTGCTCCGACGCCCACGGACGTCGGCCGACCATGGCGACGTGCTCCGGGTGGGCGACCTCGAGGTCGACCTCGGCAAGCACCAGGTGCGGGTGGGTGACACCGTCGTCCCGCTCACGCTCACGGAGTACGCGCTGCTCACCGAGCTCGTCGCCCGGGTCGAGCGGGTGATCCCCTACGACGACCTGCTGTCCTCGGTGTGGGGGTCGCAGTGGCAGGGCGACGAGCACCTGGTCCAGGTGCACGTGGGCAACCTGCGCCGCAAGCTCCGCACCGTCAGCACGGTCGCGATCCGCGGCGTACGCAACGTCGGGTACGTGCTCGAGCGGAGCGGCACGGAGGCCTGAGGGCGACCCTGGTCTTGCGCGTTTCTTGACGCGATGTTGCCTGCTCACCCGGAGAAGCCCGTCTGGGCGTCGTCCTAGCGTCAGAGGTGCGGGGCCACCGACGGGGAGGCCGATCCGCGACAACGACAGGATCCGCCCATGCTCACCGACCGACCGCCGACGGTCCTCGTGGCCGACGACGACCTCGACCTGCTCGAGCTCACCGCGCACGGGCTGCGCCTGGCGGGCCTGGAGGTCCTGTGCGCCTCCGACGGGTGCGAGGCCCTCGCGCTCTACGACGAGCACCACCCCCAGTTGATGCTGCTGGACTGGGCGATGCCGGGCCTGACCGGCACCGAGGTCTGCGCGACGGTCCGCGGGGAGCGACAGGACCGCACCACCCCGATCCTGATCGCCTCCGCGCTGGGAGCGCACCGGGCGCGGGAGGCTCTGGAGCGCGGCGCCGACGAGTTCCTGAACAAGCCGGTGCCCCTTCGGGTCCTGCGGGAGACCGTGACCCGCCTCCTGCAAGGACCCAGGTCCTGACCGGCCCGGTTCTCCGGCGGCCCTTCGGCCCGACTCCCTAGCCTCGGACCATGGTGTGGCGCACGAGCGAACCCGACCGTGGGCTGGCCCGCGCCCTGGCGTGGCCCGTCCTGGTCCTCGGCGTGCTCGTCCTCGCCGGCTGGGCGACGCAGACCCCGCGCCTGGTGACGTTCTCACCGGAGCTCCCGGCCATGAAGGCCAACACCGCGCTGTGCCTCGTCCTGCTCGCCGTGGGGGTACTGCGCCCGGCGTGGGCGCGGCCGGCCGCGGCCCTCGTCTTCGTGATCAGTGCGGTGACCGTGGCCGAATGGGTGGGCGACCGCCGGCTGGGGATCGACGAACTGCTGCTCGAGGACTTCCTGGCCGACGTCGGCGCCCCGCCCGGTCGGATGGCGGTGGCGACCGCGGTGTCGCTGGCCTCCCTCGCCCTCGCCCTGTGGGCGCCGGAGCGCCGTCACTGGGCCCAGGCCTGGCCCCTGGTCGCCTTCGCGGTGGGCTACGTGGCGGTGCTCGGCTATGCGTACGACGTGTCCACGCTCTACGCGGTGACGACGTACTCCACCGTGGCGCTGACCACCGGCCTCGCGTTGATGCTGGCCAGCCTCGCACTGCTGGCCCAGGTGCCCGGCGGGGTGCTGTCGTGGCTGCGCCACGGCGGGGGGCTCGGCGCCGTCGCCGCCAGACGCCTGGTGCCTCTGTCGCTCGTCGGGTTCCCCCTGCTCGGCGGGCTTCGCCTGGCCGGAGAAGAACTGGGCTGGTACGACGGCCGCTTCGGCCTCGCGCTGATGGTGATGCTGGCCGCCACCGGGACCCTCACCCTGACCCTGGTGATCGCACGTCGCCTCGAACTGGTCGACCAACTGCGGCAGCAGGCCCTGAGCGAGCTGATGAACCTGAACGCCTCGCTCCGTGAAGGCCGTGACGCCGCCTGGCAGGACGCACTGGACCTGCGCCACGGCCTGGAGGAGGAACAGGCGCGCTTCCTGCGGGCGATCACCCAGGTGGACGACCACGTCCGCACGCTCGAGGTGCTGCCCGACGGCGGCACCTCCGTGGTGTTCGCCAGCCCCGACCCGCAGGGCCGGTTCGGGGTGCTGGATCCACCATCCGGGCACGGCGAGGTCGCCCCCGGACTCGCCCGGGTGCGGGAGGAGGACGTGCCGGCGCTGCGCCAGGCCCTGCGCCACATCGAGGTCGGCAAGCCCGTGAACTCCGAGGTGCGCTACCGCGGCGACGACGGCGTCGCGCGCTGGCTGTGGCTGCGCGGCACCCCGCGGCGTGAGGGCGGCCGGCTGTTCTTCGACGCCGTGGTCACCGACGTGAGCGAGCGGCACGCCCTGCTCGACAAGCTCTCGCTCCTGCTCGCGAGCGAACGCGAACAGCGGCTCCATCTGGAGGCCGTCGACCGGATGAAGGACGAGTTCCTCGCCGTTGCCGGGCACGAGCTGCGCACCCCGCTGGCGGTCATCCGAGGGAACCTCGACCTGGTCGAGGCCAGTGACGATCCCGTGGAGTGGCGCCGCCGTCTGAGCACGATCGACCGGCGGACCACCGGCCTCCAGGAACTGGTCGCCGACCTCTTCGACCTGGCTCAGCTGCGCACCGGACAGCTGCGCATCGAGCCCCGCACCACCCGCCTCGACCACGCCGTCCAGGACGTGGTCGACGAGCTCGCCCCCGAGGTGTCGGACGCGGTGTCGGTGCAGGCGCGGCTCGACGCCGTCGCCGTGTGGTGCGACCCCCTGCGCCTGCACCAGATCGTGGCCAACCTCGTCGGCAACGCGGTGAAGTACACCCCACCCGGCGGCTCGGTGGACGTCGAGGTCGCGCTGGACGGGGACGGGCACGGGGTGAGCGGTGACGGCAGGGGCGTCCTGATCGTGCGCGACACCGGCATCGGGGTTGACGAGGCGGATCTGCCGCACCTGTTCGACCGCTTCTTCCGCAGCGAGAGCGCCCAGCATCACGGGATCCCGGGCACCGGTCTGGGGCTGTCGATCACGCACGCCCTGGTCACCGCCCAGGGCGGGACCATCAGCGCGCGACAGCGTGACGGCGGCGGTCTGGAGATGCGGGTCGACCTCCCCCTCAGGCCCGCCCCGTAGTTATTCGCACACCCGTTCGATGCCATGGGACACTGCTCCCATGGCAGGAGGCATGCGACCCAAGGCAGGAGGGCCCACGCTCGCCGAGCGCAGTGCCGGGAGGTCGACGACGCCCTGCCCCGTCCGCCACGTCTGGGTGTCCGACCCCGCGGACCACTCCGGGACACGCCGGCCCGGCCTGCTCACCGAGTGGCGCAGCACCGGATCCGGCGGATGGGAGGGCCTGGTCGCCTACGGCGCACAACTCCGTCCGGGGCAGTGGTCCCTGGTGCAGGAGTGGGTGCCCGCCGCCCTCCTGAGCCCGGCGTGACGCACCGAACAGACAACACTCGTTTTCATATCTATTCTGGCGCGATGCCGACGCCCCCTCCCACCGACGTCCGTCACGCCGACCGAGCGGTCGCGGAGTACGGCGACCTGGGCCGCGCCTGGGTCGCGGCGAAGGCTCAGGGGGACCCGCCGGCCGACGCCTTCGCCACCGACCTGCGCCGCCTCGGACACCGCCGCGGGATGGCCCTGCTGCGGCAGGCGATCGAGAGCGGCATCGGCTCCGTGGAGGGTGCTCCCGACTCCCTGCGGGAACTCTTCGCCGACCTCGACGCCGAGCCCGACTGGGTCGACCACGGGCGGCTGGACCGCGCGGGCGAGGTGCTCGTGCGCCAGAGCCTGCAGTTCGGGCTCGTGCTGGGCAGCGTGTCGCTGGTCTCCGGCTACGCCAACCCCGCCGCCGCCCTCCCGCTGGTCCTCACCGGCCGGTACGCCGACCAGGCCGGCGTCCGCAGCCTCGAGGTCGGCGCGTGGCTTCGGGAGATCCTCGCCCCCGGCGGGCTGCGCCGCGACGGCCTCGGCTTCGAACGGACCGTGCGCGTGCGCGTGATCCACGCGCTGGTGCGCCAGCACCTCGACGCCCAGCCGCAGTGGGACCACCACCGACTGGGCAGGCCGATCAACCAGGCCGACATGGCCTTCACCCTCACCGAGTTCGGGGTCCTGACCCTGGAGGCCATGGGCCGCCTCGGCGTCGACCTCACCGCGCAGGAGGTCGACGATCTCGCCCTGCTGTGGCGCTACGTGGGCCACCTGTCCGGGGTCGGCCCCGTTTTGCTCCCGCACACGATGGCCGACCAGTCACGCCTCGGCGACCTCTACCACCTGACCCGGCCCGGCGCCGACGAGACCAGCCGCCGCCTGGTCCACGGCCTGCTCGAGGACTTCCTCGTCCCGGAGGTCGCGCTCCTGCTGCCCGCGCCGCTGCGCGGCCAGGCCCGCGCGGTGACGGCGGGGGTGATCCGGGGGTTGGTGGGCGACGACCTCGCCGACGAGCTCGAGGTGCCCCCGTCGTCGTACGGCCGAGCCCTGCCCGTCGTGGCCGCGGCCACCCGGATCTCGACCCGCGCGCAGGACGCGCTGCCCGGGGGCCGCGCGCGCCGTACTCGGCGGGGCTACCGCTACCGCGACACCCAGGAGCGTCGTCTGCGCGAGCGGCTCGGGGTCTCCCACGACCTGGTCGACTCCGCCCCCGACGCGCCGGGGTCGCACCCAGCGGGACCCCCGGCAGGACCCCGGTCCTGACCTGATCGGATCGGCCACGCGGGCCATACCCCGCGCGGTACCGTCGCCCGGTGCCACTGCGTACCGGTTCCTCGGGCTCCACGCGGATCGTGGGCGTTCACGTGCCGCAGACCCAGCTGGACCGGGACGACCGCGGAGCCACCGCCTGGCTTCCCCCGGTGCTGGCCTACGCGGAGACCTGGAACGCGCGCACGGTGGTCTTCTCCGACCCCGACCCCCTCGCCGGCCTGCGGCGCGTGCGGCAGGAGGAAGGGGTCACCGCCTTCCTCTTCAACGACACCACCTTCACCGACCCGCGCGCCCTGGAACTGTGGCGCGCACGCGTCCCGTTCGCGGTCATGGGGCGGCTCCACCCACCGCTGCCGCAGAGCTGGGTGGACCTGGACAACGGGCACGCCATGCGGCTCGGGTTGGACCACCTCGCCGAGCGCGGGCATCGGCGGATCGGCTTCGTCGCCTCCTCCGCGACCGGCTACTGGTGGGACGAGCGACTGGACGGCTACACCGCCTGGGTGCGCACCCACGGACTCGAACCCCGGATCGCCCGCGGGCCACACCACCGATTGCCCGATCTGCTCCGACAGATGCTCACCCGCGACGACCGGCCGACCGCGGTCCTGAGCTCGGGGGACGGCACCTGTCTCCCGGTCTACGCGGTCGCCGCCGAACTCGGCCTGACCGTCGGCGGGAAGGACGGGGTGGCCGTGGTGGGCTTCGACCCCGAGCTCGTGCTCGACCCACCGCTGACCACCGTCGTGGTGGACCACGCCCAGGTGGCGGTGGCGCTGTGGGAGCAGCTCGCCGCGGAGGCCGGCTGGAGTCGACGGGGGCTCTTCGCCCCCGCAGTCACGGGTCGCTTTGTCGCCTGCGGACTGCAGGTCGGGCTCAGCGGCTGAGGTCTGTGGCCGGTCCCTGATTGCCGTGCGTCGGATCGGGGTACGTCCCCGGCACGGGGGCCGTTCGGTCCTTGCCTTCTGCACCTCAGTGCGGTGAGGTAGCCCGAGGGGGGTGGCACACACATGAGCCGACGACGTCGCCGCGAGAACCAGCAGATCCGCCGACTGCGGGTCACCCGGTCGAAGCTGCAGCGGCGGCGTGATCGCCGCGGTGCCGTGATCGGTCTGCGCCGCACCGCCACCGTCGCCACCGTCGCCACGCTCGCCGTTCCCGCGGCCGTGCTGGCCACCCCGGCCGCCGCGCTGCCCCATCCCACAGCGGCGGCCCCCGCACGGGCGGTCCCCGCGGTGTGTGCCGGGAACGAACTGGCCTCCGGGCACCCGCAGGACCTTACGATGGTCGGCGACACCCTGTTCTTCACCGCCGACAACGGCCTGGTGGGGCGCGAGCTGTGGAAGTCCGACGGCACCGAGGCCGGCACCGTGCTGGTCAAGGACATCACCCCGGGGATCGGCTACGAGAACCAGCCGAGTTCGCTGACCGCGGTCGGCGACCGGCTCTTCTTCACCGCCACCGACGGCGAGAGCGGGCGCGAGCTCTGGGTCTCCGACGGCACCCGCGCCGGCACCGTGATGGTGGCCGACATCGAGGCCGGCGACAGCTACTACGGCGGGGTCTCCGACCTCACCGCCGTCGGCGACCGGGTGTTCTTCAGCGCCGACGACGGGGTGAACGGCGACCAGCTCTGGGTCTCCGACGGCACCGAGGCCGGCACCGTGCGAGTGACCGACGTCGACTCCCGCAACGCCTACTACGAGGGGCCGAACTCGCTGACCGCCGTCGGCGACACCCTCTTCTTCACCCTGGACGACGGCGTGCACGGCCAGGAGCTGTGGGCCTCCGACGGCACCGAGGCCGGCACCGTCCTGGTCAAGGACATCCGGCCCGACGACTACACCAGCTACTCCACGGACCTCACCGCGGTGGGCGACCTCCTCGTCTTCGCGGCTCGCGACGGCGTCCACGGCCGCGAGCCGTGGGTCTCCGACGGCACCGAGGCCGGCACCCTCCTGCTCTCGGACGTCAACCCGGGCGCCAAGAGCAGCTCGCCCGGGTCGATCACGGCCGTGGGGGACACCGCGTTCTTCGTGGCCGACGACGGCACCGACGGCCGCGACCTCTGGACCTCCGACGGCACCGAAGCCGGCACGACCCGGATCGCCGAGGTCACCGGCAACGACTACTACGACGAGTACGGCAACGCCGCAGGCGCCGGCGGGCTCCTCTTCTTCAACGGGCAGGACGACGACCACGGCGCCGAGCTGTGGGCCTCCGACGGCACCGAGCCCGGGACGGCGCTGGTCCGCGACATCCGCTCCGGGGAGTACGACAGCAGCGTCAGCAGTCTGGTGGGGGTCGGTTCCTCGGTCTTCTTCACCGCTCGTGACGGCGTCCACGGCCGCGAACTGTGGACCTCCGACGGCACCGAGGCCGGCACCGTGCTGGTCGCCGACATCGCGCCGGGGGCCAAGGCCGGCTACCCCGAGTTCCTCACTGCGGCGAACGGGGCGCTCTTCTTCGCCGCCTCCGACCTCACCCACGGACGTGAGCTCTGGGTGAGCGACGGCACCGAAGCCGGCACCGTGCTGGTCAGGGACATCAACGACGGCAGCGAGTTCCGGGTGGCCCCGGGAGCGACGTACGACGCCTCGCGCGGCACCGCGCGGCTCACCGTCCGGACGTCCGGGCCGGGGCGCCTGGTCGTGGCCCCGGTCGGGTCGACGCTGGTGCAGCGCACCGTGCGCGATGTGGGCAGCGCCCGCGAGGTGACGCTGACGGTTCGTCCCACCGCCGCGGGCCAGCGCCGCCTCGAGCAGGCCCTGCGCCAGGCCAAGCGCGAGGGCCGATCGGTCGGCACCGTGAACGTGCGTGTCCGGATCGCCTTCACCGGCTGTGACGGCGTACCCGGCTCGGTGGAACGCAGACTCACGCTCAAGCTGCGGTGAGCGAGGCACCCGCAGCTACCTCGGGCACGGAGGTCCGCTTCCAGCACAGCCCGTCCCTGCCGGAGGTCCTCACCGGCTCCGGATGCTCACTGCTGGTCTCGACCTATCAGGCGGGCCAGGTGGTGGCCATCGGGGTGGCCGAGGAACGACCCCAGTTCTCCTTCCGCCGCTTCGATCAGGCGATGGGGATCGCGGTCGGGAACGAACGGCTGGCCGTCGGCGGCCGCGGCCAGATCTGGTTCCTCGACGACCGTTCGGGGCTGGCTCCGGCCGTGACGCCGCGCGGCCGCTACGACCGCTGCTGGTTGTCCCGCTCCACGAGCGTGACCGGCTCCATCGCCTGCCATGAACTCGCCTGGGGCGCCGACGGTCCCGACGACCTCTGGATCGTCAACACCCGGTTCTCCTGCCTGGCCGGCCTCGACGACACCCACAGTTTCGTCCCGCGGTGGCGACCACCGTTCATCTCCAGGCTCGCGCCCGAGGACCGGTGCCATCTCAACGGGATGGCGATGCGCGACCGACGACCGGCCTTCGTGACCGTGATGGCGCTCAGCGACGAGGCCGGCGGGTGGCGTGCCGACCGCAACGCCACCGGCACGGTGCTCGACGTCGACTCCGGCGAGGTCGTCACCACGGGCCTCGCGATGCCGCACTCCCCCCGGTGGCACGGCGAGTCCCTCTACGTCCTCAACTCCGGGATGGGGCGACTGGAGCGGGTGGACCGCGACAGCGGCGCTCGGGACGTGGTCGCCGCACTGCCCGGCTACGCACGCGGCCTGGCCCTGCACGGGAATCTGGCGTTCGTCGGCCTGTCGCGGATCCGCGAGACGGCGGTCTTCGGCGGGTCCCCGATCGCGGCCTACCACGACCGCCTGGTCTGCGGGATCGGCGTCGTGGACCTCACCACCGGCGCCACGGTGGCCACCCTCCAGTTCGCCAACGGTGTGGAGGAGATCTTCGACGTCCAGGTCGTCCCGGACTCGCGCTGCGGCACCTTCGGGGGCGCGCTGGGTGAGCCCGACGAGATCTTCCTCATCCCCGGCTGACGCATGATCGCGCCCCGGGGTGGGCATCGTGGTGGTGACGGGCCTCCTCGATCGAGGGGCTCGCACCCGAAGGAGGAATCGCATGGTCCGCAAGGTCTCGCTGGTCATCGGCTTCGCAGCCGGCTACGTGCTGGGGGCGCGGTCGGGGCGCGAGCGTTACGAGCAGATCGTCGACCGAGCCGAGCGGCTCTGGCGTCAGCCCACCGTCCAGTCGACGGTGCAGTCGGCGACCGACCAGGCGCAGCAGGTCGTCCACGACGCGGCGGCCACTGCCACCCAGGTCGTCAAGGACAAGGTCGGGAGCGACTCCCAGGAGTCGATGCCGCGGCAGGGCGAGCACAACCACGCGCCGATCCCGGCGCCGACGCCGCCCCAGGGCCGCAACTGACTCTCGACGGCCCCACCGCCCCGGCTGCGGCCGGGGAGGGCCCGTGCCCATGGCCCTGACGGGATGACCCGCCAGGGCCATGGTGCATTTATTCGGATGCCTGGGGGCGGCCAGGTCTCTAGCGTCGAGGGATGGTCCTCCAGCAGCACATCACCGTGCTTCCTCTCGCCCACGCCTCCGGTCAAGGCTGGGGAGCCTCCGTCCTGCACCGCCTGGTGAACCCCAGCGGCGCGACCGTCCCGGCCGCCGAGCGTTCCACCCTGGCCGACTTCTTCGCCGACTGCACGATGGGCCACCTGCAGCTCTCGGGCTCGGTGTCGCTGCAGACGATCCTCCCCGAGGACGACCCGGACTGGCTCACGGTCCGGACGGGCACCACCTTCGGGCCGGCGGACAGCGAGGCGCTGAGCCGGCTCCTCGGGAAGTGCCGCCAGGCCGGGGCGACCTTCGGCTCCGATGACCTCCTGCTCATCGTGGGATCGCTGCCCTCGGATCGCGAGTTCGCCACCCGGGTCCGCGTGGGCGAGGAGTTCCATCGGGTCACCTACGTCTCGATCCACACCTCCCACCAGGTGATGGCGCACGAGCTCGGCCACATGCTCGGGTTCGCGCACCCTTACGGCCTGGTCCACGACGTCTTCGGTCGCGCCACCGCCGAGTACGGTTCGCCGTACTGCGTGATGGGTCCCGCCTCACGACACCACGAGGTCTGCACCACGCTCACCCCGTGGCCGACGTTCCTCGAGCCCGAGAAGGTCGCGCTCTTCCGCTTCGCGGGTCCCCGGCTCTCGATGGCCGAACTGGTCGCCTGGGGGTACCGCACCCAACTCGTGCTGCGCCCGAACGAGAACGGCGTCGCCCACGAGGACCTCCCCGACCAGGGATGGACCGAGTTCTCCGTGACCGACCAGGACGGACCCGCTGATGTCCCCCGCGTCGTCGTCGGGCACCTGCCCGACGGGCAGATCCTGACCTTCGAGGTACGACGGCCGCTCACGGGCCGTGCGGTCGACTGGGACGCCCGGCTCGACCTGCGCCGGGCCACGGATCTCCGCATCCGGCCCGGGCTCCTCACCGGGTCGCGCGGCCCTGCCGACGAGACCGACCTGCACGACAGCCCCGGGGTCGTGGTGCATCGGATCGCCTCCGTCCTCGACCCCGACGCCGAGGCCGAGGACTTCACCTCCGGTGACGCCTGGCTCCCCCATCGCGCCGTCTACCTCGGCACGATCCCCCTTCCGCTGAGCGGCGACACCGACCTGCGGTGGGTGGATGCGAAGGAGTGGCGGATCCGCGGGACGAGTGCCGACGACGGGACCGTGCGGCTCCAGGTCGGCACCTCCCCGCACCTGGCCGAGAAGGGCGCGACGCTCCAGTCGCTCCGGTCGCACGGCATCGAGGTCGGCCGCGTCATCGCCGGTCCCTTCGAGGTCGCCGGCGTCGGCGAGGACTGCCACGTCGGCCAGTACTACGCGTTCCAGGTGGCCCGGCAGCACACGGTGCTCCTTCAGGCGCGCAGCCACGGGTTCGACAATCCGGAGTTCTGCTGGGTCGTCGCAGGCCACGAGGTGGGCTGGGGCCGGATCGGCTCGCACCGGACGGCGGTCTTCACTCTGCCGGTGTCGGTGGAGGTGCCTACCGGCTACCAGTCCGCCGAGACCCAGACCCATCCAGCCACGGTCGAGGTCCACACCGGCTGGGACCAGGCCACGGTGCGGGTCTCCGGCCTCCCCGGCCGGGCGCGGCTCGAGATCACCTGCCTGGTGCGCGGGCAGGCCCACACGGTGCCCGGCGCCACCGCGCGACTCGGGGTCGACGTGCTCGGCCGCGAGCTGGAGTTCCCCGCGTCGCTCGGCGAGGACGTACGGGCCTGCACGGGCAAGTTCTTCGATGCCATCGAGGACCTTCAGGATCGCTTCCCGGACCTGCTCAACGGCGCCGTCCTGGCCGGCAACGGCATCAAGGTGCCCCCGAGGGACTGGTTGCTGTCACAGTGGCAAGAAGTGCTGGAGTCGGTGGCGGGTCGGCCCGAACTGCGCGGCATCGACCGGACCCGGCTGGAGGACCTGACCCGGCGCCGCCCGCTCTGAGGGATGCTCAGTAGACGGCGAGGCGCCCGCCGTCGATGGGGATGATCGCACCGGTGGTGTAGCTGCTGGCGTCGCCGGCCAGATGGACGACCATGCCGACGAGCTCCTCGGGACGACCGAGCCGGCCCGAGGGGAGTCCGTCGACGACCTTGGCGACGAACTCGTCGTCCCAGCCCTGTGCCATGTCGGTGGCGAACGCACCGGGCATCACGCAGTTGACGCGCACGGTGGGGGCGTACTCCTGGGCGAAGGCGCTGGTGAGGGCGTTGAGCCCGGCCTTGGCCGCGGAGTACGCCGCCTCGGCGGCGCTGGGCCGCACCGCGCCGATGCTCGAGATGTTGATGATGGAGCCACCGCCGCGCTGGGCCATCCGGGCACCGGCCAGCGCCATCAGCCGGAACGGACCCTTGAGGTTGACCTCGAGCGTCTTGTCGAAGAGCGCCTCGGTCTGGGCCGCGAGCGAGGGCGCGAGCGGGGCGATGCCGGCGTTGTTCACCAGGACGTCCAGGGGCCCGAGCGTGGACTCGATGAGGTCCAGGGCGGGCTCGATCGCGTCCCACTGGCCGACGTGGAGCGGGAGGGCCAGCGTCCGGGCGCCCGTGGAGGCAGCGATCTCGCGTGCCGCCTCGTCACAGGCCTCGGCCTTGCGGCTGGAGACCACCACGGTGGCGCCGGCCTCTGCCAGGCCCTGCGCGATGGCGCGACCCAGGCCACGGCTCGCACCGGTCACCAGGGCGATCTTCCCCTCGAGGGTCGTCATCACGTCCCCACCTTCCCGGCTGCCGCCGCCACGTCGCTATTTATCATGAGGATAACACCGTCTTCCCTCTCCGTCACGGACTGATTCACCGAGCCGGCCTCCCGGCGGGCGAGGCGGTGGAGCCGCAGGATCTGGAGCAGACCCACGATCCACAAGGGGAACTGCGACCACATCGCCAGGGTCAGGCCCGCTGCGCTCATCTCCGCGCGGCCCGGGGACACCAGGTCGAGCACCAGGCCGATCACCAGGATCACGGTCAGGCTGGCCAGGAAGCCGCCCTGGTTGACGATCCCGAGCGCCCCTCCGAGGCGCGCGCTCGGGGCGTGCTCGCGGACGAAGTCGAAGCCCACCATCGCAACCGGCCCGCACATCCCGACCACCAGCACCAGCGCCACGAGCACGGCCAGAGGGCTGGGGCCTGGCCAGAGCAGCACGGCTGCCCAGATCGCCATCGTCAGCAGGGTCGCCCCGACCGCGAGCCGTACGCGGGCCTGCGGCCGGACGGTGATGATCGCACCGACGGCGGGTCCGGCGACCATCACCGCGACCACGAGCAGCGAGAGCAACAGCCCGGCGCGGTGTTCGCTGAGTCCTTCACCGGAGACCAGGAACGGGAATCCCCACACCAGGGCCAGTGACGTCGCGCTGAAGTGGTGGGTGAAGTGGACCCAGAAACCCAACCGGGTCCAGGGATCCCCCCAGGACTCGCCGAGCACGCGGACGATCGCCCGAGCCTCGACCGGCGCGCCCGCCAAGTGCCGGACGCCCGGGGCGTCGTCGACCACGACCAGCAGCACGATCGTGACCACGAGCCCGGCCGACGCGGCGATGAGGTAGCTCTGCTGCCAGCCCAGGGTCGACAGCGCCCAGGTCATCGGGACCGCGGCCGCCAGGGCCCCGACCTGCCCCGCGGGTCCGGTGACCTGGCTGACCATGGGGACGCGGCGCGGAGCGAACCAGGCGGCGACCAGGCGCAGCACGCAAATGAAGGTGGCGGCGTCTCCGGCGCCGACCAGGATCCGGGCGACCAGGGCCGCGGGATACGACTCCGCCACGGCGAAGATCACCTGCCCGGCCGTCATGACCGCGACCCCCGTCAGCAGCAGCCGCCGGGCCCCGATGCGGTCGAGCACGATCCCGAGCGGCACCTGGAGCAGGGCGTACGCGAGGAGTTGGACGACCACCAGGGCGGACAGTTGCGCCGAACTGATCGCGAACCGCTCGGTGGCATACAGCCCGGCGACCGCCAGGGACGAGCGATGGAAGACGCCGAGGACGTAGGCGCTGAGACCCGCGCCCCACACCCACCACGCGCGACCCGGGCTCTGCCCGCGAGTCACCGATCCTCAGCCGACGTAGGGCGGGGTGCGCTTGAGTTCCTCACGCGCGATCGAACGGCGATGGACCGCGTCCGGGCCGTCCACGATCCGCAACACCCGCGCCCACGCATAGAAATACGCCAACGGCGTGTCATCACTGACCCCCGCCCCCCCATGCACCTCGATCGCCCGATCGATCACCGCACACGCCATCGCCGGCGCCGCGACCTTGATCGCCGCGATCTCGGTCCGCGCCCCCTTCGCCCCATACCGATCAATCAACCACGCCGTCTTGAACACCAACAACCGCGCCTGATCAATCTCGATCCGCGACTGCGCAATCAAATCCCGCACCACACCCTGATCAGCCAACGGACCCCCGAACGCCACCCGCTCCTGCGCCCGCGCCACCATCAACGCCAACGCCCGCTCCGCCATCCCGATCGCCCGCATCGCATGATGAATCCGCCCCGGACCCAAACGCG
>JBGAJX010000046.1:0-19626 GCA_044224695.1 Marmoricola sp. | reverse complement strand
GTCAGCTCTCGGGGTCACCACCCCATCATCGATCCGGGCGGCGTCAGCAAACGTCATGGTCATCAGGTGTCTCGCTTCTCGCCCCGTGCAGAGGGAAGGAACTCAGAAGTGGTGTCTCACGTCAGCCTGACGCACAGGGACCACCCACGGAAGCGTCAGAAGAGCCAACTTTCGCGCGACTGGTCAGGTCTTCCCGCTGACTGGTCGCAACTTTCGCGCGACTGGTCGCAACTTTCGCGCGACTGGTCGCAACTTTCCGCCGCAGGGCTCGCCGTACGTCGTACGACGGGCCCTGCTGCGCGTCGTACGTCGGCTCAACGCGGCAACGACACGGTGAAGCGCGTGTGCCCCGGCACCGACTCGACCGTGACCTGGCCGTGGTGCGCCTGCACGATGGCCTGCACCAGGGCGAGGCCCAGTCCGGCTCCGCCGGGGTCCTGCGACGAGGAAAGACGCGACAAGTCAGCGGGAAGATCTGACGAGTCGCGCGAAAGATCGGACAAGTCAGCGGGAAAACGCGACAAGTCAGCAGGAAGACGCGACAAGTCGGCGGGAAAACCTGACAAGTCGCGGGTGCGGGAGGCGTCGGCACGGGTGAACCGTTCGAAGACGTCGGGAATCAGGTCGGGCGGGATGCCGGGGCCGTCGTCGGTGACGTTGAGGTCGGCGCCGGTCGGCGTGGTCGCCAACCCCACGGTGACCGTCGTCCCGGGCGGGGTGTGCCGGCGGGCGTTGGTGAGCAGGTTGGTGAGGACCTGGTGAAGTCGGTGGGCGTCGCCGGTGACGGTGACCGGTTCGTCGGGGAGCTCCAGCGCCCAGCGGTGATCCGGTCCCAGCACCCGGGAGTCCTGGACGGCCTCGAGCGAGAGCAGGCTGAGGTCGACCTCCTCGCGCTCCAGCGGGCGGCCCGCGTCGAGTCGGGCGAGGAGGAGCAGGTCCTCCACCAGCGATTGCATCCGGGCGCCCTCGGCCTCGACCTTGGTCAGCGCGTCGGTCGGCGAGTAGGAGGGGTTGCGGCGGGCGAGCTCGGCATACCCGAGGATCGTCGCCAGCGGCGTTCGCAGCTCGTGCGAGGCGTCCGCGACGAACTGGCGGACCTGGAGCTCGCTTCGGTGCCGGGCGTCGAGGGCGGACTCGACGTGCCCGAGCAACTGGTTCAGCGACGCGCCGACCTGGCCGACCTCGGTCGCGGGGTCGGTGAGTTCGGCGGGCACCCGCACGGTCTCCCCGACCGAGCCGGTGTCGAGATCGAGCGTGGTGACCTCCCGGGCCGCGGCCGCCACCTCCCGCAGGGGACGCAGTGTGCGCCGGACCAACAGGTCACCCACGACGGCGGCGGTCGCCACTCCGAGCAGCGTGAGCAGCAGCTGCCACAGGAGCAGGCTGGAGAGCGATTCCCGCAGATCCTCGGTCGGCACTCCGTTGACGACCACCGTCGCCCCCAACCGGGTCGTCGCCGGGGTCGCCAGCACGCGGTAGTGCCCGAGCTCGTCGAGGTCGACGGAGTGCACCTCGCCGTCGACGGGCACGTCCGCGAGCTCCTCGAGGACCTCCTCCTCCAGGTCGGGGTCGCCGGACCGGGTGGCGACGAACCCCCCGGAGTAGCCGGAGGCGAAGAACGCGGTCAGCGTGCCCGGTCCGCCCGGGCCGCTGAAGTCGCGGTCTTCGTCCTCGTCGTCCCGGCCGCCGTCGCGATCCCGGGTCTCGGGCACTGCCGGCGGCGCGGTCATGGAGACCGAGCGCTCCGACAGCGCACGTACCTGGTCGTCGAGCTGCCCGGTGAGATAGCCACGCATCGCCAACGTGGTCGCGAGTCCGACCAGCAGCCCGATCACCGCGACCAGGCTCACCGCGGTGAGCACCAGCCGCCCGTTGAGGGAGGTCGGGAGCCTCGGCCTCATTCGGCCGGCTTCAACACGTAGCCGGCGCCGCGCAGCGTATGGATCATCGGGGCGCGCCCGGCGTCGATCTTCTTGCGCAGGTAGGAGATGTAGAGCTCCACGACGTTGGCCTGGCCGCCGAAGTCGTAGTTCCACACCCGGTCGAGGATCTGCGCCTTGGAGAGCACCCGGCGCGGGTTGCGCATCAGGAAGCGCAGCAGTTCGAACTCGGTGGCGGTCAGGGCGATCTCGCTGCCGCCGCGGCGTACTTCGTGGCTGTCCTCGTCCAGGGTCAGGTCGCCGACGGTCAGCACCGACGTGGTCTCGCGCGCGGTCGCCCCGGCGCGCCGCATCAGCGCCCGCAGCCGCGCCACGACCTCCTCCAGCGAGAACGGCTTGGTCACGTAGTCGTCGCCGCCCGCGGTCAGGCCCGCGACCCGGTCCTCGACGGCGTCCTTGGCCGTGAGGAAGAGCACCGGAACGTCGGGCTGGTGCGCGCGCAGCCGGGAGAGCACGGCGAGCCCGTCGAGATCGGGCAGCATGATGTCGAGCACCACCGCGTCGGGGCGGACCTCCTTGGCCAGCGACACGGCTTTGGTGCCGGTGTGCGCGAGCGTGGTCTCCCACCCCTCGTAGCGCAGGGCCATCCCGAGCAGTTCGGCGATGTTGGGCTCGTCGTCGACGACGAGCACGTGGACGGGGCTGCCGTCGGCGCGGGTCAGGTCAGCAGGGGCCATGCTCCTACCCTGCCGGTCGGCACCCGAAGGCACCTAGCAGGAACCTGTGAGCCGGCTGTGAGGTCGGCAGATGGTCGGCAGGTGAGGTCAGGAGGCGACGCGCTGGCGGGGCAGCGGGGCCGGGTTCAGCAGGGCGCGGGCCTCGCCGATCAGGTCGAGCAGGTCCTGCAGGTCGTCGACCTGGTCCAGCGAGGGACGGTACGCCGCGCCCTCGAGCCGCTTCACGGCGTACTCCTCGGGGAGCCGGACGCCCAGGTTGAGCAGGTAGCACCCCTCGGCGACCTCGTCGACGACGGTGGCCGCGTAGTACTCGTCGGTGGCGCGGACGACGACCTTCTCGCCGGGGACCAGGTCCACACCGGCGTCCACGAAGACCGCGCGGTTGCGCTGCGAGAGGCAGGTCATGGTGACGTCGAGAAGCTGCATGGTGCGTCCTGTTCTACCGGGGCCGGGTGCGGGCCTGGGGGATCTCGGCGGTGTGTCGCCGTTGCCCCCACAACGAGGCTGCGCAGCCACGGGATACGCCTTCCTGCATTGACGATCGGAGCGGTCTGAACCGCTTGCAGAAAGATTGGCAGAACTCCTCAGGTCCCGCAGGGGAACGCCGATGGACAGGACTTCTGTCACGCTCTTTGGCCTTTCGAGGACCTGGGACCGAGTCTGTGCACGGCTCGGTCCTGGCATGCTCTGCGGGTGACCACCCTGCCTCCCGCCGCCCCGATCCTGCGCCCGGTGACCGCCGCCGACGTCGCCGACGTCCTCGCGATCAACGAGGCCAACGTGGAACTGCTCGCCCCGCTGGACGCGGAGCGACTGGGCCAGCTCCAGGAGTGGGCCCACCGCTGCGACGTGATCGAGGTCGACGGCGGCTTCGGCGGGTTCGTGGTGACGGTGTGCAGCGGCAGCGCCTACGACTCCGACAACTACCGGTGGTTCGCCGAGCGCTACGAGACGTTCCTCTACCTCGACCGCATCGTGCTCGCTCCGCACGTACGCCGCCGTGGCGTCGGCGCCCGGGTGTACGACGCGCTCGAGGCCGAGGCGGCCCCCTTCGGCCGGATGCTCCTCGAGGTCAACGCGGACCCGCCGAACGTCGCGTCGCTGGCCTTCCACCACGGCCGCGGCTATGTCGAGGTCGGCACGAAGACGGTGGGCGAGGACGCCCATCTGGTCTCTCTGCTCGGCAAGGAACTCGCCGCCCCGCAGGGGTGAGGGCTACCCCAGCGGCGTCAGCAGGATGCGGCTGCCCATCCCGACGGTGTGCGCCAGCGCCTCCAGGTGGGCGCGCCGCAACAGGGTCGTGCGCCGCAGCGACCACATCGTCTCGGCATTGACCCAGGCGATCTCGCGCGCCTTCTCGATGTTCCAGGAGCTGACGAGGTGGACCACCGGACCGATCTCGTCGTCGACGGCGCGGCCGAGGTCGTCGAGGAACGAGCGCCGGATGTCGGACTCGACCGTGGCCAGCACGTCGTTGACGGCGTCGTAGTCGGCTCGCACCGAGGGAGCCCGCAGCGAGATGCCCCGGGCCTCGCAGGTCTCCACGACGGCCAGCGGCAGGTCGTGCTCGATGTGCGCGTTCATGCCGGCCAGGGCGAACTGGATCGGCAGGCAGCGGCGCCGACGGCCCTCCATCAGCGGCGCCCACGCCGGCGAGCAGTCCTCGCCCTCGTCGTAGGCCTCCAGCCAGCGGCGGGCGAACCGGACGTCGAGGTCGGCGAGGAAGCCGGGGTCGAGGAAGGTGGCCCCGGGCCCGTCGCCCAGCTCCAGCAGTTCCGCGATCCGTTCGGTGACGTCGAGGTAGACGCGGTTGAAGATCGCGACTCCGTCGTCGGCGTCCAGGTCACGCTCGAGCGCGTGCATCCGCGCCAGCACCTCGGCGACGGTGGTGGGTCGGGTCACGGTCGAAGTATGCCGAGGAGCGGCCGTCCGCGATACCGTGACTAGAACACGTTCTTATTTCGGAGGTCCACTGTGGGCATCTACGTCGTCACCGGGGCCGCGTCGGGCATCGGCCGCGCCACCACGACCCTGCTCGAGGAGCAGGGGCACCGGGTGGTCACCATCGACCGCGCGGGAGCCGAGGTCAACGCCGACCTCGGGTCCGCCGCCGGCCGCGCCGAAGCCGTGGAGCAGATCGGCGCCCTGGTGGGCGACCGCATCAACGGCGTCGTCCCGTGCGCGGGCATCGCGGGATTGACCGGGGTGGACTCCCGACTGGTCGTCTCGGTCAACTACTTCGGCGCGATCGCGTTGCTGGAGGGGCTGCGCCCCCGCCTGGCCACCGCGGCCGCGGCCGGGGAGCCCGCGGCGGTCGTGCTGATCTCCTCCAACTCGGTGTCCAGCCAGCCCGGCTGGGCGAGCGACGTGGCGAAGGCCTGCCTGTCCGGTGACGAGGACGCCGCCCGGAACAAGGCCGCGCGCCGCCACTCGGTACTGATCTATCCGGCGACCAAGGCCGCCCTCGTGTGGTGGGCCCGGTCGGTGGCGACGAAGAAGGACTGGATCGGCGCGGGCATCCGCGTCAACGCGGTCGCTCCCGGGCTGATCGCCACGCCGATGACCGAGGGCCTGCGGAAGGACCCGGTCTTCGGCGGGTTCGCCGACACCTACCCGACCGCGCTCGGGCGCCCTGGACGGCCCGACGAGGTCGCCGCGCTCATCGCGTTCCTGCTCTCACCGGCGTCGAGCCTGATGGTGGGGTCGCTGGTCTTCGTCGACGGCGGCACCGACGCCCTGCTGCACCGCCGCTACCCGACGACCCGCTTCGTGCCGGCCCCGGTGATGTCACTGGCGATGAAGGCGGTGCCCCTGGTGCAGAAGGTCCAGGAACGCAGGGCCCGGTAGGGATCATGTAAGGTAAGCCTTACCTAAAGGCTCGCCAGTCCCGGGGAGGGACCATGACCACCACGCTCGTCCGCCCGCCGGTAATCACCGAGGTCGCCGTACGCCGCGTCGAACGGCTCTCCCCCACCTTCGTCCGGGTGTGGCTCGGCGGCGAGGCCCTCGCCGAGCTCGGGGTCGACGGGCCCTGGCTGGACCAGCGCGTCAAACTGGTGTTCCCCGGTCCCAGCGGGCGCCCGCCGCAGGTCGGCGGCCCCGACTGGTACGCCGACTGGTCGGCCCTGCCCGCCGGCGAGCGCGGCAGCATGCGGACCTACACGGTGCGCGCGGTGGAGGGCGCGGGGGTCGACACCGAGGTCGTGATCGACCTGGTGCTCCACCTCGGGCCCGACGCGAGCGGCCCCGGTGGGCTGTGGGCGGCCCACGCCCAGGTGGGCGACCGCCTGCTGTTCATCGGCCCTCGTCGAGGCCACGCCTTCGGCGGCATCGAGTTCGTCCCCGGATCGGCGTCCCGGCTGCTGCTGGTCGGGGACGAGACCGCCGTCCCGGCCGTGAGCGGCATCCTCCGCGACCTGCCGCTGGACGCGGCGGGCACGGCGTACCTGGAGGTGCCCGAGCCCGGCGACCTGCTCGACCTGACCGCACCGCCCGGTGTCCGGGTCACCTGGCTCCCGCGCCACGACGCCGCCCACGGCAGCCGGGCACTCGTCGCGGTGAGGACGCTCTTCGGCCTGCCCGTGCAGGGGAGCACCGTGCCCCGGCAGGTCGACGCCGACCTGTGGGAGACCCCGACCTACTCCTCCTCCGGTGAGCAGATCGGCGCCGACACCCCCGGCGACGCAGGCCTCTACGCCTGGGTCGCCGGGGAAGCCGGCATGGTCGCCGCGCTGCGCCGCACCCTGGTCCGCGAGGCCGGTCTGGCGCGCAGCCAGGTCGCCTTCATGGGCTACTGGCGGCACGGTGTGGCGATGAAGGGCTGAACCCCTCATCGCCCCGCCCCTCAGAAGCGCAGCGCCGTTGCCGGGTCCTCCAGGATCGCCGCGACGTCGGCGAGGAAGCGCGACCCGGCCGCCCCGTCGATGAAGCGGTGGTCGAAGCTCAGCGCGAGCGTGGTCACCTGGCGCACCCGGATCTTCCCGCGGTGCACCCACGGCGTCGGCCGGATGGCGCCGAAGGCCAGGATCGCGGACTCACCCGGGTTGATGATCGGCGTGCCTGCATCGACGCCGAAGACCCCGACGTTGGTGATCGTGAAGGTGCCGCCGCTCATCTCCGCGGGCTGGGTCCGGCCCTCCCGGGCCGTCGCGGTCAGGGCCGTGAGGGCGTCTGCGAGCTCGCGCAGCGAGAGCGTGTCGGCGCCCTTGACGTTGGGCACCACCAGCCCGCGCGGGGTTGCCGCCGCGACGCCGAGGTTGACGCTGCCGGAGTAGACGACCTCCTGCGCGGCCTCGTCCCAGTGCGCGTTGACCTCCGGGGTACGCCGCATCGCCAGGCAGACCGCGCGCGCCAGCACCAGCAGGGGCGAGACCTTGACGTCGCGGAACTCGCGATCCTCGCGCAGCCGCTCGACCAGACGCACCGTGCGGGTGGCGTCGACGGTGATCCACTCGGTGACGTGCGGGATCGTGAAGGCGGACTCCACCATCGCCTGGCCCATCATCTTGCGGACGCCCTTGATGGGCTCGCGCCGGTCGGCGAGCGTGCCGCCGACGGGCGCCGCCGTCACCGCGAGGGGCGTCGACTCCGGGGATGCGCCGCCGAACGCCGCCGCCTCCACATCGTCCCAGGTGACGGTGCCGCCGGGGCCGCTGGGGGTCAGCGAAGCCAGGTCGACGCCGAGCTCCTTGGCGCGGCGACGCACCTTGGGCTTGGCCAGGACGCCTCCGACCGACCACGCGTTGGTGCCGGTGGCCGGACGCAACTCGCGCGCGGCGACCGCAGGCACGGCCGGCTCGTTCGCGGGCACGACCTCGGTCGTGGTGATCGCGCCGGGCTGCTCGAAGACGCCCTGCACCTGCATCTGCGCGGCGGAGCCCGCCATCGTCGGGGCGGTGGCGGGGCCGCGTCGAGCGCGGCGCATCGCCGCACCGGACCGGGGTCCGTAGCCGACGAGGGTGGCGTTGGTGGCGCCGGCGGAGGGGTTGGAGAGGTCGAGGGGGGTGGTTTCGAGACGGGTCGCTCCGCTCCCCTCCTCAACCACCGAACCACCGGTGGTTTCGAGACGGGCTCCTGCGTCGCCCTCCTCAACCACCGGACTGCCGTCGTCCACGGCGATGATCGGCGTGCCCACGGGGACGGTGACACCCTCCTCGACGTGGATCGCGGTCACGGTGCCGGCGTACGGCGAGGGCAGCTCGACCAGCGACTTCGCCGTCTCGATCTCGACGACGACGTCGTTGACGGCGATGGTGTCGCCGACCTTGACGCGCCAGGTGACGATCTCGGCCTCGGTGAGGCCCTCGCCGACGTCGGGCAGCTTGTAGTCCTGCGTCGCCATCTCAGTGCTCCAGGGTGCGGTCGACGGCGTCGAGCAGCCGGTCCAGGTCGGGCAGCCACTCCTCCTCCACCCGGGCGGGCGGGTAAGGGGTGTCGAAGCCGCCGACCCGCAGCACCGGCGCCTCCAGGGAGTAGAAGCACTCCTCCTGGATCCGGGCGGCGAGCTCGGACCCGAGACCGAGGTTGGTGTGCGCCTCGTGGGTGACCACGACGCGGCCGGTGCGGCGTACGGAGTCCAGCACCGGACCCAGGTCCAGCGGGGAGAGCGAGCGCAGGTCCACGACCTCGAGGCTCTTGCCCTCGGCCGCGGCCGCCGTGGCCGAGGCCAGCGCCACCTTCACCATCGGGCCGTACGCGAGCACGGTGACGTCGGTGCCGGCGCGGACCACCCGCGAGGTGAAGAGCGGGGCGGGCGTGGCGTCGGTGTCGATCTCGGCCTTGTCGGCGTGGTACTGCCGCTTCGGCTCCAGGAAGATCACCGGGTCGTCGGAGGCGATCGCCTGCTGGATCATCCAGTAGCCGTCGACGGGGTTGGAGCAGGCGACGACCTTCAGCCCCGGCGTGTGCGCGAACTGCGCCTCGGGCGACTCGCTGTGGTGCTCGACCGCGCCGATGCCGCCACCGAAGGGGATCCGGATGACCATCGGCATGCGCACCGAGCCACGGCTGCGGAAGTGCAGCTTGGCGACCTGGCTGACGATCTGGTCGTAGGCGGGGTAGACGAACCCGTCGAACTGGATCTCCACCACCGGGCGGTAGCCGCGCATCGCGAGACCGACCGCGGTGCCGACGATGCCGGACTCCGCGAGCGGGGAGTCGATGACGCGGTCCTCACCGAAGTCCTTCTGCAGGCCGTCGGTGATCCGGAAGACGCCGCCGAGCTTGCCGACGTCCTCGCCCATGACGAGCACCTTCGGGTCGTCCTCCATCGCCCGGCGCAGCCCGGCGTTGAGGGCCTTGGCCAGGGTCATCGTGGTCGTGCTCATGCCGACACCTCCTGGAAGGAGTCGAGGTACGCCGCGTACGCGGCCTTCTGTGCCGCCAACTCCTCGGTCTGCTCGACGTAGACCTGGTCGAAGACGTCGAGGATGTGCGGCTCCGGCAGCGCCTTGCAGGCCGCCCGCAGGTGCGCGCCGAGCTCGTCGGCCTCGGCGTCGACGGCGTCGAAGAACTCCTGCTCGGCCAACCCGTTGCGGGCGAGATACACCTTGACCCGCTGGATCGGGTCCTTGAGCTTCCAGTGCTCGAGGTCTTCGTTGAGCCGGTAGCGGGTCGGGTCGTCGGTCGTGGTGTGCGCGCCCATCCGGTAGGTGTAGGCCTCCACGAAGACCGGGCCCTGACCCTCGCGGGCGTGCTGCAGCGCGGCCTGGGTGACGGCGTAGGTGGCGAGCACGTCGTTGCCGTCGACGCGCACGCCGGGGAAGCCGAAGCCCAGCGCACGCTGGTAGAGCGGGATCCGGGTCTGTCGCTCGATCGGCTCCGAGATCGCCCACTGGTTGTTCTGGCAGAAGAAGACCACAGGCGCGTTGTACGACGCGGCGAAGATGAACGCCTCGTTCACGTCACCTTGACTAGAAGCACCGTCGCCGAAGTAGGCCACGACGGCCGCGTCCCGGTCGGCGTCACCGGTGCCGACGACACCGTCGCGCTGCAGACCCATCGCATAGCCGGTCGCGTGCAGCGTCTGGGCACCGATCACGATCGTGTAGAGCGCGAAGTTGTGCGCGTTCGGGTCCCAGGACCCCTGGTCGACACCGCGGAAGAGACCGAGCAGCGAGACCGGGTCGACCCCACGGCACCAGGCGACGCCGTGCTCGCGGTAGGTCGGGAACACGAAGTCCTGGCCGCGCAGGGCACGCCCCGAACCGACCTGGGCGGCCTCCTGCCCGAGCAGCTGGGCCCAGAGACCGAGCTCGCCGTGACGCTGCAGCGCGGTGGCCTCGACGTCGATGCGACGGGTCAGCACCATGTCGCGGTAGAAGCCCTGGATCGTCGCGGTCTCCTCGGCGGCATTGAGGCCGTCACCGAAGGAGAAGCGCGGGTGCTCGACGCGCTCGCCCTCGGGCGTGAGCAACTGGACGAGCTCGACCGGCTCGATCTGGGGTCCGCCGGAGCCGGCGGAGAGGACGGAAGAGGTCACAGAGGCACTCCTGGGTCGGGCCGGGGTGCGGGGTCTCCGCGTCCGGCGGTGGGGGAGCAGATCCCGTCGTCGTACGCCGCGGTGGTGGTGCGGCGCCCGCCGTACGGGACGTGTGACCCGGGACACACCCGGGACGGTCCCACGGTAGCGGCACCGGGCCCGACGGTGCGAATCCAGAAGGGCCCGACGGCTGAATCCCGCGCGACAAGGGGGCGGTCTGCGGTCTACAGTGACAGGAGCAAAGTGCCGGACACCCCTGACGTTCCGGTCGGGAGGGACACGATGAGCCGGCTGGAGCAGAGCCCGCGCACGACCCCGGGGTCGAGCACGCCGGCAACCGACCCCTCGCCGCGCCTGGCCCTGGTGCTGGGCGCACTGCTCATCGTGTACGTCGTCTGGGGCTCGACCTACCTCGGCATCCGGATCGTGGTGGAGGAGGCGCCGCCGCTGTCGGCCATGGGGGTGCGCTTCGTGATCGCCGGCCTGGTGCTGGGCGGCGTGCTCGCCGTGCGCGGCGGCCTCTCCCGACTGCGGGTGACCCGGCGGGAGTTCGCCGGCGCCGCCTTGCTCGGGCTGCTGCTGCCCTTCCTCGGCAACGGCCTCGTCGCCGTCGCCGAGAGCCACGGCGCCACCTCCGGCTTCACCGCGCTGCTCATCGCCGTGGTGCCGCTGATCATCGTGGTGCTGCGGACCGCCGAGGGCGACCGCCCGCGCCCACAGTCGCTCCTCGGCGTCCTCATCGGGTTCGCCGGGCTGGCGGTGCTGCTCCTGGTCGGTCGCGGCGGCGCGGAGGGCACCCCCCTGGGCCCTGCCCTGGTGGTGCTGCTCGCGGCGTCGTTCTGGGCGCTGGGTTCCTTCCTCCAGCCGCGCCTCACGCTGCCCCGCGACCCGTTCGTCGTGGCGGTGTGGGAGATGATCCTCGGCGGCCTGATGATGCTGGCCGTGGCGCCGCTGGTGGGCGAGCGCGTGACCGGCGGCTACTCCGCCCAGGCGTGGTGGGCGCTGGTGTACCTGATCCTGATCGGCTCGGTGGTGGCGTTCACGGCGTACGTCTGGCTGGTGGCGCACGCGCCGATCTCCCTGGTCGCCACCTACGCCTACGTCAACCCGGTGATCGCGGTACTCCTGGGCTGGTTGGTGCTGTCCGAGGAGGTGCTGGTGGCCACGCTGGTCGGCGGCACGATCGTGGTCGCCTCGGTGGCGCTGGTGATCAACGCCGAGCGCCGCCGCTGAGCGCACCGCACTGCTCTGACCTCACTGCTCAGACCGCACCGCTCAGACGCGGTGCGGGTAGACCCGCGCCACCTCCAGGAACCGGTCGTTGCCGCCGGCCTCGCCGATGGTGATCCGCACGCCGTCGGTCGCGTAGGGGCGCACCATCACGCCCGCTTCCTCGCACAGCGCGGCGAACTCCGGGGTCCGCTCCCCCAGGCCCAGCCACACGAAGTTGCCCTGCGCGTCCGGGATCGACCAGCCCTGGTCGCGCAGCGCGGTCACCACCCGGTCGCGCTCGGCCACGATCGCCCCCACCCGCTCCAGCAGGGCCGGCTCGCACGCCAGTGCCGCCACGGCCGCCGCCTGTGCAGGGGCGGAGACTCCGAAGGGCAACGCGCACGCCCGCACGGCAGCGGCCACGGTCTCGCTGGCCACGAGGTAGCCCACTCGCAGACCCGCCAGGCCGTACGCCTTCGCGAACGTCCGCATCACCACGACGTTCTCGTGCTCGCGCGCCAGGGCGAGCGCGTCGACCGCGTCCGAGCGCCGGACGAACTCGGTGTACGCCTCGTCGATGACCACGACGACGTCTCCGGGAACGCGGCCGAGGAACTCGGCGACCTCGGCATGGCCCAGCGCGGGACCGGTCGGGTTGTTCGGCGTGCACAGCAGCACGACGCGGGTGCGGTCGGTGACCGCGGCCGCCATCGCCGGCAGGTCGTGCGTCCCGTCCGCGGCCAGCGGCACCTGCACCGTCCGCGCACCGCAGACCGCCGCGGCGATCGGGTAGGCCTCGAAGGACCGCCACGCGCAGAGCACCTCGTCGCCGGGCTCGCAGAAGGCCTGCACCAGGTGGTAGAGCAGTGCGACCGACCCGGTCGCCGCGGCCAGGCGCTCGGTCGGGACGCCGAGGCGCTCGGCCAGGGCGGCGTACAGCGCGGTGGAGCCCATGTCGGGGTAGCGGTTCATCCGCTCCAACGCCTCCGCCGCGGCAGCCACGACCTCGGGCAGCGGCGGGTACGGGTTCTCGTTGGAGGAGAGCTTGTACGTCGTCACGCCGTCGCGCGGGGCAGGCGGCTTGCCGGCCACGTAGGCCGGGACGTCGGCGAGAGCGGCGCGCGGGCGCGGACCCGAGACAGGTTGGCTGGTCACGGCGCTCACGCTAACCCAGCACCGCCGGACGGCCCGTGAGCTGTCACGGACCATCCGGCGGAGCGGTCCTGATATCCCCTCTGATCTCCCGGTCGCTATCAGGACTGTCCCCACCGTAGGTGGATCGGAACGCGTTCCACATCACGCGGTCAGTCCGTTGCGGGTAGTCCCTGTGGGTCACTTGACCTTGACGGACGGCCGAGACGGAGCACCTCATACGCCACATGTATGTGGCTGTGCCTCTCAGGCCACACCGAGAGTCACCACTCAGGCTTCGCCCGCCTCCCTGACCGGGGTCCCGCCTCGGGGAAGCCGGGGTGGGGACCGAGTCCCGTACGCCGGCGCACCGCGTCGACCACGTCCTCGGCGACGCGGCGCGCCAGCGACTCCGGGTCGGCGTCGGCCAGCGTGGCCTCAGGGCGATCGACGAACACCGCGAGCAACCGATCGCCCTGCCGAAGACGGACTCGCGGCTGCGCACACTCGTAGGAGATGCGGATCCTCAGGTCGCCCAGGCCCGCCGCCCCCCACCAGTGCTGCCCCGCGACCGAGCAGAACCTGACCATCTCAGCCGAGAACGCCGTCTGGAACGCCTCGGTGCGCGCGGTCTGGATCGGGCCCCCGCCGACGAACACGATGCGATCCCGCGCCTCCGGCGCGTGCCGCCCTTCCCCGCCCACCCAGACCGACAGGCGTCGCGCGGCCGGGTCACCGGCCGGCACCGGCAGCACGGGAGCGAAATCCTCGACCTCGCTCACCCACGCCCCGGCCACGTCCCGCAACCGCACGAGACCGCCGCGATGCGCGGGCACCCAGTCGAACGGGACCAGGGACACCTCGCCGCTGCCCTGCCAGCGCAGGGAACGCGCGGCCCGGCGGAAACCGGGGTCGGTGCCCACCGCGACCGCCTCCGGGGATTCCGCGACGAGACTGCCGTCGTCACGACGTCGGATCTGCAGGCGCACCCGGCCCCAGCCGTCCGGGAGAAGCCGGAAGACCGCCCGCGCGGTGTGCCGTCGATCCGGAGAGGCTTTCGGGGCCGAGACCCAGCGGTACTCCAGGTCGGCCTCCAGCACGTGGTCCCGGCACCTGGCGAGCTCGTCGGCGGACCAGCCGCGCGCCGGCGCCAGACGCCGGACGACCCCGTCGATCACCTCGAGCAGGGTCCCCGCACGCACCTGCGGTGTGCAGTCGAGGAACGCCGTGGGGACGCGCACGTACGCGGTCTCGAACCCTTCTCGGACCGGGTCGACCTGCACGGTCGCGCGCACCTCGGACAGGTTCGGCACGTGCCGGAAGAACAGCCGGAGCTCGCTGACACCGTTCGGCAGGGAGCGGTTCGCCAGGGCCTCGCTGTAGAGCTCCGCGACCGAACGACAGCCGCGCACCGCGGCGTCGATCACCTCGTCGTCGTCGATGAGGACGTGCGTCCACCCGGTCGCGGGGTAGGGGTAGACCTGACGGAGAAAGGCGCGGGTCACGGTCCTCCCCAGGTCACGGTCCGGCCAGGTGGGGCGGCTCGGGTTCCAGGTGCGGGGCCCGACCGGACTGCGCGGCGATGATGCCGGTGACCACGAGGACGCAGCCGATCGTGGCGACGAGGCCGAGGTTCTCGCCGAACCAGTACCACCCCAGCGCCGCAACCCCGACGGGTTCGAGCATCGCGATCATCGTCACCGCACTGGCCGGCAGGTGCCGCAGCGCCAGGATCTCCACGCCGAACGGCACCAGGGTGCCGAGCACCACGACCCACAGCGCCAGGACGGCACCGGGCACCGCGTACTGCTCGAACCGGCCCAGCAGCGAGGCGGACTCGGTGAGTACCTCGGTGGGGAACGCGGTCACCGGGGAGAAGAGGTTGATCGCCAGCGAGGCGTACGCGAAGGACCACACCAGCATGCGCAGCGGCGGCAGGTTCGCCACCCCGTGCTCACCGATGAGGAAGTACGCCGCGAAGCAGACCGCCGCGGCGAGACCGGCCACGACGCCGATCGGGTCGAGGGTGACGCCGCCGCCGAGCAGCCCCGTGGCCGCAGCCAGGCCGAGCAGCGCGACCCCGAGGCCGAACCAGACCCGGCGCAGCACCTGCTCGCCCTGCACGAAACGGGCCCACAGCACGACCAGCAGCGGCGCCTGGTACTCCAGCAGCAGCGCCAGACCGACGGGCAGCCGGTCGATCGCGACGAAGTAGGTCCACTGCAGTGCCGCGACCGCGATCACACCGTGGGCGACCACCCACCCGCCGAGCCGCCCGCGGATCGGACGCAAGGCACTGCGGTCGAAGATCAGCGCGACCAGGATCAGCACCACCGCGGTGCCGGTGATCCTCAACGTGGTGAGCTCTACCGGGCTCGCGCCGGCCCGCAGCACCACCCGCGAGACGCCGGCGTTGACGATGAAGAGGAACGCCCCGAGCGTCACCAGCCCGAGACCCACGACGGGTCTGCGGGTATGGGTGGTGGTCGTGGTCACCGGGTAAGTCTGGGGCACTGCGGGGCGGCTGGAAGACTCGCCCCATGAACCTGCTGATCATGGTCGTCGTCAACGCGCTCGGTCTCGGGGCCGCCGCCTGGCTGGTCGACGGCATCACCGTCGCGGAGGGCTCCACGACCGACCGCGCGATCACCCTGCTCGTCGTCGGGCTTATCTTCGGCCTGATCAACGCCTTCCTCGGCACGTTCCTGAAGATCCTCTCGTTGCCCTTCATCGTGCTCACCCTGGGCGTGCTGCTGGTGGTGATCAACGCACTCATGCTGCTGCTCACCGACCGGCTCGCGGAGTCGATGGGGCTCGGCTTCAACGTGGACGGCTTCTGGGCGGCCTTCTGGGGGGCGCTGATCATCTCCATCGTGGGCGGGATCCTCAACGCCGTCCTCGACGACTGATCCGGCACCGCGATGACCCTCCCCGATCCTCGCGTCCCCGGGCAGTACGAGATCGCCGTCGTCTGCCTCGGCAACATCTGCCGCTCACCGATGGCCCACGTCGTCCTGGAGGACGCCGTCGACCACCTCGACGGGGTGCGCGTGCGCAGCGCCGGGACGGCCGGCTGGCACGAGGGGCGGCCGATGGACCGGCGGGCCGCGGCGACGCTGACCGCGCACGGGTACGACGCCACGCAGCACCGTGCGCGCCAGGTCGAGGAGTCCTGGTTCGACGAGTGCGACCTGGTGCTCGCGATGGACGAGGCCAACCTTGCGGACCTGCGCGACCTGGTCCGCGGCGGCGAGGCCGACGCCTCCCGGCTGCGCCTCTTCCGGGACTTCGACCCGCTCGCCGGACCCGGCGACCGGGAGGTCCCCGACCCCTACTACGGCGACGACGACGGCTTCGAGGACGTGCTGCGGATGGTCCGGCGCACGTGCGAGGCGCTGGTCGCCGACCTGGAGCGCACGCTGGCCCCGTGAGCCGCACCTGCGGGGTCGACCCGGGTCGAATCTTGGGTGGCGCCTCAGCGCCGGCTCAGGTCCGGGTGGCACTCTGGGGGGGTGAGCCACGCGTCGAAGCCCAGTCCTGCGCGCCCGCGGGTCCTCGTCGTCGACGACGACCGCGCCGTGCGCGAGTCCCTGCGCCGCTCCCTGGAGTTCAACGGGTACGACGTGTCGCTGGCCTCCGACGGCGCCGAGGCCCTCGCCGGGATCGGCACGCTCACCCCCGATGCGGTGGTGATGGACGTGATGATGCCGCGCCTGGACGGCGTGGAGACGACCCGCGCGCTGCGCAGCGCCGGGAACGACGTACCGATCCTGGTCCTCACCGCCCGCGACTCGGTCGGCGACCGCGTGGAAGGCCTGGACGCCGGCGCCGACGACTACCTCACCAAGCCTTTCGCGCTGGAGGAGTTGCTGGCCCGGTTGCGCGCGCTGCTGCGCCGCAGCGCCCCCGAGGCTCCCGACGAGATCGATGCCGAGGTCCTCGTCTTCTCCGACCTCTCCCTCAACCCGGCGACCCGCGAGGTGCGCCGGGGCGAGCGGGAGATCGAACTCACCCGCACCGAGTTCTCCCTGCTGGAGATGTTCCTGCGCCGCCCGCGCCGGGTGCTGGACCGTTCGTTCATCCTCGAAGAGGTGTGGGGCTACGACTTCCCCACCACCGCGAACTCGCTCGAGGTGTACGTCGGCTACTTGCGCCGCAAGACCGAGGCCGAGGGCGAACCTCGCCTGATCCACACCGTCCGCGGCGTCGGGTACGTGCTCAAGGAGGGCTGAGGCGGTGCGCTTCCGCAACCTCGCCAGCCGGGTGGCGTTGCTGGCCACCGTGGCGGTCGGCCTCTCGGTCGCCAGTGTGGCGGCCGCGGCCTTCCTCACGGTGCGGCACCAGCTGATCGCCTCGCTCGACTCCTCGCTCATCGACCGGGCGGCCGCCGCAGCGAGCACCCCCGCGCTGTCGAACCTGATCACCGCGCAGAACGTGCCGACCTGGGTGCTCGGCGCGGCCGACGTACGCATCGGGGTCCTGCGCTCGGACAACGTGCTGGTCACCAACCAGGCCTCATGGGACACCGCGCTGGAGATCAGCGACGCCGAACTCGCGGTCGCCCGCGGCGAGGTCGGGGAGTCGACCCGCACCGAGATGGGATCGTCAGGCCCCTACCGGCTGGTCGCGGTGCCCGGCAACGACGCCGGCACCGCGCTCGTGCTGGCGCAGTCGCTGGAGCCGACCCAGGACGCGCTGAGCAAGCTCGGCCTGGTGCTGGCGGTCTTCGGGCTGCTCGGCGTCACCGCTGCCGCGCTCGCGGGCTGGGCGGTCGCGCGCAACGGCCTGGCGCCGGTGCGCCGGCTGACCGAGGCGGTGGAGGAGATCGCCCGCACCGAACAGCTGGACCCGATCGAGGTCACCGGCCACGACGAGATCGCTCGGCTCTCCTCTGCGTTCAACACGATGCTGGCCGCGCTCTCGGCCTCGCGCGACCGGCAACGCCAACTGGTCGCAGACGCGGGCCACGAACTGCGCACCCCGCTCACCTCGCTGCGCACGAACCTCGAACTGCTCACTCAGGCCGACGCCCGGGGAGGCCTCTCCGACGAGGCGCGTGAGGAGCTCATGGCCGACGTCCGCTTCCAGATCGAGGAGCTGACCACCCTCATCGGCGACCTCACCGAACTCGCCCGCGAGGAGCCGATCCCGGTCGCCGTCGAACCGGTCGACGTCGCCGAGGTGGTCGAGCGGGCCGTGGAGCGCGTACGCCGCCGCGCGCCGGGCCTCACCTTCGACGTCACCCTGGAGCACTGGTGGTCCCACGGCGAGGCGGCCTCGCTGGAGCGCGCGTACACGAACCTGCTCGACAATGCGGCCAAGTGGAGCCCGCCCGGAGGGACGGTCACCGCGCGCCTCGCCAACGGCACCCTCTACGTCGCCGACGAGGGCCCCGGCATCTCCGACGAGGACCTTCCGTACGTGTTCGAGCGCTTCTACCGCTCGCCCGAGGCGCGCACCCTGCCCGGCTCCGGGCTGGGTCTCTCGATCGTGCGGCGGGTGGCCGAACGGCACGGCGGCGCGGTGTGCGCCGGGCGCACCGAGCAGGGCGGTGCGGCCTTCTGGCTCTGGGTTCCGGGTGTCCCCGGCACCGAGGCCGGACCGTGGGATCCGGCCGGCGACGGCCGCGTCCCCGAAGTCCCAGGTGGCGCCCAGAACCCTCTCAGCGGCGATTCAGCAACCCACGGAATCCTGGAGTCATGACGGAGCACGACAACGCCGGCAACGTCCCCGGTGGGGACGACCGGTCCGAGGACCTGACCACCCCGATCCCGCCGTACGCCGGGAACCCGCCCACCGGGCAGTCGTCCGGTCCCCCGTCTCCTCCTCCGCCGCCGCCCCCGTACGGCGCGCAGCCGGGCTACGGCCAGTCAAACTACGGTCAGCCCCCATACGCCCCGCAGGGCTACCCGAACCCGTACGGCGCTCCGGCTTCCCCCGAGCCCACCCAGGCGTTCTTGTTCGACGACATGACTCCGGTCGATGCTCCCGCCGCGCCCACCAAGCAGCGCCGCGGGAGCAGGACCGCGCTGGTGCTGGCGGGGGCGCTGCTCGTCGGTGCCGGCGGTGGCGTTGCGGGCGCTGCGACGTGGAACGCGCTGCAGGAGGAACAGGCCTCGCCGACCGACCGTGTGGTCAGCAGCCAGGTGAGCAGCACCGGCTCCGCGGCCCCGGCTCCCGACGGCTCACCGCAGGCCGTCGCCCAGGCGGTGCTGCCCTCGGTCGTCAAGATCAACGTGGTCGGCAGCGAGGGCAGCGGTTCGGGCTCGGGCGTCATCCTCAGCTCCGACGGCGAGATCCTCACCAACGACCACGTCGTCGAGGTCGCCGCGGACGGTGGCCAGATCCGGGTGGACTTCAACGACGGCACCTCGGCCCCGGCGACCGTGGTCGGCACCGACCCGGTCACCGACCTCGCCGTGATCCAGGCCGAAGGGGTCTCCGGACTCGTCCCGGCCACACTCGGTGACTCGGATGCGCTGGCGGTCGGCCAGGACGTCGTGGCGATCGGCTCCCCGTTCGGCCTCCAGGCCACGGTGACCAGCGGCATCGTCTCGGCGCTCAACCGGCCGGTGTCCGTCGGCCAGAGCAGCCAGGGCGGCGACAGCACCACCTACCCGGCGATCCAGACCGACGCCGCGATCAACCCCGGCAACTCCGGCGGTCCGCTGGTCAACCTCGACGGCCAGGTCGTGGGCATCAACTCCTCGATCCGGACCTCGACGGCCTCGCTCGGCGAGGAGGGCGGCTCCATCGGTCTGGGCTTCGCCATCCCGATCAGCAAGGTCATCCCGATCGTCGACCAGTTGCGCAACGGCGAGACGCCGACCCACGCACGGTTGGGTGTGTCGGTGTCGGACCAGGCCGACGAGGCCGGGCTGGTCAGCGGCGCCGAGATCCAGGAGGTCAACCCGGGGTCGGCCGCCGACAAGGCCGGCCTGCAGTCCGGCGACATCGTCCTGGCCGTCGACGACGAGCGGATCAGCACCACCGAAGGCCTGGTCGCGACCATCCGCGGCTACCGCCCCGGCGACGAGGTGACGCTGCTGATCCAGCGCGACGGCGAGACCTCGGAGGTCCAGGTAACCCTCGACAGCGACGCGGAGTAACCCCTCCCTCCGTCTCTCCCGAGTTGCGCCCCGCGGCTCCCCGAGTTGCGCCCCGTGGTCGTTCGTCCGACCACGGG
>JBGAJX010000006.1:0-151378 GCA_044224695.1 Marmoricola sp. | reverse complement strand
CTGACTCCACCTCGGAGTCCACCTCGGCCCGGAACCGGGGCGCCCCACCGACGCAGGTCGCCTCGACCTCGGTCTTGCGCTCGGTGTCGCCCTCACGGCGCTCGAACTCGACCTTCACCCGCGACGGTCCGCGGGAGTCGACCTCCATCCGCCAACCGTCCGCGGGTGCTGCGGAGCGGAAGGAGATCCGCGCGCCCTGGCAGGCGGCCACGACCGACCCGGCGGATCCCTGCCAGGAGCGGACCACGACCGCGGCCGGGGCCGGGGAGGTGGGGCCGGAGGTCTTCGCCGGACCCGTCCGGGTCGGGTCGGGCGATGCCGGCTCGGGGCTCGCCGGGACCTCCGAGAAGGACGCGGACGGCAGGTCCGTGGGCCCGTCGTCGGTCGGTGACGGCGCGATCGACCGCCGGGGCTTCGGCGTCCGGTCGGCTCGCGGTGTCGCGCCGGGCGAGGGGCTCGTGGACGCGCTGGTCGTCGGGGCGGGCACCGAACTGACGGGCTCGGTGGCCGTCGACGTGCCGAGCACGTCCTTCCCGGCCGCGTCGATGACGGTCCAGGTGATCGCGGAGACCGCCACGACCACGACCGACCAGGCCGCCAGCGCGACGAACCAGGACCTGCCCTTCATCGCGACACCTCCGTCCCAAGAACCCTCGGATGATCCTGCCGTACCGTGCGGCCATGACCAGCATCCTCGTGGTGGAGGACGACGACGCGATCCGCACCGGACTCGTGCGCGGACTCCAACAGCGTGACATGGCCGTGCTCAGCGTCGGCGCCGGGCTTCCGGCCCTGGAACTGGTGGTCAAGGAGCAGCCCGACGTGGTGATCCTCGACCTGGGCCTGCCCGACATCGACGGACTGCGGGTGCTCGCGATGATCCGGGCGGTCTCCCAGGTGCCGGTCATCGTGGCCACCGCCCGCGACGACGACCGCTTCGTGGTGGCCGCGCTGGACGGGGGCGCGGACGACTACGTCGTGAAGCCCTACGGTCTGGAGCAACTCGCGGCGCGGATCCGGGCGGTGCTGCGCCGCGGCGCCACCCATGCCGAGGTGGCGCCGTACGTCGTGGGAGACCTGGTGGTCGACCCGCGCACGCGCACGGCCACCCTTGCCGGCGTGCCCCTGGAGCTGGCGCGCAAGGAGTTCGAACTGCTGATGGCCCTGGCGTCGCGTCAGGGCGAGGTGGTCACCAAGCGGGAACTGCTCGTGGAGGTGTGGCAACAGCCGTACGGCGGCGCCGACCGGACGGTGGACGTGCACCTCTCGTGGTTGCGTCGCAAGCTCGGCGAGACCGCGGCCGAGCCGCGCTACCTGCGCACGGTCCGGGGCGTGGGCCTGCGGTTGGTCGACCCCTCCCGAGAGACGGCCTGATGCGCCAGCGGATCGCGCTTCTGGTCGCCGCGACAACATCAGCGGTGGTGTTGGCATTCGTGATCCCTCTCGCTCTGCTCGTGCGCACGATGGCCGCGGACCGGGCTCTGGTCACCGCCAACGACGAGGCACGGTCGGCCGCGATCCTGGTCTCGGGGCTGCACGACGACCCCGGCCTCGGCGACCTGATCGCCCAGGTCGACCAGCGCACCCCTCCCCGGACGTCGGTGCTGATGCCCGACGGCACGGTGCTCGGGGCCGCGGATCCGGAGATGGCCGAGGACCCCGAGGTGGTGCTGGCCACCCAGGGGGAGGCGTTCACCCGCCTCGACGACCGGGGAGCCGCCGTGCTCTCGCCGGTCGCCACCGAGGACGGCACCTTCGTGGTGCGTACGACGCTGACCCCCGAGGAACTGCGTTCGGGGGTCTACCGCGCCTGGGTGAGCATCGGCCTGCTGGGCCTGTTGCTGCTCGGCCTGTCGCTGGCGATCGCCGTCCGGCTCGGCAAGCGGATCAGTACCCCCGTGACCGACCTCGCCGCGGTCGCCGAACGGCTCCAGCGCGGCGAACTGGATGCCCGGGCAACCCCTGAAGGCCCCCCGGAGACCGTCGAACTGGCCGAGACCATGAACCGGCTGGCGGGACGCATCGAGGAACTCCTGGTCGCCGAGCGGGCCGCGGTCGGCGACCTGTCGCACCGGTTGCGGACGCCGGTGACCGCGCTGCGGCTGGACGCCGATGCCGTCGGTGAGCCGGAGCTGGCCGACCGGTTGAGAAGCCATGTGGAGCAGCTCCAGGCGAGCATCGACGCGATCGTGCGAGACGCGCGACGCCCCCTGCACACGGCCCTGGAGGCGCGTTGCGACGCGATCGGCGTGGTCCGCGACCGCGTCGCGTTCTGGTCGGCCCTGGCGGAGGACCAGCAGCGCCCGGTCACGGTCGCCCTGCCGGCCGTCGGGACGCAGGCCGTCGTGGGGTTGGCCGAGAGCGAGCTGACCGACGCGGTGGACGTCCTGGTCGACAACGTCTTCGCCCACACCCCGGAGACCGCGGCCCTCACGATCGGACTCGAGGTGACCTCGGACCAGGTCGTGCTCGAGGTACGGGACGAGGGCCCCGGACTGGCCCTGGACCGGGGAACCCAGGATCGCCCCGGGAGCACCGGACTCGGGCTCGACCTGGCGCGCCGCACGGCCGCACGGGGCGGTGGCCGGCTCGAGGTGAGCGACGCGTCCCCCGGTGTCCGGATCCGTCTGGTGCTGCCGCGCCACTGAGCACGCGTACATCGCGACTCGCCTCCGTCCGGCTTCCGGCGCCGGCTCAGTCGTTCTCGAACTCGCGCTCGTCGTTGTCGTTGTCGTCGTCGTCGTGATCGTCGTCGTGATCGTCGTCGCGGTCGTCGTCGTCACGGTCGTCGCGGTCGTCGTCGTCACGGTCGTCGCGGTCGTCGTCGTCACGGTCGTCACCACGCCCGCCACGATCGTCGTCACGCCCGTCGCGGTCCCGGTCGCCGCCGTTGTCGTCCCCGTCGTTGTCGTCGCCGACGTACACCGGGGCGGGAGCGGCAGGCGGGACGACGACCTCGACCGGCACGGTGACGGTCCGCTCGACCGTACGCACGCACTCCTGCTTGACCTGCGCGAAGCCCTGCGGGCAGTCGCGCAGCTTGATCTTCACCCGCGGCGTGGGCGCCACCGGCTCCGGGACCTCGACCGACTCCTCGGCGGCGGTGTTGAGCCAGGTGGGCTCGCCCATCACGCTCTGGTAGCCGGCGAAGGCGCCGAAGCTGCCCACGAGGACCGCAGCTCCACCCGAGACAAGAGACGTCAGTTTCATGTCACAAATGGTGCATCGTCGTACATCATGGATTCCTCGAAACCGTGTTAAGTCCTCCTCAAGACGCTCGCGGTCGGCCTGGGCGCCCCCAATGCTGGACGAGTCCCGCCTTCCCAGGTCAGCCAGAAGGGCCCGCACCATGTACACCGCTCGCACGCGAAACCGTTTCCGGTTCGCCGTGACCGCGCTCACCGGCGCTGCGACCGTGGCCAGCGCCACCGCCGCCGGCTACGTGACCGGCCTCGCCGCCCGCGACTCCGAGACCCAGCAGGAGGCCGAGCAGGCCGCGGCCGCCGCCGCCCAGCGAGCCGCCACCCAGGCGGCGTACGACGAGTGGCTGGCCTCCCAGCCCAAGGTCGTGGTGCGGTGGAAGAACCGCCCGCGGCGTACCGAGGTCAAGACCCGGACCGTCTACGAGACCGTCTACGTCTCCGGGAGCGGGTCCAGCGCTCCCGTCGGTGGAGGGTCCATCTCTTCCCCCGCACCGTCGGGCTCCGGCGGCGCTCCGTCCGCGCCGCGCCCCAGCGGCGGCGGCGGTGGTGGTGGCGGAACCGGGGGCGGCGGCGGTGGTTCGGCACCCCCGCCCCCGCCACCCCCGCCCCCGCCGCCCGCTCCGTCGTCCGGCTCATGAGCGCCGCGACCGTGCCGCTGCGACGCCCGGCCGCCGACCGGTGGTCGCTGTGGAGCACCACCGCGTTCCTCGCGGTCGAGGAACCCGCCCTGCTCCCCGAGGCCCGGCAGATCGCGGACGTCCTGCTGGCGGACGTGACGCAGGCCTGCAGCCGCTTCGTGCCCGACTCCGACCTCTCACGCGCCAACGCCCGCGCGGGCCGGTGGGTCGAGGCCGGCCCCCTGCTCGTCGCGGCGACCGCCACCGCGGTCCGCGCGGCGCAGGCTACCGACGGGCTGGTGGACCCCTGCCTCGGACGTCCCCTGGTCAGCCTCGGCTACGACCGCGACCTGGCCGAGCTCACCCCGATCGCCGCGCCGCACGGAGCCCCCGCATCGCTCCCGTCACAGGTGATCGGCGGCACGCCGCTGAGGGACGCCTGGAAGGAACTGCGTTGGCGCGAGGACGCGATCTGCGTGCCGGCCGGGGTGGCCCTGGACCTGGGCGCGACCGCCAAGGCCTTCGCGGCCGACCTGGTGGCCGAGACCGTGGCCGACCTGCTCGAGTGCCGGACCGTGGTCGCCCTCGGTGGTGACGTCCGCGTCGTCGACCCGTCCGGCACCGAGCGCCCCTGGCGGATCCGGGTCACCGAACGCCCCGGCGACCGCCACGGCGTCGAGGTCGAGGTGCACGGTGCGATCGCCACGTCGACCACCCTGGTGCGCCGGTGGCGCAGCCCCGAAGGTCACCCGCGCCACCACCTTCTCGACCCCCGCTCCGGACTCCCGGTCTCAGGACCGTTCCGCACGGCCACGGCGCTCGGGGCGACCGCGGTGGCCGCCAACACCGCCACCACCGCGGCCCTGGTGCTCGGTGCGCATGCGCCGCAGTGGCTGGCCGAGCGCGAGGTGACCGCGCGCCTGGTCACGGTCTCGGGGGTCCCGGTCCCCGTGGCCGCCTGGCCGGCCGACGCAGTGGCCCCGGTGGCGCTCGACCTCGAACGCCACCCAGGTAGCGACCGGCCCGCCCGTGACCCGCACGGCGTCGAGGAGGACGCGTCATGATCCCCGAAGGTCCCGCCCTGTGGTACCTCAACCGGAGCACCGGTCTGGTGCTGCTGGCGTTGTTCTCCCTGACCCTGCTGCTCGGCGTCCTGGCCCACCGTGGCGACGCCGGCACCCGGGTCCCGCGCTTCGCGGTCCAGGCCCTGCACCGCAACCTGGCCCTGCTCTCCATGGTGATGCTGGCCCTGCACATCGCCAGTGCCGTCCTCGACGAGTACGTCGACATCCGCTGGTGGCAGTCGGTGATCCCGTGGAACCTGGACTACGAGCCCTGGTGGTTGGCGCTGGGCATCCTGGCGTCGAACCTGGCCATCGCGGTCGTGGTGACCAGCCTGATCCGCGAACGGCTTCCCCACCGGCTCTGGTTGGTGCTCCACCTGGGCACCTATCCGGCCTGGGCGATCTCGGTCGCCCACGGCCTGGGGATCGGGACCGACACCGGGGCCGGCTGGGCGACGGCGGTCTACCTCGGCTGCGCCGCCGTGGTGTCGCTGGCGATGCTGGTGCGCTTCCTGCCCACCCGTGGACGCCGTACCCGCTCTGCCGCGGCCCCCTCCGACTCTCTGACGGAGATGCTGCGATGACCACCTGGAGACTCCACCAACCGCTGCACGAGGGGCGCGCGGTCCTCGACGTCGTGGACGGCCCGGCACTGCTCGCCGGTCTGGCCGAAGGCCCCGGACTGGCCGCGCACGTCGACCGGTACGGCGCACTGCCGCACCTGGAGGCCCGCGACCTGGTCGCGTTGACCGAGTCCTCGGGCACCCACGGTCGCGGTGGCGCCGGATTCCCCTTCGCGCGGAAGGTCGCCGGGGTGGCGGCCAAGCGCGGCACCCCGGTGGTGGTGGTGAACCTCAGCGAGGGCGAGCCCGCCAGCCACAAGGACGCCGCGCTGGCGCAGGTGGCCCCGCACCTGATCCTGGACGGCGCGTCCGTGGCCGCGCACGCGGTCGGTGCCCGCGAGGTGCACCTGGTGCTCCCCGGTGAGAACGCCGAGGTGGGCCGGGTGATCCGCCGCGCTGTCGCCGAGCGGGCCTCGCTCACCGACCACGACGCCGGCTCCCGTGGACCGTTCGGCCGCCGCGGGCGCCACACCCGCGACCGTGGGCTGGGGTGGGTCTTCCACGACGCCGGCGTCTCGTTCGTCTCCGGCCAGTCCTCGGCGGTGCTGGAACTGCTGGCCGGCCGCCCCAACCTCCCGGTGACCACCTGGCAGCCGGCGTCCGACAGCGGGCTGCGCGGGCGGCCGACCCTGTTGTCCAACGCCGAGACCTACGCCCATGTCGGTCTGCTCGCCCTGCAGGGTCTGTCCTACGTGCACCGGTGGGGACGAGCCGGCCATCACGGCCTCGGACAGTCCGCCACGGGCGAGCCCGGCAGCACTCTGCTGACCCTCGACGGCGACCGCCACCCCGGGGACACCGTGGTGCCGACCGTCGTCGAGGTGCCGTTCGGCACCCCGTGGTCCGAGATCCTGCCCGACGATCGCCTGGCGGGCCCGGTGCTCCTCGGCGGCTACCACGGCACCTGGGCCGCCCCCGGGGAGCTGGCCTCGTTGTCGGTCTCCCGTGCGGAGCTGGCCGCGCGCGGTCTGAGCCTGGGCGCCGGGGTCGTCCTCCCGCTCGACGAGGGCTGCCCGGTGGACCGCACCGCCGACCTGGTCGCCTACCTGGCCTCGCAGTCGGCCCGCCGCTGCGGACCGTGCTTCAACGGGCTGCCCGCGTTGGCCTCGGCCGTCGACCACGTCCGCCACGGTCGGGCCACCCCGGCCGAGGTCGACCGCATCTCGGCCCTCGTCGACGGCCGCGGCGCCTGCGCCCACCCCGACGGCACGGTGCGCCTGGTCCGGTCGTTGCTGGAGCGCTACGACCGCGAGGTGCACGTCCACCTGCGCGGCGGCTGCGAGCTCGGCGCGCACCGCGCCGGCCACACCTCGACCCCCTGGCGGCCCACGGATCTGGAGGCGACGGCATGACGACGACGAGCACCCGGATGTTCCCGACCACGCCCGAGCCGGCGGCGGCCCACACCCCGACCCGGCAGGCACCGGTCCCGCAGGCACAGGCCCGGACGGCTCCCGCGTCGGGCCCCCACCTGCGCGTGGACTGGCCGCGATGCAAGGCACGCGGACTGTGCTTCGAACTGCTCCCCGAGATCATCCGGCTCGACGACTGGGGCTACCCGGTCATCGAGGGCGCGGTGACCCCTGAGCTGGTGGTTGAGGCCAAGGAAGCGGTGCGCGCGTGCCCCACGCTCGCGCTGCGCCTGGTCGTCCCTCGATGAGCGCAGGCCCTGGGGACGCGCGGGTCGCCGTACGCTGCCGTGGTGAGCGACTCCCCCTCGGCGGCCGGTGACCTGACCGACGTCCCCGGCATCGCCGTGGGCCACTGGAGCGATCCGGAAGCCCGCACCGGCTGCACGGTCGTGCTGCTGCCGCCGGAGGGGGCGGTGACCGCGGTCGACGTCCGCGGGGCGGCTCCCGGCACCCGGGAGACCGACCTGCTCGACCCCAGCGCCACCGTCCAGGTGGCGCACGCGGTGCTGCTCGCCGGCGGATCCGCCTTCGGTCTGGCCGCCGCCGACGGCGTGATGGCGCATCTGGAGGCCCTGGGTCGCGGCATCCCGACCGCCGGTGGTCCGGTGCCGATCGTCCCGGCCGCGGTGCTCTACGACCTCACCGTGGGCAGCGCGCGGATCCGGCCCGACGCCGCCGCGGGACTGTCCGCGTGCCGGGCCGCGGAGGACAGCCGCCCGTGCGGATCCGGACGCCTCGGGGCCGGGACCGGCGCCACCGTCGGAAAACTGCTCGGCCAGGCGCACGCTGTCGACGGCGGCCTCGGTACGGCGTCACGCCGGCTCCCGGGCGGAGGCGTCGTCGGCGCTGTGGTCGCGGTCAACGCGGTCGGCGACGTGGTCGCGGAGGACGGACGGGTGCTCGCCGGGGCCGACACCACCGCGCGACTGCTGCGCGGCGACACCCCCGATCTCCCGGTGCTGGGCACCAACACCACCCTCGCGGTCGTCGCCACGGACCTGATCCTCACCCAGGCCGAGGCGCGTCGGCTGGCCGTGGCGGCCCACGACGGTCTCGCCCGCGCGATCAGGCCGGTGCACACCTCGTTCGACGGCGACACCGTCTTCGCGGTGTCGACGGGCCTGGGCCCCGCCCCGGATCAGTGGCAGCGCGCCGTCCTCGAGGTCGCCGCCGCCGACGTCCTCGCCGACGCCGTCCGCGCCGCCGTCCGCTGACTGGTCGCGTCTTTCCCGCGACTGGTCGCGTCTTTCCCGCGACTGGTCACGTCTTTCCGCCGACTGGTCACGTCTTTCCGGGTCACTCCCCGAGCGGGCGCTCCCCGTGGCGCCGCAGCCCGAACGTGACGCCGTCGAGCAGCGCACCCCACGAGGCCTCGATGATGTTGGCGCCGACGCCGACGGTCATCCAGGAGGACTCCCCGTCGGAGGTCTCGATCAACACCCGGGTGACGGCGTCGGTGCCGTGGCCCTGGTCGAGGATCCGCACCTTGTAGTCGATCAACTCGAACTTGGCGACCTCGGGGTAGGCCTGGCCGATCGCCTGGCGCAGCGCATGGTCGAGCGCGTTGACGGGGCCGTTGCCCTCGCCCACCACCACGATCCGGTCCCCGCCGGCACGGAGCTTGACGGTGGCCTCCGAGAGAGCCTCGGAGCCGGGGTGCGAGTCGGTGATCACGCGCCAGGACTCCACGTCGAAGTACGCCGGCCGCTCCCCCTCCACCTCCTCCACGAGCAGGAGCTCGAAGGAGGCGTCGGCGGCCTCGAAGGTGTAGCCCCGCGCCTCGAGCGCCTTGACCCGGTCGGTGATGCGGGTGACGAGTTCCTTGTCACCGGCGAGGTCGAAGCCGAGCTCGCGGCCCTTGAGCTCGATGCTGGCGCGGCCCGCCATGTCCGAGACCAGCAGCCGCATGTCGTTGCCGACCAGGGCCGGATCGAGGTGCTGGTAGAGGTTGGGGTCCACCTTGATCGCGCTGGCGTGCAGGCCCGCCTTGTGGGCGAAGGCGCTGACGCCGACGTACGGCTGTCGCGCGCTGGGCGGCACGTTGGTCACCTCGGCCACCGCGTGAGCGATCCGGGTGGCCTCGCGCAGGGCGCCGGTGGGCAGCACCGGACGCCCGAGCTTGAGCTCGAGGTTGGCGATCACCGCGACGAGGTCCGCGTTGCCGGTGCGCTCGCCGTACCCGTTCAGAGTTCCCTGGACGTGCGTGGCGCCGGCGTCGACCGCGGCGAGCGAGTTGGCCACCGCACAGCCGGTGTCGTTGTGGCAGTGGATGCCGACCCGCGCGCCGGTGCTCTCCAGGACGTCGAGCACGACGTCGGAGACCCAGGCCGGAAGCATGCCGCCGTTGGTGTCGCACAGCGCGACGACCTCGGCCCCCGCCTCGGCCGCGACCCGCAGCACCTCCAAGGCGTACGCGCGGTTCTCGCGATAGCCGTCGAAGAAGTGCTCGGCGTCGAGGAAGACGCGCTGCCCCTCGGCGTGCAGATGCGCGACCGTGTCGCGCACCATCGCGAGGTTCTCCTCCAGCGTCGTGCGCAGGGCGAGCTCGACGTGGCGGTCGTGGGACTTGGCGACCAGGGTGACGACTCCGGCGCCGCTGTCGCGCAGGGCTGCGACCAGCGGGTCGTCGGCGGCCTTGACCCCGGCGCGCCGGGTGGCGCCGAACGCCGTCAACTGGGCGTTCTTGAGGGTGAGCTCCTCCTTGGCCCGCCGGAAGAACTCGGTGTCCTTGGGGTTGGCCCCCGGCCACCCTCCCTCGATGAACCCCACCCCGAGCTCGTCGATCGCGCGTGCGATGTGCAGCTTGTCCAGCACCGAGAGGTTGAGCCCCTCTTGCTGGGCGCCGTCGCGCAGCGTCGTGTCGTACACCTGGAAGTCGGTCATCGCTGTGGGTCCTGGGTGGCTGGTCGCGGGTGAGGGACGTCGTCCGATCGTCTCACTTCGGGCCGTGGTTGCGGTGCGGTGCCCACCCCCCGGCGAGCGCCGGGTCCGTGGCTCAGGGAAGGAGCCCGCTGACGGGTGCCAGCGGGTCGCCCAGGTCGGGCCCGAGAAGCCCCTGCGAGGGCCCGCCGCCACCCATCGGCTCCAGCGGATAGCCCACCAGGACGAAGGCGGCGACGAAAGCGGCCACTGCCGAGGCGACGACGGTCGCCACGGTGCTCCGGCCGATGCGCTGACTCCCCTGGCGCAGCGGGGTTCGTACCCGGGCAGCCCCCGGTCCGAACCAGGCCAAGAGCGCCAGGGCCGCACCGCCGCTGACGCTGGCCGCCAGCGCGCCCGAACCGCTGAGTTCGGCGATGCCGACCGCACCGAGCGCGCCGAGGCCGGCCACCAGCGCGAGCCCCAGTGCGCCGGGGAGGGTGCAGACCAGGTGCCAGGGGTAGGTCAGCAGACCGCGAGGCGCGTCGTCCCAGCGCGCACGACCTCGACGGTAGCGCCGCATCCAGCCGTGCTCCAGGGTGCGGGAGACCCCGCGGACGGCCCAGGCGGCGACGCCCACCCCCACGATCGTCTGCCACGGCGCCCGGGTGAACGCCACGGCGACGACGACCGCGAGCGCGGCCAGGACGATGCCGGCGCGACGTCGCTGCTCCGCCGTGGTGGGGCGCACCTGGGGACCCGGGCGGGCGTGGTGTTGGAAGGGCGGCGGAGCGGTGCGCATCGGTGGGGCGTAGGCGGCGGGGTGCTGCCGTTGCGGAACCGGGCTCGGGTACGACGGTGGCCGTTGGTGGCGCGGCTGGGCCTGCTGCGGATAGGGCGGGACGGGGTAACGCTGGGCCGGATGTGGCTGGCGGCCCGGATGCGGCTGGGCTGGACGTGGCTGGCCCGGGTACGGCGCCGGAGCAGGTGCGCGGTACGCCTGCGGGGCCGGCATCACCACGGGCGCGGGAGCAGGGGCCACCACCGTGTAGGCCTTGGTCGGCGGTGCGGGCGGCGGCGCGGGGAGCCTGGTCGTCGTCGCCTCGGCGGCAGCCGCCTCCGACACCGCCCCCGCCACGTCGGCCGCGGCGGGCTGGGAAGCCGCGGCGACCTGCCACGGCACGGTGAGCGGAGGCTCGGCGGACGGCGCCGCGGCAGCGGTCGGCAGCACGACGGTCGCGTCACGGGACGAAGCCAGCGAGACCCGGAGCGACGCCAGCTCCGCACGCGCCTCCGCGGTGGTGGGACGGTCGTGCGGCGCGACCGCCAGGCAGTCCGCCAGGAGCGGGCGCAGCGCCGGGGCGACCGCGCTCAGATCGACCTCGCCACGGCGACAACGGTCCAGCACGGCGAGGGTGTGACCGCTGCCGAAGGGGTGCTGCCCGGTGGCGCAGAACGCCATCGTGGCCGCCCACGAGAACACGTCGCACGCCGTCGTCGGGTCGTCGCCGGTGAGCACCTCGGGCGGCAGGAAGCCGGGGGTGCCCAACATCCACCCGGTCATCGTCAGCCGCGGGTCCTCCGCCATCCGGGCCAGGCCGAAGTCGATCAGGACCGGGGCGCGACCCTCCATCAGGACGTTCGACGGCTTCACGTCGCGGTGAAGCACCCCGACGCGGTGCACGTCGTCCAGCGCGAGGAGCAGTTCGTGGCCCACGTGGACCAGATCGGGCAGCGGCACCGGACCCTGGTGCGTGACGTGGGTGTGCAGCGAGTGCCCGGGAACGTAGCGGGTGATCAGGTAGGGCACCTCGCCCCACGGGTCCGCGTCGAGGATCTCGGCGACGTGGCGGCTGCGGACGTGCCGCAGCGAGGCCACCTCACGGGCGAGGCGCTGGCGGGTCTCCTCGTCGCCGACCACGTGCGGGCGCAACTCTTTGAGAGCCACGCGTCGACCGTCCGGGGCTTGCGCCAGGTGCACCACGCCCATGCCGCCCTCACCGATCTTGCTGAGCAGGCGGTAGTCACCCAGCACGCGGGCGGGCGTCTCCGGCGTCGGGCCCGCCGGGGAGGGGTGCGAGGGCGTCACCGCTCCACGGTAACCGGCGAACCTGTGCGTCCGCCCCACCGGGCACGGCGGATCGGGACCCTCACTGGTCCAGGGCCCGCAGCAACCGGGCCGAGGCGACCAGGCGGTACGACGCTTCCACCAGTTCGCCGATCTCGGCCCAGTCGGTGCCGTCGCCGTCGAGGTCGATTCCCAGCCAGCCGTAGGGTCCGACGTACGCCGGCGAGAAAAAGCGCGCGTCCTGTTCCAGCGCCACCCGCTCGGCGGGGTCGGGCTTGAAGAGCAGGGCGAAGTCGTGCCGTTCGTGCTCCCCCGGCCGGACCTTGCGGCTGCCGCCGTACATGGCGAACACCTTGCCGCTGCGGCCCGCGCGGAAGTTCGGCCGGCCGTGGGAGACGAACTCCTCGGCCTCGGGCAGGGCGGTGCAGAGCCGTCGCAGGTCGGCCAGCCCGGGGTCACCCTCGTTGAACATGATCGGGTGGGCCATGGCGTCGCTCGCGTGCGGGGATTGCGTGCTCAGAGCACGCGGTGCATCCAGCCGAAGGCGTCCTCGGCGCGGCCGTACTGGAGGTCGACCAGCGCCTGGCGCACCGCCGAGGTGACCGGCCCGGTGGCGCCGTCAGGGCTGGCGTTGACCTCGCCGCCGCTCCAGCCGAGCCGGCCGATGGGGGTGACCACGGCTGCCGTCCCGCAGGCGAACACCTCGGTGATCCGCCCGGAGGCGACCCCGTCGCGCCACTCGTCGATGGACACGCGGCGCTCCTCGACCTTGTGCCCCAGCGAACCCGCCAGCGACATGATCGAGGAGCGCGTCACGCCCTCCAGGATCGTGCCGGTGAGCTCGGGGGTGACGATGCTGCCGTCGTCGTGGACGAAGTAGAGGTTCATCCCGCCGAGCTCCTCGACGTAGGTGCGCTCGATGGCGTCGAGGAAGACGACCTGGTCGTAGCCCTGCTGCATCGCCTCGCGCTGCGGCGCCAGCGAACTGGCGTAGTTACCGCCGGTCTTCGCCGCACCCATCCCGCCGACCGCGGCCCGGGTGTAGTGCTCGCTGACCATGATGGAGACCGGCTTGAGGCCGCCGGAGAAGTAGGCGCCGGCCGGCGAGGCGATCACCATGTAGGTCACGTGCCGGCTCGGCCGCACGCCCAGGAACGTCTCCGAGGCGAACATGAACGGCCGCAGGTACAGGCTCTTCTCCCCCTCGCCGTCGGGGACCCAGCGCTGGTCGACGCGCACCAGCGCCTCGATGCTGGCAAGGAAGTCGGGCACCGGCAGCTCGGGCAGCGCGAGCCGCTCGGCCGAGCGCGCGAGCCGGGCGCCGTTGGCCTCGGGGCGGAAGAGCCACACCGACCCGTCGGCGCGACGGTAGGCCTTGAGCCCCTCGAAGATCTCCTGCGCGTAGTGGAGCACCGCACACGCCGGGTCCAGCGTGATCGGCCCGTACGCCCCGATGCGGGCGTCGTGCCAGCCGGCGTCGGGAGTCCACTCGGCGGTGAACATGTGGTCGGTGAAGTGCACCCCGAAGCCGGGGTTGGCCAGGATCTCGGCGAGGCGGGCGTCGCTGGTCAGGTCGGTGCGCGGGGTCACCGTGATCTCGAGCGGGCTCATGGGGTCACGCTACCTGTCGGAGTCGGGGGCGGAGGTGGGCTGCGGGCCGGCCGGACTGTGCCCGGCCGGCCCGTCGGGTCAGCCCGCTACGCGCTTGGCGATGGCGTCGCCGATCTCAGCCGTACGCCGCGTCGTCGTCCCGCGCTCGGCGAGGTCCGCGATCACCGCGGACTCGATCCGGGCGGACGCGTCGGGCAGGCCGAGGTGGTCGAGCATCATCGCCGCGGAGAGGATCGCCGCGGTCGGGTCGGCCTTCTGCTGACCGGCGATGTCGGGGGCCGAGCCGTGGACCGGCTCGAACATGCTCGGCGCGGTCCGGTCGGGGTTCACGTTGCCCGACGCGGCCAGGCCGATGCCGCCGGTGATGGCGGCGGCGAGGTCGGTGATGATGTCGCCGAACAGGTTGTCGGTGACGATCACGTCGAAGCGGGACGGGTCGGTCGTCATGAAGATCGTCGCGGCGTCGATGTGGAGGTAGTCCACGGTCACGTCGGGGAACTCCGCGCCGACCTCGCCGACCAGCCGCGACCACACCGCGCCCGCGTTGACCAGCACGTTGGTCTTGTGGACCAGGGTCAACTTCTTGCGCGGCCGCCGCTGGGCCCGTGCGAAGGCGTCACGCACGACCCGCTCGACGCCGAAGGCGGTGTTGACCGAGACCTCGGTGGCGACCTCGGCCGGGGTGCCGACGCGCAGCGCGCCGCCGTTGCCGGTGTAGGGGCCCTCGGTGCCCTCGCGGACCACGACGAAGTCCACCTCGCCGGGGTTGGCCAGCGGGGAGGTCACCCCCGGGAAGATCCGCGACGGACGCAGGTTCACGTAGTGGTCGAGCTCGAACCGGAGCCGCAGCAGCAATCCGCGCTCGAGGATGCCGGGGGGCAGGTTCGGGTCTCCCGGCTTGCCACCCACCGCGCCCAGCAGGATCGCGTCCTGGGTGCGGATCTCCTCCAGCACCGAGTCCGGCAGGACCTCTCCGGTGGCGAGGTAGCGCTCGGCACCGAGGTCGTAGCGGGAGGTCTCGAACGTGACGTCGGCAGGCGTGGCGACCGCGAGCACCTTGAGCGCTTCGTCGGTGACCTCGGTGCCGATGCCGTCGCCCGGGATGACGGCGAGGCGGATGGTCTGAGTCATGGGCGCTGAGCCTAGTTGTCGTCCGGGCGCCACTCTCCGGCGTCTCGCGGGTCGGGTGCGCCGACCAGCGCCGGCGCCCGCCGCTGGGCTTCGGGACGAGACCGGGTGGCCTCGTCCTCACGGTGACGGGCAGGGCCCCATTCGGTCAGGTGGTCGTACATGGTGGTCTCCAGTCGGAAGGGAAGGCTGCGCTTCCGCTGAAGAACGACCGGCACCTGAGGTGCTCGAGCGAGATTCGTCGTGATCGCCGCGGAAGCGTCGTAGGGCCGTCAGGAAATGCCAGACACCGCGGCGAGGTGGCCCTACTTAACAGGCCCCGCCACGGCGGCTGATGATTACGACGACGTTCCGCATAGCGGCTCTAGAGTAGGGCGCCTCCGTCGCTGCGCACAGGAGGATCGCCAGGGCTTCTCGCGATGCGAGACAACTTTCCGAATGCCGGACGCGCTGGCACCGGGTGCGAGACTCCCCTCATGAGCGCACCCCCGGAGGTCCCCGAGGTCGTCTCGCGTGCATTCGACGTCTCGCGCCGACGCGGCTACGCCTCGTTCTGCCGCAACGAGACCGGCCGCCTGCTCGCGGCGTTGGCCGCCTCGCGCGAAGGCACCGTCGCCGAGTTCGGCACCGGCTGCGGCGTGGGCACCGCGTGGCTGCGCAGCGGCGTACGCAACGGCACCCGGATCCTCTCCGCCGAGCTCGACCCCGACCTCGCGGCGGGCGCCGCCGAGATCTTCGCCGAGGACGAGCAGGTCGAGGTGGTCGCCGCGGACTGGTCCACCCTGTCCGACCGTGGCCCGTTCTCCCTGCTGTTCCTCGACGCGACCGAGCCCAAGGCCAGCGGCGCGGACGCGGTCGTCGACCTGATCGCGCCGGGCGGGGTCGTGGTCCTGGACGACTTCACCCCGTGCTCCTCGTGGCCCCCCGTGTACGGCGGCCGCGTGGACTCGCTGCGTGAGCAGTGGCTCACCGACGACCGGTTCACCACCGTCGAGGTGATGGTGGCGCCGGACGCGTCCGTGCTCATCGCCACCAAGCGCTGAGGGCGGCGCGAAACATCCTCGACACGCAGGTTTCTTAACCTGAGTGCATGGAGGACCTCTTCGGCCGTTACCCGCGCGCCACCTCGGCCGCGCGGCGGCCCACCTTCGACGAGATGTTCGACGGCGAGGACGTGCGCCCGGAGTACCGCGGTGTGCAGGCCGTCTTCGCCAAGATGGCGTCCGAGGAGGTGCTCGCCCGGGCGGACTCGCTGGCGTCGAGCTATCTGGACCAGGGGGTCACCTTCGGGGTGGGCGGTGAGGAGCGGCCCTTCCCGCTCGACATCGTCCCGCGGGTGATCCCCGCAGCCCGCTGGCGCGTGGTCGAGGCGGGCGTACGTCAACGCGTGCAGGCCCTGGAGCGGTTCCTCGACGACATCTACGGTCAGGGGGCCTGCCTCACCGACGGAGTCCTGCCGCGCTCGGTGGTGGCCACCTCGCCGCACTACCACCGCGTGGTCGCCGGGTTCGCCCCTCCCAACGGCGTGCGGATCCACGTCGCCGGCGTCGACCTCATCCGGGACGGGGACGGGGAGTTCACCGTGCTCGAGGACAACGTCCGGGTGCCCTCGGGGGTCTCCTACGTGATCACCAACCGGCGAGCGGTGGCCAATGCGCTGCCCGAGATCTTCGCCGACCACCGGATCGACCCGGTCAACAGTTATCCCAGCCGCCTGCTGGCCGCCCTGCGCGCGGCAGCGCCGCACGGGGTCGCGGATCCGACCGTGGTGGTCCTGACCCCCGGGGTCTACAACTCCGCCTACTTCGAGCACGCGCTGCTCGCCCGGCTGATGGGCATCGAACTCGTCGAGGGGCGCGACCTGGTCTGCCGCGGCGGTCGGGTGTCGATGCGTACGACCACCGGACTCCGGCCGGTGCACGTCATCTACCGCCGGGTCGACGACGGGTTCCTGGACCCGTTGCACTTCCGCCACGACTCGGTGCTCGGTGTGCCGGGACTGGTCAACGCGGCCCGCGCCGGGCACGTGGCCATCGCCAACGCGGTCGGCAACGGTGTCGCCGACGACAAGCTGCTCTACACCTACGTCCCCGACCTGATCCGGTACTACCTGCGCGAGGAGCCGTTGCTCCCCAATGTGCAGACCTGGCGCTGCGGGGATGCCGATGCCCGCGAGGAGGTCCTCGACCGGCTCGACGAACTCGTCCTCAAACCGGTCGACGGCTCCGGCGGCAAGGGGATCGTGATCGGCCCCGACGCCTCCCCCGCCGAGTTGGAGGAGCTACGCGCGAAGGTCGTGGCCGACCCCCGTGCCTGGGTGGCGCAACCGGTGATCTCGCTGTCCACCGTGCCGACGCTGATCGACGGGCAGGTGCGGCCGCGCCACGTCGACCTGCGCCCCTTCGCCGTCAACGACGGCAGCGACGTCTGGGTCCTGCCGGGAGGCCTGACCCGGGTCGCGCTGCCGGAGGGCGAGCTGATCGTCAACAGCAGCAGGGGCGGGGGCTCGAAGGACACCTGGATCCTCGACGACCTGGTGCCAGCACCCCCGGTCCGCCCGGTGCCGGTCAAGGTGCACCTCGAGGGCACCCACTCCGCGTTGGGTCCGGCCCTGTCGGACCTCCACGGGGTCGCGCCGCGCACCCAACAGCAGCAACAACAACAGCAGCAGGCCAGGGCCGAGGGAGGGACCCCATGCTGAGCCGGATCGCGGAGTCGCTGTTCTGGATCGGACGGTACGTGGAGCGGGCGGACGTCACCGCGCGCATCCTCGACGTCCAGACCCAGATCCTGGTCGAGGACCCGTTCGTCAACGAGGAGGAGTCCTGCCGCCAGCTCCTCAGCATCATGGGCCTGGAGTACGACGGCCCGCTGGACCAACGGGCGCTGATGAACCTGATGGTCTACGACGTGAAGTCCGACGCCTCGGTGGTGGCGACGCTGGCCGCCGCGCGCGAGTCCGCCCGCCGGGCCCGCGAGACGCTGTCCTCGGAGATGTGGGCCTCGATCAACACCACGTGGCGCCAGGTGAGCACGGGCCGGGTGCGGATGATGAGGCGCGACGCCGCCTTCGTGTGGGTGCGTGAGCGGGCCGCGGTGATCTCCGGGATCGCCGACTCCACGATGAGCCGCGACGAGGGCTGGCACTTCCTGGTGCTGGGCCGGAGCCTGGAGCGCGCGGACATGACCGCCCGCCTCCTCACCACCACGGCGCTGTCCGGCGCACCGGCCGGCGGATGGCAGTCGGCGCTGCGCGCGTGCGGCGCCTACGAGGCCTTCCTGCGCACCTACCGCGGCGTGGAGGCCGACCGCGACGCGGCCGAGTTCCTGCTGCTGGACAGGCTCTTCCCCCGCTCCATCATGGCGGCGCTGCGTGACGCGGAACGGTGCCTGGAGGAGCTCGAGGGAGGCGGCCAGGTCGGCTCGGTGCAGCGCATCGGCTTCGCCGACGAGGCGCAGCGGCTGGTGGGCCGCGCCCGCGCGGATCTGGAGTACCGGCCCTTCGGCGAGGTCCTGGAGAATCTTCCCACCGAGATGGAGCGCCTCCAGGTCACCTGCAGCGAGGCGGCCACGGCGGTCGCGGCCCGCTACTTCGACACCAGCGAAGCCATCACCTGGGCCGGGGGGCTGTCGTGACGATCCGCATGCGGGTGACCCACGTGACCGGCTACACCTACTCCGACACCGTGGGGTCGTCGTACAACGAGGCCCGGATGACACCGGTGACCGGACCCGGGCAGTTGGTGCTGTCGTCCCGACTGGACGTGCGCCCCTCACCGTGGACCTTCAAGTACCGCGACTACTGGGGCTCCCTGGTGACCGCGTTCGAGGTGCACGAACCGCACCACGAACTTCTTGTCACTGCGACATCCTCGGTGCAGGTCGACCGCGCGGCGCCCACGCCCCGCCGTCTCGACTGGGACGCGATGGCCGATCCGGCCGTGGTCGACGAGTTCTGTGAACTGCTCCAGGTCACCGACCGGACCCGCCCCGAGGACGACCTGGCGCTGCTGCTGGCCTCGCTGCGCGCCGACGCCGAGGATCCCACCGCGTTCGCCCAGGCCGTCTGCGCACTGGTCCAGCAGGAGATGGAGTACGAGCACGGCACCACCGAGGTGCACGGCACCGCTGCGGAGGCCTGGACCGAGCGACGCGGCGTCTGCCAGGACTTCGCCCACGTGTGCCTGGGGGCGCTACGGCAGGCAGGCATCCCGGCACGCTACGTGTCCGGCTACCTGCACCCCTCCGCCGAGCCCGTGGTGGGCGAGACCGTGGCCGGGGAGTCGCACGCCTGGATCGAGTGGTGGGACGGCACCTGGGTCGCCTTCGACCCGACGAACGCCACCGCGCCGGACGACCGCTACGTGGTCGTGGGCAGCGGCCGCGACTACGTCGACGTGGCGCCGCTGACCGGGATCTTCACCGGCGGCGAGACCTCGGCGATGTTCGTGGAGGTCACCCTCACCCGCAGCGAGTAGGCACTCGCCGGTCGACCGGCACGATCACGTAGGGCAGGAAGACCTGCAGCAGCGGCCCGATCGCCAGGGCGTAGATCACCGTGCCGACGCCGACCGTGCCGCCGAGCACGAAGCCGACCGCCAGCACGCTCACCTCGATACCGGTGCGCACCACGCGCACCGAGCCCCCGGTACGCCGCACCAGCCCGGTCATCAGTCCGTCGCGAGGGCCGGGGCCCAACTGCGCGCCGATGTAGAGCGCCCCGGCGAGCCCGTTGAGCAGCACGCCGGCCACCAGCAACGCGATGCGCGCGGACAACGACTCCGGCGAGCTGAGGAGCGTCAGGGCGACGTCGCTGGCGAGCCCGATGACGATCACATTGGCCACGGTGCCCAGGCCGGGCATCTGTCGCAGGGGTGCCCAGAGCGCCAACACGGCCACGCCGGTGAGGATCACGACCTGACCGAAGGTCAACGGCAGCCGCTCCGCCAGCCCCTCGTGGAGGACGTCCCACGGGTCGAGCCCCAGATGGGCCTCGACGAGCATCGCCATGCTGACGCCGTACAGGACGAGGCCCACCAGAAGTTGCAGGAGCCGTCGGGCGAGCCGGGGCGCGCGCACCTGCTGGAGCGGCGTGAGGGCGGCGAGCTGGTCCATGCCTGCCAGACTGCCGACAAGTGGACTGTTTTTCGATAGCCACTTCTGAGAGAGTGGACTGCATGTCACGCCAGATCTCACCGACCCGCGCCGTCGCGCTCCTCGGTGGGCCCGAGGGCGACTGGGCCGGTGAGCGGCCGGCGTACCGCGGGTTGGCCCGCGCGCTGCGGATGCTGGTGGCCGACGGCCGCATCCCGCCCGGCACGCGACTGCCCAGCGAGCGCGAGCTCACCGTGGCCCTGGGGGTCAGCCGCACCACCGTCACCCGTGCGTACGCCGACCTCAAGGAATCGGGGCACCTGGTGGCCCGGCAGGGCTCGGGCAGCGTCACGGCTCGGCCCCAGCGACCCGGGGCCGCCGACGCGCTGCTGAGCCCCGCAGGCGGGCCTGCCGACAGCACCAACCTCACCGTGGCCGCTCCGTCCGCCCCTCCGGGCGTCCTCGCGGCCTACGCGGCGGCGCTCACCGAACTCCCGGCCCACCTGGACCAGGTCGGCTACTACCCGACGGGGCTGCCCGCCCTCCGTGAGGCGCTCGCAGCACGCTTCACCGCCCGGGGGCTGCCCACCTCCCCCGACCAGATCCTCGTCACCGCCGGGGCGCTCGCCGGGCTCGCCGTGGTGGCGCGCGCGCTGATCCGCCCGGGGGTCCGGGTGCTCACCGAGAGCCCGACCTACCCCAACGCGGTGGCCGCGCTGCGGGCGTCGGGGGCGCGGGTGGTCGGGGCCGACATCGGCCAGCACGGCTGGGCGGCGTCCAGCCTGGTGGACGCCGTCACCCAGGAACGCCCCGGCATCGCCTACCTGATGCCGGACTTCCACAACCCGACCGGGCAGCTCATGGACGACCACCAGCGGGACCGGGTGGCGGGGGCGCTGCGCCGGACCGGGACGGTGGCGATCATCGACGAGACGATGGCCGAGCTCGCCATCGACGAGACGGCGCCCGTGCGCCCCTTCGCCGCCCACGCACCGAACGCGTTCACCGTCGGCAGTGCCAGCAAGACGTTCTGGGGAGGGTTGCGGCTGGGCTGGATCCGGGCGCCGGAGTCCGGCGTGGACGCGCTGGTCGCGGCCCGGCTCAGCCTCGACCTCGGCGCCCCGGTGGTCGATCAGCTCGCGCTGGCACACCTCCTCGGCGATCTCGACGCGGTGCTCTCCGGGCGACGCGAGCAACTCCGCGCCGCCCGGTCGGCGTTGGTCGCGGCGCTGGCCGAACACCTGCCCGGCTGGCGGTTCACCGTCCCGCCCGGCGGGCTCAGCCTGTGGTGCGAGCTCCCCCGGGCCGGTTCCACGCTGCTCGCCGAGGAGGCGGCGCGTGCGGGCATCATGCTGGCTCCGGGGCCGGTGTTCGCCCCCGAGGGCGGCCTCGACCGGTTCGTCCGATTGCCCTTCACCCAGCCGCCCGACGTGCTGCGTGACGCGGTGGCTCGCCTCGGTGCGGTGTGGGCGGCGACCGAGGAGCGGGACGGCCGGTCCCGACGGCGCACCATCTCCGTACGCCGCGGAGCGGAGTCACCGTTGGCCGCGCTGCGCGCGACCTGAGCGGGAGCCCGGGTCGGCTCAGCCCTCGGTCAGGTTGACCGCGCGGACCTCGACCGCGGCGATCGTGCCGCTGATCTCGTCGAGGGAGGCCTGCGGGATGACGCTGTCCACGGAGAGGGCCACCAGCGCGTGCCCGCCCTTCTCGTCGCGGCACACCTGCATCCCGGCGATGTTGACGCCCGCGTCGCCCAGGACGCGCCCGACCGTGCCGACCATGCCGGGCTTGTCCTCGTAGCGGAAGAAGGCGAGGTGCTCGGTGGGCTCGATGTCCACGTCGTAGCCGTCGACCTCGACCAGCCGCTCGCGCTGGGAGATCCCGATCAGGGTGCCGCTGACCGAGACCTGCGCACCCCCGGCCAGGGTGCCGCGGATGGTGATCAGGTTGCGGTGGTCGGGACTCTCCCCCTCGGTGACCAGGCGCACCGCGACGCCGCGCTCGGCGGCCAGCAGCGGGGCGTTCACATACGAGACGGACTCCTCGACGATGTCGGTGAAGACGCCCTTGAGGGCGGCCAGCTCGAGCACCTTCACGTCGTAACGGGCGATCTCGCCGCGCACCTCGACGTCGATCTGCTGGGCGACCTCGCCGGCCAGCGCGGTGAAGATGCGGCCGAGCTTCTCGGTCAGCGGGATGCCGGGGCGCACCTCCTCCGCGATCACGCCGCCCTGGACGTTGACCGCGTCGGGGACCAGCTCGCCACCGAGCGCCAGCCGCACCGACTTCGCCACCGCGATGCCGGCCTTCTCCTGAGCCTCGTCGGTGGAGGCACCGAGGTGGGGCGTGGCGACGACGGTCTCCAGCTCGAAGAGCGGGGAGTCGGTGCAGGGCTCCTTGGCGAAGACGTCGAGCCCGGCGGCCGCCACGCGACCCTCCTTGAGCGCGCTGTAGAGCGCCTGCTCGTCGACGATGCCACCGCGCGCGGCGTTGACCAGCACGAGCGAGGGCTTGACCTTGGCCAGCTGCTCGTCGCCGATGAGGCCGAGGGTCTCGGGGGTCTTGGGCAGGTGGACGCTCATGAAGTCGGACTCGGCCAGCAGCTCGTCCAGGGTGACCAGCCGAACGCCCATCTGGGCGGCGCGACCCGCCTGGACGTAGGGGTCGTAGGCGATGACCTTCATGCCGAAGGCGCTCAGCCGCTGGGCGACCAGCACACCGATCCGGCCCAGGCCGACGATGCCGACGGTCTTCTCGTAGAGCTCCACGCCGGTGTACTTGCTGCGCTTCCACTCGCCGCTCTTCAGCGCGGCGTTGGCCGGCGCGATGTGGCGGGCCGCGGCCAGCATGAGGGCCACGGCGAGCTCGGCCGCCGAGGTGATGTTGGAGGTCGGCGCGTTGACGACCATCACGCCGCTCTGGGTGGCGGCCTTGACGTCGACGTTGTCCAGGCCGACCCCGGCCCGGGCGACGACCTTGAGGTTCTTGGCGGCGGCGAGCGCCTCGGCGTCCACCTTCGTCGCGGAGCGGATGAGGATGGCGTCGACGTCGGCGATCGCCGGCAGCAGTTCGGCCCGATCGGCCCCGTTGCAGGTGCGGATCTCGAAGTCAGGACCCAGCGCGTCGATCGTGGCGGGGCTCAGTTCTTCGGCGATCAGTACGACGGGCTTGCTCACGTCAGGATCCTCACGGGTTTGATGATGGTCGGCTCGTGAAAGGGCCGCAGGTCCGCCGCGAAGGTCGACCGGTCGGGTCTCGTCCAGGAAGGGCGGAGGGCCGTGCACGACGTTGTGCCCGCCTCGCGAGTCTAAACCATGACTTCCTCCCCCGGCGGGGGCGTTCGACCTTCGGCGAGAACGCCGACACGGGTGCCCCCACCACGCGTTCGCGTGGGGGACACCCGTGTCCGGAGCGGGAAGTTCAGCGGGTCGCGGTGCCCTCGGTGTAGTCCGAGTCGTGCGACTTCACCCAGGCCATGAGCTTGCGGAGCTCGCGGCCGGTCGCCTCGATCGGGTGCGCCTCGCCCTTGGCGCGAAGCGCCGTGAACTCGGGTGCGCCGGCGTCCTGGTCGTCGATGAACCGCTTGGCGAAGGAGCCGTTCTGGATGTCGGCCAGCACCGCCTTCATGTTCTCCTTGACGTGCGGGTCGATGACCCGGGGACCGGAGACGTAGTCGCCGTACTCGGCGGTGTCGGAGACCGACCAGCGCTGCTTGGCGATGCCGCCCTCGTACATCAGGTCGACGATCAGCTTGAGCTCGTGGAGGCACTCGAAGTAGGCGACCTCGGGCTGGTAGCCGGCCTCGGTGAGCACCTCGAAGCCGTACATCACCAGCTGCGAGGCACCGCCGCACAGCACCGCCTGCTCACCGAAGAGGTCGGTCTCGCACTCCTCGGTGAAGGTGGTCTTGATGCCGCCGGCGCGCAGGCCACCGATCGCCTTGGCGTAGGAGAGCGCGAGGTCCCAGGCCTTGCCCGAGGCGTCCTCCTCCACGGCGACGAGCACGGGCACGCCGCGGCCGTCGGAGAACTCGCGGCGCACCAGGTGGCCGGGGCCCTTCGGAGCCACCATGCACACGTCGACGCCCTCGGGCGGGGTGATGTAGCCGAAGCGGATGTTGAAGCCGTGGCCGAAGAAGAGCGCCTTGCCCGGGGTCAGGTTGGGCTCGACGGCCTCGGTGTAGAGACCGCGCTGCACGTGGTCGGGGGCGAGGATCATGATCAGGTCGGCCTCGGCGGCGGCCTCGGCGGGGGTGAGCACGCGGAGGCCCTCGGCCTCGGCCTTCGCCCGGCTCTTCGAGCCCTCGGGCAGGCCGACCCGGACGTCGACCCCGCTGTCGCGCAGGGACAGCGAGTGCGCGTGCCCCTGGCTGCCGTAACCCAGGACGGCGACCTTGCGCCCCTGGATCACCGACAGGTCGGCGTCGTCGTCGTAGAACATCTCAGCCACTTCTGAGCCTCTTTCTGGTTGTTTGCTGGTGTACGTCGGGAAGCTGGGTCAGACCGCTGCCGGGGGCGCGGGGACGGGGACCGGCTTGAGGGTGCGTTCGGTGATGGAGCGCGAGCCGCGACCGATCGCGACCATGCCGGACTGCACGAGCTCGCGGACCCCGAAGGGCTCCACCACCCGCAGGAAGTCGGCGAGCTTGTCGGAGTTGCCGACGACCTGGATGGTGACCGCGTCCGTGGCGACGTCGACGACCTTGGCCTTGAAGAGCTGGACGATCTCCAGCACCTGGCCGCGGGTGGCGTTGTCGGCCTTGACCTTGACGAGCAGGAGCTCCCGGTTGACCGAGGCACCGGCGTCGAGCTCGACGATCTTGATCACCTCGACCAGCTTGTTGAGCTGCTTGGTGACCTGCTCCAGCGGCGAGCCCTCGACGCTGACCACGATCGTCATCCGGGACACCTCGGGGTGCTCGGTCGGACCGACGGCGAGGCTGTCGATGTTGAAGCCGCGACGGCTGAAGAGACCGGCGACGCGGGTCAGCACGCCGGGCTTGTTCTCGACGAGCACGGACAGGGTGTGCTTGCTCATGGGTCAGATCCTCGACGGGTCGTGGGCGTTCGGGGCGGGGAGGGTGCGGACGGTCACAGGTCGTCCTGCTCCCACACCGGGGCCATGTCGCGGGCGGTCTTGATGTCGTCGTTGCTGGTGCCGGCGGCGACCATCGGCCAGACCATGGCGTCGCGGTGCACGCGGAAGTCGACCACCACCGGGACGTCGTTGATCTCCATGGCCTTCTCGATCGTGGCGTCCACGTCGGCGGGGCTCTCGCAGGAGAGCCCGACGCAGCCGTAGGCCTCCGCGAGCTTGACGAAGTCCGGCACCCGCTTGGACTGCAGGTCGGTGTTGGAGTAGCGCTCGTTGTAGAAGAGCGTCTGCCACTGCCGCACCATGCCGAGCGACTCGTTGTTGATGATGGCGACCTTGATCGGGATGCCCTCCAGAGTGCAGGTGGCGAGCTCCTGGTTGGTCATCTGGAAGCAGCCGTCGCCGTCGATCGCCCACACCGTGGTGTCGGGCTTGCCGACCTTGGCGCCCATGGCGGCCGGCACCGAGAAGCCCATCGTGCCCAGACCGCCGGAATTGATCCAGGTCTGCGGGTTCTCGTAGCCGACGAAGTGGGTGGCCCACATCTGGTGCTGCCCGACGCCGGCGACATAGATCGACTCCGGGCCGGCGATCCGGCCGAGCCGCTCGATCACGTACTGCGGAGCCAGCGAGCCGTCGGCCGGGGTGTCGTAGCCCAGCGGGTACTTCTTCTTCACTCCCGCGACGAAGTCGACCCAGCCCTCGTAGTCGCCCTGGCGCCCGGCGTCGTACTCGGCCTGGAGCGCGACGATGAGGTCGGCGATGACCTCCTTGCAGTCGCCCACGATCGGCACGTCGGCGTACCGGTTCTTGCCGATCTCGGCGGGGTCGATGTCGGCGTGGATCACCTTCGCGAGCGGGGCGAAGCTCGACAGCAGGCCGGTGACCCGGTCGTCGAAGCGGGCGCCGAGGCTGATGATCAGGTCACTGCGCTGCAGCGCGCCCACGGCCGCCACGGTGCCGTGCATGCCCGGCATGCCGAGGTGCTGCGGGTGGCTGTCGGGGAAGGCGCCCCGGGCCATCAGCGTGGTGACCACCGGGATGCCGGTCAACTCGGCCAGGCGGCGCAGTTCCTTGGCGGCCTGCGCGCGGATCACGCCGCCGCCGACGTAGAGCACGGGCTTGCGCGACTCGACGATCAGGCGGGCCGCCTCGCGCACCTGCTTGGCGTGCGGGCGGGTGACGGGGCGGTAGCCCGGCAGGTTCAGCTCAGTGGGCCACGTGAAGGTGGTCATCGCCTGGAGGGCGTCCTTGGCGACGTCGACGAGGACGGGGCCCGGCCGGCCGGTGGAGGCGATGTAGAAGGCCTCCGCGACGGTGCGCGGGATCTCCGCGGGGTCGGTGACCAGGAAGTTGTGCTTGGTGATCGGCATCGTGATGCCGCGGATGTCGGCCTCCTGGAAGGCGTCGGTACCGATGGCGTTGCTGGGCACCTGGCCGGTCACCGCGACCAGCGGGACGGAGTCCATGTGCGCGTCGGCGATCGGCGTCACCAGGTTGGTCGCGCCCGGGCCCGAGGTGGCCATGCAGACGCCCACCTTGCCGGTGGCCACGGCGTACCCCTGGGCGGCGTGGCCCGCACCCTGCTCGTGGCGCACCAGGATGTGGCGCAGCTTGACCGAGTCGAAGAGCGGGTCGTACGCCGGGAGGATCGCGCCACCCGGGATGCCGAAGACGTTCTCGGCTCCAGCCGCCTCGAGGGACTTGATGAGGCTCTGCGCCCCGGTCACCTGCTGGTTCGCGGCGGGCTGCTCACTCATGGCTGACCTTTCCTCACTCCGTGCTCGTCGTCCTCACCGGGACCTCGGGCCGAGGCTCCGGCATGCACCCGGCCCCGGTTCGGGCACCGGGGCCATTCTCACCCAACAAAAAACCCCCGCGGCCTCCGAGGCAAGCGAGGGTCGACGCGCGCTGACCGCTGTGGGTCAGCTGACGCGTCGTGTCGGTACGAGAAGGGTTGAGCGCACGGTCACCACGGTCCCTGTCACGACGGTCCTCAGTCAAGGATCCTAGGCGGTCGTCCCAGGATGTGGAACGCGCGTCCCGACAATCGGACGCTCACGGGTCCAGGTCGTCGCGGGTGAGGAGCCCGGCCTCCACCAGGTAGGGGCCGAGCACGTCGAGGTCGTCGAGGTCCGTGCCGCGTACGGCGTTGAGCCGGCGCCGGTAGCGGTGCGCGGAGTCGGCCAGCTCGTCCTCGGAGACGCCGAGGAACTCCGCCCGCCGCTTGAGGAGGTGCATCGGTTCCGGCTCGCCCTCCAGCAGGTGCCGGAAGAGCACCGCGAGCCGGTAGCGCAGCGCCGTCGACAGCGGCGCGTCCTGAAGTCCCAGGTAGGAGCCGGTCCCGGCGCCGCTGGGGCCGTGACCGGACTGCCCCTCGATGCGCGAGTCCACGGCGTACGGGATCCGGGCGTCGTCCATCCGGCGGGTGCGCACCGTGATCGTCAGGCTGAGCGGCTTGTCCAGCTGCGGCCACGACACCTTGGTCTCACCACGCTGGACCACCCCGATCCCGCCGGTGAGCAGGTCCACGTGGCCGCTGGGGACCCAGTCGGTGTCGACCCGCATCAGCCCTCGGTGCTGGTTGGTCACCAACCAGCCCTCGGCGACCGGGGTGAGCAGCGCCAAGTCACGCGGGGCCCACTCGCTGAGCAGTTCCAGACCGTTGCGGTCGCGGCGACCCAGGGTCACCTCGGCCCGCAGCGGGAGACGCCGTTGGGCCAGGGGTACGCCGCCGCCGCGCACGACGGCGATGCCGACGAGGTGCGAGGGGCGGTCGTGGTGCATGGGCACAGTGTGCGACCTGAGCGCTCGCGGCGGTTCACAATAGCCGCATAAGGGACCAAAGGCCCTGGCTTCGTTCTCGTACGACGCCGAACGCCGCCGCGACGTGGGTCGCGGCGGCGTCCAGGGTGGTGCCGGTGATCAGCGGTGCAGGTCGAAGCGGTCGGCCTCCATGACCTTGACCCAGGCGGAGACGAAGTCGCGGACGAACTTCTCCCCCGCGTCGTCGCTGGCGTACACCTCGGCCAGGGCCCGGAGCTCGGAGTTGGACCCGAACACCAGGTCGACCCGGCTGCCGGTCCAGCGGACCTCGCCGGTGCCGCGGTCGCGACCCTCGAAGACGTCCTCGGTCTCCGAGGTGGCCTTCCACTCGGTGCCCATGTCGAGGAGGTTCACGAAGAAGTCGTTCGTGAGCGCGCCCGGACGGTCGGTGAACTGACCCAGGGTCGAGCCGTCGTAGTTCGCCCCGAGCACCCGGAGGCCGCCGACGAGGACGGTCATCTGGGGAGCGGTCAGGGTGAGCAGGTTGGCCCGGTCGATGAGCAGGTACTCAGCGGCGAGCGGGTGGCCCTTGGTGACGTAGTTGCGGAACCCGTCGGCCCGCGGCTCCAGGGGCGCGAACGACTCGACGTCGGTCTGCTCCTGGGTCGCGTCGGTGCGGCCCGGGGTGAACGGCACGGTGACGTCGTGTCCCGCGGCCCGCGCGGCCTGCTCGATGCCGGCACCACCGGCGAGCACGATCAGGTCGGCCAGCGAGATCTTCTTGCCGTCGGTCTGGGCGGCGTTGAAGTCCGCGGCGATCCCCTCGAGGGTACGCAGCACCCGGGCGAGCTGGTCGGGGTTGTTGACCTCCCAGCCGCTCTGCGGCTCCAGCCGGATGCGCGCACCGTTGGCGCCGCCACGCTTGTCGCTGCCGCGGAAGCTCGCGGCCGAGGCCCACGCGGTGGAGACCAGCTCGGAGACGGTGAGCCCGGAGGCCAGCACCTTCTCCTTCAGGGCGGCGACGTCGGCGTCGTCGACCAGCGCGTGGTCCACGGCCGGCACCGGGTCCTGCCAGATGAGCTCCTCCTGCGGCACCTCGGGGCCGAGGTAGCGCTGGATCGGGCCCATGTCGCGGTGGGTCAGCTTGAACCAGGCGCGCGCGAACGCGTCGCGGAACTCCTCGGGGTTGGCCCAGAAGCGGCGCGAGATCTCCTCGTAGACCGGGTCCATGCGCATCGCCATGTCGGCGGTGGACATCATCACCGGGACGCGCTTGTTCGGGTCGTGCGAGTCAGGCGCGGCGGTGTCGCCCGCACCGTCCTTGGGCTGCCACTGCTGCGCACCTGCGGGGCTGCGGACCAGCTCCCACTCGTAGCCGAAGAGCGTCTCGAAGTAGCTGACGTCCCACTGGGTCGGGGTCGGGGTCCACGGACCCTCCAGGCCCGAGGAGATGGTGTCGCCACCCTTGCCGGAGCCGAAGCTGCTCGACCAGCCCAGGCCCTGCTCGGCCAGCGAGGCGCCCTCGGGCTCCGCACCGACGTGCTCCGGGTCACCGGCGCCGTGAGTCTTGCCGAAGGTGTGGCCGCCCGCGGTCAGCGCGACGGTCTCCTCGTCGTTCATCGCCATCCGGCGGAAGGTCTCACGGATGTCGCGGGCCGAGGCCAGCGGGTCCGGGTTGCCGTTCGGGCCCTCGGGGTTGACGTAGATCAGACCCATCTGGACCGCGGCGAGCGGGTTCTCCAGGTCGCGGTCACCGGTGTAGCGCTCGTCGCCGAGCCACTCCGTCTCCGGGCCCCAGTAGACGTCCTCGTCGGGCTCCCAGACGTCGTCGCGTCCACCTGCGAAGCCGAAGGTCTCGAAGCCCATGGTCTCCAGCGCCACATTGCCGGTGAGGATCATGAGGTCGGCCCAGGAAAGCTTCTTGCCGTACTTCTTCTTGACCGGCCAGAGCAGGCGACGCGCCTTGTCCAGGTTCACGTTGTCCGGCCAGCTGTTCAGGGGGGCGAACCGCTGCTGCCCCGCGCCGGCCCCACCCCGGCCGTCGGAGATGCGGTACGTGCCCGCGCTGTGCCACGCCATCCGGATCATGAACGGGCCGTAGTGGCCGTAGTCCGCGGGCCACCACTCCTGCGAGGTGGTGAGCACCTCGGCGATGTCCTTCTTGACCTCCGCCAGGTCAAGGGAGAGGAACTCCTGGGCGTAGTCGAAGTCGGGGTCCATGGGGTCGCGGGCCGGCTGGTGCTTGGCCAGGATCTTCAGGTTGAGCCGGTCGGGCCACCAGCTCTGGTTGGCGTCTCCGGCCGTCGGGTGCTTGAGGCCGTGGTTGACCGGGCACCCGCCCTCGCGGGTCTCGTCGTTCATGTCGCCGACGACTGCGTCGTGGTTCTCGGGCACGAGTCGGTGTCCTTCCTGGTGGTGGGGATGAAAGGTCAGGAACTGCGGGAGGAGCAGGCGGAGCACAGGCCCCAGTACGTCACCTCGGCCTCGTCGACGACGAAGCCCGGGGCGACCTCGGCCAGCCCTGCCGGGGTGAGGCAGGGCGTGGTGCCGACAGCGCAGTCGATGTCGCCGACCGCACTGCACTCGCGACAGACCACATGGTGGTGGTTGTCGCCGACTCGGAGCTCGAACCTGGCCGGAGAACCGGCCGGCTGGATGCGTCGCACCAGCCCTGCGTCACTGAGAGCCGCGAGCACGTCGTACCCGGCCTGGACGGAGAGGGAGTCCACCTCCGCGCGGGCCCGGGTGATCAGCGCGTCGGCCCCGGCGTGGGGCATCTCGGCCAAAGCACGGATGAGCGCGAGTCGTTGCTGGGTGACCCGCAGGCCGCTCCCCCGGAGCATCTGGGTTGCGTCGACCTGCATGTTCGCGACTCAACCACCTTTTCTGGAATGAGTCAAGAAAACTGCTCGTACGCCGACGCCGGCGAACTCAGCCGCAGACGGCCCCGTGCGCCGCGGACTGCACGATCTTGGCGTACTTGCCGAGGACACCGCGGGTGTACTTGGGCGGGTTGGGCTCCCAGCCCTCGCGGCGGGAGGCGAGCTCGACCTCGTCGAGCGCGACGTCGAGGCGGCCCTGGGCGACGTCGAGGGTGATCCGGTCACCGTCGCGCAGGAACGCGATCGGCCCGGCGTCGACCGCCTCGGGGGCGATGTGTCCCACGCACAGGCCGGTGGTGCCGCCGGAGAAGCGGCCGTCGGTGATCAGCAGGACGTCCTTGCCGAGACCGGCCCCCTTGATGGCTCCGGTGATGGCGAGCATCTCGCGCATGCCCGGGCCGCCCTTGGGGCCCTCGTAGCGGATGACGACCACGTCGCCGTGCTGGATCTGGCCGGCCTCCAGGGCGTCCATCGCGGCGCGCTCGCCGTCGAAGACGCGCGCAGGCCCGGTGAAGACCTCGTCGTCGAAACCGGCCGACTTCACCACCGCACCCTCGGGGGCCAGGGTGCCCTTGAGGATCGTGAGGCCGCCGGTGGCGTGGATGGGCCGGCTGATCGAGCGGATCACGTCGTCGTCGACCGACGGCGGGTTCAGCGCCTCCAGGTTCTCCGCCATCGTCTTGCCGGTGACGGTGAGGCAGTCGCCGTTCAGCAGCCCCGCGTCGAGCAGCAACTTCATGACGACCGGGATGCCGCCGATCTTGTCCACGTCGTTCATCACGTAGCGACCGAACGGCTTGAGGTCCCCCAGGTGCGGCACCTTCGCGCCGACCCGGGTGAAGTCGTCGAGGGTCAGGTCGACGTCGGCCTCGCGCGCCATCGCCAGCAGGTGCAGCACGGCGTTGGTCGAGCCGCCGAGCGCCATCACCACGGCGATCGCGTTCTCGAAGGCGGGCTTGGTCATGATCTGGCGCGCGGTGATCCCCTGGCGCAGCAGGTTCACCACGGCCTCACCGGAGCGGTGCGCGAAGCCGTCCCGTCGACGGTCCACCGCCGGCGGCGCGGCCGAGCCGGGCAGGGACATGCCGATCGCCTCGGCGACGCTGGCCATCGTGTTGGCGGTGTACATGCCGCCGCACGCGCCCTCACCCGGGCAGATCGCGCGCTCGATCTTGTCGACCTCCTCGCGGGTGATCTTCCCGGCCAGGCAGGCACCGACCGCCTCGAAGGCGTCGATGATCGTCACGTCGCGCCCGTCGACCTGTCCCGGCATGATCGAGCCCGCGTAGAGGAAGACACTCGCCAGGTCGAGCCGCGCCGCGGCCATCATCATGCCCGGCAGGGACTTGTCGCAGCCGGCCAGCAGGACCGACCCGTCCAGCCGCTCGGCCATCATCACCGTCTCCACCGAGTCGGCGATGACCTCACGGGAGACCAGCGAGAAATGCATGCCCTCGTGGCCCATGGAGATGCCGTCGGACACCGAGATCGTGCCGAACTCCAGCGGGTAGCCACCGGCCGCGTGCACCCCGTTCTTCACGGCCTTCGCGAGCCGGTCCAAGGAGAGGTTGCAGGGCGTGATCTCGTTCCACGACGACGCGACGCCGATCTGCGGCTTGGCGAAGTCCTCGTCGCCCATCCCGACCGCGCGGAGCATGCCGCGGGCGGCGGCGCGCTCGAGGCCGTCGGTGACATCGCGAGAGCGGGGCTTGAGGTCAGGGGTGTTCGGCTCGGACATGGCGGTCAGCCTACTCGTGGCCTTCGGCGAGGTTTCGCTACCGTCAGGGCACCGTCCGCGGCCCCGCGACCCACCGTGGTCACGGCGTACGGGAGCGACTCAGGAGGAACCGGTGAGCACGGCCCAGGCACGCGTGCCCGAGACCCCACGGGGTCGCGGGGCGCACGGTCTGCGCGGTCGCTTCACCTCGCTCAGTGCCGAGTGGCAGGTGCGCGTCGCGCTCACCCTCGGGCTCACCGGGGTCAACCTGCTCGGCATCTTCGGCGTCGTCCTGCTGGCGCTCTTCGTCGTACCGCTGCCCGATCTCGCCCAGCAGCCGGACGTCCGCCGGGCCAACCTGGTGCTGGCCGCGGTGACGATCCTGATCGCCGCGATCGTCGGCATCGCTCAGGCGTGGAAGGTGCTGCACCCGGTCGTCGTCTACCTGAGGCCCGGCGCCGAACCCGACGAGACCGTACGCCGTGCCGTGCTGGACGCCCCGCGGCGCCTCTTCATCGGACAGGCCGTGCTGTGGGTGCTGGCCTCCCTGGTCTACTTCACCTTCAACCTGCGCTACGACGCGCTGTTCGCCGTCGGCGTCTTCCTGATCGTCGGCCTGGCCGGCTGGACGACGAGCTGCCTGGTCTACCTGGTCGCCGAGCGGGCGCTGCGCCCGGTCGCGCGCCGTGTGCTCGACGCCGGCATCCCGTCGCGGCGCTTCGTCCGGTCGGTCACCTCGCGCGCGATGTTCGCGTGGTCGCTGGGCACCGGCGCCTCGGTGCTGGGCATCCTGGCGGTCGGCCTGTCCACGCTGGCCTATCCCGACTACGCCAGCGTCCGCCAGCTCGCGATCACGATGGTGGTGATGGCCACGATCGTGCTCGTGATCGGCTGGACCTCGTCGTACGTCGCGGCGCAGGCCAGCTCCGAACCGATCGCCACGCTGCGGCAGGGATTGGTGCGCGTGGAGCAGGGCGACCTGGACGTGCGGCTGCCGATCTACGACGGCACCGAGATCGGCCTGCTCCAGGCCGGCTTCAACGACATGGTGCACGGGCTCCGCGAGCGCGAGCAGATCCGCGAGCTCTTCGGCCAGCACGTGGGCACCGACGTCGCCCGGCGTGCCCTCGAGGTCGGGGTCGAGCTCGGCGGCGAGGTCCGTGACGTCGCCGTGCTGTTCGTCGACATCATCGGCTCCACCACGCTGGCCGAGAACCAGCCGCCCGAGCAGGTGGTCGCGGTGCTGAACCGCTTCTTCGCCGTGGTCATCGATGTGGTGCATGCCGAGGACGGCTTCATCAACAAGTTCGAGGGCGACGCGGCGCTGGCGATCTGGGGCGCCCCGACCGACCACCCACATCCGCGGACCGCGGCTCTGCGGGCGGCGCGGGTCATGGCCGACCGGCTGGCCCGGGAGGTCCCCGAGGTCTCCGCCGGAGTCGGCGTCTCCGGCGGGCCGGCGGTGGCCGGCAACGTCGGCGCCGCCGAACGCTACGAGTACACGGTGATCGGCGACCCGGTGAACGAGGCCGCGCGCCTCACCGACGAGGCGAAGAAGGTGCCCGCACGCGTCGCCGCCAACGCGGCGCTCCTCGACCACGCCGACCCCGCCGAGGCCCGCCACTGGCGCACGATCGACCCGGTCGTGGTGCGCGGGCGCAGCGAACCCACACCGTTGGCGACGCCCTCGTGAGACCAGTTCACGCAGACGTCACGTCACGTTGACTCCGCCGAAGCCTCGGCCTCCTAGCGTGGAGGGCGTCGGCAGGTCGGCGTCAGGGAGGTCACCATGGTGACGACGATGAAGAGCGTGGCGCGAGGTTCGACGCGGGGTCTGGTCCGTCGGGTCACCCACTGGCACGTCGACAGCCAGCAGCGCGCGCGCCGCAACGCCCTGACCGCCTCCACCCTGCTGCTGGAGCGGCGCCTGGAGCGCGACGAGGTCGAGGAGTTCCTCGAGCGGCATCAGCGCCGCTTCGAGGCGCGGCAGGCACACGCGCTGCGCGCGCTTGGCTGAGGTGGGCAGGCGGTTTCGAGACGGGCTCCTTCGTCGCCCTCCTCAACCACCGGGGCCGCTGGTTGAGGAGCGAGCGCAGCGAGTGTCTCGAAACCACCGCCACAGCCCGGTGTGACGTTGACCCGATCACGGGTGACGCCCACCACCAATCACGCCACACCCCGGGCCGGGCAGCGAAGATGAGTCCATGCCCGCCACCCACGAGCTTCTCGACGACCAGCCCGCTGCCCCGCGCAGCCGCCGCAAGAGCCGTCGAGGCACCAGCCACACCGTTCGCTTCCACAAGGTGACCAGCGCCGACGGCACGGTCATCGAGGCCTGGACGAACGATGCCGAGGGACCGACCGTCCTGCTCTGCAACGGACTCGGCACCAACCCGTACGCCTGGCCCGACCTGCTCTCCCGTGACTGCGGTGTCCGGATCATCTCCTGGAACCACCGAGGCGTGGGCCGCAGCGGCCGACCCGAGGACACCGACCGGGTTCGCATCGAGCACTTCGTCGAGGACGCCGTCGCGGTGCTCGACGACGCCGGGGTCGACTCGTGCGTGGTGATGGGCTGGTCGATGGGCGTGAACACCGCCTTCGAGCTCGCCGTCCGCCACCCCGAGCGGGTCACTGGCCTGTTCGCCGTCGCCGGCGTACCCGGTGGCACGTTCGCCTCGATGGGCGCACCGCTCTTCATCCCGCGGCCGCTGCGCGAGCCGCTGACGATCACCACCGCCAAGCTGCTGCGCCTGGCCGGCCCGGCTCTGACCCCGATCGCGCGCCGCATCCCGATGGGTCCGGTGTCCACGACGGTGCTGCGGCACAGCGGCTTCATGTTTCCGACCGCCAAGCACGAGGACGTCCGCCGCGCGGTGCGCGAGTTCCTCACCACCCCGATCGACTGGTACATGCACCTCGCGGTCGGTACGTCGGAGCACATGCGGGTCTCGTTGGCGAAGATCGACGTGCCCACCTCGTTCGTCTCCGGCCGCTTCGACGTGCTGGCCTCGCACCACGACATGCGCAGCGCCGCCGAGCGGATCGAGGGCGCGACGTACGTCGAGACGTTCGGCACGCACTTCATCCCGCTGGAGAAGTCGCGGCTGGTGACCCAGTTGCTGCTGGACCTGGTCGCCCGCACCGAGCACACCGCCTGACCGGGCCGGTCGAACCCCGCGGCCCGCGGGAAGGCTGGTCCGACCCCCCTACTCTGGGCGGCATGAGCCCGTTCCGCGCACCCCGTCGTACGTCGCTCGTCGCCGGACTCCTGATGCTCGGGTTCCTCGCCGGCTGCGGGGACGACGGCAACCCCGACGGCCTGGGCGAGCAGCCGACGCTGCCGCAACCCGACACCCGGACCGCCGAGCCGTCAACGCCGGCCCCCGAGGAGCCGTCCACGACGCTGGGCCCCGAAGGCGCCCAAGTGGTCCGCACCGTCGCCTCCGGGCTGGCGGTGCCCTGGGGGATCGCGTTCCTGCCCGACGGCCGGGCGCTGGTCACCGAACGCGACTCCACGCGAGTTCTGCTGCTGGACCCCCGCGGCGACGGCGAGGCGAGCGTGCGCACCGTGGCGCAGGTCGACGCGGCGGCCCCGCGCGGCGAGGGCGGCCTTCTCGGGATCGCGGTCTCGCCGTACTTCGCCACGGACCAGCAGGTCTTCCTCTATGCCTCCACCGAGTCCGACAACCGGGTGCTGCGCGGGACGTTCGACGGCACCGGCCTGACCGGGCTGGAGCCGATCTTCACCGGCATCCCCAACGGCTTCATCCACGACGGGGGGCGGCTCGCGTTCGGCCCCGACGACTTCCTCTACGTCTCCACCGGCGAGATCGGTGAGCCTGCGCTGGCCCAGGACCCGGAGTCGCTGGCGGGCAAGATCCTGCGGATCACCTCCGACGGCGAGCCCGCCCCGGGCAACCCGGTCGAGGACTCCGCAGTGTGGTCGATGGGCCACCGCAACGTGCAGGGGCTGGCCTTCGACGACCAGGACCGGCTGTGGGCCAGCGAGTTCGGCCAGGACACCTGGGACGAGCTGAACCGGATCGACAAGGGCCGCAACTACGGGTGGCCGCTCGCCGAGGGTCGCAGCGACCTCAACGAGTACCGCAACCCCTTCGCCCAGTGGGCCACCGACGACGCCTCCCCCTCGGGGCTGGCGTACCTCGACGGGTCACTCTGGATGGGGGCCCTGCGCGGCGAGCGGCTCTGGCAGGTGCCGCTGGCGGACGACACCGTCGGGGACCCGGTCGACTGGTTCGTCGGCGACTACGGCCGGGTGCGCTCGGTGGCGGTGACTCCGCAGGGCACGCTCTGGGTCACCACCAGCAACCGCGACGGACGCGGCACCCCCGCGGCACAGGACGACCGCATCCTCGAGATCGCCGTCGGCTGAAACCCCGGCCGGACGGTTTGCCGCTGCCCGCCAGACTGGCGGGCATGGAGCTGCAGAACCGTCACGTCCTCATCGTCGGCGCCACCGGAGGTCTCGGGTCACAGCTGGCGCGCGCCCTGGCGGCTCGCGGCGCGGTCCTCACGCTGACCGGGCGCAACGAGGACCGCCTGACGGCCCTGGCCGCCGAGGTCTCGCCGTCGGTGCGCGGGACGGTGCTCGCCGACCTCACCGACCCCGGCACCCCCGCGCGGGTGGCCGACGCCGGGCCGTACGACGTGGTGGTGCTCGCCGCGGGCGTCGTCGCCTTCGGTGCGCTCACCGAGCTGGACGACGACGACCTGGACCAGCTGTTCCTGGTCAACGTCATCGGACCGGCGCGCCTGCTGCGCGCGGTGATCCCCGGCCTGCAGCCGGGCTCGGCGATCGTCTCGCTCAGTGCGGTGGTCGCCGAGGCCCCGACCGCCGGTATGGCCGCCTACTCGGCGAGCAAGGCCGCGCTCACCGCGCTGGACAAGGCGCTGGCGGTCGAACTGCGCCGCCAGAAGATCCGGATCGTCGACGTACGCCCGCCGCACACCGAGACCGGTCTGGCCGGGCGCCCGCTGGCCGGGGAGGCGCCGCGGCTGCGGGAGGGCAAGGACCCGGCCGCGGTTGCGGAGCGGATCGTGCAGGCGCTGGTCGACGACGAGACCGAACTGGCCTCGACGGCGTTCTGAGCGGGCCCTCGACCGTGGGTCAGGCGAGCTTCTCCAGGATCAGCTCGCGGACCCGACCCGCGTCTGCCTGCCCCTTCATCTCCTTCATCACCGCGCCGATCAGCGCACCGGCAGCGGCCACCTTGCCGTCGCGGATCTTGTCCGCCACGTCCGGGTTGGCCTCGATCGCACGGTCGACCGCCGCCGAGAGCGCACCCTCGTCGGAGACCACCGCGAGCCCGCGGGCAGCCACGACCGCGTCGGGGTCGCCCTCGCCGGCCAGCACCCCGTCGAAGACCTGCCGGGCGAGCTTGTCGTTGATCGAGCCCTCGTCGACGAGCGCCTGGATCCGCGCGACCTGCGCCGGCGTGATCGCCAGCTCGGTCAGCTCGATACCGGCCTCGTTGGCCCGGCGGGCGAGCTCGGAGAGCCACCACTTGCGCGCCGACTGCGGCGCGGCACCCGCGTCCACGGTCGCCGCCACCAGGTCCAGCGCGCCGGCGCCGACGGTGTCACGCATCTCCAGCTCGGAGAAGCCCCACTCCTCGGCCAGCCGCTTGCGCCGCTGGGCGGGAGGCTCCGGCAGCGTCGTGCGCAGCTCCTCGACCCACGCGCGGCTCGGCGCCACGGGGGCGAGGTCGGGCTCGGGGAAGTAGCGGTAGTCCTCCGCGTCCGACTTCTCCCGGCCCGGCGACGTCGTGCCGGTGTCCTCGTGGAAGTGCCGGGTCTCCTGGACCACCGAACCGCCCGCGTCAAGGATGCCGGCGTGCCGGGAGACCTCGAAGCGGACCGCGCGCTCCACCGAGCGGAACGAGTTGACGTTCTTGGTCTCCGATCGGGTGCCGAACTTCTCGGTGCCCGCCGGGCGCAGCGACAGGTTCACGTCCGCACGCAGCGAGCCCTGGTCCATCCGGGCGTCGGAGACGTCGAGGGCGAGAACCAGGTCGCGAAGCTGCTGCACGTAGGCCCGGGCCACCAGCGGGGCGACCTCGCCGGGCACCACGATCGGCTTGGTGACGATCTCGATGAGCGGGATGCCGGCGCGGTTGTAGTCGAGCAGCGAGTATTCGGCACCGTGGATGCGCCCGGTCGCGCCGCCCATGTGGGACGACTTGCCGGTGTCCTCCTCCATGTGGGCGCGCTCGATCTCGATCCGGTAGGTCTCCCCCTCGACCTCGACGTCCATCCAACCGTCGAAGGCGATCGGCTCGTCGTACTGCGAGGTCTGGAAGTTCTTCGGCATGTCCGGGTAGAAATAGTTCTTCCGCGCGAAGCGGCACCACTCGGCGATCTGGCAGTTCAGCGCCAGGCCGATCCGGATCGCGGACTCGACCGCCTTGCCGTTGACCACCGGCAGCGCACCGGGCAGGCCCAGGCACACCGGACACACGTGCGTGTTCGGCTCGCCACCGAAGGCCGCGGGGCAGCCGCAGAACATCTTGGTCGCGGTGTGCAGCTCGACGTGGACCTCCAGGCCCATCACCGGCTCGTAGCGGGTCAGCGCCTCCTCGAAGGCCACCAGCTCGGTCGTGGCGCTCATGCCGACACCTCCGTGGTTCCGGGGAGGAGCGGGCCACCCCACTGGGCGAGCAGCAGCCGCTCCAGCGCGGCGGCCGCGTTGTAGAGCCGGTCGTCGGCACCGATCGGCGCGAGGAACTGCACCCCGACCGGCAGGCCGTCCTCGGCGAGTCCGGCGGGCAGCGACAGGCCCGGTACGCCGGCCAGGTTGGCCGGGATCGTGGCCACGTCCTGGAGGTACATCGCCAGCGGGTCGTCGAGCTTCTCCCCCAGCCGGAAGGCGGTGGTCGGCGAGGTCGGCGAGATCAGCACGTCGGCCTGCGCGAAGGCGGCGTCGAAGTCGCGGGCCACCAGGGCGCGGACCTTCTGGGCCGAGCCGTAGTAGGCGTCGTAGTAGCCGCTGGACAGGGCGTAGGTGCCCAGGATGATGCGGCGCTTGACCTCGTCGCCGAAGCCGGCGTCGCGGGTCGCGGCCATCACCTGCTCGGCGCTGGGGTCCTCGACCCCCTCCGGGGCGACCCGGAGCCCGTAGCGCATCGCGTCGAAGCGGGCCAGGTTGGAGGAGACCTCGCTCGGCATCACCAGGTAGTAGGTGGCCAGCGCCTGGGTGAAGCTCGGGCAGGAGACCTCCACGACCTCGGCGCCGGCCGAGGTGAGCAGCGCGACCGCCTCGTCGAAGCGGGCCTGGACTCCGGGCTGGAAGCCCTCGCCGCCGAGCTCACGGACGACCCCGATGCGCAGGCCGGAGACGTCGCCACGGCGGGCGGCCTCGACGACCGGCGGCACCGGCTGGGTGAGACTGGTGGAGTCCATCGGGTCGTGCCCGCCGATGACCTCGTGCAGCAGCGCCGCGTCGAGCACGGTGCGGGTGACCGGGCCGACCTGGTCCAGGCTGCTGGCCATCGCGATGACGCCGTAGCGCGACACCCCGCCGTACGTCGGCTTGACCCCGACGGTGCCGGTGAGGGCGCCGGGCTGGCGGATCGATCCTCCGGTGTCCGTGCCGATCGCCAGCGGAGCGAGCCGCGCGGCGACGGCCGCGGCCGAGCCGCCGCCGGAGCCGCCCGGGCTGCGCTCGTGGTCCCACGGGTTGCGGGTCGGACCGTAGGCGGAGTGCTCGGTGGAGGAGCCCATCGCGAACTCGTCGAGGTTGGTCTTGCCCAGGATCGGCATGCCCGCGGCGCGCAGGCGGGTGACCACGGTCGCGTCGTACGGCGGCACCCAGCCCTGGAGGATCCGCGAGCCGGCGGTCGTGGGCTGGCCCTGGGTGCAGAGCAGGTCCTTCACCGCGATCGGGACACCGGCCAACGTCGGCAGGGCGACGCCGTCGACCCGGCGGGCGTCGACGTCGGCCGCCGCGGCGAGGGCACCGTCGGCGTCGACGTGCAGGTAGCAGTGCAGGGCCGGGTCCTCGGCGGCGATGCGGTCGAGGAAGGCCTGGGTGAGAGCCACCGAGCTGACCTCGCCGGCGGCGAGGGCACCGGCGAGCTCGGCGGCGGTGTGCAGCGTCAGGTCAGTCACGACTCACTCCTCGCCCAGGATCTTCGGCACGACGAACCGCTGCTCCTCGGCCTCCGGCGCACCGGCCAGGGCCTGCTCCGGGGTGAGGGACGGGCGGACCTCGTCGGCGCGGAAGACGTTGACGATCGGGGTCGGGTGGCTCATCGGCGTCACCTCGCCCGCACCCTCGAGGGCCTGGGAGACGGTGGCGACGGACTCGAGGATCTTGGGCAGCTCGCCGGTGAGCCGGTCGAGCTCGGCGTCGGAGAGCTGGATCCTGGCGAGCCCGGCGAGGTGCGCGACGTCGTCGCGGGTGATCTCGGGCATGGCGTCCACCCTATCGGCGCCGATGCCGCCGCCGAGCGCCCGGTCTCAGCGGTGGGCGAGGCTCACGTACGTCCTGGTGACGATGTCGACCAGCTGTTCGGGGTCGGTCTCGACAGCACCGCTGAGCCAGGACGCGATCAGTTCGACCAGCCCTCCCACGAAGAGAACCGAGGTCAGCCGGGCCTCCTGTTCCGGCAGCGCGTCCTCGCCGTACAACTCCACCGACCGCACGACGAACAACGCCTCGAAGGCCGCCAGCAGTTCCTGGCGCCGCGCCCGCAGGATCGGCAGTCCGACGGACTCCACCAGGGCGACGCGGCCCTTGCGGGGGTCGTGCGCGAACAGGTCCACGACCGCGGTCATCGCCACGCGCACCCGGTGCCCGGGCGGCCCCTCGGCGCCGTCGAGCGCGGCGTTGGCACGGTCGGCGATCTCGGAGGAGATCTGGTCGAGCAACTCGACGAGGAGGGCGTCACGGTCGGTGAACGACTCGTAGAAGTAGCGCTCGGTCAGCCCGGCCCGTTCGCACACCGCGGTCATCGTCACCGGGCGCGGCTCGGGGCCGCCGAGCAGGTCCAGGGCCGCCTCGAGCAGGGCCGCGCGCCGCGTGGCCCGCCGTTCGACGGCGCTCACGCCGCGATAGGGCCGGGCCGAAGCGGTCATGGCCCCCATCTTGACGGGCCTGCGAAGGACGAACAAACTGAGATCGCTAACTGACAGGACGCCCTTTCAGAATTGGGCGATGGAGGATTGCCATGACGACGGTCGACAGCACCCGGCCCCGCGCCGCCACCGGAGAGCCGGGATGGCCCGTCCTGGGCCACACCTTCAGCTTCCTCAAGGACCCCGAGGCGCTCTTCGAGCGGCAGTACGCCGAGCACGGCCCGGTCTCCTGGCTCGGCGCCATGGGCAGCCGGTGGATGTGCTTCCTCGGTCCCGACGCCAGCGAAGCGGTCTTCCGCAACGCCGACCACGCCTTCGCCAACGGGCCGGCGTGGTCCTACCTGGTCGGCCCGTTCTTCGACCGCGGGCTGATGCTGCTCGACTTCGAGGAGCACCACCGGCACCGGCGGATCATGCAGCAGGCCTTCACCGCCGACCGGATCGCGCGCTACACCGACGCGATGCACGAGCCGGTCGAGGCCGGCCTGGCGCACTGGCAGCCGCGCGACGGGTTCCAGGCCTACCCCGCGCTCAAGGAGTTGACCCTCGACGTCGCCACCACGCTCTTCATGGGCGGGGCGAGCGACACCACCCCGGCCCAGATGCGGCGCATCAACCGGGCCTTCATCGACTGCGTGCAGTCAGCCACCGCGCTGGTCCGCTTCGACCTGCACGTCGGCCCGGTCGGCGTCGGGCGCTGGCACCGCGGCATGCGCGGGCGCCGCGTGCTGGAGGACTTCCTGCGGCACTACCTGCCCCAGCGGCGCGCCAACCCCGGCGACGACCTCTTCTCCGCGCTCCTGCTGGCCGAGACCGACGACGGCGAGCGGTTCACCGACACCGACGTCATCAACCACATGATCTTCCTGCTGATGGCGGCGCACGACACCTCCACCATCACGCTGTCGACGATGCTGCAGTACCTCGGCCAGCACCCGGACTGGCAGGACCGGTGCCGCTCGGAGTCGCTGGCCGTCGGAGCGCGCCCCACGCTCGCCGACCACGCGTCGCTGCCGTCCTCGGCCCTGGTGATGAAGGAGGCGATGCGGCTGGTCACCCCGGTACCTGTCGTCGCCCGCAAGACGGTCAAGGAGACCGAGGTCCTCGGCGTGCGGATCCCGGCCGACACCTTCTGCTTCGTCGCCCCCGTCTTCAGCCACACCAGCGCCGAGGTCTGGCCGGACCCGACCCGCTTCGACCCCGAGCGGTTCGCGCCCCATCGCCGTGAGGACAAGGTCCACCGTTACGCCTGGCACCCCTTCGGCGGCGGGGTCCACAAGTGCTTGGGCATGCACTTCGGCGGCGCCGAGGTGACCACGATCCTGCACCACCTGCTGCACCGCTTCACCTGGTCGGTGGACCCGTCGTACGTCGTGCCGCTGGACCACCACTCGCTGCCGTTCCCCAAGGACGGGCAGCCGATCGACCTGCGCCTGCGCTGACCCCTGTCCCGCGAGTTGCGTCTCGTGGTCCCGCGAGTTGCGCGGCCCGGTTCCGTTTCCAGCCGCGCGGCGCAACTCGGCGAACCACGCGGCGCAACTCGGCGAACCAGGCGGTCAGGCCTCGGGGGTCTGCGCCACCGCACGCGCGGCGTCGGGTCCGTCCTGGAGGAGGACGGTGAAGCCGGCCTCGTCGAGGACGGGCACCTTGAGCGCGACCGCCTTGTCGTACTTGGAGCCGGGCGCGTTACCCACCACCACGAACGCGGTGTTCTTGGAGACCGAGGACGCCGCCTTGCCGCCCCGGCGCAGGATCTCCTCCTTGGCGCCGTCGCGGCTGTAGGCCGACAGCGACCCGGTGACCACGATCGAGAGCCCTTCGAGAATCTTCGGGGTGCTGGTGTCGACCTCGTCCTCCATGCGGACCCCGGCCTCGCGCCACTTGCTGAGGATGTCGAGGTGCCAGGCGACGTCCTCGTCGTCGAACCAGCGGCGGATCGACTCCGCGATCGTGAGCCCGACGCCCTCGACCGCGGCCAGGTCCTCCACGGTCGCGGCCTGGATCGCCTCCAGGGTGCCGAAGTGCGTGGCCAGCGCCCGCGCCGCGGTGGGGCCGACGTGCCGGATCGAGAGCGCGACCAACACCCGCCACAGGGGTCGGTCACGGGCCTCGGCGAGATTCGCCAGCATCCGTTGGCCGTTGGCGCTCAGCTGGGGCCCGTCCTCGCCCTTCTTCGGGGCGCGGGTGAAGAGCGGCACCCGGAGCAGGTCGGCCTCGGTCAACGTGAAGAGGTCGCCCTCGTCCTGCACGACCTCGGCGTCGAGCAGGGCGGTGGCCGCCTCCCAGCCGAGCACCTCGATGTCGAAGGCTCCCCGCGAGGCGACGTGGAAGAGCCGCTCGCGCAGCTGAGCCCGGCAGGAGCGTTGGTTGGGGCACCGGATGTCGGCGTCGCCCTCCTTCTCGTACGCCAGCTCGGTGCCGCACTCGGGGCAGTGGGTCGGCATCACGAACTCACGCTCGGTGCCGTCGCGCAGGTCCACGACCGGCCCGACGATCTCGGGGATCACATCGCCGGCCTTGCGCAGCACGACGGTGTCACCGATCAGCACGCCCTTGCGGCGCACCTCGAAGGCGTTGTGCAGGGTCGCCATCTCGACGGTGGAGCCACTGACGAAGACCGGCTCCATCACCCCGTACGGCGTCACCCGCCCGGTCCGGCCGACGTTGACCCGGATGTCGAGCAGGGTCGTGTTGACCTCCTCCGGCGGGTACTTGAAGGCGATCGCCCAGCGCGGCGCCCGAGACGTGGAGCCCAGCCGCCGCTGCAGTGCGACCTGGTCGACCTTGACCACGACGCCGTCGATCTCGTGCTCGACGTCGTGGCGGTGCTCGCCGTAGTAGGCGACGTACTCCTCGACCTCGGCGAGCGAGCCCACCACACGCACCCGGTCCGAGACCGGCAGGCCCCAGGCTGCCAGGGCGGCGTACGCCTCGGACTGGCGCTCCGGCTCGAAGCCCTCCCGGAATCCCACGCCGTGGCAGACCATGTCCAGGGCACGGGAGGCGGTGACGCGCGGGTCCTTCTGGCGCAGTGACCCGGCCGCGGAGTTGCGGGGGTTGGCGAACGGCGCCTTGCCTGCCTCGACCAAGGAGGCGTTGAGCGCCTCGAAAGCCGCGACCGGGAGGAACACCTCGCCACGGACCTCGAGGCGCGCCGGCACCGGATGCTCCGCAGTGGCGGTCAACCGGTCCGGGATCGAGGCGATCGTGCGCACGTTCGGGGTGACGTCCTCTCCCGTCCGGCCGTCACCGCGGGTCAGCGCGCGGACGAGCCGCCCGCCTTCATACAGGAGGTTGATCGCCAGGCCGTCGACCTTGAGCTCGCAGAGGTACTCCGCGGTCTCCACGCCGTCACGGCGGACGCGCTGCTCCCAGGCGACCAGTTCCTCAGCGGAGAAGGCGTTGTCCAGGCTCATCATCGGCTCGAGGTGGTCCACCGCGGTGAACTCGGTGGCGACCGCACCGCCCACCTTCTGGGTCGGCGAGTCCGGAGTGCGCAGCGAGGGATGTGCCTCCTCCAGCTCCTCCAGGCCGCGCATCAGCGCGTCGAACTCGGCGTCGGAGATCGTCGGCGCGTCGAGCACGTAGTAGCGCCAGCGGGCGTCCTCGACCTGCTCGGCGAGGTCCTGGTGCCGCTCGCGGGCCTCGGGCGGCACCCCGGCGTCCTCGAGGCCGGCACCGATCGTCGCGGGAGTGTCCATGGGGGAATCCTGCCGCGCCCTACCGACACGGGGGCAGGTGGGCTCCTCCCGTTGTGGACGACCCGGCCATCCATCCACCTGGCGGCCGCGAACTCCCACCGGCCCTCGAGAGGAGAACCGTGACCGCCCACGCGCCCGCACCCCTGTCCCCCGGACTGACGCACGCTCCCGTCGTGGCTCCCCGGGGCGTGGTCCTGATGCTGCACGGCGGTGCCGACCGCGGCACCAAGCCCGTCGACGAGCGCAGCCTGTCCTGGCAGCGTTCGCGCCGGATGATGCGCGAGATCGAGGACGACCTCAACGTGGCCGGCGTGGCCGTCACCCTGCTGCGCTACCGGGTCAAGGGCTGGAACGCGCACCGCGGCGTGATGCCCTCCCCCGTCCCCGACGCCCGCTGGGCCTTGGAACAGGTCAAGGCGTCCTACCCCGACACCCCGATCGTGCTGCTCGGCCACTCGATGGGAGCGCGCACCGCGGTGGCGGTCGCCGACGACCCGCTGGTCGCCGGCGTGGTCGCGCTCGCGCCGTGGTTCCCGCGCGGTGAACCGGTCGAGGCGCTGACGGGCTCGGTCCTGCACGCGGCTCACGGGCGGAAGGACCGGATCACCTCGGCGCGGGCCACCGCGGACTTCGTGGCGCGCGCCGCCCGGGTCGGGGCCGAGGCGCACTTCCACGACATGGGCCGTGTCGGGCACTACATGTTCCGAGCGGCCGGCCGCTGGAACGAGTTCGCCGTGACGCGCAGTCTGGCCCTGCTGCCGCAGTGAGCGCGCACCCCGGAGCCGACCACCGGGTGGCGCCGCCGGACAATGGCCCGATGAGCGGTCCGCACCTGACCCGGCGCGCCCCGGCCGGCGCCCCGCGCGGCGTCGTGCTGATGCTGCACGGCGGCGCCGAGCACAACACCGAGCCCGTGGACGGCCGCAACCGCGCGTGGCTGCGCTCGCGCGTGATGATGCGCCAGCTCCAGCGCGGCTGGCACGACGACGGGTTGGCCGTCTGGCTGCTGCGCTACACCGTGCGCGGCTGGAACCACGCCGGCGACGGGCCGCACCTGCCCTCCCCGGTGCCCGACGCACGCTGGGCGCTGGAACAGGTGCGGGCGACGTACGGCGAGACGCCGGTCGTGCTGGTCGGACACTCGATGGGCGGGCGCACCGCGGCCGCGGTCGCCGACGACCCCGCGGTCGCGGGCGTGGTCGCGCTGGCGCCGTGGTTCCCCGAGGGTGAGCCGGTCGCACCGTTGGCCGGCCGGATGCTGCTGGCCGCCCACGGCCGCAAGGACGAGATCACCTCGTACGCCGCGACGCGCGCCTTCGTCGCCCGCGCCGCCCAGGTGGCGACCCGCGCCGAGCTCACCGACATGGGCGAGGTCGGGCACTACATGATCTCCGGGGCCCGTCGGTGGAACCGCTTCGCGGCCGACGCGGTGACCCAGATCCTCGGCCCGAGCTAGTCCGGACAGTCTGATCCGGACAACCGGTTTGCCCGGGCCGGCGGCGCGGCGTACCTTGAAACGAAACCGTACCGTTTCATGCAGTCCGATCACGCCGTCCGCACGCACCCAGGGAGCGCTCACCGATGTCCGTCGCCAAGGAGCACGTCCGTCCCCGGGTCGAGGGTGCCCGTGAGGGCGAGATCCTCGATGCGTGCCTGATCGAGCTCCTCGAGACCGGCTACGACCGGCTCACGATGGATGCCGTGGCGCAGCGGGCCAAGGCCAGCAAGGCCACGCTCTACCGGCGGTGGGAGTCCAAGCCCTCGCTCGTCGTCGACGCGATCCTCCGGTCCAAGCACAGCGCCACCTCAGGGCCGCCGGACACCGGCTCCCTGCGCGGGGACCTGCTCGCCCTCTTCTGCGGACCGGGCGGGAAGACCCCGCGCGACACCCGCGTGCTGGCCGCGGTGCTGACCGCGCTGACCACCGACGAGGAGCTCGGCCGGGACTTCCGGGCGCGCTTCCTGGCCCCCAAGCTCGCCCTGATGCAGGCGGTCTACCGCCGCGCCGAGGAGCGCGGCGAACTCGCTCCCGGCGTCGACCCCGACCTGCTCGGACCGGCACTCGCGGGGATCCTGCTCCACCGCACCTACGTCCTCGGCCTGCCCGTGACCCCCGATGTGGTCACCCGCGTGGTCGACCAGATCATCCTCCCGGCCGCCACCGGCCGACCGTTCCTCCAGGAGACCCCGTGACCTCAGCCGACGCGACCCGTCCCGACACCACCACCGCGGAGGACGACTCCGGTCACCGCCACCTCGGTGCCGCGCTGGCCCTGATCTGCACCGCGCAGCTGATGGTCGTGCTCGACGGCACCATCGCCAACATCGCACTGCCCTACATCCAGGCCGACCTGGACTTCTCCGAGGCCGCGCTCCCCTGGATCATCACCGCCTACGCCCTCACGTTCGGCGGCTTCCTGCTGCTCGGCGGACGCGTGGGCGATCTCTTCGGCCGGCGTCGCGCCTTCATGGTCGGCCTGCTCCTGTTCGCCTTCGCCTCACTGCTGGGCGGCTTCGCGGAGAACGAGGCGATGCTGCTCTGCTCGCGTGCCCTGCAGGGTCTGGGTGCTGCGTTCGCCTCCCCCAACGCCCTGGCCCTGATCACCACCACGTTCGAGCCCGGCCCCAAGCGCAGCCGCGCCTTCGCCGTCTACGCGATGATGTCCGGCCTCGGCGCCGCCATCGGCCTGCTCCTGGGTGGCTGGCTGACGGGCTGGACCCACGTCCTGGGCTTCGAGATCGAGGGCTGGCGGCTCACCTTCCTGATCAACGTGCCGATCGGCCTGGCCGCGGCCTGGCTGGCGCCCCGCGTCCTCGCCGAGTCCGACACCCATGCCGGACGCCTCGACGTGCCCGGTGCGATCACCGCGACGGCGGGCCTGCTCTCCCTGGTCTACGGCATCACCCGTGCGGGGGAGGAGAGCCACGGCTGGGACGACACCTGGACCCTGGTCGCGCTCGGCGCCGGCGTGGCCCTGCTGCTGGCCTTCGCCCTCATCGAGCGTCGTGCGGCGGCGCCGCTGCTGCCCGGACGGATCCTGGCCAGCCGGGATCGCCTCGCCAGCTACGTGGTGATGATGTTCGTGCCGGCCGCGATGTTCACGACGTTCTTCTTCATGACGTTGATCTTCCAGACCGTGATGGGCAAGTCCCCCATGGAGACCGGCCTGATGTTCCTGCCGTTCAGCATCACCATGATCGTGGCGGCCATGGTCACCAGCCGCCTGGTGCAGAAGGTGAACCCCGGCATCCTGTCCGGCATCGGCGCCCTGATCGCCTCGTCGGCCCTGCTGCTGATGAGCCGGTTCTCCTACGACGCCAGCCCTGCGTCGCTGGGGGTGGACCTCGACTACTGGACCGACTTCTTCCCCTCCACGGTGCTGATGCCGCTGGGCCTGTCGATGGTCTTCATCCCGATGACGATGAGCGTCGTGCACAAGGTGAGCCCGGCCGACTCCGGCATCGCCTCGGGCGTGCTCAACACCATGCAGCAGGTGGGCGGCGCCCTCGGGCTGGCAACGCTGAGCACGATCGCGCTGACCGCCCGCAACTCCAAGGCGGCCGAGATCCTCAGCACCGGTCAGGTCGACCCCAACGACCCGCGAGTGGCGGCGGTGTCCTTCATCCACGGCGCGAGCACCGGCCTGGTGGCCGGCGCGGTGATGCTGGCGATCGGCGCCGTGGTGGCGTTCTCGTTCAACCGGATCAAGCACGCCGAGCTCGGCGGCAGGGGGCCGGCGCCGGCCGCCCACTAGGGCCGGTTCAACCGGCCCCTCACCCGGTTAGCTGGAGTGCCGCCGTACGGCACAGGCCCAGCGCCGTCCGGACCCACCGCGGGTCCGCCCCGGCCAGACCGCAGCCAGGACTCAGCACCAGCATCGAGGTCGGCTCCAGGCCGAGCATGTCGAGGAATCGCTCCACGCGGGCCGTCACCCCGCGCGCGTCCGGAGCCACGGTGGGAGCGGTCGTCGGGACGACGCCGAGCACGACCCGGCGACCCGCCTCGAGTGCCGCGGCCACGCCGTCGTGGTCCGCGGCGGTGAGGACGTCGAGGTCCACGCTCACCCCGGGCGCCCCGGCGCGCGCGAGCAGGTCCCAGGGGACGTCGGCGGCGCAACAGTGCACCAGCGGCTCGGCGCCCGCGCCGCGGACCGCCCCGACGACCGCCTCCAGTGCCAGCGCCGCCCCCGGTACGTCGACGCCGCGATGTCGCGAGAAGCCCGAGGCCGTGGGGATCGAGCCGGCCAGCACCGCGGGCAACGCGGGCTCGTCCCACTGCAGCAGGAGATCGGCACCGGGTACCCGGCGACGCAGGTCGGCCACGTGCGCGGCCACCCCCTCGGCCAGGGACTCGGCCAGCTCACGGCGGGCGCCGTGGTCGGCCAGGATCCGGTCCCCGCGGGGCCGTTCCATCGTCGCCGCCAACGTCCACGGCCCGGTGAGCTGCACCTTGAACGGGCCCTCGTAGCCCTGGGTCAGCTCCTCGAGCCGGTCCAGGTCCTGGGCCAGCAGGGACTGCGCGCGGCGCTGGTCGATGCCGGGCGCCGAGGTCAGCCGCCACCCGGCCGGCTGCAGGTCGACCCCGAGCCCGGCGAGCACGGCCACCGTGCGCCCCACCATGCCGGCCGGTGCCCCGCGCCCGGGGACCTCGGGCAGGTAGGGAAGCTGCCCCTCCCCCAGTTCACCGAGCACCAGGCGCAACGCTTCGTCGTACGCAGGCTGGTCGTCGCCCGGGTGCGACCCGACGCCCGTGGCCAGCGTCATGGGGTCTCCCGCCGTCCGGTCGTGGTGATCGTGCAGGAGCCGATCACCCGGGTGCCGTCGTAGAGCACCGCCGACTGCCCCGGAGCGATTCCCTCGGCCGGGTCGAGCAACTCGAGCCGCACATCGCCCCCGTCCACGTACGCCGTCGCCCGGTGCTCCGCCCCGTGGGCACGCAACTGCACCGTGCAGGGCAACGGCTCCGGGCCCGGCGCCGCGCCGCACCAGCGCGGCCGGTCGCCGTGCACGGTGTCGACCCGCAGCGCCTCCCGCGGGCCGACGGTGACCGTGCCGCTGACCGGCTCGATGTCGAGCACGTAGCGTGGCCGCCCGTCGGCTGCGGGCACCCCCAGCCGCAGGCCGCGGCGTTGACCGACGGTGAACGCATAGCTGCCGTCGTGGGTGCCGACCACGTCGCCGCTGGCCTGGTCGACGACCGTGCCCGAGGCCGGGCCGAGCTTCTCGCGCAGCCAGCCGGCTGTGTCCCCGTCGGAGATGAAGCAGATGTCGTGGCTGTCGGGCTTGTCGGCGACCAGCAGGCCGCGCCGCGCGGCCTCGGCGCGCACGTCGGGCTTGGTGGTGTGCCCGAGCGGGAAGAGCGAGTGCCGCAACTGCTCCTGCGTGAGCACGCCGAGCACGTAGGACTGGTCCTTGGCCGCGTCGACGGCGCGATGCAGTTCCACGCCGCCGTCGGCCGACGGGCGCAGGTCGGCGTAGTGGCCGGTGGCGACGGCGTCGAAGCCGAGCGCCAGGGCGCGGTCCAGGACGGCGGCGAACTTGATCCGCTCGTTGCAGCGCAGGCACGGGTTCGGGGTACGCCCGGCGAGGTACTCCTCGCGGAAGTCCTCCACCACCTCGCTGTGGAACCGGTCGCTCAGATCCCAGACGTAGAAGGGGATTCCGAGGACGTCGGCGGCCCGACGGGCATCGTTGCTGTCCTCGATCGAGCAGCAGCCACGCGCCCCCGACCGGTAGGACTGCGGGTTGCGCGAGAGCGCCAGGTGGATGCCGGTGACCTCGTGCCCGGCCTCGACCGCCCGGGCTGCGGCGACCGCGGAGTCCACGCCTCCGGACATCGCCGCGACCACGCGGAGTCGTGACGGCTCGGCGGTGGGGGCGCTCACCAGCGCACCCCGCGCGCCCGCTCGACGGCGGCGGGCAGCGCGGCGACCACGGCCTCGACGTCCGCGCGGGTGCTGGTGTGGCCGAGGGTGATCCGCAGCGAACTGCGCGCCTCGTCCTCGTCCCGCCCCATCGCCAGCAGCACGTGGCTGGGCTGGGGGACGCCGGCGGAGCAGGCGGACCCCGTCGAGACGTGGATGCCCTGGTGGTCCAGCAGCATCAGCAACGCGTCGCCCTCGCACCCGGGGAAACTCAGATGCACGTTGCCGGGCAGGCGATCGCGGGGGTCGCCGTTGAACCGCGCGTCGGGCACCGCGGCCAGCACGCCCGCGACCAGGTCGTCGCGCAGGGCGCTCAGCCGTAGCGCGGACTCCTCCTGACGCTCCACCGCGGTGGTCAGGGCCGCGGCGAAACCGGCGATCGCGGGGGTGTTCACCGTGCCCGACCGGACCTTGCGTTCCTGTCCGCCGCCGTGCAGCAGCGGAGTCATCGCGACCTCACGGCGTACGACGAGCGCGCCGACGCCGATCGGGCCGCCCAGCTTGTGGGCGCTGATCGTCAGGGCGTCGACCCCGCTGGCCGCGACGTCGACCGGCACCGCCCCCACGGCCTGGACGGCGTCCGCGTGCATCGGGATGCCGTGTCGTCGCGCCAGCGCCACCACGTCGTCGATCGGCTGCAGCGTGCCCACCTCGTTGTTGGCCCACATCACCGAGATCAACGCCACCGACGCCGGGTCGGACTCCACGAGTGCGGTGAGCTCGTCGACCCGTACCCGGCCCTCGGCGTCGACGGCCACGAACTCGGCCTTCGCACCGCCTTCGGCACCCAGCCACTCGACCGGGTCGAGCACCGCGTGATGCTCCACCGCGGTCGTCACGACCCGCTCCCGCCGGGGGTCCTCCCCACGCCGGTGCCAGGCGATGCCCTTGAGGGCGAGGTTGTCCGCCTCGGTGCCACCGGAGGTGAAGACGACCTCACCCGGACGGCACCGCAGGGCCCCGGCGATCGCCTCCCGCGACTCCTCCACCACGCGGCGGGCCTCGCGCCCGGAGGCGTGCAGGCTGTTCGCGTTCCCCGTGCGCGCGAACTGCGCGGTCATCGCCGCGACCGCCTCGGGCAGCATCGGCGTGGTCGCGGCATGGTCGAGGTAGACCGCGGGGGTGGGCTGACTCGGGTTCATCGCACCTTCCAGCGTACGGTCCGGCCCCGGCACCGCGGCGGGCCGGGTCGCCCCCCGGGCAGTCCCCCGAAAACCGCTCGCCGCGCGCCGGGACGGTGCCTACCCTGGACGCATGGAGTCCTGACCGTTCTGTCCTTCCCGGCCGCGCTTCTCGTGCCGCCGGGTTCCTCTCGGCGAACGGATCCACTCATGACTGCTCCCTCCCCCGTGTCGACGTCACCGGTCTCCACGTCATCCGGTCCGACGTCTCCCGGTTGGCCGTCTCCGGGCGCGACCGCGCTGCGAGCCTCGGGACTGGGGCACACCTTCGACGGCCGTCCCGTGCTGGACCAGATCGACCTGGCCGCTACTCCGGGCCAGGTCCTCGTGGTCACCGGTGAGAACGGCACCGGGAAGTCCACCCTGCTGGCGATCCTCGCGGGTCTGATCATCCCGACGGCGGGCTCCGTGACGGGTCCACCCGTGCGCGGCCACCTCCACCAGGAACCGTCGGCTCCGGCTGGGGCGACGGTCACCTCGGTCCTGCACGCGTGGGTGGAGCCACTGCTGCACCTCGAGGCACGGGTCGCCGACCTCGGAGCACGCCTGGCCCTCAGCCCGGACGACGCGTCGTTGGCGACGTCCTACGCCGCGGCGCTCGAAGCCGCCGACGCCGCCGGGGCCTGGGACGCCGAACGCCGGCTGGCCGAGCACGCGCACCGGCTCGGCGTGGGTCATCTGGCGCCGGAGCGAGCCTGGTCCTCGCTCTCGGGCGGCGAGCGCTCTCGGCTGGCCCTGGCCGGGCTCCTCGCTCGGCGTCCGGACGTGCTGCTCCTCGACGAGCCCACCAACCATCTCGACGACGCGGCAGTGGCGCACCTGGTCACGGCGTTGCGCGAGCACCGCGGCGTCGCGGTGGTGGTCAGTCACGATCGCTGGTTCGTCGACCAGGTCGCCGACCGGGTCCTGGACCTCGACGCCCGTGCCGAGCCCGGGGCGGCCCGTAGCCGCCTCCCCCTCGACGGCGGCTACACCGCAGTCGTCGAGGCGCGGGCGTCGGCGCGGCGTCGCTGGGAGGAGGACTACCGCGCTCAGGAGGAGCAGCGGGCCAGGCTCCAGCGGGCCGCCCGGACGACGGATCGACAGATCGCGCCGGGCCGTCCGCCCCGGGACGGCGACAAGTTCATCCACCATGCCAAGGGCGAGCACGTCGCGCGCACGGTCGGGCGCCGCGTCGCCAACGCCGAACGCCGGCTGGAACGACTCGACGCAGAAGCGGTCCCCGCACCGCCGCGCCCCCTGCGCTTCGCCGCCGACCTGGGGCGCCGCGGAGCCGCGGTGCGGGCGCGTGACCTCGAGGTCCCGGGCCGCCTGTCACTCCCCCGCCTCGACGTCCGCGCCGGTGAACACCTGCTGGTGACCGGGCTTAACGGCTCCGGCAAGTCGACGCTGCTGTCGGTGCTCGCGGGGCGTGCCCCGGACGGCACCCGCGGCGAGGTCCTGGTCGCCAGCACTGTCGGGCTGCTCCCTCAGCAGGTGCGCTTCCGGCACCCCGGGCGCTCCGCGCTCGCGACGTACGCCGCGGCGCAGGCGTCTGCCACGTCGTACCCCTCGCTGGGCTCCCTCGGCCTGCTTCCGCGCGAGGCGCTCCGGCGCCCGGTCGGCGAGCTCAGCGTCGGCCAGCAACGCCGCCTGGCGCTGGCGGTGCTGGTCGCGCGGAGCCCGGAGGTGGTGCTGCTCGACGAGCCGACCAACCACCTGTCGCTGGCGTTGGCCGACGAACTCGAGGAGGCGTTGGCGCGTACGCCGGCGACCGTGCTGGTCGCGACCCACGACCGCTGGCTCCGCGAACGGTGGGACGGACCGGTCCTGCGACTCGGGGGAACGGCGACGGCCCCGCCCCCGTGACGTGCACGGGGGCGGGGCCGTTGGGCACACCGTCTGACGGGAACGTCAGGCGGGAATCAGCCCTTGCGCTTGTTGATCTCCTCGGTGGCGGCCGGGAGCACGGAGTGCAGGTCGCCCACGACGCCGAAGTCGACGAGCTCGAAGATCGGCGCCTCCTCGTCCTTGTTCACCGCGACGATCGTCTTGGAGGTCTGCATGCCGGCGCGGTGCTGGATCGCACCGGAGATGCCGTTGGCCATGTAGAGCTGCGGGGAGACGACCTTGCCGGTCTGACCCACCTGGAAGGTGTGCGGGTACCAGCCGGAGTCGACCGCCGCACGGGACGCGCCGACCGCGGCACCGAGCGAGTCGGCGAGCTTCTCGACCGGCTCGAAGTTGCCGCCGGTGCCACGACCGCCGGACACCACGATCGCGGCCTCGGTCAGCTCGGGACGGCCCGAGGCCGCCTTCGGCTCCACGCCGGTGATGCGGGCGGTCTTCGCCGCGTCCGAGATCGACGGGGTCACGTTCTCCACCACGCCGGCGCCCTCGACCTGCTCCGGGGCGGCCGAGTTCGGCTTCACCGCGAGGATCGGGGTGCCCTTGGTGACCTTCGCCTGCACCGAGAAGTTGCCGGCGAAGACGCTCTGGGTGGTGGTGCCGTCGGCAGCCACGTCCACCGCGTCGTAGATCAGACCGGAGTCGGTCTTGACCGCCAGACGCGCGGCGATCTCCTTGCCCTCCGCGGAGGAGGACAGCAGCACCGCGGCCGGCGAGGCCGAGCCGACCAGCTGGGCCAGCACCTCGGCCTTGGGGGCCACCAGGTAGCCGGAGATGTCCGCGTCGTCGACGACGTAGATCTTCTCCGCACCGTGAGCCTTCAGGGCGGCGACGGCGTCGTCGGACGCCGCACCGATGAACACCGCCGACGGCTCGCCGAGACGGCGGGCGATGGTCAGCAGCTCGTGGGTGGTCTTGCGCACCGCGCCGTCGACATGGTCGACGAGGACCAGGACCTCACTCATGGGTTTCTTCTCCTCAGTCTTTCCGCGCGCGGCTTCAGATGAATTTCTTCGACGCCAGGAACTCCACCAGCGCCGTGGCACCGCTGCCGGAGTCGTCGGCGACGATCTCACCGGCGCTGCGCGGCGGGCGGGCGGCGGTGGCCTCGACGGCCGAGTAGGACGCCGACAGGCCGACCATCTCGGCCTCGATGCCCAGGTCGGCCAGGGAGTAGGTCTCCACCGGCTTCTTCTTGGCGGCCATGATGCCCTTGAAGGACGGGTAGCGCGCCTCACCGGTCTGGTCGGTGACGCTGGCCAGCAGCGGCAGCGTGCCCTCGATGTGGGTGGTGGCGGTGTCGCCGTCACGACGGATCTTCACCGTCTGACCGTCGACCTCGATCGCGGAGGCGAAGGTCACCTGCGGCAGCCCCAGACGCTCGGCCAGCATCGCCGGGACGACGGAGCCGCCGGCGTCGGTGGACGCCATGCCGCACATCACCAGGTCGTGCGGAACCTTCTTGACGGCCTCGGCGAGCACCAGCGAGGTGCCCAGCGCGTCCGAGCCGGCGATCGCGTCGTCGACCACGTGGACGCCCTTGTCGGCACCCATCTGGAGCGCCTTGCGGATCGCGTCCGCGGCGCCCTCGGGACCGACGGTCAGCACGGTGACCTCGGTGTCGTCGCCGGCCTTCTCCTTCAGCTGGAGCGCCTGCTCCACGGCGTACTCGTCAAGCTCGGACAGGAGTCCGTCGACGCCGACGCGGTCCACGGTGTTGTCCGCCTCGAAGCGGCGGTCGCCCGTAGCGTCGGGCACGTACTTCACACACACGACAATGTTCATGGCAGATCCGGCCCGTGAGGGCCCCTCCTGTGCACTCGGTTAGATCGTCGAGGTTACCCCCGCGTAGGAACGCCCGCACTAGGGGCGGCGGGTGGAGTGAGTCACAGGCGCCCCTGGCCCGCGCGCGGCGATCCGGGCCTCAGCCAGGGCGGATCAGGGCCGGATCAGACGGTCGGCGATCTTGCCCAGGATGAGGTAGATCACGGCGGCCAGACCCCAGTTGACCAGCACCGACCGGCGCAGCGCCTCTTCGGCCGACTCGGTCGTCGACCCGGGGTCGAAGGACTTCAACTCACCGAGGTCGAGTCGGGCCGCGGTCTCGGTCACGAACGAGACCAGCGGGTTGTCGAGGTTGAAGTCCAGCGCGACCAGCAGGGCGCCGGTGGCGAGCACGACCGCGGCGATCACCGCGACGAGCCACACCGCGGAGGCCAGCGCCACCCGGACCGTCGTCACCGACACGGACCGGGGCGGGTCGGGCGCAGCGCTGTCCCTCGCCTCGTTCGCCTGCGCGGACTGGTCCTTCACCGCCCGGCGTCCGCCTTCACCCATGTCGGCCACGGTAGCCCGCGACCAGGGTCACTCGCCGACGAATCGGGCCTTCCCCGGACCGTTCTCGATGAACGACTGCATCCCGATCGAGCGGTCCTGGGTGGCGAAGAGCGCGGCGAACTGCTGCCGCTCGATCTCCAGGCCGGTCTCCAGGTCGACCTCGAGGCCGCGGTCGATCGACTCCTTCGCCGCGCGGAGCGCCAGCGCCGCGGCGGCGGAGAACTGACGCGCCCAGGCGACGGCCTCGGCGTACACCTGGTCCGCGGGGACGAGCCGGTCGACGAGCCCGATCGCCAGGGCCTCCTCGGCCTTGACGAAGCGTCCGCTGAAGATCAGGTCCTTGGCCGTGCTCGGGCCGACCAGCCGGGTGAGCCGCTGGGTACCGCCCGCGCCGGGGATGATGCCGAGCAGGATCTCCGGCTGGCCGAGGGTGGCGTCGTCGGCGGCGATGCGGATGTCGGCGCACAACGCGAGCTCGCAGCCGCCGCCCAGCGCGTAGCCGGTGACCGCGGCGACCACGGGCTTGGGGATCCGTGCGACCGCCTTGAAGGCGTCCTGCAGGCCGCCGGAGCGCTTGACCATGTCCGCGTACGACATGTCGGCCATCTCCTTGATGTCGGCCCCGGCGGCGAAGACCCGCTCGCCGCCGTAGATCACCACGGCGCGGACGTCGTCGCGGGCGGTGGCCTCTTCCGCGCACGCCCGGATCTCGTCCTGCACCTGCACGTTGAGGGCGTTCATCTTGGGGCGGTCGATCCGGATCGTGCCGACGCCGTCCTCGACCTCGAGCCTGACGAACTCACCCATGACTGCCTCCTGTGCCGGGCCACCGTGCGGCGGCGCGAGTCGTGACCTGTCCCCGACGGACCGGTGCCGTACTGACCCGTGAGCCTAGTGGCGCCCGCTCCGCGCTCAGTCCGAGGGAGGCCGGTTGAACGGGTTGCGGGGCTCGCGGAGCGCCCAGGCGTCGCCGCACAGGTCGCGCCAGGCCGCCCCCACGACGGTGGCACGCATTCCCGGCCGCAGCGACTGGCCTCGCCACAGCGCATCGTCCATCGGGTTCTCGCGGCGGTAGCGGCTGATCAGGCCGTCGAAGCTGAACCGCTCCCCCCGGCGCCAGAGCGGATACGGCTGATCCTCGAGCCAGGCGCACGCGCGGTCGCCCTCGGCGATCAGGAAGTCGTCGTCGGCCGGAGCGAACGTGGAGCGCATTGCACCGCAGGGGCCGCTGAGGTCGAGGCAGGCGTTGGTCGTGGAGCCGCGATCCAGCCCTTCGATGAACGCGTCGGGGTCGCGCTGGTAGGCCAGCCGGGTCAGTCCCACGGCCGCCGCCCCGGCCAGCAGGACCAGCGCCAGCGCCGCCCCCACGATCAGCGCCGCACCCCTGAAGAGACTCACCGGATCAGTGTGGGCCACCCTGGTGCGCGATCGGAAGGTGGACTCCCTCCCGGCACGGCACAATGTCGGGGTGACTGCCCCGGTGACCACCGCCTCGACGGAGCCTGTGGACCTGAGTGAGGCCGCCGAGGCCTGGCCCGGCCGCCCGTACCCGCTGGGCGCCACCTGGACCTCGGAGTGCACCAACTTCGCGGTGTTCGCCCCGGACGCGACCGGAGTCGTCGTGTGCCTGCTGGACGAGCAGGGCTTCGAGGAGCGCCACCGGCTCACCGAGCGCTCGCTGGGCATCTGGCACGGCGAGGTGGCCGGGGTGTCGGTCGGTCGGCGCTACGGCTTCCGGGTGGAAGGACCGTGGGAGCCCAGCACCGGGCGCGTCTTCAACCCCGCCAAGCTGCTCATCGACCCCTACGCGCGCGCGGTCACCGGGGACCTGGCACCGGACGGGGCGACGTACGGCTACCGCCGGCCGTGGCGCGACCCCGGCCCGGACTTCACCGGCTTCCCCGAGCCGGACCCGCGCGACTCCGCCCCCCTGGTCCCCCACGGCGTGGTGGTCCACGACGAGTTCGACTGGCGCGGAGACCGGCCGCCGGGCACGTCCTGGCAGGACACCGTGATCTACGAGATGCACGTGAAGGGGTTCAGCGCGACCAACCCTGCGGTCCCCGAGGCACTACGCGGGACGTACGCCGGACTCGGCCACCCGGCCTCCACGGCGTACCTGCGGGAGCTGGGCGTGACCGCGGTCGAACTGCTGCCGGTCCACCAGTTCGCCACCGAACCGGTGCTGGCCCGCAACGGCCGCAGCAACTACTGGGGCTACAACACCCTGGCGTTCTTCGCCCCGCACCACGGCTACTCCTCCTCGGGCAGCCGCGGCGAGCAGGTCACCGAGTTCAAGGAGATGGTCCGGTCCCTGCACGCCGCGGGGATCGAGGTCCTCCTCGACGTCGTCTACAACCACACCGCCGAGGGCGGAGCCAGCGGACCGACCCTGTCACTGCGCGGCTTCGACGACCGTGGGTACTACAAGCGCGTCGGGCTGCCGCACGACCCGCGCTACCTCGACCTGACCGGATGCGGCAACACCGTGGACGCCTCCTACCCCCCGGCGCTGCGGATGATCCTGGACTCGTTGCGCTACTGGGTCACCGAGATGCACGTCGACGGCTTCCGGTTCGACCTGACCTCGGCGCTGAGCCGCACCGGACCGCACGTCGACCTGCGCGGCGACTTCCTGGTCGCGATCAGCCAGGACCCCGTGCTGCGCCACGTGAAACTGGTCGCCGAACCCTGGGACATCACCTCCGAGGGCTACCTGGTCGGCCGCTACCCGCCGCCGTGGGTCGAATGGAACGACCAGTACCGCGACACCGTGCGCGACTTCTGGCGCAACCGGTCCGGCGGGATCCGCACGGTGGCCACGCGCCTGGCCGGCTCCTCCGACCTGTACGCCGACGACGGCCGCTCGCCGTACGCCTCGGTCAACTTCATCACCGCGCACGACGGGTTCACCCTGCGCGACCTCGTCTCCTACGAGCGCAAGCACAATGAGGCCAACGGCGAGGACAACCGGGACGGGGCCGGGGAGAACCGGGCCTGGAACTGCGGCGTGGAGGGCGAGACGGACGACCCGGCCATCCTCACGCTGCGGCGCCGCCAGGCCGCCAACCTGATGCTCACCCTCTGCCTGTCGGCCGGAGTGCCGATGCTCTCGATGGGCGACGAACGCGGCCGCACCCAGGGCGGGAACAACAACGCCTACAACCAGGACAACGAGATCTCCTGGCTGGACTGGACCGACGACTCCTGGGCCGACGACTCGTGGTCCGCACTGCACACCCTGACCCGGGAGGCGCTCCGGTTGCGCCGCGAGCACCCGGCGCTGCGCCAGCGCCACTACCTGGAAGGGCGCCCCACCGTGCCGGGCGGTCCGCTGGACCTGGCCTGGATGCATCCCTCGGGCCGGGTGATGACCGTCGACGACTGGCATGACGACACGCTGGTCACCTTCGCCATGTTCGTCTCCGGGACGCCTCTGCGTGGTCGGGGCCCCCGCGGCGAGGTGCTGCACGACAACTCGTTCCTGGTGTGGTTCAACGCCCACCCCGAGGAGCAGGTCGTCCACCTGCCGCACAACGCCTGGTTCGACCAGGGCGAGGTGGTGCTGTCCACCGACCCCGCCCACCGCACGGGAGATCCGGTCGCCGCCGGTGAGGAGCTCCGGCTGATGGGCCGGTCGCTGGTGGTCCTGCGGGACCTCTGAGGGATCGCCCCAGAGGCCCCGCAGTGCTCAGGTCGCCTGACGGCGGACGGTGCGGGCCCGGTCCGGCTCAGTCGGGCGGAAGGGTGACCAACCCCAGCTCGGCCACCGAAGCCAGGTGCGCGTGCCGCGGCACGACCCGGACGGTGTAGCCGAAGGCGCCCGCGGTCTCCAGGTCGACCTTGCCGTCGTAGCGACAACGGCCGGCCTCGTAGGTCTCGCTGAGCTGCAGCGGCGCGGTGTGCACGTCGCTGAGGTCGTCGCCCTCGCGGACACGACCGTGGACGATCTGGACCTCGACGTCCTCGGGGGTGAGGTCACCCAGGGAGACGAACGCAGCCACCGACATGGTCGCCCCGATGGAGGGGGTGTCGCCCACACCGTGGGACTCCACGTGGTCCAGCCGTACGCCGGACCAGGACTGACGCACCCGCGACTTCCACACGGCCAGCTCCTGGGCCTCGGCGTAGGTACCGTTCAGCGCCCGGGCCGAGGTGCCGGCGGGCACGTAGAGCTGGTTGACATAGTCCTTGACCATCCGGCTCGCGAGGACCTTGGGCCCCAGCGTCCGCAGCGTGTGGCGGACCATCTCCAACCACCGCGGCGGGACGCCCTCCTCGTCGAGGTCGTAGAAACGCGGCGCGACCTCGTGCTCGATCAGGTCGTAGAGGGCGGTGGCCTCCAGGTCGTCACGCCGGTCGTGGTCCTCGATGCCGTCGGCCGACGGGATCGCCCAGCCGTTGTTGCCGTCGAACCACTCGTCCCACCAGCCGTCGAGGACCGAGAGGTTCAGCGCACCGTTGAGCGCGGCCTTCATGCCTGAGGTGCCGCAGGCCTCGTACGGGCGCAGCGGGTTGTTCAGCCACACGTCGCAGCCGGGGTAGAGCGGCTGCGCCATGGAGATGTCGTAGTTGGGCAGGAAGACGATCCGGTGCCGCACGTCGGGGTCGTCGGCGAGCCGGACGATGTCCTGGATCAACTTCTTGCCGCCGTCGTCAGCGGGATGCGCCTTGCCGGCGATGACCAGCTGCACGGGCCGCTCGGGGTGGAGCAGGATGCGCTTGAGCCGCTCGGTGTCGCGCAGCATCAGCGTCAACCGCTTGTACGACGCGGCGCGGCGCGCGAAGCCGATGGTGAGCACGTCGGGGTCGAGCACCGAGTCGCACCAGCTGAGCTCGGCCCGGCTCGCTCCGCGCTGCACCCAGGACTTCTTCAGCCGGGCGCGCGCATCGACGATCAGCTTCTGGCGCAGGGCGCGCTTGGCGGCCCAGAGGTCGGTCGCGGGAACCTCGTCGACCACGTCGAAGATCGTCCGGCCGTTGCCGTCGTCGCCGGGGTCGCCACCGGCGGCGCGCGCCAGGTCGAAGACCTCGCGGGCCACCCAGGTCGGTGCGTGCACCCCGTTGGTGATCGAGCCGATCGGGCGGTCCTCGGCGTCGAAGCCCGGCCAGAGCCCGCCGAACATGTCCCGGCTGACCACGCCGTGGAGCTGCGAGACCCCGTTGGTGCGCTGGGCGATCCGGAAGCCCATCACGGCCATGTTGAAGACGCCGGGGTCGCCGCCGTCGTAGTCCTCGGCGCCGAGCGCGAGGATCGTCTCCAGGGAGACACCCGGGATGATCCGCTCGCCGGAGAAGTACTGCTCGATCAGCGACCGCGGGAAGCGGTCGATGCCGGCCGGCACCGGGGTGTGCGTGGTAAAGACCGTGCCCGCCCGGTTGACCTCCAGGGCGGTGGCGAAGTCGGTGCCGCGCGCGACCAGCTCGGAGATGCGCTCCAGGCCGAGGAAGGCCGCGTGGCCCTCGTTGGAGTGGAAGACCTCGGGCTCGGGGGCGCCGGTGATCCGGGAGTAGGCGCGCAGGGCGCGGATGCCGCCGACACCGAGCAGGATCTCCTGGCGGAGCCGGTGCTCGGAGTTGCCGCCGTAGAGCCGGTCGGTGATGTCGCGCAGGTTCTGCGGGTTCTCCTCCACGTCGGAGTCGAGCAGCAGCAGCGGGACGCGGCCCACGTGGGCCACCCAGATGCGGGCGACGATGGTCTGATCGCCGGGGAGGTCGATGGAGATCTTCGCGGCCTGGCCCTCCGGTTCGCGGAGCAGGTTCACCGCGAGCTCGTCGGGGTCGAGGACCGGGTAGAACTCCTGCTGCCAGCCGTCGCGCGAGAGCGACTGGCGGAAGTAGCCGTGGCGGTAGAGCAGACCGACACCGACGATCGGCACGCCCAGGTCGGAGGCGCTCTTGAGGTGGTCACCGGCCAGGATGCCGAGGCCACCGGAGTAGTTCGGCAGCACCTGGGCCACACCGAACTCGGCGGAGAAGTAGGCGATCGCGCGCGGCGCGCTCTCCCCCAGCGACTGGTACCAGCGGTCCGAGGTCAGGTAGTGCTCGAGGTTCTCCCGGGCCACGTGGAGCTTGGCGAGGAAGACCTCGTCGGCGGCGAGCTCGGCCCACCGGCTGGACGGCACCGCGCCGAGGAGCTTGATCGGGTCCTTCTTCACCGCGACCCACAGCTCCGGGTCGACGGCCTCGAACAGGTCGATGGACTCGGGGTGCCAGAACCAGCACAGGTTCGCCGCGAGCTCGCTCAGCGGGGCCAGTGCGGGGGGCAGGACGGGACGGACGGTGAACCGGCGGATCGCTCTCACGACGCAAACGGTAGAGCATTTGAGTTGAACGATCCAATAGTTCGCCCAAACTGTCTGGCTTACCCACTCCTTCCGGCTGGATGCACGCGGTCAAGCGTGTGTAGGTTCAAGCCCATGGTGGGCCGAATTCCGATCTATGACGTCACTCCGCTGGTGAACTGCGGGGCGCATCCGGCGAAGGCCGCGGTGGGCGAACCCTTCCAGGTCAGCGCCCTGGTGCTGCGCGAGGGCCACGACTCCCTGGGCGCCGAGGTGGTGCTGGTGGATCCCGACGGCAACCGCCGCGCGCCGGTGCGGATGACCGCGCACGCCCACGAGCCGCAACGGTGGCTGGCCCAGGTCAGCGCGGACGCGATGGGGCCCTGGGCCTTCGAGGTGCACGGCTGGAGCGACCCCTGGGGCACCTGGCACCACCACGCCGAGATCAAGATCCCCGCGGGCATCGACACCGAACTGGTGTTCACCGAGGGCGCGCTGCTCCTCGAGCGCGCCGACGCCGAACTCCCTGCCGAGGCCGGCACGGGGGCAAGCACTGGGGCCGGCGCGGTGCTGCAGGGCGCCGTCGCGGCCCTGCGCGACACCTCGCGCCCCGACGAGGCCCGTCTGGCGGCGGCCTTCTCCCCCGAGGTCGCCGCGGTGATGGCCGCCCACCCGGTCCGCGACCTGCTCACCGTGGCGGGCCCGTTCCCGGTCTTCGTCGACCGCACCCGGGCGCTCTACGGCTCGTGGTACGAGTTCTTCCCGCGCTCGGAGGGCGCCCGGCTCGACGACGCCGGCAAGGTGATCAGCGGCACCTTCCGCACCGCCGCCAAGCGGCTCGACGCGGTGGCCGCCATGGGCTTCGACGTGCTCTACCTGCCGCCGATCCACCCGATCGGCGAGATCAACCGCAAGGGCCGCAACAACACCCTCGACCCGGGGCCCGACGACGTCGGCTCGCCCTGGGCGATCGGCTCCCGGCACGGCGGCCACGACGCGGTCCACCCCGACCTGGGCACCCTGGAGGACTTCGACGCCTTCGTGGCGCGCGCTCGCGAGCTGGGGCTGGAGATCGCCTTGGACTTCGCCCTCCAGGCGGCTCCGGACCACCCCTGGGCCACCGAGCACCCGGAGTTCTTCACCACTCGCGCCGACGGCACGATCGCCTACGCGGAGAACCCGCCGAAGAAGTACCAGGACATCTACCCGGTCAACTTCGACAACGACCCCGAGGGCTTCTACGCCGAGTGCCTGCGTCTGGTCCGCTTCTGGATGGACCGGGGCGTGCGGATCTTCCGCGTCGACAACCCGCACACCAAGCCGCCGGCCTTCTGGGAGTGGCTGATGGGGCAGGTCCGCGCGACCGACCCCGACGTGCTCTTCCTGTCCGAGGCGTTCACCAAGCCCGCGATGATGCACCTGCTGGGCATGGTCGGTTTCCACCAGTCCTACACCTACTTCACCTGGCGGACCGCGAAGTGGGAGCTCGAGGACTACCTCACCGAGCTGTCGCACCGCAGCAGCGACTTCATGCGGCCCAACCTCTTCGTGAACACCCCGGACATCCTGCACGAGTACCTGCAGTACGGCGGTCCGGCCGCCTTCCGCATCCGGGCCGCGATCGCCGCCTTCGGCTCCCCGTCGTACGGCGTGTACGCGGGCTACGAGCTCTACGAGCACGTCGCGGTGCGGCCGGGCTCGGAGGAGTACCTGGACTCGGAGAAGTACCAGATCCGCATCCGCGACTGGGAGGGCGCCGCGGCCTCGGGTCGCACGCTCGCGCCGTACCTGGCGATGCTGAACCGGGTCCGCCGCGACCACCCGGCCCTGCAGGAACTGCGCAACCTCACCGTGCACCGCACCGACGACGACGCGGTGATGTGCCTGTCGAAGACCACGACGGTCGGGGGGCGCCGCGACACCGTGCTGCTGGTCGTCAACGTCGACCCGCACGGCACCCGGGAGACCTCGGTGCACCTGGACATGCCCGCGCTGGGACTGGACTGGTCGGACACCTTCGTGGTCCGCGACGAGGTCACCGGCACCGAGTGGACGTGGGGCGAGCACAACTACGTCCGGCTGGATCCGCACGTCGAGCCCGCGCACCTGCTGGTGGTCCGCGAGCCGGCCCGATGAGCACCCCCGAGCAGGTGGTCCTCAACCAGACGCCGGACTGGTATCGCACGGCGGTCTTCTACGAGGTGCTGGTCCGCTCGTTCCACGACGCGGACGGCGACGGCTGCGGGGACTTCCGCGGCCTGACCGAGAAGCTCGACTACCTGCACTGGCTCGGCGTGGACTGCCTGTGGGTGCCGCCGTTCTTCACCTCGCCTCTGCGCGACGGCGGGTACGACGTGGCCGACTACACCTCGGTCCTCCCCGAGGTCGGCACGCTGGAGGACTTCCAGGCCTTCCTCGACGCGGCCCACGAGCGCGGGATCCGGGTGATCATCGACTTCGTCATGAACCACACTAGCGACGCGCACCCGTGGTTCCAGGCCTCGCGCACCGACCCCGACGGCGAGTTCGGCGACTTCTACGTCTGGTCCGACACCGACGACCTCTACACCGACGCCCGGGTGATCTTCGTCGACACCGAGCCGTCCAACTGGACGTGGGACCCGGTTCGCCAGCAGTACTTCTGGCACCGCTTCTACAGCCACCAGCCCGACCTCAACTTCGACAACCCGCGGGTGCACGAGGCGATGCTCGAGGCGCTGAGCTTCTGGCTGGACATGGGCATCGACGGCTTCCGGCTCGACGCGGTCCCCTACCTCTACGAGCGTCCGGGCACCAACGGGGAGAACCTGCCCGAGACCCACGCGTTCCTGAGGAAGGTCCGCTCCTACATCGACGAGCACTACCCCGGACGGGTGCTGCTGGCCGAGGCCAACCAGTGGCCGGCCGACGTGGTCGACTACTTCGGCGGCGAACGGGACAAGGAGACCGGGGAGTACCTGACCCCGGGCGACGAGTGCCACATGTGCTTCCACTTCCCGGTGATGCCACGCATCTTCATGTCGGTTCGACGAGAAAGCCGCTTCCCGATCTCCGAGATCATGGCCCAGACCCCGCCGATCCCGGACGGCAGCCAGTGGGGCATCTTCCTGCGCAACCACGACGAGCTGACCCTGGAGATGGTCACCGACGAGGACCGCGACTACATGTGGGGCGAGTACGCCAAGGACCCCCGGATGAAGGCCAACATCGGCATCCGGCGGCGCCTGGCCCCCCTGCTCGAGAACGACACCAACCAGATCGAACTGTTCACCGCGCTGCTGCTGTCGTTGCCCGGGTCGCCGGTGCTCTACTACGGCGACGAGATCGGGATGGGCGACAACATCTGGCTCGGCGACCGCGACGGCGTCCGGACCCCGATGCAGTGGACCCCCGACCGGAACGCGGGCTTCTCCCGGGCCACCCCGGGCAAGCTCCACCTCCCGGTCATCCAGGACCCGGTCTTCGGCTACCAGCGCGTGAACGTCGAGACCGAGCTGGAGAACGCCTCGTCGCTGCTGCACTGGACCCGGCGGATGATCCACGTCCGCAAGAACCACCCCGCCTTCGGGCTGGGCACCTTCACCGACCTGGGCGGATCGAACCCGAGCGTGCTCAGCTACGTCCGCGAGCACGAGGACGACATCGTGCTCTGCGTGCAGAACCTCTCCCGCTTCCCGCAGCCGGTCGAACTCGACCTGCGCCGCTGGGAGGGTCTGGTCCCCGTGGAGCTCCTCGGCGGGTCCCGGTTCCCGCAGATCGGCGAGCTCCCCTACCTGCTGACGCTCAGCGGCTACGGGTTCTACTGGTTCCGGCTGCCCAGCACCGCCCCGATGGAGCCCGGGAGAAGCCAGTGATCGACGACCTCACCGCCCTGCTGGGCCGCTCCCGCTGGTTCGGCGGGAAGGGGCGCCCCTTCCGCGTCGTCGACGTGCGCGAGGTCCCCTTCGCCGACGACGTCGTGCTGCTGCTGGTGCGGGTCGCCTTCGACGACGCCACCGGGGGCGAGGACCTCTACCAGGTGCCCACGCTGCTGCTGGCCGAGGCCCGCGAGGACCTCGCCCACGCGGCGATCGGCTCCTGGGACGACCCGGTCCGCGGCACGGTCCACGCCTACGACGCGCTCCACGACCATGCCTCGGCGGCACGGTGGCACCACGCGTTCTGTTCCGCCGACCCTGCTGCGGAGGCAGGAGCGGCGCACGGCGGGCTGCGGTTCCACCGGGTCGTGGACGCACCGCTGGACCCCGAGGCCCGCTCCGCGGTCCTCTCGGTGGAGCAGAGCAACTCCTCGGTGGTCTTCGGCGAGGTCGGGCTCATGAAGGTCTTCCGACGCGTCACCACCGGGCTCAACCCCGACATCGAGATCCCCGCGGCCCTCACCCGCGTCGCCGAGCCGCACGTCCCCGCGCTGCTGGGCTGGTACGAGCTCGCCGACGGTGGCCCCGACGGTGAGCCGGTGCAGCTCGGCGTCCTGCAGGAGTTCCTGCGCACCGCCAGCGACGGGTGGGAGCTGGCCCTGACCAGCCTGCGGGTGCTCAACGCCGGTCTCGACGACGACGACGCCCAGGCTTCCGGCGGCGACTTCGCCGGGGAGGCCGAGCGGCTCGGCGAGGCCCTCGCGCACGTGCACGCGGCGATGGCCTCCGAGCTCGGCGAGCGGGCCTGCACCGCGGCCGAGGTCGACGCGCTCGCGGACCGGATGATCGCGCGGCTCGACGCGGCTCGCGCCGCGGTGCCCGACCTCGACCCGTACGCCGCCGCGCTGCGCGCGGTGTTCACCCGACTGCGGGAGGTGGGCGACGGCGTACGGCTCCAGCGGGTCCACGGAGACCTGCACCTGGGCCAGACCCTGCGCACCGTGACCGGCTGGAAGCTCATCGACTTCGAGGGCGAGCCGGCCAAACCCCTGCCCGAGCGACGCGAGCCGGACAGCGTGTGGCGCGACGTGGCCGGGATGATCCGCTCGTTCGACTACGCCGCGGAGTCCATCCGCTCCGAGCAGGCTCACACCGACGGCGATGCCGACCACCGTGCGACCGCGCGGGCCCGTGACTGGGCGAACCACAACACCGAGGCGTTCCTCACCGGCTACGCCACCGCAGCCCGCCAGCCGTTCGACCAACGGCTGCTGGACGCCTACATCGCCGACAAGGCGGTCTACGAGGCCGTCTACGAAGCCCGCAACCGGCCGACCTGGCTCCCCATCCCCCTCGCCGCCCTCTCACGACTCGCGTCCTGACCCACCCCAGGAGGTTCCCGATGGCGAAGTCCGCCCCCGGCCCGATCACCGTCGACCCGCAGCACCTCGCCCTTCTCGCCGAGGGGCGCTACGGCGACCCGCACGGCATCCTGGGCGCTCATCCGCACGGCGGCTCGGTCACCGTGCGCACGCTGAAGCCTCTCGCCGAGCGCGTGCGGGTCGTCGTGGGCGATGAGCGCTACGACCTCGAGCACGAGGCGCACGGCGTGTTCGTCGGGGTCGTCCCCGGCCCGGAGACCCCGGACTACCGCCTCGAGGTCACCTACGGCGACGGCGTCCCGCACGTGGTGGACGACTCCTACCGCTACCTGCCCACCGTCGGCGACGTCGACCTGCACCTGATCGGCGAGGGCCGCCACGAGCAGCTCTGGCGCGTGCTCGGCGCGCACGTGCGCCGCTTCGACAGCGCGTTCGGCACGATCACCGGCACCTCCTTCGCCGTGTGGGCCCCGGGCGCCAAGGGCGTGCGCGTCAAGGGCGACTTCAACTCCTGGGACGGCCGCGAGCACCCGATGCGCTCGATGGGCTCCTCGGGGGTCTGGGAGCTCTTCGTGCCCGACGTCGGCTCCGGCACCAAGTACAAGTACGTCGTCCTGGGCGCCGACGACGTGTGGCGGGAGAAGGCCGACCCGCTCGCAGCGGCCACCGAGGAGCCTCCGGCGACCTCCAGCATGGTGTTCGAGTCGACGTACGAGTGGGGAGACGGCGACTGGATGAGCCGCCGGGCCCACGATGCCCACCAGCAGCCGATGTCGGTCTACGAGCTGCACCTGGGCTCGTGGCGGCGCGGCCGGTCCTACCGCGACCTGGCCGAGGAACTGGTCGCCTACGTGGCCGATCTGGGGTTCACCCACGTCGAACTGCTCCCGGTGATGGAGCACCCCTTCGGCGGTTCGTGGGGCTACCAGGTCACGTCCTACTTCGCGCCGACCGCGCGGTTCGGCAACCCCGACGACCTGCGCTACCTGATCGACAAGTTCCACCAGGCCGGGATCGGGGTCCTGGTGGACTGGGTGCCGGCGCACTTCCCGAAGGACGAGTTCGCCCTGGCCCGCTTCGACGGGACGCCGCTGTACGAGGACCCCAACCCGACCCGGGGCGAGCACCCGGAGTGGGGCACGCTGATCTTCAACTTCGGCCGCCAGGAGGTCCGCAACTTCCTGGTCGCCAGCGCCCTCTACTGGCTCGAGGAGTTCCACGCCGACGGCCTGCGCGTCGACGCGGTGGCGAGCATGCTCTACCTGGACTACGCCCGCAACGACGGCGAGTGGACCCCGAACGTGTACGGCGGTCGGGAGAACCTCGAGGCCGTGCAGTTCCTCCAGGAGATGAACGCGACCTGCTACAAGCGGGTGCCCGGCATCGTGACGATCGCCGAGGAGTCCACCGCCTGGCCGGGCGTCACCCGCCCCACCCACCTCGGCGGGCTGGGCTTCGGGCTGAAGTGGAACATGGGCTGGATGCACGACACCCTCGGCTACCTCGCCCACGACCCGGTGCACCGCAGCTACCACCACGGCCAGATGACGTTCTCGATGGTCTACGCCTTCGCCGAGCAGTACGTCCTCCCGCTCAGCCACGACGAGGTCGTCCACGGCAAGGGCTCACTGCTGCGCAAGATGCCGGGCGACCGCTGGCAGCAGTTGGCCGGAGTCCGCGGCTACCTGGCCTACATGTGGGCCCACCCGGGCAAGCAGCTGATCTTCATGGGCATGGAGTTCGCCCAGGAGGCGGAGTGGGCCGAGAGCCGGGAGCTCGACTGGTGGCTCACCGACCACCAGGACCACTCCGGGGTGCAGAAGCTGGTGCGCGACCTCAACCGCGTCTATCGCGAGACCCCGGCGCTGTTCCGCCGCGACACCGACCCGTCGGGCTTCGAGTGGATCGACGCCAACGACGCCGGTGGCAACGTGCTGTCCTTCGTGCGCAGCGACGGTGCGGGCTCGCTGCTGGCCTGCGTGGTCAACTTCGCGAACATGCCGCACCACGACTACCGGGTGGGTCTGCCCGAGCCCGGTGTGTGGAGCGAGGTCCTCAACACCGACGCGGGCGAGTACGCCGGCTCCGGGGTCGGCAACTACGGCTCCGTGGTGGCCGTCGACGACGACCCGGCCCACGGGATGGCGGCCTCGGCGACGATCTCGATCCCTCCGCTCGGGGCGGTCTGGCTACGCTACGAGGGGTGAGCACCCCGGAGGACCCGCAGCTCCTCGTCCAGGACGAGGTGACCCTCGAACCCGTCGCCAACGGCGTGTCCCGGGTGTCGTGGACACCCGGGCTCCAGGCCCGCGGTTTCGACGTCGCCAGCGCCGCCGTGCGCGACCAGGTCCAGGTGGCCTTCGACGACCTCAAGCAGGGGCGCGTCGAGGCCCTGGTCGACCCCGACGACGAGACCGCGGTGCGGATCGCCACCTGGGCCGGACTGCACCGTGAGGGCGTGATGCGTGGCGCGGTGGAGCGCGGCGGCAACCGCTACGACCGCGTCGTCTTCGCGCGGCTGGCCTCCGACGCCCCGCTGTTCAAGTCACGCGGCTTCCGGGCGGTGCTGAACTCCTTCCTGCCCCGCAAGCGGGCGATCGCCCAGATGCTGGTGCGCGACACCGAGGGTCGGGTGCTGCTGTGCAACCTGACCTACAAGCAGGACTGGGACCTGCCCGGTGGCGTCGTGGAGATGAACGAGTCCCCGCGCCTGGCCGTGGGTCGCGAACTGGAGGAGGAGCTGGCGCTGACCATCGCCCCCTCGCGGCTGCTGCTCACCGACTGGCTGCCGCCGTGGAGCGGGTGGGACGACGCGGTCTGCCTGGTCTTCGACGGCGGCGTGCACGACCCGGCGATCGCCGAGCGGATCGTGCCGCAGGCTCGCGAGATCCGGGGCGCCCGGTTCTGCACGCTCGCGGAGGTGCACAGCCTCTGCGCGGACTTCACCGCCCGCCGGATCGACTCCGCCCTCGCGCGCGTGGACGGGGACGGCGCCGCCTTCACCGAGTCCGGCCGTCCGGTCTGAGCGACGGCCCGTGAGCTCCCGGCGAGGGCTGTTCGCCGCCGCGGTGGGCGGCGCCGCGGTTCTCCTCGTGGCGGTCCTGATCGTCGCCGTGCGGACGGGGTCGCCGAGCCAGCGCCCGGTCGCCCCCTCCTCCTCTCCCACGGTCGGTCCGACGACCGCTCCCCCGTCGGGCACGCGTCCGCAGACGCTGAGGTTCCCGACCCCCGCGACGGTGCGGATCGGCCAGGCCGCCGCCCTACGCGCCGCCAGCGACTCCGGCCTGCCCGTGCTCTACCGCGCCCGGCCCCGGCGTGTGTGCACCATCGTCCTCAACGCGCCCGAGGCCCAGGCTCACGGGGCGGGGATCTGCGTGGTCACCGCCACGCAGCCGGGCGACGACACGTACGCCGCGGCGACGCCGCTGGTGCGCCGCTTCCGGGTCGAGCGGATCCCGCAGGCGCTGCGGCTGGACGGCCCGCGCACGCTGGCGGTGGGCGGGAGCGCGCTCGTGGTCGCCACCGCGACCTCCGAGCTGCCCGTGACGGTCACCGTGCGCGGCACGACCCCGCAGGGTCGCCCGGTGTGCACCGTGGAGGACCAGGTCGTCACGGCGCTGGCCACGGGCACCTGCCGGGTCCGCGGCACCCAGGCCGGCGACTACCAGTTCTCCCCGGCCCGGCCGAGGACCCTGCTGATCGAGGTCGTGCGCTGAGCTCCTGGGGAGCTCAGTCGCGGCTCTTCTTGTGCCGCGGCTTCTTGTCCGCGCGGGCGGCGCGGGGAGCGTCGTACGAGCGGCGCTGCCCGTCCTCGCCGCGGGAGCCGCCCGAGGAGCCCCCCGACGAGCGGGGTCCACCCTGGTGGCCCCGAGGCCGTCCACCGGCGGCGGGACGCCCGGTGTCCGGGGCGAGTTCGATCAGCTTGCCGGAGATCCGCGTGGTCGCCAGCGCGGCATGGGTCTCCGGGCTCAGGTGCTCGGGCAGTTCGACCAGCGAGTGGTCCATCCGGATGTCGATGTGCCCGAAGTCGCCGCGGTTCAGTCCACCCTCGTTGGCGAGCGCACCGACGATCTGGCGCGGCTCGACCTTGTGGCGACGGCCGACCGCGATCCGGTAGGTCGCCAGCGGCACCGTGGAGCCGCGGCGCGCCGGCCGCTCCTTGCGATCGGTGCGTGGGGACCGCTCCCGGACCGGCGCGGTGCGCACCGGCTCCGGCTCGGGCTCCAGCAGCAACGGGACACCGTCCTGGCCCAGCACCGCCAGCGCGGCGGCCACGTCGGCGGCCGGCACGTCGTACTCCTGGACGTAGTCGGTGACCAGGTCGCGGAAGAAGGAGACCTGGTCGGACTCCAACGCGCCGGTGATCGCCTCGGTGAACTTGGCGATCCGGGTCTGGTTCACGTCCTCCACGGTCGGCAACGGCATCGGCGTCATCGGCTGCCGGGTGGCCTTCTCGATGAGTCGGAGCAGGTGTCGCTCGCGCGGGGTGACGAACGAGATGGCATCGCCCGAGCGGCCGGCGCGGCCGGTGCGGCCGATCCGGTGCACGTAGGACTCGGTGTCGGTGGGGATGTCGTAGTTGACGACGTGGCTGACCCGCTCGACGTCGAGCCCGCGGGCCGCGACGTCGGTGGCGACCAGGATGTCGAGCTTGGCCTCGCGCAGCTGGTTGACCGTGCGCTCGCGCTGCGCCTGGGCGACGTCGCCGTTGATGGCGGCGGCGGAGAAGCCGCGGGCCCGGAGCCGCTCGGCCAGTTCGTCGGTGGCCTGCTTGGTGCGGGCGAAGACGATCATGGCGTCGAAGTTCTCGACCTCGAGAATGCGGGTGATCGCGTCGAGCTTGCGGTGGTGCGCGACCTCCAGGTAGCGCTGGGTGATGTTGGGCGCGCTGGTGGTCTTCGCCTTGACCGTGATCTCGGTCGGGTCGGTGAGGTGCTTGCGCGCGATCCGTCGGATCGCCGGCGGCATCGTGGCGCTGAACAGCGCTACCTGCTTGTCCGCGGGGGTGGAGGCCAGGATCGTGTCGACGTCCTCGGCGAAGCCCATCTTGAGCATCTCGTCGGCCTCGTCCAGCACCAGGAAACGCAGCTCGGAGAGGTCGAGGGTGCCCTTGTCGAGGTGGTCCATGATGCGGCCCGGCGTGCCGACGATGATGTGGACGCCGCGGCGCAGCGCCGAGAGCTGGATGCCGTAGCCCTGGCCGCCGTAGACGGGGAGCACATGGACGCCGGTCAGATGCGCGGCGTACCGCTCGAAGGCCTCGGAGACCTGGAGCGCGAGCTCGCGGGTCGGAGCGAGCACCAGCGCCTGCGGAGCCTTCTGCCGCAGCTCCAGCCGGCTCAGGATCGGTACGGCGAAGGCGGCGGTCTTGCCGGTGCCCGTCTGGGCGAGCCCGACGACGTCGCGGCCCTCCAGCAGGGCCGGGATGGTCGCGGCCTGGATCGGCGAGGGCGTCTCGTAGCCGACCTCGCGCAGGGCCTTGAGGACCTTGGGCTCCAGGCCCAGGTCGGCGAAGCTCACCGAGGAGTCGTCAGCGTGGTTCTCGGGGTCGGTCATCGGGCAGCTCGTCTCGGCATGACCACCACGGTAGGGGGGTATCGCCTCGTGCGACGAATCGGCCGGACGCGAGCCTGGTCACGCACCGGCCGCCTCGGGCAGCGCCACGGTGAAGATGGAGCCTCCCTCGGGCCGTGGCGTGTAGCCCGCCCACCCTTCCATCCGGTGCACGAGCGACCGCACCAGGAAGAGTCCGAGCCCGGTGCCGGGGACCTGGGTCCCGGCGGCGCGGGTGAACTCGTCGAAGAGCAGCGGGCGGAAGGCCTCCTCGACGCCGGCCCCGGAGTCGACCACGTGCACGGCGACCATCGGCCCCACCTCGCTGTGCTGGCGCTCCACCCGCACCTCGTAGGGCGCCGAGCCGTACTTCAGCGCATTGCTGAGCAGGTTGGCCACGATCTGCCGCAACCGGGTGGGGTCGGCCTGCACGTGCAGTCCCGTGTCCCCGACCAGGTCGATCAACGCCGGGCCCGGGAGGTCGGCGAGCGCATCCCCGAGGACCTCGTCGACCGAGACCCGCTCCGGTGAGACCGCGAGGGTGCCGCGGTCGGTGCGGGCAACGGTGAGAAGGTCCTCGGCCAGCCGATCCAGGGACTCCGCCTGACGCACCAGCGCGGCCAGCAACTGTTGGGCCTGCGCCGGCGGGAGCGACTCCCCCAGGTCCTGCATGGTCTCCACGACACCGAGGATGACGGTGACCGGGTTGCGGATCTCGTGCGCCGTCTCGGAGAGCGCCTTGCGCATCAGCACGGCCGGACCGGTCTCCGGCACCCGTTGCAGACTCGCCACGAGGTCGTTGCCCGCCCGGCGCAGCACCAGTTCGAAGCGTCCCGTCCGGCCGTTGAACCGCTCGGCGACCTGGTCGGTGGAGAGCAGCTCGATGCGACGACGCTCGACGACCTGGGTGAGCATCCGCGACACCATCGCCAGGGGGATGCCGGTCAGATCCGCCCCGTCTCCCACCAGCATCGCCGCGGTGGGGTTGGCGTAGCGGATCGTGGCCGGCCCGTTCATCGCGTCGCCCAGAAGGAGCAGGCCGAACGGCGCCAGCTCGGCGACCTGACGCAGGGCCTCGACCGGGTCCGGGCGATCGGGCGTGGCCACAGCCTCCCGGTCGTCGGGCCGTTGCACGACCGCCGCGGGCGGGGATGCCGCGCTCGGCGATGCCGCGCTCGGCGATGCCGCGCTCGGGGATGCCGCGCTCTGGGGCGGGGCCTCGGGCGTGGGTGCGTCCTCGACCGCGGGCCGGGCGGGCGTTGAAGGCGGCACGGCGCGCTGCGGGGCCGGCATCTCGAGCAGGGTGCGCAGGAAGGCCAGGATCCGATCAGGGCTGGTGCCCTTCTGCAGGTAGCCGGCGGCTCCCGCGGCGACGGCACGCTCGGCCATCGTGCCCGCCTCGAAGCCCGAGAGCACCACCACGCGGGAGGCCGGTGAGGTCTTCAGGATCTGCGGCAGCGCGGCGAACCCGTCCATCACGGGCATGGCCAGGTCGAGCAGCACCAGGTCCGGCTGGAGTTCGCGGGCCAGGCGCACGCCGTCGGCTCCTGTGCCGGCCTCGCCCACGACGGCGAAGTCGCGGTCGCGCTCCAGGGTCATCGAGAGCAGCAGCCGGATGTCGGGGGTGTCGTCCACGATCAGGGCCCGGACGAGGCCGCGCGGGTCGGTCTGGGTCACGGGCCGTCCTGCTCCCGGGTCGGTGGGCTGGTGGCGTCGGCGTCGACAGGCGTGGATTCGGCGGAGGCAGGGGGCTGGAGCACGGCGGCCTCACCCCGCTGGAACTTCGGAGAGATCTGACCGTCGACCCCCAGCAGGTCGGTGACCATGTGGCTGGCGGAGCCGATCGCGATGTCGAGCGCGGCCCTGGCCCGGTCGTGGTCGCCCAGGTCGAGCGACATCTTCGCCACCACCAGGCCCTGCAGCACGTTGTCGTTGAGCTCGAGCGCCTGTTGCTCACGCTGCCGAAGATCCTCGAAAAGCTGCGCCCCCTTCATCAAGGAGCCGTAGTTGCGTCGCAACGTCCAGTAGTAGAGCGCCACCACCGCTCCGACCACGTCCCACAGGGCGAGCTGCCACGTCCAGGCGGACCGCATCGCGAGCCCCTGAGGGTCGCCCTGCTCGAAGAACGGCACGGTCATGTGGACCGCGTGCACGCCGTGGTGGACCGCGCAGGTGAGGAAGATGGCGCCCGTGGCGCCACCGAGCGGGTTGGACTTCAGCTGCCCGCTCCGGATCAGGGGGACGAGGATGGCCGCGGTGATGGCGAAGTACGCCACCGAGATGACCGCGTTGGCACCGAGACCGACCGCCCACCAGTTCATGTCGCCTCCAGAGCCAGGGTGACCAGCACGGTGAGCGACGCCGACGCCCACAACTGCGCCGGGGTGGACCACCGGTACGCCGACCGGCGTCCCGGTCGCACCGGTTCGACACCGTCGCCGGACCGCAAGGCATACACGACGCCGACGACCGCGACGACCTGCCACAGGGAGGACGACAGGTCCCAGGCACCGACGGGCTCGACCGGCAGGCCGCCGACCCCGACCGTGCGCGAGACCAGCCAGACCGCGAGCACCGAGACCTGCAACGCCAGTCCCAGCCCCAGCACCACCGGCGCCGGGCGCAGCAGGATCGCCGCAGCCCAGGCGAGTTGGAGAAGCCCGACCGACACGAAGAACCCCACCACCAGCAGGCCGTCGGCCCGGTGCAGCGGGGCGACCGCGAGGTGGACACCGGACGCCGCAACCGACGCGGTCGCGATCACCGGGACCACGGTGCGGGCCTGCACCTGGGTCGCCGTGCCGTGGCAGCCTGCAGGACCGGCGCCGATCCGGACCGCCAGGCGCGGATGGCGCGCCACCCAGGCACCGGCCGTGCCGGTGCGGGTCGCCGTGCCGGCACCTGGGACCAGCAACCAGAGCACGCCGGTGAGCCCACCCAGGACCAGCCCGTGGTGGAGCAGCAGCGTGACCGCCCCGACGAGGTCGACCAAGCCGTGGATCAGGTCGCGGCCCATGGCCGCAGTATGCACGCGGCCACGAGGGGTCGCGGGGACGTCGGAACTATTCGGGCCTTCAGTCCTGGGACCGTCCCCTGCTGGACCCGCGCCGGTGCGTGCCGAGGATCAGTGCCGGCCGGGGATCAGAAGAGCGCCGACGCCAGGGCCTGCCGCCCCTTGAGCACGCGGGGGTCCTCGTTGCCCACGACGGCGAAGAGCTCGATGAGGTGCGTGCGCGCTCGGTCGCGATCCGCCCCGGCGGTCCGCCGGACGAGCTCGACCAACCGGGCGAACGCGTCCTCGACATGACCGCCGAGCAGGTCGAGGTCCGCGACCAGGGTCTGCGCGTCCACGTCGTCGGGGGCCGCGGCCGCCGCGGCCCGGGCCGCGTTGAGGTCGGCGTCGGCCGTGCGCTGCATGAGCCGGGCACGCGCCAGCCCCAGCGACGCCTCCTGATCGGCGGGGTTGGCCGCGAGGAGCTTCTGGTACTCGGCGATCGCGGCGTCGAGGTCACCCGCCATCAGCGCGTCCTCGGCCGGGGCGTAGCGCGGGTCGGTCTGGTCCTGCGGAGCCTCCTCGCCCGCGCCGGGCGCGGCGGCGAAGGGCTGGTGACGCCCGGTCATCCCCTGGGACACCAACTGCTGGACGACCTGGCCCATGAGCTGCCGCAGCTCGGGCAGAGGCGGCGCGTCCTGGAGCAGGGGCGCCAGGCGGCCCTGCATCACCATGGCGACGAAGGGGATCGACTGCACCTGCATGGCCTGGGCGATGCCGGGCTGGGCGTCGACGTCGACCCGACCCACGGCGATGCGGCCCTCGAGCTCGGCGGCCACGGTGGCCAGGTCGTCGGCCAGCTGCGCGCTGGCCGGCATCCTGCTGGGCGAGTAGACGACCAGCACCAGCGGAGCCTCGAAGGAGGTCTCCAGGACCGTCTGGAAGTTCTGCTCGTCCAGCTCGACCGCGTAGGAAGCCGCGGCCCCGGCACCTGCCGAGGGTCCGGCCGCCCCCGGGGGCGGGGTGGCGGGACGGCGGAGCGCGGACAGGTCGATCGCGCCAGGACGGGAGAACGGCATCGTCATGAGCCCTATCCTCCCCGACCGGTCCCGACGGCGGGGACGGGGGCGACCTGGTGGACGCTCAGAAGTCGCCGGCTGACCGACGCACCGGGCGAAGCAGCTCCGAGAGCGCCTCGAGCTGGTCGTCGGCCAGAGCCCCCAGACCGAAGTCGGCCCCGACCAGGTCCGCAGTGGCCGCCTCCACGACCTCGCGCCCGCGGTCGGTGATCTCGGCGAGCACGGTCCGGCGGTCCTCGGGGTGGCGTCGGCGGACAACCAGACCGTTCTTCTCCAGCCGGTCGATGATCGAGGTCACCGACGTGGGATGCACCTGGAGCCGCTGGCCCATCTTGCCCAGCGGCAACGCCCCGGCACGGGAGAAGGTCAGCAGCACCAGCGCCTCGTAACGCGCGAAGGTCAACCCGTGCGGGCGGAGCACGTCGTCGAGGCGGCCGAGCACCAACTGCTGCACCCGCATGAGTGAGGTGACCGCGTGCATCTGCGGTACGCCGGGCCAGCGCAACGCCCACTGGCGTGCGGCCTCGTCGATCGGGTCGAAGGGGAGGTTGCGGGCCATGCGCTCAGCCGCTCTTCGGTCCGCCGCGGAGACCGGCACGTTGGACGACCCGCTGGATGGCCAGGTCCCGCTCGTCCACCCTGCCGACGTACACGATCTCGCGCAGGCCCTGGGCCTGGGCGGCGGACTCGAACACGAAGTGCCCGTAGCCCATCAACCGCCCGCTGAACGGCTTCTGCACGGTGATGTCCAGGATCCGGCTCAGCGGCATCGTGGCCAGCGACTGGGTGAAGACGCCCTTGACCCGGAAGACGCGCATGTTGGTGATCACGAAGCGGTCCATGTGTTCGCGCAGCGCCAGAAAGCCGGCGTAGAGCAGCACGGCTCCGCCGAGCACGAAGGGCAACCAGGCGATCGCGACAGGGGCCATCACCATCCCGATGAACAGCACGAGCCCCAGGAGGGCCACGAGCGCAGGCTTGACGTAGACGATCCAGTGATGTGCGACCACGTCGACGATCACCTCTCCCTCGTCGCGGAGGAGGTGGCTGCGGATCTCCGGCTGGACCAGGGAGAGGAGCCAGGCGATCACCGGCGACCGTCCGTGCTCAGTTGAACAGCTGACCGAGGAAGTCGATGACGGCCGTGAAGATCATCGTGGTCATGTCCCAGACCCAGGTCAGGCTCTCCTGGGTCACGTCCGCCAGGGAACCGGGCGCCTCCACCATCCAGAAGCCGACGAAGAAGACCAACGCACCGATGATGACGAGCTTCATGGGGCACGCTCCGTCCTGGTCGCGAGTCAGGGACATGACCGGTCAGCACACGTCCGCCGACGATCCTGTCACTTATACACGAAAAGTACCACCAGACGCTCCGGCCCCATCCCACTCATTTCTCCCACCCGCCTCACGCGCCTGACTCGCCCGCGCCAGGACCAGGTCGACCAGCAGGGGGTCCACCGGACCGTGGGAGCCGTGTCCCTCGCGGGAGAGATCGACCAGCGGGGCGGTCACCAGATCCGCACCGGCCGTCAGCAGCCGCTGGTGGAAGTGCCCGGTCGCCAGCAGGTACGCCGCGACGGCGACCCGCCGCGCGCCGCGCTCACGCAGAGCCGCCACGGCCTCCGGGACTCCCGGTTCACGCGAGGCGCCGTACGCCACCGCCACCGGTCGTGCCCGGCAGGCGGCCAGCATCGCGGCCATGTGCTCCACGGCCACGGCCGACTCCGGTCGCGACGACCCGGCCGCGGCGAGCACCACCGCGTCGTCGTCCTGGACGCCGGCCTCGCGCAACCGGCGGACGAGCAGTTCGGCGAGCAGCCCCGACGGCCCCAGGGTCGGCGCCACCCGCACCCCCGGTACCGCGCCCGCGGCCACCGCGACGTCGACGGCGGTGTGGTAACCGGGAGAGAGGAGCAGCGGCACCACCGTGGCACCGGGCACGAGCACGTCGGCCATCGCGGGACCGTGGACGTCGACGTAGGCGTCGCGCACCGGCAAGCCGGTCGTGGCGCCGACCGCCTCGACCAGCGCGAGGACGGCAGCGCGACCTTCCGCGGAGCGGGTGCCGTGCGCGCAGAGCACCAGCGGAGCCTGTACGTCGTCGGTGGGCCTCATCCGGCCGCCAGCACGTAGCCGCGCTTGATCACCGTGCGCACCAGCCGGGCGTCGCCGGTCGCCTCGCGCAGGGACTCCCGCAACCGGGCCACGGCGACCTCGGCGGTGTGCGGGTCGCTGGACTCTCCCGGCAGCACCTGGAGCAGTTGCTCGCGGGTGACCACCTGCCCGGGGGTGGAGGCGAGCCGCCGGAGCACGGCCAGCCCGCTCGGGGAGACCTGGACCGGGTGGTGGTCCAGCGTCACGGCCCGGGCACGGATCCGCAGTTTGCCGTGCAGCGTGGTCATGGCGTGCCGGTCCCCGCCGAGCTCGGTGAGGACCAGGCGCACCAGCGCCCCCATCCGCGACCGCGCCGGCCGCAGCGCGAGCAGCCCGGCGTAGGCCAAGGGCTCGGCGGTGACGGGACCCACCGCGGCCAACAGCAGTTCGCCGTGGTCGGAACGCTCCCGCACCGCCTCGAGGTTCCCGGTCTTCTCCAGCGCCTGGAGCCAGGCGATCGCCCCCGGGGCGGAGGTGAAGACGACCGCGTCGAACTGGCCGCGCCCCAGATCGTCGGCGGCACGCAGGACGGCGGCCGGGTCCGGGGGCGGACCCCAGCGATAGACCTCGAGCGGCAGGACCTCGGCACCGGCACCCCGGAAGGCCTCGTCCATCGCGGTGTCGCCGGCACCGTGGTGCTGGACGGCGATGCGGTCACCGGCGACGCCCTCGCCGAGCAGGAAGTCGGTGATCTCCGCCGAGGTCTCCGACTCCGCCACCCAGTCCGCCGCCAGCCCGGCGGCTTGCAGGGCCCCGCGCGCCTTCGGTCCGCGCGCCACCAGCCGCACCCGGCCCAGCAGCGACAGCAGGTCCTCGGCCAGGCCGGCGGTCTCGGCCGCGTCCATCCAGCCCCTGAAGCCGATGCCCGTGGTCACCACGACCACGTCCGGGGGTGTGTCCAGCAGCAGACGGGTGCGCGCCAACAGCTGCTCCTCGTCCACGTGCGGGACCACCCCGAGGGTCGGCACCTGCTCGACGTCCGCGCCGCGACGGGCCAGGGCGTTGCCGAGCTCGCCGGCCCGCCGTTGTGCGGTGACCAGGACACGGCAACCCGCCAGGACCGGGGTGAGATCGCTCATCCGACCGCCAGGGGCATGGTCACGGGCTCCTCCTCGACGTAGACGACTCCCCCGGCGATCCAGGTGCGATGTACCGGGAGGAAGACCTCGGGCTCGCTCAGGCACTGGCCGGTGGCCAGGTCGAAGAGCTGCTTGTACATCGGCGAGGCAACGGTGTCGCGTTCGCCGGCGCTGCCGACGATCCCGCGGGCGATCACGTAGGCGCCGCTGAAGGGATCCTGGTGGCCCAGCGCCCGGACGTAGTCCTCGCCCTCGGGGGAGGTGATCCGGAAGAGCGCGAGCTGCTGGTCCCCGACCAGCACCGCCACGCCGCGCTCGGGCACCAGCTGGCTCATCGTGCACACCGCGACCCAGGTCATGCCCGCACCTCCAGGGTCGGACCGGCCACCAGGACGGCCCGTTCCTCCGCAGTGGCGGGTCTGCGCTGACCGCGCTCGTCGACGTAGGCCAGGCTCGGGTCGGCCACGTCGGGGGCGTTGACGAACGAGACGAACTGCGCCAGCTTCTCCGGGTCGGCCAGCGTCGCCGCCCACTCGTCGCGGTAGGAGTCGACGTGCGCGGCCATCATCGCGTCGAGCTCGGCGCAGATGCCGAGGCTGTCCTCGAGGACGACCCGCCGGATCTCGTCGAGCCCGTGCGCCTCGACCCAGGGCGCGGTGCGCTGCAACCGGTCCGCGGTGCGCACGTAGTACATGAGGAAGCGGTCGACGGTGCGCACCAGTTCCTCGGTGGTGAGGTCCTCGGCGAGCAACTGCGCGTGCCGGGGCGTGAACCCGCCGTTGCCGCCGACGTACACGTTCCAGCCGTGGTCGGTGGCGATCACGCCGACGTCCTTGCCACGGGCCTCGGCGCACTCCCGCGCGCAGCCGGAGACGCCGAGCTTGATCTTGTGCGGAGCCCGCAGGCCCCGATAACGCAGCTCCAGGTCGATGGCCAGGCCCACGGAGTCCTGCACCCCGTAGCGGCACCACGTCGAGCCGACGCACGACTTCACCGTGCGCAGCGCCTTGCCGTAGGCGTGGCCCGACTCGAACCCGGCGTCCACGAGCCGGCGCCAGATCGCGGGCAACTGGTCGAGGCGGGCGCCGAAGAGGTCGATCCGCTGGCCACCGGTGATCTTGGTGTAGAGCCCGAACTCGTGGGCCACCTGGCCGATCGCGATCAGGCCTGCCGGGGTGACCTCACCGCCGGGGATGCGCGGCACGACCGAGTAGGTGCCGTCCTTCTGGAGGTTGGCCATCACGTGGTCGTTGGTGTCCTGCAGCCGCGCCTGGTCGGCGTCGAGCACGTGCCCGGCCCCGAGCGAGGACAGGATCGAGGCCACCACCGGGCGGCAGATGTCGCAGCCACGGCCGGTGCCGTGCTGGGCGATGATCTCGCTGAACGAGCGCAGCCCCGTCACCCGGACCACGTCGAAGAGCTGGGCCCGTGAGAGCGCGAAGTGCTCGCACAGGGCCGTGCTCACGGTGATCCCGGACTTCTCCAGTTCGGTCGTCATCAACTGCTTGACCAGCGGAAGGCACGATCCGCAGCTGGTCCCCGCCTTCGTGCACGCCTTGACCGCCCCCAGGTCGGTGCAGCCCTCGCAGGTGACCGCGTCCCGGATCGTCCCCGCGGTGACGTTGTTGCAGGAGCACACGGTCGCCGTCGCGGGCAGTTCGCCTCCGGCCGGACGCTCGGCTCCTTCGGGAAGCAGCCACGCGTTCGGATCCGCACCCAACTCAGCCCCGACCAGCGGCCGCAGGGAGGTGTACGCCGACGCGTCACCCACCAGGATCCCGCCGAGGAGCGTGCGGGCGTCGTCGGAGACGACCAGCTTCTTGTAGACCCCGGCCACCGGGTCGGCGTACACGACCTCCAGCGCCCCGGGCGTCTCGGCGAACGCGTCGCCGAAGCTGGCCACGTCCACCCCGAGGAGTTTCAGCTTGGTGGAGGTGTCGGCGCCGGGGAAGGTGCCCTCGCCTCCGACGAGCTGGTCGGCGACCAGTTCGGCCATCGCATAGCCGGGGCCGACCAGACCCCAGGTGCGGCCCTGGATGCACGCCACCTCACCGATGGCGTAGATGTCGGGCTCGGCCGTGCGACAGGTGTCGTCGACGAGCACGCCGCCCCGCTCCCCCACGGGCATCCCGGCGGCGCGGGCCAGCTCGTCGCGGGGCCGGATACCGGTGGCCATCACGACGATGTCGGCCTCGATGGCCGTACCGTCGGCGAACTCCATCCGGGTGACCCGCCCGTCCGGGCCGGCGACCACCGCCGAGGTCGCCGTCGCGGTGCGCACCTGCACGCCCAGCCCTTCGACGATCCGGCGCAGGGCCTCACCGCCGCCGCTGTCGACCTGGACCGGCATCAACCGATCCGCGAACTCGACCACGGTGGTGCTGACGCCCAGTGCCGCCAGGGCACCGGCGGCCTCGAGGCCAAGGAGCCCGCCGCCGACGACCGCTCCGCGCAGGGGGCGGTCGGCCCTGGCCACCCAGGTCCGCATCGCCTCGACGTCGTCGAGGGTGCGGTACGGGAAGACGCCGGGAAGGTCGCTGCCCGGCACCGGCGGGATGAAGGCCGACGATCCCGTCGCCAGGACCAGCGCGTCGTAGCCGAGCACCACCGCGGCGCCGTCGGCGCCGCGTGCCGTCACCGTGCGCGTGGACGGATCCACCGAGGTCGCCCGGGTGCCCCGGTGCAGCCGGACCTCGGGCCGCTGCCAGAGCGTCGGGTCTCCCAGGAGCAGGTCGTCGGGGGTCGTCCCGGAGAAGAACGACGTCAGCGCGACCCGGTCATACGGCGCCTGAGACTCCTCCCCGATCACGTCGACGGTCCACGCGCCCGCGGTGTCACGCGCCAGGAGCGCCTCGACCAGGCGGTGGGCGACCATGCCGGCGCCGACGACGACGAGTCGCGAGGCAGACGTGGGGGTTGCGGGCATGAGGATCACCTTGTCCTTCGGAGGTTTCGGTCGAGGGACGCCGTGTTACGGGCGTGCTAAGAGTTGCTCGGTGGACTCGGCTGCGGTTCGCCCCGGCAGGGGTGCGGGGTCGCTGGCATTGAGCCAGTCCACGAGACCGCAGACCACGTCTCGGCAGCCGCCGCAGCCGGTGGTGGCCCGCGTCGTCCCGGCCACCTTCTCGACGGTGTCGGCTCCGGCTTCCCAGGCGTCCACGATCTGCTTCTTGGTGATGTTGTTGCAGCGGCAGACCGTCGTACTGCCCGGCATCCGGACCGGGGACGACTGGGACGTACGCCGCTCGGGGGTGAGCAGCGCCAGCGGATCCATAGGGACCGGGGTCTGCCGGTCGAGCATCACCGAGAGCTCCGCAGCCGCTTCGGGAGCACCGAGCACCGAGGCGCCGACCAGACGGTCACCCCGGACCACCAGGGTGAGATGACGCCGACCGACGGGATCGTCGACGGTGAGCACCCGGTCGCCGGGGTCGGCCGCCGACGCCGTCACGCCCAACGCAGACAGGTCAAGGTCTCCGGCCTTGAGCCGGATGTCGGGGCGACTGCTGTCGTGGGGGTCCTGCCGCTGCTCGACCGGGCTCACTCCGCAGAGACGTCGGGCCAGTCGCTCGGCCTGGGCCCAGCCCGGGGCGACCAGGCCGGTCACCCCGTCCGGGCCTTCGGCGCAGTCACCGATGGCGTGCACGCGTTCGTCGTCGGGCGAGGTCAGGTCGGCATCGACGACGACGCCGCGGCGTACCGGGAGCCCGGCCGCACTCGCCAGGGCGATGTCCGGTCTGACCCCGCACGAGACCAGCATCAGGTCGGCCGCCATCACGGTCCCGTCGGTGAGCCGGACCGCGACCAGTTCGTCGTAGGCCGCGATCACCTCGGCCACCGAGACCCCGAGGCACACCCGTACGCCGCGATCGTCGAGGGCCGCCGCCAGGATCGCCGCCGGAGCGGATTCCAGCTGGCCGGGCATCAGCTGTGGCTCGTTCTGCACCACGGTGACGCCGACCCCGCGGCTCGCCAGGCCGGCGGCCGCCTCCAGCCCCAGCACACCACCGCCGAGGACGACGGCATGGCGGGCGTTGGCGGCCCGTGCGCCGACCGCCCGGGTGTCGTCGAGGTTGCGCACCACGTGCACGTGCTGCGGGATCCGGTCCTGCAGTCCCGCGATCGGTGGCACGAACGGGCGTGCCCCGGTGGCGAGCACCACGCGGTCGTACGGGAGCCGGTCGCCGTCGTCGAGGAGCACCTGCCGCTGCTCACGGTCGATCGCGACCGCGGCGACGCCGGTCCGGAGGTCGACCCGCTCCGGCAGCCGCCCCAGGCTCAGCCCCCGCAGCGCCGCTCGACCCGCGAGTAGCTCGGTGAGCAGGATCCGGTTGTAGGGCTCGTACTCCTCGGCACCGATCACGGTGACCGACCAGCGTCCGTCCCGGTCGAGCCGGACGAGCTCGTCGACGAACCGGTGCCCGACCATGCCGGCCCCGATCACGACGATGTGCCGAGTGTCGCTCATGCGATCTCCCTGTCAGCGCTGGTCATCTCCCGGTGTGCGGCGGTCACCGTCACCGCGGTGACCTTGAACTCCGGCATCCCGCAGTGGGGGTCGGCGGCGTCGTTGGTGACGGCGTTGGCCGAGCCGGGTCCCGCCCAGTGGAAAGGCATGAAGACCGTGTCGGGCCGGATGGAGCGGGTGATGCGGGCGGGCGCAGTGGCGCTGCCGCGGGCGGACGTCACGGTGACCGGCTCACCGTCATCGAGGCCCAGGCGCGCCGCGAGCCGCGGGTGCAGCTCGACGAACGGGCCGGGCGCCGCACGCACCAGCTCCGGCACCCGGCGGGTCTGCGCACCGGACTGGTACTGCGCCAGCACGCGCCCGGTGATCAGGTAGAGCGGCGCCTCGGGGCGCAGGTCGTCGGCGGGACCCTGAGGAACCACGGGCACCAGGCGTGCGCGTCCGTCCGGGTGGGCGAACCTGTCGGCGAAGAGCCGCGGGGTGGAGCCGGGGCCGCGGTCGTCGGCTGTGAGCGGCGCCGGCCAGTGGCGAGGGGTGCGCTCGTCGTCCAGGAGCGCATGGCTGAGTCCGGAGTAGTCCGCGACGCCGCCGGCCGAGGCACGGGCGAGCTCGGCGAACACCTCGGCGGGCTCGGTCGAGAAGGAGGCCGGGCTGCCGAGGCGGTCGGCCAGCTCGGCCCAGATCTCCAGTTCGCTGCGCACTCCGGCCGGCGCGGGCACGGCCCGCCGCCTCCGGAGAACGCGCCCTTCCAGGTTGGTCATCGTGCCCTCCTCCTCGGCCCACTGGGTGACGGGCAGGACGACGTCGGCCAGGGCGGCGGTCTCGCTCAGCACGACGTCGCACACCACGAGCAGGTCCAGGCTCCTCAGTCGTTCGGTCACCGCCCGGGCGTCGGGAGCGCTGACCACGAGGTTGCTGCCGTGCACGAGCAGGGCGGTGACGTCGGTGCCGAGCTTGTGCAGCAACTGCACCGCGGGCACGCCGGCACCGGGGAGCTCATCGGGCTCCACCCCCCACACCTCAGCCACGTGGGCGCGCGCCGCCGGGTCGGTGATGCTGCGGTAGCCGGGGAGCTGGTCGGACTTCTGTCCGTGCTCACGACCACCCTGGCCGTTCCCCTGGCCGGTCAGGCAGCCGTAGCCCGACCCGCGACGCCCGGGCAGGCCGAGCGCCAGGGCGAGGTTGATCGCGGCGGCGACGGTGTCACTGCCGTCCCGGTGCTGCTCGACCCCGCGACCGGTGAGGACCACGGCCCCCCGTCCGCCATGGACCGGCGCGGCCGCTGCGAGCCGGGCTGCGGCCTTGCGCAGCAGGGGTTCCGGGACTCCGGTGACCGCGGCCACGCGCTGCGGCCACCAGGTGGAGACCGAGCGTCGTACGTCGTCCCACCCGGTCGTGCGCTCCGCGAGGTAGGCCTCGTCGGTCTTCTCCTCGGCCACCAGCAGGTGCAGCAGGCCGAGCAGGAGGACCTGGTCGGTGCCCGGAAGCGGCTGCAGGTGCAGCCCTCCGGAGCCGTCGTCCCCGATCAGCCGCGCCGTGGCGCTGTCACGCGGGTCCACCACGACGAGCCCGCCGGCACGCCGGGCCGCGGCCAGGTGCGGGACGAACGGAGGCATGGTGTCCGCGACATTGCTGCCCAGCAACAGGATCGCCTCACACTCGTCGAGGTCGGTCACCGGGAACGGCAGCCCCCGGTCGACGCCGAACGCGCGGTTGCCCGCTGCCGCCGCTGCGGACATGCAGAACCGACCGTTGTAGTCGATGTGACGAGTTCTCAGTGCGACCCGGGCGAACTTGCCCAACTGGTAGGCCTTCTCATTGGTGAGACCACCGCCTCCGAAGACCCCGACGGTGTCCGGCCCGTGCCGGTCGACCAGGGATCGGAGCCGGATGGTCACCTCGTCCAGCGCCTCGTCCCAGGTCACCGGGACCAACGCGCCGTCACGGCGTAGGAGCGGAGTCGTGAGGCGGTCCTCGGCCGTGAGTACCGCCGCCGAGGTCCAGCCCTTCTGGCACAGGCCTCCCCGGTTGGTCGGGAAGTCCCGACCGTTCACCTCCACCGCGCCGTCCGGTGTGGACGTCAGCCGCATGGCGCACTGCAGCGCGCAGTAGGGGCAGTGGGTGTCGGTCGCGCTCATCAGATGTGCACGCGTCCCAGAGCCGCGGAACGACGCACGTAGACGGCCCAGGTGACGACCAGGCACACGGCGTAGAAGGCGATGAAGGCCAGCAGGGCACTGCGGACCGCGTCCACGGGATCACCCACCCACGGGGCGCCGAAGGTGATCGGGATCAGGAAGCCGCCCAGGGCGCCGATCGCGCCGGCGAAGCCGATCACGGCCGAGGCCTCCTTGGTCGCCTGCCTCTCGGCGGCCGCCCGCTCGGGACTTGCGGGGGCTCCCGCGGCGGAGGCCTTGTGCTTCCAGATCGCCGGGATCATCCGGTAGGTCGAGCCGTTGCCGATGCCGCTGGCCGCGAAGACGAAGAGGAATGCAACCAGGAACCAGGGGAAGAGCGCGGAGTTGTGGTCCACCGCGGCCTGGACGGCGTCGGAGTAGGCGAAGGTGGCCGGGTCGGGCGCCGGCGCGCTCGGGTCCGGCTTCGGCACCGGGGTGAGCTGAAGCAGCGTGACCAGCACCCCGAGGGTGCCGAGGATCATCGCCGCGAAGGTCGCCAGCGTCACCTTCGCGCCACCGAGGCGGTCCGCCAACCAGCCGCCGAAGGGACGGGCGACCGAGCCCACGAGTGCACCGAGGAAGGCGTAGTAGACGAAGTTCACGCCGATGCCCGGGACCTCGGGGACGGGCTGGTTCCAGAAGTTCAGCTTGATCAGCAGCGGCATCGCCGCGGAGAAGCCGATGAACGATCCGAAGGTGCCGATGTAGAGGAACGACATCACCCAGGTGTGCCCGTGCCGCACGACGGCGAGCTGCTCACGCGGGCTGGAGCTCGCGGTGCGCAGGTTGTCCATGAACCAGAAGGCGCAGGCGGCCGCAAGGACCGCGAGCGCGGCGTACAGGTAGCCCCCACGCTCCAGCACGATGCCGCTCTCGCTGGCCTTCACCAGGCCGAAGGCGCCGGCGGCGCCCACGATGATCGGCAGGAAGAACTGGATCACCGCGACGCCGAGGTTGCCGCCGGCGGCGTTGAGTCCGAGTGCGGCTCCCTTCTTGGCGACGGGATAGAAGAAGTTGATGTTCGCCATCGAGGAGGCGAAGTTGCCGCCGCCGACTCCCGCGGTCGCAGCGACCAGCACGAAGACCCAGTACGGCGTCTCCGGCCGCTGGACGATGACCGCGAAGAGGATCGTGGGCACCACCAGCAGCAGGGCGCTGATCACGGTCCAGTTGCGGCCGCCGAAGCGCGGCACCGCGAAGGTGTAGGGCAGACGCAGCATCGACCCGACCAGGTTCGGGACGGCGACCAGCCAGAACAGCTGCTGGGGCGTGAACGCGAACCCGGCCTTGGCCAACAGGGCGGCGCTGACGCTCCACAACAGCCAGACCGAGAAGCCGAGGTGCTCGGCGAGGATCGAGAACACCAGGTTCCGGCGGGCGACGGTGCGGCCCTGGGTCTCCCAGAACTCAGCGTCCTCGGGCTCCCAGTGCTCGATCCAGCGGCCGGGCGAGCGGGTCGGTCCGGGCGCGGTCGCGAGACCGGTGGCGCTCTCGGGTGCCTCAGGTGGTGGTGCGGTGGTGGTCATCGGACGGGTTCCTCCTCCGTGCTACCTCCCCCGGTCGGGAGAAGCGCATGAGAAGAAGGTCCGCCGGACGTGTTTCCGGCTCTTTGCGGGAGCCGTTGCGCCCGGGTTAATCGTTTCTCGCACGACGGCCGCGGCCGCTGTGAGAACTCCGGTCAGGTCCGGTCGCCGCCGCCGGGGGGCGCTGAGTCGCGAGCGCTGTCGCCGAGCAGCAGATCCGCCGCCGCGTAGGGGTCGAGGCGGCGTTCGACCACCTCGACGGCGAGGGCGTCCAGGCGCCCCCCGTCGCTCACGCCACCCCACCGCCGCCGCAAGGCTGTGAGCGCCAGGCTCTCCACTTCGCCGCGGGCCCGGGCCACCCGGCGACGGTGGAGCGCGCCGGACTCCCGCGCCCAGGCCAGGTGCGACTCCAGGGCGTCGACGACCTCCTCGACGCCGGTGCCGTTCTGGGCGGAGGTGGCCAGCACCGGGGGTTTCCAGGCACCCTCACGACGCTCGGTGAGCGAGAGCATGTGGAACAGGTCGCGGCGCACGTTCTGCGCCTCCGGGCGGTCCGCCTTGTTCACGACGTACAGGTCGCCGATCTCCAGGATCCCGGCCTTGGCTGCCTGGATGCCGTCGCCGAGCCCGGGCGCGAGCAGCACCACGGTGGTGTCCGCCGCGCCCACGATCTCGACCTCGCTCTGGCCGACGCCCACGGTCTCCACCAGCACGACGTCGAAGCCGGCGGCGTCGAGGACGGCCAGCGCCTGAGGCGTCGTCCAGGCGAGTCCCCCGAGGTGACCGCGCGAAGCCATCGACCGGATGTACACCCCCGGGTCGGTGGCGTGCTCCCCCATCCGGACCCGGTCCCCGAGCAGCGCCCCGCCGGAGAAGGGCGAGGACGGGTCCACCGCCAGCACGGCTACGCGCTTGCCCCGCGCGCGCAGCACCGAGATCAACGCCGAGGTGGACGTCGACTTGCCCACACCGGGGGCTCCGGTGATGCCGATGACGTGGGCGCCGCCGAGGTGCGGGGTGAGCGCGGTCATCACCTCGCGCAGCAGCGGGGACTCGTCCTCGACCAGCGAGATCAGCCGCGCGACCGCCCGCGGCTGGCCCGCCCGCGCGGCGGCGACGAGGTCCGGGACGGCGACAGCCGCCCTCGAGCGACGAGGGCGGCTGTCAGCGGTCATGACGTACGACGGTCGACGGGTGCGGCTCAGGCCTTGGGCACGCGCACGATCAGGGCGTCACCCTGACCGCCGCCGCCGCACAGCGCGGCAGCACCGATGCCGCCACCACGGCGCTTGAGCTCAAGGGCGAGGTGCAGCACGACGCGCGCACCCGACATGCCCACCGGGTGGCCCAGGGCGATCGCGCCGCCGTTGACGTTGACCTTGCTCTCGTCGAGGCCCAGCGCTCGGGTGGACTCGATGCCGACCGCAGCGAACGCCTCGTTGAACTCGACCAGGTCGAGGTCGGTGGGGGCGATGCCCTCCTTCTGGCACGCCTTCGCGGTGGCGTTGGCCGGCTGGAGCTGGAGGCTCGAGTCCGGCCCGGCCACCATCCCGTGCGCACCGATCTCGGCCAGCCACTCCAGGCCGAGCTCCTCGGCCTTGGCCTTGCTCATCACCACGACGGCGCAAGCGCCGTCGGAGATCTGCGAGGCGGAGCCGGCGGTGATGGTGCCGTCCTTGGCGAACGCCGCAGGCAGCTTGCCCAGCGACTCCGCGGTGGTGTCGCCGCGCACACCCTCGTCGGCGGTGATGACGATCGGGTCGCCCTTGCGCTGCGGGATCGTGACGGGCACGACCTCCTCGTCGAAGACGCCGTTCTTCCAGGCCTCGGCGGCCTTCTGGTGCGAGGCCGCGGCGAAGGCGTCCTGCTCCTCGCGGGTCAGCTTCACGCCCTCGGCGTTGATCTGCTCGGTGAGCCCGCCCATCGCCTGCTTGGTCGCCTGGTCGTACAGCGCGTCGTAGGCCATCGAGTCGACGAGCTTGACGTCGCCGAACTTGAAGCCCTCGCGGGACTTGGGCAGGAAGTGCGGCGCGTTGGTCATCGACTCCATGCCGCCCGCGACGACGATCTCGGCCTCGCCCGCGCGGATCATCTGGTCGGCCATCGCGATCGCGTTGAGACCGGACAGGCAGACCTTGTTGATCGTGATCGAGGGCAGGCTCCAGGGCAGCCCCGCGGCGATGCCGGCGGCGCGCGCAGGGTTCTGACCGGCGCCGGCGAGGATGACCTGACCCATGATCAGGTAGTCGACCTGGTCGCCGGAGATGCCGGCCTTCTCCACGGCTCCCTTGATGGCGACCCCGCCCAGGTCGGCGGCGCTCAGCGTCTTCAGCCCTCCGAGGAGGCGGCCGATCGGGGTGCGGGCCCCCGCGACGATGACGGTTCCGGTGGGCTGAGTGGTCATGAGACTGCCTCCTGCTGTGCAGACGAAGTTGGCGCGTGACACGCGCGCAGACCTTCGGACGATACCTACTGGCCAGTCGCTTCTGCGAGAGTCGGGAGTCAGTTGGGCGGTGAGGAACAGGTCACAGAGGGTGGCCCGCACCGGCCTCCCGTACGACGATGTCGCGCATGAGCCTGGACATCCCCGAGCACCTGTTCACCGCGATCGACCACGTCGGGATCGCCGTCCCCGACCTCGACGAGGCGATCGCGTTCTACCGCGACACCTTCGGCATGCGGGTGCTGCACGAGGAGACCAACGAGGAGCAGGGCGTCCGTGAGGCGATGGTCGGGGTCGGCGACTCCGGCTCCTGCATCCAGCTCCTCGCGCCGCTGAACGAGCAGTCCACGATCGCGAAGTTCCTGGACCGCAGCGGCCCCGGCATGCAGCAGCTGGCCTACCGCGTCACCGATGTGGAGAAGGTCTCGTCCATCCTGCGCGAGCGTGGCGTACGGCTCCTCTACGACGCCCCGCGGCGCGGCACCTCCGACAGCCGGATCAACTTCCTGCACCCCAAGGACGCCGGCGGGGTGCTCGTCGAGCTCGTCGAGCCGAACCCGCACGCCGCCCACTGATCCCCAGCAACAAACCGACGACCACCCAGCGACACCGCAGCGACACCGCAACGACACCGCAACCCGTGAGGGTCGATCGTGGGAACTACGTCACAAGGCGATGACGCACGTAGTTACTCGCGGGTAGATTCTCCCGACCACTCACCCGATCCAGGAGATCACGTGAAGCACATCCTCGAAGCGATCCAGGCAGGCGCCTCCTCCGACGACTTCGCCGCGCTGGCGTTGCCGGAGTCCTACCGAGCCGTCACCGTCCACAAGGACGAGGTGGGCATGTTCGAGGGAATGGACAGCAAGGAGAAGGACCCCCGCAAGTCCCTCCACCTCGACGAGGTGCCGCTGCCCGAGCTCGGCCCCGGCGAGGCCCTCGTCGCGGTGATGGCCTCGGCCATCAACTACAACACGGTGTGGACCTCGATCTTCGAGCCCGTCTCCACCTTCGGGTTCCTGGAGCGCTACGGCCGGATCTCCCCGCTCGCCAAGCGCCACGACCTGCCCTACCACATCGTGGGCTCCGACCTCTCCGGCGTCGTGCTGGCGACCGGCGTCGGCGTGCACAACTGGAAGCCCGGCGACCGCGTGGTGGCCCACTGCCTGAGCGTGGAGCTCGAGGGCCCCGACGGCCACAACGACACCATGCTCGACCCCGAGCAGCGCATCTGGGGCTTCGAGACCAACTTCGGCGGCCTGGCCGAGGTGGCCCTGGTCAAGGCGAACCAGCTCATGCCGAAGCCCGAGCACCTGACCTGGGAGGAGGCGGCCTCCCCCGGCCTGGTCAACTGCACCGCCTACCGCCAGCTGGTCTCGACCAACGGCGGCAACATGAAGCAGGGCGACAACGTCCTCATCTGGGGCGCCTCCGGCGGCCTCGGCGGCTTCGCCACGCAGTACGCCCTCAACGGCGGCGCCACCCCGATCTGCGTCGTCTCCAACGAGGAGAAGGCCCAGATCGCCCGCAACATGGGCGCCGAGCTGATCATCAACCGCTCGGAGGAGGGCTACAAGTTCTGGAAGGACGAGCACACCCAGGACCCGCGTGAGTGGAAGCGGTTCGGCGCCAAGATCCGCGAGCTCACCGGCGGCGAGGACATCGACATCGTCTTCGAGCACCCGGGCCGCGAGACCTTCGGTGCCAGCGTCTTCGTCACCCGCAAGGGCGGCACCATCACCACCTGCGCGTCCACCTCGGGCTACATGCACGAGTACGACAACCGCTACCTGTGGATGAACCTCAAGCGGATCATCTCCAGCCACTTCGCCAACTACCGCGAGTCGTGGGAGGCCAACCGCCTCATCGCCAAGGGCATGATCCACCCGACCCTGTCGAAGTCGTACACGCTGGAGGAGACCGGCCAGGCCACCCTGGACGTGCACCACAACAAGCACCAGGGCAAGGTCGGCGTCCTCTGCCTGGCCCCCGAGGAGGGCCTCGGCGTCCTCAACGAGGAACTGCGCGCCGAGCACGTCGACAAGATCAACCTGTTCCGGGGCATCTGACCCGATCCCCGGGCCGTACGCCGGACGGTCGTCCGGCTCCCCCGACGGAGACGGGGCGTTCCACGTCGCGAACACGCGCTTGGAGCGCCCCGTTTTTCGTGTTCGGATCAGTGACACTGGACCCACGTTCCACCGACGCACACGAAGTAGGGAAGCGCATGACCGACGGCCCCGGACTGTCCATCTTCGACGACACTGACGGGCAGGCCGCGCCCGCTCCTCAGAGCGGCCAGGCGACGCGGACCCTGCCGCCCGCGTCCCGGCCCACCTTCCCCGTCGCCCGACGCGGCTACGAGACCACCATGGTCGACCGCAAGATCAACGCGCTGATGACCGAGCGCAACGATCTGGCCGCCCAGCTCCAGCAGGCTCAGGCCGACCTCGCCGACCTGCGGTCCCGCCCCGCGGAGCCGGCCGCGCCGACGTACGCCGCTCTGGGCGGCCGCGCCAGCGAGATGCTGCGGCTGGCGGAGGAGCAGGCCGCCGAGGTGCTCAGCGCCGCTCGGGTGCAGGCCGACGAGATCGTCCGGCGCGCCAACGCCGAGGCTGCGGCCCTCAAGGGTCAGGCCGCCCGTGACGCCGAGGACATGCGGATGGTCCAGCTCACCGAGCTGGACGAGGCCCGGACCTCGGCCATGGGCGAGATCGAGCGCAGCCGCGCGTTGGCGACCGCCGAGGCGTCCGACCTGCTGGCCGCAGCCGAGCGCGAGGCCTCGCAGCGCCGCCTTGCCGCCGAGCAGGAGGCCACCGGCCTGCTGACCTCGGCACGCCGCGAGGCCGAGCAGGCCCTGGCCGAGGCCGAGCGCGAGTCCGCCGAGACCCGGCGGAGCCTGGCGGTGGAGAAGGAGCGCCTCACCCGTGAGGCGGCGGAGCACCACAGCAACGCGCTCGCGGAGTCGCAGGCCCTCCTCGCGGAGGCCGAGAGCCGGGCGAACGCCGCCGAGGAGCGGGCTCGCGAGTCCATCCAGAACTCCGCCGCGATGCGCGCGCAGGCCAGCGAGGAGGCGGACCGGATGCTCACCCGCGCCCGTCGCGAGGCCGAGCAGATCGTCGCGTCCGCGCAGGTGCAGGCCGAGGGCTTCGTGACCGCCGGGCACGCCGAGGCCGAGCGTCAGCTCGCGGCGCTGCACGACGAGGTCGACCAGCTCACCAAGCGGCGCGACGCGATCGTCGCCCAGCTCGGCGCCCTGCGCGACGTGGTCGCCGACTTCGCCGAGCCGGCTCCGGCGCAGGAGGACTGAGTCCCCCCACGGTTGCGGACGCCTCCGGTGCTCAGCACCGGGGGCGTCCTGCCGTTCCCGGGCCGTTCAGACCAGCGCCTCTCAGAGCTCGCGTTCGTAGGCGAGCATGACCGGTCCGCCCTCACCTTCGGTACGGCGGAACCCCGCCGCCTCGTAGAGCCGCTGCGCCTGGACGTCCTCCTCGCTGGTGACCACGAGGGCGTAGTCCGCACCCTCGGCGCGGGCGCGGTCCAGTGCCTCGGTGATGAGCAGCCGCCCGAAGCCCTGACCGCGGCGCTGCGGGACGACGTAGAGCTCGGCGAGATACATCTCCGAGGCCGTCGTCCAGAGGGAGGGTTGGAGCCGGACCACCGAGACCCCGACCGCCTCCCCGTCGGGATCCGTGGCGAGCAGCACGTCGACGTGGCGGTCCCGCACCAGCACGGCCAGGCGCTGCGCCAGCTCCTCGGGCGGTGGGGACGGTTCGTCGTACTCGGCGTTGAAGGCGGCCAGCAGCCGCGCCGCTGCGAGCAGGTCGGCGGGTTCCCGCGCGACACGGGTCGGCCCGGAGGTCACCTCGGGACGTCCTTGAAGACCGACGTCGTCAGGTCACGGTAGGCCGAGGTGTCGGCCTTCTCCATCGGCCCGTCCCAGTCACGGGGCAAGGGCAGCGGTACGTCGGGGGCGACCCGGGCCACGATCTCGTCCAGCACTCGCTCGGCGTCACCGACCCAGAGATGCTTGGCACCCTCAACCGCCACGATCTCGGCCTGGGGGACGACCGCGAAACACTCGCGCGCCTCCGGCGGCTGCAGGTAGTCGTCGTGCTCGGGCACGACGAGCTTCAGCGGCCGTCCGTCCTCCGCCCACGCGGCCAGATGCTCGGGGCGGCTGAACCGCAGGGGCGGGCTGAGCAGGATCGCGCCCTCGACGGCCGGGTCCAGCCCGTGCATCAGCGCCAGGTCGGTGCCGAAGGACCACCCCACGAGCCAGCGGTGCGGCAGGTCGTGGAACTCCGCGTACTCGATCGCCGCGTGCACGTCGTACTTCTCGTCGCGTCCCTGGTCGAAGCTCCCCTGGCTGGTGCCCTGCACCGAGGTGGTTCCGCGAGTGTTGAACCGCAGGACGGCGATCCCGGCCAGCGCCGGCAGGCGGGCGGCGGCCTTGCGGAAGATCTGGCTGTCCATCATGCCGCCGTGGGTGGGCAGCGGGTGCAGGCAGATGATCGTGGCTACCGGATCGCGGTCGAGCGGCAGCGCGAGCTCACCGACCAGTTCGAGGCCGTCCGCGGTGTGCAGCCTCAGCGGCTCGCGTCGTGCCGGGAGGATCGAGGTGCCACGGATCGTCGCCATGCAGGCCATTCTTCCTGACGGCCCGGTCACCGGTTTCAGCACCAGCGGCGCAGACCGTCCGGGGCGAGCGCCAGGTCGCGGCGGACGACCGAGAAGCCGTCGTTCTCGCCACGGCAGGCCCTGCGGAACCCCCGTGCGGTGTACTCCACGTCCAACACCCGCCCGTAGACCGCGCGGTAGCCGCCGCACTCCTGCCATCGCCCGCAGTCCTCGGCGATGGCGAAGTCGAACCCGAGGTCGGGGCCGGCCGGACCAAGCTCCACCCAGTTCTTCTGGGCGGCCGCCAGCCCTTCCGCATGGGTCCGCGCGGTGAGCAGGCGGGCGAACGCTCGATTGTGCCGGGGCTTGAGGAGCCCCCGACTGCGCGAGAACGAGTCCAGGTTGTCGAACTCCACCGCGTCGAACCCGGCGTCGGCACAGCCCTCGACCCAGCGGCCGACGATCCGTGCCAGTCGGGTACGCCGCGCCGGCGTCCGCAGGTCGAGCAACCACTCGCCCCATGCCTCGTCGGTCTCCGGGCGCCCGTCCCGTTTCAGCACCAGCGCCCAGCGTCGCGGGGTGTCCCGCCAGAAGCGTCGCTCGTCGGGCTGGGTCTGGAACCCGTTGACATAGCAGATGTCGTAGCGCCCGGACGGTTCCGCGCGGCGGTCCCGGACCACCACGGTGACGTCGTCGGGCAGCGGCCGGACGCCGCCCAACTGGTAGTCGAATCGTCCTGCGGGTGGAAGCACGGGTGGAGCAGGTGAGTCCGTCGCGTTCGTCGACGTGGGCACGAGAGTCAGCAGCAGCCCGATCACCAGCGCGACTACGGAACCGCGGATCGGGCTGCGGCGCACGGACGCCCACGAACGCGACTGGACCAGACCTGGGGACACGTCCTCGATTCTGTCGGTGCGCGGGAGCAGGATCCAGAGAACGGCCCCCACCAGCACCACCGAGCTCACGAGAGGACACTCATGCCATTCCACGTTCCCCCCGCCACGGACGAGCGCTCCGCCCTACACGGCTACCTCGCCCAGCAGCAGGATGCGTTCCGCGCCGTGAGCTTCGGGCTCACCGACGACCAGGCCGGGCTGACGCCGACCGCCAGCGCGTTGAGTGTCGGCGCCCTGGTCAAGCACGCCACCCACGTCCAGCGTTCCTGGCTGGCCGGAGCTCTGGCGGCGCCGGCCCTCCCCACCGACGACCGCCCCTTCGCAGAGCGGGTCGCCGAACGGGAGGAAGGGTTGCGCTGGCTGGAGTCCGACACCTGGGAGGAGGTGTACGCCGCCTTCGACGAGGTGAGCGCGGCGGTCCTCGAGGCGGTCGACACGCTGGACCTGGACGCGGAATACCCAGTGAGCCCGGCGCCCTGGAACCCTCCGGACGTCACGGCCTGGTCGATGCGATGGGTGTGGCTGCACCTGATCGAGGAACTGGCCCGGCATGCCGGGCACGCCGACATCATCCGGGAGGGGGTCGACGGCGCCACGATGTATGCCCTCGTCGCGGGTCGGGAGGGCATGGAGCCCACCCCGTGGCTGACCCCCTGGCGGCCCGAGGATCAGGAGGGTCAGGGACCTCCGTCCTGACTCTGACCGCACCCGAATCGGGCCCTGTCCGGGGAGAGGTCTGCGGGTCTACGTTCGAGAGGTCCGACCTGACGCAGGAGAGGCATCCGATGGTCCACCGCCACGAGTCCGACCCCGACCTGTACGCACCGGCCTACGCGGGCCGGATGAGCATGGAGCCGGTCCCCAAGAACCGACTGCCGGAGGCCGAGACCTCCCCCGAGGCCACATACCGGATGATCCACGACGAACTGCTCCTGGACGGGAGCTCCCGGCTCAACCTCGCCACCTTCGTGACCACATGGATGGACCCCGAGGCCGAGCGGCTCATGGCCGAGACGTTCGACAAGAACATGATCGACAAGGACGAATACCCGCAGACCGCGGAGATCGAGCGGCGCTGCGTCAACATCGTCGCCGATCTCTTCCACGCCCCGACCCAGGGCGACGCCGTGGGGGTCTCCACGATCGGTTCCAGCGAGGCCGTCATGCTCGGCGGGCTGGCGATGAAATGGCGGTGGCGAGCCCGCCGCGAAGCGGCGGGACTGCCGACCGACCGACCCAACATGGTGCTGGGCTCCAACGTCCAGGTGGTGTGGGAGAAGTTCTGCCGCTACTGGGACGTCGAGCCGCGCTACGTCCCGGTCCACCACGGCCAGTACGTCGTCGACTCGGACGAGGTGCTCCAACGTGTCGACGAGAACACCATCGGGGTGATCCCGATCCTGGGCACGACCTACACCGGCGAGTTCGAACCCATCAAGGAGATCCACGACCGCGTGGTCGCCTTCAACGCCGAGCACGGCCTCGACGTCCCTCTGCACGTCGACGCGGCGAGTGGCGGCTTCGTGGCGCCCTTCCTGCACCCGAAACTGGAGTGGGACTTCCGGCTTCCCCAGGTCAAGAGCATCAACGTGTCGGGCCACAAGTACGGGCTCACCTACCCCGGCATCGGCTTCGTGGTGTGGCGCTCGTCGGAGGATCTCCCCGAGGACCTGGTCTTCCACGTCAACTACCTGGGCGGCGACATGCCGACCTTCACCCTGAACTTCTCTCGGCCCGGCAACCAGATCGTCGGGCAGTACTACAACTTCGTCCGGCTGGGGCGGGCCGGTTACACCCGGATCATGGAGACCTTGCGCGACATCGCCGTCCACCTCTCCAGCCGGATCGCGACGATCAAGCCGTTCGAGATCGTCAGCGATGGCACCGCGATCCCGGTGGTGGCGTTCACCGTCGATCCGAGTGCGCCGTACACGGCGTTCCACATCTCCGACCAATTGCGGATGAGCGGGTGGCAGGTCCCCGCGTACACCATGCCCGACGACGCCACCGACGTGGCGGTGCTCCGTATCGTCGTCCGCGAGGGCTTCAGCCGAGACCTGGCGGACATGCTGCTGGACGAGCTCGCCAAGGCCGTGGCCCATCTCGAGGAGTACCCACCGGCGTTCACTTCGCCGGGCTCGGGTTTCAGCCACACCTGAGCCGATGCGGTGGCGTCGGTCGGTCGGCTGGGAGCCGCGCGACCTCGGCTGGTGGGTGGCCGTCCTCTTCATGGTCGGCTCGTTCCTCTTCGCGCTGGGGTCGCTACCGCTGTACGCCCAGGTGGCCGACCCGCACCTCGTGGCGACGACGTTCTTCGTCGGCTCCCTGTGGTTCACCTCGGCAGCGCTGTGCCAACTCGTGCAGACCGTGGGCTCGTCCGGGCTGCTCGTGCTGGCGTGCGTCGTGCAAGCGGCCGGCACGGTGCTGTTCAACATCAGCACGTTCGAGGCACTCCAGGCCGACCTGAGCGTGCCCCAGGAGAACAGGCTCGTGTGGGCCCCCGACGCCTTCGGGTCGATCGCGTTCCTGCTGGCCAGTCATCTGGCGTGGATGGCGGTCTGCGCCGGCTGGTGGGCCTGGCGCACCGGGAGCGACGAGTGGTGGGTGGCCGCGCTGAACTACCTCGGGTCGATCTTCTTCGGCCTCTCTGCCGTCGGCGCTCTCACCCTCCCGGACGGCGATCTGGTCAGCGTCACGTTGGTCAACACCGGCACCTTCCTCGGTGCGGTGTGTTTCCTGCTGGGCGCCTACCTGCTGCGCCCCGCAGCGACGCGCATCCCCGTCGCCTGAGAGGGCGATCGGGCCTGATTACGCCGGCTCGGTCACCTCGAGTCGCCGCTCCGCGGTGTTCTGGGTGGCGTGACGACGCCGGTGCTCGAACCGGTCGGCATGCCCGTGCGCCTTCGCCAGGCCGAAGGCCGGCATGTTGGCGTACCGGGTCTCGATCTGGTCGCGCGGCACGACGTACGTCTCGTGGAAGAGCCCGACTGATCCGCGCCGTGCGGCTGCCTTGTTGAACGCCGCCCAGGCCGGCGCGTGCGCGCGATCCGTCGCCTTGGCGTACCGCCCGAGCTTCTCGGCGCTCTCCCAGTACTGCAGGACCAGGAAGTCGCGCCCGGCCCAGTAGGAGTGCGCCGCGAGCAGCCCGTCCTCCGGGTGCTGCTGGAGTTCCCTGAGCATCCGCGGCATCCCGACGAAAGCGCCCCACCAGCCACGGACGTCGCGGAGCCGGTTGATCCTCATCCCGATCACGAAGAGCACGGCCTCCTCGGTCGTGACCTCGGCGACCACCTGCCCGGGGTTGACCCCGGACGGCGCCGTCCGCCCCACGCCCCGGTATGCCCCGGGAAGGTTCTGCTGCGCCATGCCGACTCCTTGGATAGTGCTACTTTCTAGCTAGAGAGTGGCAGAATCCAACGGAGGCCGTCAAGGCCGTTCCAGACCAGCGACCGGAGGGCGGATGAGGATCTCGGAGCTCGCCGACCAGAGCGGGGTGTCGGTGCCGACGGTGAAGTTCTATCTCCGGGAGGGCATCCTCCACCCCGGACTGAAGATCACGCCGCGGCTGACCGAGTACGACGACTCCCACCTGCACCGACTGCGTCTTGTCCGCCTGCTCCGCGAGGTGGGTGACCTCCCGATCGCACGGATCAAGGCTGTCGTGACGGCACTGGACGCGCCTCGCGGCAGCGTGCACGACGTGTTCGCCGCCGCGGCCGACGCGCTCGCCCCTCCCCCGGCGCCTCCCGAGCCCGGCACCGAAGCCGCGCGAGCGGACGCCCGAGCCGCCGCGGACGCGATCATCGCGGGAGCCGGCTGGACCCGAGTCCGCACCTCGGCTCCCGATCGCGAGAATCTCGCGATCGTGCTGCAGCGACTCGCGGACCTGACCGGGCAGCCTCCCGACCATGTGCTCTCTCCGGCCCACGTGGCGGCAGCGGACGCGCTGAGCCAGGGCGAGATCGCCTATCTCCACGGCGATCGCGAGAGCCTGCTGGCCCAGATGGTGGTGGGCCAGGTGCTCGTCGGCGAAGCGTTGGCGACGCTGCGTCGACTGGGCGAGGAGCACTGGAGCAGCATGCGCTTCGCCGACGACCAGACCTGACCCGCCGACTGGTCACGTTTTACACGCGACTGGTCACGTCTTTCCGCCGACTGGTCACGTTTTGCGCGCCACTGGTCACGTTTTGCGCGCGTGCGCGCGCAAAACGTGACCAGCGGAACTCGAGGTACAACTCCCGCTGGATCGCCAGGGAGACGTCGTTGCCGACGACGTCGAGGAGTTCGAACGGCCCCATCGGGAGGGCACAGCCGAACTTCATGGCCGTGTCGATGTCGTCGGCCGTGGCGTAGTGCGCCTCGAGCATCTTGATCGCGTCGTTGAGGTACGGGAACAGCAGCGCGTTGACGATGAATCCGGCACGGTCGCCGCAGGAGACCGGGTGCTTGCCGATCTTCGTGCACAGAGCACGGACCGTCTCGGCGACGTCCTCGGCGGTCGCCACGGTGGAGACCACCTCGACGAGGCGCATCACCGGCGCCGGGTTGAAGAAGTGCATGCCCACGACGTCCTGCGGCCGCGAGGTCACCTTGGCCAGGGCGATGATCGGCAGGCTCGAGGTCGTCGTCGCCAGGATCGCGCCGGGCTTGCAGATCTCGTCGAGGTTCTCGAAGAGGGTCGTCTTCACGGCGAGGTCCTCCGCGATGGCCTCCACCACGAGATCGACCGCCGCGAGGTCGTCCAGCGAGGTCGAGACCCGGATGCGCTCGAGCACCGGGGCCTTGGCGGACACGTCGAGCTTGCCGCGCTGGATCGCTCGGTCCAGCGACCGCTCGACAGTAGAGCGGACACCGTCGGCCTTCTCCTGGGTCCGGCCGACGACCAGCACGTCGTACCCGGCCTTGGCGAAGACCTCCACGATGCCGCTGGCCATCGTGCCGGTGCCGACGACGCCCACCAGTTCGAGGGGGCGGCGGATCTGCGCAGCAGAGTCGGCCGCCGGAGTCAGGTGGTCAGCGACGACGGCGTTGGAGTCCGGGCCTTCGTAGGTGTAGAACCCCTTGCCCGTCTTGCGACCCAACAGCCCGGCGGTCACCATCTGCTTCAGGATCGGGGCCGGCGCGTGCAGGCGGTCCCGGCCCTGCTTGTACATGGTGTCCAGGATCTCGTACGCCGTGTCCAGCCCGATCAGATCGAGCAGCGCGAGCGGGCCCATCGGGTAACCGCAGCCGAGGCGCATGGCCGCGTCGATGTCCTCCCGAGTGGCGTACTTGCCCTCGAACATGGACACCGCGTGGTTCAGGTAACCGAAGAGCAGGGTGTTCGCGATGAACCCGGCCTTGTCTCCGCACACGACCGGCGTCTTGCCGAGCCGTTCCAGCAGCGCGGTCACGTCAGCCAGGACGTCGGGCTCGGTGACCACGGTCCGGACGACCTCCACGAGTCGCTGCACCGGAGCCGGGTTGAAGAAGTGGATGCCCACCACGCGGCCGGGGTGGGCGGTCGCGGTGGAGATCTCGGTGACCGACAGGGACGAGGTGTTGGTCGCGATGATCGCCCGGTCGCTCACGACGGTGTCGACCTCCCGGATCACCCCCTGCTTGATCTCCAGCTTCTCCACGACCGCCTCGACGACCAGCTGGCAGTCCTTCACCGCGGCAAGGTCGGTGGTGAAGTGGATCCGGCCCACGAGTTCGGCCTGTTCCTGCTCGGTCAGCTTGCCGCGCGCCACCGCGCGACCGGTCGAACTTGCGATGTGCTGACGCCCTCGCTCCAGGCTCGCGTCCGAGACCTCCACCCCGACGACGGTGAACCCGTTGCGGGCAAAGATCTCCGCGATGCCGGCACCCATGGTGCCCAGGCCGATCACGCCGACGGTGGTGAACTCACGGGGGCTGCTCTGCGCGACGTCAGTCATGCTTCGCATGATGGCACGTCCCCCGTTTCCGCGGTTGACCGAGGAGCGAGCCGTCACCGGTGGTTGAGGAGCGCCCTTCGAGGCTCGTCACCACGTGCAGGCCTCGCTCACGGGGTGGTTTCGAGACGGGCTCGTTCCTCGCCCTCCTCAACCACCAGTGCATGCGGTGGTTGAGGAGGGCCCTTCGAGACGCTGGCTTCGCTCGCTCCTCAGGAACCGCGGAGTGAGTGTCTCGAAACCACCTCGTGTGTGTTGCCTATTGACGTCGGATGAGTCGGAAGCTTCCGGTGCCTTGTTTGATCAGGTGGTGTTTGCCGCTGTGGGCGAGCGTGTGATGCCGGGGGCAGAGGAGTACGCCGTCACGGGTACTGGTCCCGCCGCCTCCGCCCCAGGGGTCGAGGTGGTGGGCGTCGGCCCAGTGGGAGGGGCGGTGGCATTGGTCGATGCCGCAGGTGCCGCCCTGTTCCACGGCGAGTGCCAGCCGCTGAGCGGGGGTGTGCAGGCGCCGTTGACGGCCGAGGTCGAGGACTTCGCTCTGTCCGCCCAGCACCGCGGGGATGACTCCGGCGGCACAGGCGAGGCGTCGGGCTTCGCCGGGTGAGAGCCGGTGGGTGGAGCCCAGCAGCCCAGCGCTCTGCAGCCCGTTTTGCAGGGTCTCCAGGGGCATCGTGACGATGACGTGGGCGTTGATCCCGCCGGTCCTCGGCAAAGTCGCTGGGTCGAGCGTCTCGATCAGGCGTACGAACGCTTCGCCGAGGAGTTCGGGGTAGTCGCGCTTGCGCAGGACCGGCTCTGCGGCTGCTGACTCTCCTCTGTTGTCGCCGTCGCCGTCGCCGTCCCCGTCGCCGTCGCTGTCAGCCGCGTCGTGGTTGTCGACCGGAATCTCTCGCGCGATCGGGTCGGGTGCTGCTGGGTTGAGGAACGCTTGCAACGCGGTGTCGAGCATGTGCGCGGCGAGGCTGGGGATCCGGCCTGAGATGCCGTGCGTTCCGGCGCCTTCGTCCCAGATCCTCAAGGTTGTGCGGCGGCGGGCACGTCGTTCTTCGCGCTCCAGGTCGGCGGCCAGCCGTGCATCGGCCTGGTCGGGGTCGATCACGTGATGCAGATGTTTCCCGAGGACCTTCAACGCCGCGGCGTCGTGCACCTGCGCCTCGGTGAGCAGGTGCTTCTCCGCAGTCGCCCGCTGCTCTGCGCCGACCGAGGCTGGGAGTGCGGCGACGGAGGTGATGATGGCGTCGGCTTGATCGAGGGTGATGTCCCCGTGGGCGAGGGCCCGATGGGTGTGGGGGTGGTCGACCAGGGCCGTTGCGAGGCGTGCGTGGCGGGTGGCTTCGCGGGCGGTGAAGCCGAGCCCGCGGAGCATGGCGGCGGTGGAGGTGGCGCCGAGGTGGGTGGGGAGGTCGCGGCGGTCGGCCTCGGCGAGTTCTTCGAGGAACCGTGCGTGGAGGCCGGCGATGCCACGGACGAGGTCGGCGAGGGTCTCGGCCAACGCATCGGTGCTCAAGGTCGAATGCGGTGCGTCGGCGGTTTCGGCGAGGACCTCGGGCAGGCGCCCGGCGAAGGCCCACCGGGGGTGGGTGCGCTGGTGTGTCGGTGTGCCGGGCATGGGTCCACTCAACCAGCGCCCTCCGACATTTCCTGGTGGGTTGTGAACAGCGAATCGTCAAGCAGGGTTGGGGATCCGTAGAATCCAGGTTCTGTCCCCAGGTGTGTCAGCGGGGATGGTTTCGAGACGCCGCTCGCTCCGCTCGCGGCTCCTCAACCACCGGAGGGACGCAACTCCTCAACCACCGGATGTCGCTGGTTGAGGAGTGCCCTTCGAGGCTCGCTGCGCTCGCACCTCAGGAACCACGAGGCGAGCGTCTCGAAACCAGGTCCGGAGCGGGGCGGTTTCGAGACGGGCTCGTTCCTCGCCCTCCTCAACCACCGGTGGGGACTCGCCCTCCTCACCCACCGGAGCGAGGCGGCTCCTCAACCACCGGGAGGGGAACGCAACGCAGAAGCGCCCTGCCCCACGGACGGGGCAGGGCGCTCAGCGGCGTTCAGCGGTAGTCGTGGAAGCCCTGCTTGGTCTTGCGACCGAGGTGGCCGTCGGCGACCTTCTGCTCGAGCGTGGCGGCAGGAGCGAAGCCTGGCTCACCGAACTCGTGGAAGAGCTCCTTCTGGATCGCCAGCGAGACGTCGTTCCCGACCACGTCGAGGAGCTGGAAGGGACCCATCGGGAACTTCGCGGTCTCCTTGATCTCGGCGTCGATCTCGGCCAGCGGCGTACCGGCCTCGGCCAGCTTCACGGCGTCGTTGAGGTAGGGGAAGAGCAGGCAGTTCACGATGAAGCCGGACCGGTCACCGCAGGACACCGCGACCTTGCCGACCTTGGCGCACAGGGCCTTCGTGGTCTCGTCCACCTCGGGCGCGGTGAGAGTGGTGGTGACCACCTCGACGAGCTTCATCACCGGGGCCGGGTTGAAGAAGTGCATCCCGATGACGTCGGCCGGACGCGAGGTGGCCTTGGCCAGCTCGGTGATCGGCAGCGACGAGGTGGTGGTGGCCAGGATCGCGCCCGGCTTGCAGATCCGGTCCAGGTCGGCGAAGAGCTGGTGCTTCAGCGCCAGGTCCTCCGCGATCGCCTCGACGACGATGTCGACGCCGGCGAGGGCCTCGCGCGTGGTGGCACCGGTCAGGCGGCCGAGGACGGCGGCCTTGGTGGCCTCGTCGAGCTTGCCCTTCTCGATGGCGCGGTCCAGCGAACGCTCGATCGCGGTCCGGACGCCGGCGACCTTGTCGTCCCCGCGGCCGACGTAGACCACGTCGTACCCGGCCTTGGCGAAGACCTCGACGATGCCGCTGGCCATCGTGCCGGTACCGACCACACCCACGGTGCGGATCTCGTGACGCAGCTGGGGCGCCGCGTCGGCGTTCGGGGACTCGTCGTCGGCGACCGGGGCACCATCGGCGTAGGTGTAGAAGCCGCGCCCGGCAGCGACGCCGGTGCGCCCCTCGGCGACCATGCGGTCGAGCAGGCCGGCCGGCCGGTGCAACGAGTCGTTCGTCTCGGCGTACCGCGCGGCGAGCGCGTCGCGGACGGACTCGACGCCGAGCTGGTCGATCACGGCAAGCGGGCCCGCCGGGTAGCCGCAGCCGAAACGCATCGCGGCGTCGATGTCGTCACGCGAGGCGTACTCGGCCTCGTACATGCGGACGGCGTGGTTCAGGTAGGGCAGTACCAGCAGGTCATGGATCGCAGACATGCGCCCGATGATGACAGAGAGCTACCGGCCAGTAACAGACCTCGACCCCTGTGACAACGGCCACCGGATGCGCACCTTGACGAGGCCTCGGGTACCGTGCCGGGCGTGCGTCTCGTCATCGCCACCTGCCAGATCGACTACGCAGGACGGCTCACCGCCCATCTCCCGCTGGCCACCCGCCTCATCATGGTGAAGAACGACGGCTCGGTGCTCGTGCACTCCGACGGCGGCTCCTACAAGCCGCTCAACTGGATGTCGCCTCCGGCCAAGCTGCGTGAGGGATTGACCGACGAAGGCCACGTCGAGTGGCTCGTGCACGGCAAGGACGGGCCCGACGGGGACACCCTGCGGATCCTCATCACCGAGATCCACAGCGACTCCAGCCACGACCTCGGCGTCGACCCCGGGCTGCAGAAGGACGGCGTGGAGAAACACCTCCAGGAACTGCTCGCCGAGCATCCCGCGACCCTGGCCGACGGGCTCACCCTGGTACGCCGGGAGTTCCCGACCGCGATCGGTCCCGTCGACCTGATGTGCCGCGACGCCGCCGGAGCGTCCGTAGCCGTGGAGGTCAAGCGCCGCGGGGACATCGACGGCGTCGAACAGCTCACCCGCTACCTCGAGCTGCTCAACCGCGACCCGCAACTGCGTCCCGTGCGCGGCATCTTCGCCGCCCAGGAGATCAAGCCGCAGGCAAGGGTGCTGGCGACCGACCGCGGGATCGCGTGCGCGGTGGTCGACTACGACGCCCTGCGCGGGATGGACAACCCGGAGGACCGGCTCTTCTGATGCTGCTGTTCCACCTGGCACTGCCCGAGGACTGGGCCGAGGCGCGCCGCCGCGGCGAGTACACCGTCTCGACTCGCGGTCTCAGCCTGGCTCAGGTGGGGTTCGTCCACGGCGCCCATGCGCATCAGGTCACGGGCGTGCGTGAACGCTTCTACGCCGACGTACCCGAGCTTCTCCTGCTGCACATCGAGACCGATCTGCTGACCTCGCCCTGGTGTGAGGACCCGGTCCCGGACTCGCCCGAACCGTTCCCCCACATCTACGGCCCGCTCAACCTCGACGCCGTCGTGGCGGTCGAGCCCCTGGCCGGCTGAACGTCCCGTGGTCGCGCGACAGCGCCGGCACAGCGAGGCCACAGGACCCGTCGCTTGGCTGGTCCCATGACACGACGCGCACTCCCGGCGGAGACCTTCGAGGGTCGACCGCTCGCCAAGCCCGACGAGCCCGTGGTCGACCAAGGGCTGCAGTTCGACCTCGAGACGATGATGGGCCGACGCCGCCTCCTGCGTGCCCTGGGACTCGGCGCCGTGGGGATCGGGGCCGGGGCGGCCCTGGCTGCCTGCGGCTCCTCCAGCGCCGGCACCGCGACAGCGACCGGCACCGGCACTGGCATCGGCACGACGGCGAACGGCGAGATCCCCGAGGAGACCGCCGGGCCCTACCCCGGCGACGGTTCGAACGGTCCCGACGTCCTGGAACAGAGCGGCGTCGTCCGCAGCGACATCACGACCAGCTTCGGGAGCAGCACCGCGACCGCCCCCGGCACCCCGATGACCCTGACGATGAACATCAAGGACCTCGCGAACGACGGTGCCGCGTTCGCCGGGGCGGCGGCCTACGTCTGGCACTGCGACGCGGAGGGCCGCTACTCGATGTACTCCGAGGGGGTCACCGAGGAGAACTTCCTGCGCGGGGTGCAGGTGGCCGACAAGCGCGGGCAGGTGAGGTTCACGACGGTCTTCCCCGGGTGCTACGCGGGACGGTGGCCGCACGTGCACTTCGAGGTGTACCCCGACGTCGACTCGATCACCGACGCGAGTGCCGCGATCGCGACCTCGCAGCTGGCGTTCCCGAAGGATATCTGCGACGAGGTCTACGCCCTGGCGTCCTACCCCGCCTCGGCGAGCAACCTCGCACAACTGTCCCTGGAGACCGACGGCATCTTCAGCGACGGTGTCGAGCACCAGCTCGGTTCGATGTCGGGCGAGATCGAGGACGGGCTGGGCGTCAGCCTCTCGGTCGCCATCGACACCCGCACCGCGGCCGGCGGCGGCGGCAGGGGTGGCGGCTTGGGCGGCCCTGGGGACGGTCGGGGAGACGGACCGGCGAACGGACAGGCGAACGGACGGGGCCCGGGCGACCGCTGACCGGGCTCAGGCCGGCCCGACCAGCTCCGCGCTCCGCCGTGGCCGTAGCAGTGCACGATCCGGCTCCCGCTCGGCCCGGTCTCGACCTCGAGCCGGACGGCCGGACGCGCAGGACGCAGCCCGACCTTGTGGCGCAGGACGCGCGCGCCGCGCAGCGCGGGCACGAGTGCGATCGCGCGGGCCAGGATCTCCTTGCCCTGCGCCTCGTCGACGCTGCGGTCCCAGGAACCTTCCTCGTCCGAGCCGCCGACGATGATGTCGTCGCGTCGCGGGATGACGTACGTCGGTCCGGTCTCGTCGAGCCACCAGCGCTCGAGCCCGACCTGCTCGAGCACCGCGACCTGACCACGCACCGGCAGCACCGAGCCGTCGGCGGCGAAGAGCCGCGCGCCCAGTCCGGCCGCGTTGACCACGACCTCGGCCTGGTCAGGCAGCCCCGACAGCGCGAGCCGGGTCAGGGTCCCGCCCAGGCCCTCGACCCGAGCCCGCAACCACGCCAGGTAGACCGGCATCTCCACCACGGGCGAGACGAACGACCACCCCGCGGCGTACGGCTCGGGGACGTGGTGGGCCGGTGCGAGGTCGGGGACGGCGGAGGCCCACCAGGGCTTCGCCGCGGGGGAACGGAAGACCTCGGTGCCGCGACGCAGCAGGATCCCGGTCGCGTCGTCGTCGGCCAGGCGCGCGAGCTCGCCGTACGTCGTGGCGGCCCAGGCGGTGACACGCTCGAAGGGGTAGGCGCGGTAGGGGTACCAGATCGCCGCCGCCACCGCGGAGGTGGTCTCGGCCGGAAGGTCGCGCGCCAGCACACTGACCTCGTGGCCGCGCTCGAGCAGGCGCACGGCGCAACTCAGTCCCACCACGCCGGCCCCGACCACGATCACCCGTGCCATGGGTCCGAGTCTGGCAGGCGAGCCCACGCCTGTCAGTCGGTCCACCCCAGCAGTGGCTCAGCGGACCCGCAATGCCTCGGGAGCCACCGATCCCGGGGCCAGGACCGTCGCGGGGATGTCGAGGCGCACCACCCCGTCCGCGCCGGTGGTCCGCGGCGCCGGCGGCCCGTGCTCGGCGAACCAGGTCATCAGTGCGACGGCGTCCTCGCGACGATCCTGCTCGACCAGCCAGCCGCACAGTCGGTGGATCGGCGCCAGACCGGTGTCGGTGAGGGACCCGTGCTCGCCCCAGAAGGCGGTGACGCCCTCGACCAGGAGGTCCCACCACTCCTCGGACGTCTCCGGGATCACCTCGAAGTAGCGCCACAGGTCACCGGGAAGGACGCGCATCCGCAACATCTGCAGCACGGACCGATCGCCGTGCCGTTGGGCGGCGTCCCACGTCATCCGCTTGGTCGTCCAGCGGTCCCGCAGGTCCTCACAGGTGGCGCGCTGCTGGGTGATCGACGTGCCGTCCTCCCGGATCCGGTAGTGGTAGACGACGTCGTCGAGGACGTCGAAGGTGCCGCGCAGATACGCCTCGGTCAGCATCGGCTGGTCCTCGTAGCGCACTCCGACCGGCCAGGAGAACCCCTCGCGGTCCCAGAACGCACGCCGGAACAGCTTGGTGTGGGCGTAGACGTCCCCGACGATCTCCGGGTGGTCCGAGACGCGGATGCTCTGTCGCGGCGGCGTGTGCAGCCGCGTCAACCAGCGCGGGACGACGAGGTCGCTCCCCCGCCACTCGGCGAGCAGCCCGGCGGCGAAGTCCGAGCCGCTGACCCGCAGGGACGAGGCCAACGTCGCGAACGCCTCGGCCGGCACCACGTCGTCGGAGTCGCAGAAGGAGATCCACTCCCCGAGGGCCGCCTCCGCGCCGAGGTTCCGGGCACGGCCCAGGCCCTGGTTGGGGGTGTGCAGCACGGTCACCCGGTCATCCCCCGCGGCGATGGAGTCGGCGATCGCCCCGGTCCTGTCGGTCGACCCGTCGTCGATCACGATGACCTCCACCGCCGGATAGGTCGAGGCGAGCACGCTGCGCAGGCAGGGCTCGAGCCAACCCTCCACGTTGAAAGCCGGGATCACCACGCTGAGCAGACCGGCGTCGCGGCGTCCACGTCGACTGAAGAACCCCACCGCACGACCCTAGTAGGTTGACCTGCGTGAGCCCCGGCAGCATGACGCCCGATCGGACGATCGTCTTCGTGGTGGGGGCGGGCCGGTCCGGGACCAGCACCATCACCGGCATCCTGCGGGCCCTGGGTCATCACGTGCCGGCTCCGGAGGTCGCCCCGGACGAGTCCAACCCCAAGGGCTTCGGCGAAGCGCAGTGGCTGGTGGACCGGCACGACGCGTGGCTGCGCGAGGTGCTGGTGCAGGTGGCCGACAGCCGTCCCGCTGCGTGGGACCACACGGGGCGCGTCACCCGGCGCGACCAGGCCCGTGCCCGCGCCACCGCCTGGCTCGGCGACCAACTCGCCGTCCACGACCACCTGGTGGTGAAGGATCCCCGGCTGGGCTGGTTCCTCCCGCTGTGGTGTCACGCCGCCGAGGCCAACGCCGCCTCGGCCCGCTTCCTCTCGATGTTGCGCCCGCCCGCGGAGGTGGTCGGCAGCCGGCAGAAGTACTACGGCAGCCGCCTGGGCAACGCCCATCTCGCCGCGTCCTGGGCCAACATGATGCTGCACATCGAGTCCGCCACCCGGCCGGGTGCGTCCGGATCGCGCCGCGCGTTCGTCCGGTACGGCGACCTGCTGACCGCCCCCTGGTCCACCACCCGCACGGCCGGTGAACGTCTGGCGCTCCCCTGGGCGCACGCGGCGACCCCGGAGCAGGTCGCGGCGGTGGAGCGCGTCGTCGACCCAGGCCTGCGCCGCGTGAGCGCCACGCTCGCCGACCTCGACCTACCCGTGCGGCTGCACGAGATCGTCGCGGAGACGTGGGAGGCGCTCGGCGTCCTGGCGGACCACGAGGACCCAGCACCCACCGACGACCCCGGCGGCACCGGCACCGGCACCGACGTGTCGGCGACGTACGAGACCTTGGAGTCGTTGCGCGACGCCTACGTCGAGCTCTACGAGGAGTCCGAGGCGATCACGCGCAGCTCGGTGGTCGCCGCGGAGGCCCGGGGACGACGCGAGGCGAATCGCTCCGCGACGGGTCCGGCACCTGCGTCGTCCGCCCCGGAGACTCCCGACGTCAGTCGTCGACCCCGTTGGCCCGGCGGATCGCGGCGACGATCCCGCCCATGATCTCGGTGAGCCCGAAGTCCTTGGGGGTGAACACCTCCGCGACGCCGAGCTCCTTGAGCCGGACCCCGTCCGAGGTCGGGATGATGCCGCCGACGATCACCGGCACGTCGCCCATCCCGGCCTCGCGGAGGCCGTCGAGCACCGCCGGCACCAGCTCCATGTGCGACCCGGAGAGGATCGAGAGCCCGACGCAGTGCACGTCCTCGGCGACCGCGGCGGCGACGATCTGCTCCGGCGTCAGCCGGATGCCCTGGTAGATCACCTCGAAGCCGGCGTCGCGCGCCCGGACCGCGACCTGCTCGGCGCCGTTGGAGTGACCGTCCAGTCCGGGCTTGCCGACGAGCAGCCGCAGCCGCCCGCCGAGTTCCTCACCGGTGCGCCGGACCTCGTCGCGCACCGCGGTCAGCTCGGCCCCGGCCTCGACGACGCCCACGGCTCCGGAGACGCCCGTGGGCGCCCGGTACTCGCCGAAGACCTCACGCAGCACGCCGGCCCACTCGCCCGTGGTCGCGCCCGCGCGGGCAGCGGCCAGGGTCGCCTCCATCAGGTTCGCCCCGGACTTGGCGTCCTCGGCCAACCGCGCCAGGGCGGCGTCGACCGCGGCCTGGTCGCGTGCGGCCTTCCACTGCGCGACCGAGGCGATCGCGGCGGCCTCGGCCTCGGGGTCCGCCACCTGGATCGCGGAGTCCAGGTCCGCGGTCAGCGGCGAGGGCTCGGTGGTCTCGAACTTGTTGACCCCGACCACGATCTCCTCGCCGGCCTCGATCCGCGCACGACGGGCGGCGTGGCTGGAGACCAGGGCCTGCTTCATGTAGCCGGACTCGACCGCGGCGATCGCCCCGCCCATCGCCTGGACGCGGTCGATCTCCTCCTTCGCCGAGGCGATCAGGGAGGCGACCTTCGCGTCGATGACGTGCGAGCCGTCGAAGATGTCGTCGTACTCGAGGAGGTCGGACTCGAAGGCCAGCACCTGCTGGAGGCGCAGCGACCACTGCTGGTCCCACGGCCGCGGAAGGCCCAGAGCCTCGTTCCACGCCGGGAGCTGGACCGCGCGGGCCCGGGCCTTCTTGGACAGCGTGACGCCGAGCATCTCGAGCACGATGCGCTGCACGTTGTTCTCCGGCTGCGCCTCGGTGAGGCCGAGCGAGTTGACCTGCACGCCGTATCGGAACCGGCGCATCTTCTCGTCGGTCACGCCGTACCGCTCGCGGGTGATCTCGTCCCACAGCTCGACGAAGGCGCGCATCTTGCACAGCTCCTCGACGAACCGGACGCCGGCGTTGACGAAGAAGGAGATCCGCCCGACCACCTTGCCCATCTCGGCGGGGTCGACCTGGCCGGAGTCGCGCACCGAGTCGAGCACGGCCATCGCGGTGCACAGCGCGTAGGCGAGTTCCTGGGTCGGCGTTGCGCCGGCCTCCTGCAGGTGGTAGCTGCAGATGTTGATCGGGTTCCACTTCGGGATGCTGTTGACCGTGTACGCGATCGTGTCGGTCGTCAGGCGCAGCGAGTGCTCCGGCGGGAACACGTACGTGCCGCGGGAGAGGTACTCCTTGATGATGTCGTTCTGCGTGGTGCCGGCGAGCTTCGCGGCGACCTCGGCGGGAGCGAGGTCGGGGTTCTGCTCCTCGGCGGCCACCTGGTAGAGCGCCAGTAGCCACATCGCCGGCGCGTTGATGGTCATCGAGGTGTTCATGTCGACCAGCGGGATCTGGTCGAACAACTTGCGCATCTCGCCCAGGTGCGGGATCGGCACGCCGACCTTGCCGACCTCACCGCGCGCGAGCGAGGAGTCCGGGTCGTAGCCCGTCTGGGTCGGCAGGTCGAAGGCGACCGACAGCCCGGTCTGTCCCTTGGCGAGGTTGGTCCGGTACAGCTTGTTGGACTCCACCGCCGAGCTGTGTCCGGCATAGGTCCGCATCACCCACGGCTTGTCCCGCTGGGGCTTCTCCGGCGCACGCTCAGGCGTCTCAGTCATGGCAGGGAGGGTACGACGCGACGTGACTCGCGGGTAACCGTCTGTGGTCCGTTCCTCGTGCCAAGTAAGTCACACCGGACGGGTGCTACTCCCGCTCGAGCAGGAAGAGCCGGCGCCACCCGGCCGCGGCCAGACCACGGCGCAGGACCGGGGAGCAACCCCGGAGGACCACGTGACGACCGGCCTGGTTCACCCGGTATGCCGCCGCGGCGAGGAGCCGCAGCGCGGTGGCGTCGACGGCCTCCACCCGGGTCAGGTCGACCACGACGTCCTGGTCGGGATGGGACTCGATATGCGCGTAGAGCTGGTCGCGCACCTCTGCGGAGGTGCGGCCGTCGAGGCGGCCGGAGAACGCGAGCGGGTCACCGTGGTTGAGCGCGTGCATGGCCCTCCCTCCCTCGGGGTGCGACACAGGTGCGACGCCGCCCACTGTGTCACCTCTGGGGCGAATGTGACGTGTGTGACACACGTGGGCTGGACCGGGACACCTGCCAGGTCCGGACCGGCGCGTTCAGCGCGGTTCGTCGTCGGGAAGGGTCACCCGGTGGATGTCGACGCCCAGGCCCTGCAGCGTCTCGACGAAGCCGGGGTAGCCGCGGTCGATGTGGTAGCTGTCCGCGACCGTCGTGGTGCCCTCGGCCACCAGGCCGGCCAGGACGAGCGCCGCACCGGCCCGGATGTCGTGCGCGACCACGGGCGCCCCCGACAGGCGCTCCTGCCCGCGCACCACCGCGTGGTGGCCGTCGGTGCGGATCTGCGCCCCCAGGCGGGCGAGCTCCTGGACGAACATGAAGCGCGCCTCGAAGACGTTCTCGGTGATCATCGCCGTCCCGTCGCTGATCGCGGCGAGCGCCATCGCGAAGGGCTGGAGATCCGTGGGGAACCCGGGGTACGGCAGCGTCACCACATCGAAGGCCCGCAGTCGCCGGTCCACCGCGACCCGGAAGCCGGTGTCGTCGGAGGTCACCTCCGCTCCGGAGGCGGCGAGCTTGTCCAGGACGATGTCGAGGTGGTGAGCGACCCCGCCGGCGACGGTGAGGTCGCCACCGGCCATCCCCACCGCGAACGCCCACGTCCCCGCGACGATCCGGTCCGGCACGGTCGCGTGCTCGACGGCATGGAGGCGGTCGACGCCCTCGACCGTCAGGGTCGAGGAGCCCACCCCGTCGATGTGGGCGCCCATCGACTGCAGCATCGTGCAGAGGTCGGCGATCTCCGGCTCGCGGGCGACGTTGTCGATCGTGGTGGTGCCCTGCGCCAGGGTGGCGGCCATCAGCAGGTTCTCCGTGGCGCCCACGCTCGGGAAATCCAGCCACAGCGAGGCCCCGCGCAGCCCCTCACTGGTCTCCGCGACCACGTAGCCGTGCTCGATGCGGGTGGTCGCGCCTAGGTCCTGGAGCCCGCGCAGATGCATGTCCAGACCACGCGAACCGATGTTGTCCCCACCCGGGAGCGAGACCTCCGCCTTCCCGCAGCGCGCCAGCAGCGGGCCGAGGACGCTGATGCTCGCGCGCAGACGCCGGACGAGGTGGTAGGGCGCGTGGTGGTGGAGAACCTCGGGGACGGCGATCGTGGCGGTGCCCGCCGCCTTGTCGAGCGCCACCTCGCAACCGAGCTCGCCCAGCAGCCGCGCCATCACGTCGACGTCGAGGATGTCCGGCACGTTCGAGACCACCGTGGTGCCCGGAGCCAGGAGCGCCGCCGCCATCAACTTCAGGGCGCTGTTCTTCGCTCCCCCGACCGCCACCGTCCCGCGCAGCGGACGCGCCAGCCCTCCGGGCGAGGTGACCTCGAACGCCTCCATCGGATGGGCCCTCCCCTTGCAGCGTGGATGCAGCTGTGACATTTCCGACGACCTGGAGGCCACCACCGCGTCACGCTCGGGGCCGTACCCTGGGCCGGTGGTCAACCTCACCCGCATCTATACCCGCACCGGTGACCGGGGCACCACCCGGCTCGGCGACAACTCCGAGACCAGCAAGAACGATCCGCGGCTCCATGCCTATGCCGACGTCGACGAGCTGAACAGTCACCTCGGGCACGCGATCGCCGCAGGCGGCCTCGACGAGGACGTCGTGGCCGTGCTCGTGCGCATCCAGAACGAGCTCTTCGACGTGGGCGCCGACCTGTGCACCCCGGTCGTGGAGAACCCCGAGTTCCCGCCGCTGCGCGTGGAGCAGGAGTACGTCGACCGCCTCGAGGGCCTGTGCGACACCTACAACGAGCACCTGGAGCCGTTGCGGTCCTTCATCCTCCCCGGAGGCACCACCGGGGCCGCGCTCCTGCACGTGTGCCGGACCGTCGCGCGCCGCGCCGAGCGCGCCGCCTGGGCCGCCTACGACGAGTACGACGACGCCATGAACCCGATCGCGCTCACCTACCTCAACCGGCTCAGCGACCTGCTCTTCATCCTGGCGCGCCACGCGAACCGCGCGCAGGGCGACGTGCTGTGGCGCCCCGGCGGCGACCGATAGGGCCTGCCTCCGCCGAGAGCTAGCTGGCCTGCAGGACGTCCCGGACGACGGCCATCAGCTCGTCCATGTTGGTCCCCTTCTCCACGTAGCGGTCCGCCCCGGCGGCGAGCGCCCGTTCGGCCATCAGACCTTGATCGAAGCCCGACAGCACGACCACCCGCACTCCGGGCACGGCCTCGCGGATCAGGGGCAGCGCCTCGAGGCCGTCCTTGCGCGGCATCGACAGGTCGAGCAGCACCAGGTGTGGCTGCAGTTCGCTGGCGAGCGTGATGCCCTGCTCCCCGTCACCTGCCTCGCCGACGACGTCGTAGGTGCCCACCGCCTCCAACTTCAGCCGCAGCAGCATGCGCACGTCGTCGTAGTCGTCGACGATGAGGACCTTCACCGCCCCACTCGGGGCCAGCCCCGCCGGACCCGTCTGCGTCTCGGTCTCTCCCGGCGCAGCCGCTTCGGCACGCACCAGCGAGCCCGCCTCGACGTCGGCTCCTGCGACCGGCCGGACGAGATCGTTCATCATCGCCCGTGCGGAGAGGAGCGTCTGGTCCAGGTAACGCTGCCGTGAGGCCTCGTCCCCGATCTGCGCCGCATAGGCGGCGGCGGAGAGACCCTGCACGATGTTGTCGTTGATCTCCAGCGCCTGACGCCGGCGGACCTCCTCCTCCCGGACGCGGGCCGCCATCGCCTCGCGCTCGCGGCGCGGGGCCGCGTCGTGCAGGAAGATCGCCGCGTCGTCGGAGTCGGCCAGCGGCGCCACCGTCAGGTCCAGGCCAAGCTCGGAGCCGCTCAGGCGACGCCCCGCGACGTCGCGGAGCTCACGGGGCTCCCCCAGGTCCAGTCCGTCGGGGATCAGGTCGACGAGGGGCCTGCCCTCCACGTCCCCGGCGAGCAACTCGTCCGCCCGGCCGTTGGCCTGGACGATCGACCCGTCGGCGCCGACGACCAGGATGGCGTCGGGGCTGGACTCGACCAGCGCCTGGAAACGGGCCGCGCTGCGCTCCCGCGCCTGCTCGGCGAGCACCCGCTCGGTGATGTCGATGCAGGTGCCCCGCATCCGCACCGGCGTCCCCGACTCGTCCATGATCACCTGGCCGTTCGAGGCCAGGTAGCGCAGCTCCCCGTCGGGCCGGACGATCCGCTCGATCATCTGGTAGGGCTCACCGGTGGCGTAGGCATGCTGGTGGACCCCGGTGATCCGCTCCCGGTCCTCGGGGTGCAGCAGCGAGAGGAACTTCTCGTACGACGCGTTGAACGACTGCGGCTCGTGGCCGTAGATGCGGTACAACTGGTCGGACCACCGGTTGGTGTCGCTGGCGATGTGCCAGTCGTAGTCACCCATGTCGGCCAGTTGCTGCGCGTTGTCGACCCGGGCGGCGAGGTCGTCGTACCGCGCCTCGGCGCGCCGCCGCTCCCAGGCCTGGTCGACCAGCGCGAGCACCACCGCGACGTCTCCCTCGGGGACGGCCCCCTCGGGCTCCCAGGAGACCGCGAGCGTGGGTGGGTCGGTCGGGGTAGGCCCGAGGTCCGCCAGGCGCAGACCCTGGTCCCGACCCAGACGTTCGAGCACGGGACGGGCGAGTTCGACCAGGTCCTCGGGAGTCAGATCGGCCCGTCCCAAGGCACCCAACAATGCGGCGACATCCGGCGAAGCGAGCATGGACGACCTCCCAGCGACCAGCCGGCCATCCCCCGACGGGCCGGACCCCGTAACTCGGACTCTAGACGATCCTGGGCCCACGTCCAGGGGGCGCGGCCTCGAGCCACGCCAGCATGCCGGTCAGGGAGTCCGGGTCGAGCGCGAACTCGACCGGTCCGCCGGGTGCGTCCAGGCGGACGACGACGTGGCCGCTGTAGAGGGCGTGCCGCTCGTCCTCCGAGGGGAGTCGCTGACCGGCGTACGCCACGTCACTACGGGCGAGCCGGTGGAGTGGCCGCCGGGAGAGGGAGAAGAACCGGAAGAGCTCCAGGTCGTCCCCGGCGTACCGGCCGACCCCCACGACCCAGCCGCGTCCGGCCCGATCGGACCGGACGCGCAGGCTGAGTTCGAAGGTGCCGCCTCGGCGGGCGATCCAGCGGCGGCGTAGAACGAGACAGAGGCCGTAGAGGAAGATCAGGAGCAGTACGGCACCCACTGCGTCGGCGATCCACGCCCACAGCGGCATCCGTGCCTCTCCTGTCCGCCTCGACGGCCTCTCGTGTCGCTGCGCCTACTTCGCGGCCTCGACGGCGCGGATCCGGGCCTCGGCCCAGGCGCGCGCCGCCGCTTCCGCGGCTTCGTCGTTGAACTCTCCGGCCGCTTGGGCGCGGGCCAGATCGGCCCGCGCATGCTCCAAGTTGATCTCGTGCGACATCTGCGCGTTCTCGGCCAGGATCGAGATCCGGTTGTTGGCCACGGACAGGAAGCCGGCATCGACCGCAGCGATCCAGGTCTCGCCGCCGGCGGTGGTGACGTCGACGACGCCGTCCACCATCAGCGAGAGCATCGGCGCGTGGTTGGGCAGCAGACCGACGTCACCCTCGGTGGTGCGGGCGATGACCATGGTGGCCTCGCCCGACCACACGAGTCGGTCGGCTGCGACCAACTCGACCTGCATGACGGTGTCGCTCATGTCAGAGGCTCTTCTGGATGTCGGCCCACTTGCGCTCGACGTCGTCGAGGCCACCGCACATGAAGAACGCCTGCTCAGCGACGTGGTCGTACTCGCCGTCGCAGATCTTGTTGAACGCCTCGATGGTCTCGGTCACCGGGACGGTGGAGCCCTCGATGCCCGTGAACTGCTTGGCCACGTAGGTGTTCTGCGACAGGAACCGCTGGATACGACGCGCACGGTGGACGATGATCTTGTCCTCCTCGGACAGCTCGTCCACGCCCAGGATCGCGATGATGTCCTGGAGCTCCTTGTTGCGCTGCAGGATCTGCTTCACGCGGATCGCGGTGTCGTAGTGCGCCTGGCCGATGTACTGCGGGTCGAGGATCCGCGAGGTCGACGTCAGCGGGTCCACCGCCGGGTAGATACCCAGCGAGGCGATCTCACGCGAGAGCTCGGTGGTCGCGTCCAGGTGGGCGAAGGTGGTCGCCGGAGCCGGGTCGGTGTAGTCGTCGGCCGGCACGTAGATCGCCTGCAGTGAGGTGATCGAGTGACCACGCGTCGAGGTGATCCGCTCCTGGAGCGTGCCCATCTCGTCGGCGAGGTTGGGCTGGTAGCCCACCGCGGACGGCATCCGGCCGAGCAGGGTGGAGACCTCCGAGCCCGCCTGGGTGAACCGGAAGATGTTGTCGATGAAGAGCAGCACGTCCTGCTTCTGCACGTCGCGGAAGTACTCCGCCATGTGCGCTCGCCGACGCCCGCGAACACGGACACACCGTCGTGATCCTTCGCGACGCGCGCGATCATCTCCTGGATGAGCACGGTCTTGCCCACGCCCGCACCGCCGAACAGGCCGATCTTGCCGCCCTGCACGTAGGGGGTGAGGAGGTCGATGACCTTGATGCCGGTCTGGAACATCTGGGTCTTCGACTCGAGCTGGTCGAAGGCGGGCGCCTTGCGGTGGATGCCCCAACGCTCGTTGACCTCGAGCTGCTCGCCCTCCTCGAGGTTGAGGCAGTCACCGGTCGCGTTGAAGACGCGGCCCAGGGTGGCGTCGCCGACGGGCACGCTGATCGGGCCGCCGGTGTCGGTCACGGTGGCGCCGCGGACGAGGCCGTCGGTCGGCTTCATCGAGATCGCGCGGACCATGCCGCCGCCGATGTGCTGGGCCACCTCGAGGGTGATCGTGGTGGTCTCGCCGCCCAGGGTGATGCCCACGGTCAGCGCGTTGTAGATCTCCGGCATCGCGTCCGCGGGGAACTCGATGTCGACGACCGGACCGATGACCCGGGCGATGCGCCCGATGGTCGCGTTCTCGTTGATGGTGGCAGTCATCTCTCTCACTTCTCCGTCACTCTGGGTCACTCGTGGCCGGCGGTCGCGTCGGCCAGGGCGTTGACGCCACCGACGATCTCGCTGATTTCCTGGGTAATACCGGCCTGGCGGGCCTGGTTCGCGATCCGGGTGTACTTCTTGATCAGCTCCGAGGCGTTGTCGGTCGCCGACTTCATCGCCCGCTGACGGGCGGCGAGCTCGGACGCCGCTGCCTGGAGCAGCGCGAAGTAGATCCGGGACTGCACGTACTTCGGGAGCAGCCCGTCGAGCACCTCGGCAGCGCTGGGCTCGAACTCGTAGAGCGGCAGCACCTCGTCGGCCTCGGGCTTCTCCTCGCCCTCGACGACCTCCAGCGGGAGTAGGCGGACCGCGGTCGGCTCCTGCACCAGCATCGAGCGGAAGCGGGTGTACACGACGTGCACCTCGTCGACACCGGTGTGCTCGGTGAGGAACTCACCGATCAGCACGGAGCCGATCTCACGCGCGATCTCGTACGTCGGCTGGTCGGAGTGACCGGCCCACGACTGCGCCACCGGACGGCGCCGGAAGTTGAAGTACGCGACGCCCTTGCGACCGGAGATGAAGGTGATGACCTCCTTGCCCTCCTCCCGCAGCTTCTCGGCGAGGCGCTCGGCCTCCTTGAGCACGCTGGAGGAGTAGGCCCCCGCCAGACCCCGGTCGCTGGTGACGATCAGGATCGCGGCGCGGTTGGACTCCGAGGTCTCGGTGGTCAACGGGTGGTCGACGTTGGAGTACGTCGCGACCGCCGACACCGCTCGGGTGAGCTCACGGGCGTACGGCGCCGCCGCCTGGGCCCGCTGCTGCGCCTTGATGATGCGGGACGCAGCGATGAGCTCCATGGCCCGGGTGATCTTCTTGGTCGACTCGACCGACTTGATCCGGGCGCGATACTCACGCAGCGATACGGCCATGCGTCAGCCCCGCTTCTGTCGGACGATCGTCTCCTGCTCGACGTCGTCCTCGGCCAGCGCCTCGAAGTCCTCGCGACCGGCCTTGATCGAGCCGCCGTCGGAGGTCTCGAACTGGTTGGCGAAGGCGTCGAACGCCGACTCCAGTGCCGCAGCGGTGTCGTCGCTGAAGTCGCGCGACTCGCGGATCGAGGACAGCACGCCCGCGTGCGAGAGCCGCAGGAAGTCCAGGAACTCCTTCTCGAAGCGGAGCACGTCCTCGGTCGGGACCCGGTCCAGCTTGCCGGTGGTGCCGGCCCAGAGGGACACGGTCATCTCCTCGAGCGGGTACGGCGAGTACGCCGGCTGCTTGAGGAGCGCCATCAGGCGCTGACCGCGGTCGAGCTGCTGACGCGACGCGGCGTCGAGGTCGGAGGCGAACATCGCGAAGGCCTCCATGGCGCGGAACTGCGCCAGGTCGACCTTGAGCGAACCGGTGACCTTCTTCATGGCCTTGGTCATCGCCGAGCCACCCACGCGGGACACCGAGATACCGACGTCGATCGCGGGGCGCTGGTTGGCGTTGAACAGGTCCGACTGGAGGAAGATCTGGCCGTCGGTGATCGAGATGACGTTGGTCGGGATGTACGCCGAGACGTCGTTGGCCTTGGTCTCGATGATCGGCAGACCGGTCATCGAGCCCTTGCCCATGTCGTCGGAGAGCTTCGCGCAGCGCTCGAGCAGACGGGAGTGGGTGTAGAAGACGTCACCGGGGTACGCCTCGCGGCCCGGCGGGCGACGCAGCAGCAGCGACACCGAGCGGTAGGCCTCGGCCTGCTTGGTCAGGTCGTCGAAGACGATGAGGACGTGCTTGCCGTCGTACATCCAGTGCTGGCCGATGGCCGAGCCGGTGTAGGGGGCCAGGTACTTGAAGCCCGCGGAGTCCGAGGCCGGGGAGGCCACGATCGTGGTGTACTCCAGCGCGCCGGCCGCCTCGAGGGCACCACGCACGGCGGCGATGGTCGAGCCCTTCTGACCGATGCCGACGTAGATGCAGCGGACCTGCTTCTCGGGGTCACCCGAGGCCCAGTTCTGCTTCTGGTTGATGATCGTGTCGATCGCGATCGTGGTCTTGCCGGTCTGGCGGTCGCCGATGATGAGCTGGCGCTGGCCACGGCCGATCGGGGTCATCGCGTCGATGGCCTTGATGCCGGTGGCGAGGGGCTCGTGCACCGACTTGCGGACCATCACGCCGGGAGCCTGGAGCTCCAGGGCGCGGCGACCCTCGGTGGCGATCTCGCCGAGACCGTCGATCGGGCTGCCCAGCGGGTCCACGACCCGACCGAGGTAGCCGTCGCCGACGGGCACCGAGAGGATCTCGCCGGTCCGGCGGACCGGCTGGCCCTCCTCGATGCCGTCGAAGTCACCGAGGATGACGACGCCGATCTCGCGGGTGTCGAGGTTCAGCGCCAGACCGAGCGTGCCGTCCTCGAACTGCAGCAACTCGTTGGCCATCACCGACGGCAGACCGGTCACCCGGGCGATGCCGTCGCCGGCCTCCGCCACGGTGCCGACCTCTTCGCGGCTGGCGGCCTCGGGCTGGTAGTCGGCCACGAAGCGCTGCAGCGCGTCCCGGATCTCGTCCGGACGGATCGAAAGCTCCGTCATCTCAGTACCTTTTCTCTTCGTCTCTAAATCGATGTCTGGGGGCGATGTGCCGGGTCAGCCGGCGAGCCGGCGTCGGGCGTCGTCGAGGCGGCTGGCCACGGTGCCGTCGATGACGTCGTCACCGATCTCGACCCGGACGCCGCCGAGCACGTGGGGGTCGACGACGGTGTTGAGGTGGACCGGACGGCCGTACTGCGCCGACAGCGCCTGGGCCAGCCGCTGCTCCTTGTCCGCCTCGAGCGGGCGGGCCACGCGCACCAGGGCGACCAGGCGGTCACGCTGAGCTGCGGCGACCTTCTGGAACTCCTCGATCGCCACGACCACGTTGCGGTGCGAGCCCGCGACGGCCTGGTCGACCAGCGCCTGGGTACCTGCGGTGACCTTGCCGGCCAGGAGCCCGCGCAGCAGACCCTGCTTGTCGGCCACGGTGCGAGCCGGGTCGGCGAGCGCGTCGCGCAGCGGCGAGCTGGTGCTGATGAGCTGGGAGACCGAGAACAGCTGGTCCTCCAGGGCATCGGCCTCACCGGCAGCCTCGGCGGCCTTGACCACCGCGGCGGCGCCCAGGTACTCCAGGGCGTCGCCCAGATCCCGCGTGGCCGCCCAGCGACGTCCCGCCGCCGAGGCGACGAGGTCGAGGGTGGAGGCGGAGATCTTGCCGTCGAGCACCCCGCGGACCAGCCCCTGCTTGGCCTCGGCCGACCGTGAGGGGTCGGTGAGCACCCGGCGCAGGGCCGGCTCGGTGCCGAGGAGACCGGACACGGCGAAGAGTTCCTCGCCCGTCCGACCGCCCTGGCCGCCGGCCGCGAGCGCACTCGTCAGCTCAGCGACCAGGTCGGCCAAAGAGTCCGCGGACGCACCGCGCATGCCGGCGTGCATCAGTTCGCCCCACCCGAGGTCTCGAGCTCGGCCAGGAACCGGTCGACGACGCCGCGCTGGCGGACCTCGTCCTCCAGCGACTCGCCGACGATGCGGCTGGCCAGCCCGGTGGCGAGAGCGCCGACCTCGGCCCGCAGGGCGGTGACCGCCTGCTGACGTTCGGCCTCGATCTGGGCCTTGCCGTGCTCGACGATGCGCGTGGACTCGACCTGAGCCTGCTCGCGCATCTCCGCGATGATCGCGGCACCCTGCTCACGCGCTTCCTCACGGATGCGCGCGGCCTCGTGCCGGGCCTCGCTGAGCTGACGGTCGAGTTCGGCGAGCTTGGCGTCGGCCTCGGCCTGCTTGGTCTCGGCCGCAGCCAGACCGCCTTCGATCGCGGCGGTGCGCTCCTCGAAGGTCTTCTCGAAGTTCGGCACCACGTACTTCTTGACCGCGAAGTAGAGCAGGCCGAACACGACAAGCGAGAGCACGATCTCGACCAGGTGCGGGACGAGCGGGTTGAGCTCCCCTGCCGCAAGCGGGATCAGCATCATGGTGTCCTTCGTCAGAGAGAGGCCGGCGTCGTCAGAGGACGAACGCGAGCGCGATACCGATGATGGCGAGCGCCTCGGCGAGCGCGAAGCCCAGGATGGCGATCGACTGCAGGCGGCTCTGGGCCTCCGGCTGACGGGCCACACCGTTGATGTAGGCGGCGAAGATCAGACCGATGCCGACACCGGGGCCGATGGCAGCGAGGCCGTAACCGACCATGTTCAGAGAGCCGTCCACGGCTTCTTCCTTTCTTTCGGTTCCTTGAGAGGTTTCTCAGAGGGTCTTCGGGGTCTCAGTGCTCGTCGGAGAGAGCACCGGAGATGTACATGGCGTTCAGGAGCACGAAGACGTACGCCTGCAGGAACTGCACCAGCAGCTCCAGGAACGAGATGGCGATGAAGAGCACCCACGCCAGGAGGCCCACGGCCCGCACCGCGCCGTCGAGCTCGAGCAGCATGTACTCGCCGCCCAGCGCGAAGAGGATCAGCAGGAGGTGGCCCGCGAACATGTTGGCGAAGAGACGCAGGGCCAGCGTGACCGGGCGGACCACGATGTTCGACATGAACTCGAGCGGGACCAGCAGGATCAGCATCGGGCCCTTGATGCCGCCGGGCACACAGGTGTGCTTGAGATAGCCGACGAAGCCGTGCTTCTTGATGCCGACGTAGTTGTAGATCACCCAGCTCATGCCTGCCAGTCCGTAGACCATCCCCGCTCGGGAGAACGTCGGGAACTGGATGAAGGGGATCGAGGCGAAGAAGTTGTTGATCAGGATGAAGAAGAACAGCGCGAACAGGTAAGGCACGAACCGCATGTAGTCGTGGCTGCCGATGATGTCGCGACCGAGACTGTTGCGCACGAAGCCGTAGGCGGTCTCGCCGGCGAACTGGAGCTTGCCGGGGACGAGCTGGCGGCGGGCCGAGGCCATCCGGAAGAACATGAAGACGAGCAGGGCACCGACGACGACCTGGATCATCGGCTTGGTCACGCCGAGGTAGAACTCCTGGCCCGCAAAGGTGAACGTGGAGTCGCCGACGACCGGCGGGAGGTTGAAGTCACCGGGGCCGGGCGGGGTGAACCCCTCGCCTTCCGCGGCGCGAACGAGCGTCGTTCCGACCAGGCTCACAGCGTCTCCTGCACTAGTTCTTCTCCTGCGCTCGGTGCTTGTCCCGCTCCGGGTCCGCCTGCAACACGGCGTTCATCCGGGCGTACGTCATGTAGATGCCGAACCCGGCGCCCACCAGGATCCCGACGGCCACCAGGAATCGGGTGCCCAGCCACTGGTCGGCGAGCCAGCCCAGCACGCCGTACATCGCCACTCCCGAGACCACGTATCCGAAGGCTTGCCACGGATCCGCCCCGGATCCGTTGCCCTGGGGTCTGTCGTCGGGAGATGCAGGAGGCGGGCTCTGCTGACTCATCGCGCACCGGACAATAGCAGCAGTGTCGGGGCCGGTTCATCCGCGGACCTCCCCCCGGTCTGTGACGTCGGTCCCGCCGGGCAGCGGCACGTCCCACACGGGGTGACGCTCGCGTACGGCGGCGGTCAGCAACGTCCCGATCCAGACGAGTGTGCCCACGATCACGACCCCGCCGATCCACCGGTCGTCCAGCGTCTCGGGCACCAGTCCGGAGCGGCGGATCGCGACGAAGACCACCCCCAGCAACGCGACCTGGAGGGTGTAGGTCAGCAGCGCCACCATCAGCGAGGTCGCGGGCGCGTAGGCGGCGGCCAAGGCCGTGCTGAGCGCGCCGAAGACGAAGAAGGCGCCCACCAGGACTGCCCCCACCAGCGCGCCGAGCACCTGGGGAGTCCCGCCCGTGAGCGCGGCGAGCGTGGCCGAGGCCAGCGCGAGGACCGCCGTCAGGACCGCCGCGGTCCGCACTCCGGCGACGCGCGCCGAGGGGCGGGTCGAGGGCTGTGCGGTCGTCATGGCAGCGGCCGTTCCAGTCGGGGAGGCAGGGTGGAGAACCATTCAGGTTCTGCGCTTGTGAAAATTAGCACAAAGTCCGGGCGAGACCGAATTCGATCGATCCACGCCACCCTCCCCGACGGTGCGCCCCGGGGCAACCCCGGCTCAGACGGGCGGGACGTAGTCCTCGTGGTGAGTCCACGCCGGACGCGCCGCACGGGGCGCCAGGACCGTGATCAGCACCGCCACCCCGGCCCAGGCGGCGATCCCGATCAGCACCGCCGGCTCCTGGGAGAGGCTCAGCGCCACTCCTCCCCCGGCGACCAGGGCGGCCCAGGACCACATGATCAGCACCGCCCGGCGGTGCGAGTGCCCGTACTCGAGCAGGCGGTGGTGGAGGTGCTGCTTGTCGGGGGCGAACGGCGACTGGCCGTTCAACGTACGCCGGACGACGGCCAGGACGAGATCGACGAACGGCACGATCAGGATCGAGATCGGCAGCAGGATCGGCAGCAGCACCGGCAGGAGGCTGGTGCCCGCGCCGTCCCCGGCCAGGTCCAGGGTGGGGAACTGCCCGGTCAGCGTCAGCGCGGACGCCGCCAGCACCAGACCCAGCAGCATCGAGCCGCTGTCGCCCATGAACATCTCGGCGGGGTTGAAGTTGTGCGAGAGGAATCCCACACACGCACCCGCCAGCGCCGCGCACAACAGCGCCGGCGTCACCGCGCGGGTCAGGTCGTTGAGCGCGGCCAGGGAGTAGGCGTAGACGAAGAACGCGACGGCGCCCAGGCCGATGACGCCGGCGGCGAGGCCGTCGAGCCCGTCGACGAAGTTGACCGCATTGATCGTGGCCACGACCAGGAAGATCGTGGCCAGCACCGACTGCGCCGGATCGATCGCGACCTGCTCGTTGCCCGGCAGCCACAGGAAGTAGAACTGCACACCCTGGGCGACCAGCACGCCGGCCGCCAGGATCTGGCCTCCCAGCTTGCTCAGAGCGTCCAGCTCGTAGAGGTCGTCGATCACCCCCAGGGCACAGACCAGACCGCCCGCGATCAGCACCGCGCGGGCGTCGTCGAGGACCTCGTCCCCGGCGCTGGAGAGGAACGGGAGCTGGCGGGCGACCAGGTAGGCCGCCACCATGCCGGCGTACATCGCCACCCCGCCGAAGTAGGGGATCGGCACCTCGTGCACGTCCCGGTCGCGGACGCGGGCGACCGCTCCGTAGCGGAGCGCGATCTCGCGGGCGAGGACCGAGACCAGGTAGGTCACGGCCACGGCGACCAGGAAGACGGCCAGGTACTCCCGCATCAGCCCTCGTCCGACAGCGCGGGTCCGTCGGGGCCGATCACCTCGTTGAGCCGCTCGACGCTGAGCAGACCCGCTCTCAGGATCCGCCCCGGCGTCGTGGTGCAGTCGACGATCGTCGAGGGAACCGGCCCGGGCGTGGCGCCCGCGTCGAGGATGATGCGCACGGACTCACCCAGCATGTCCTGGGCGTCCTGGGCGTTGGTGGCCGCCGGGAGACCGGTGCGGTTGGCGCTGCTCACCGCGAGCGGCCCCGTGCGACCGAGCAGTTCCAGGGCGATCTCGTGGTCCGGCATCCGCACCGCGACGGTCCCGCGGGTCTCCCCCAGGTCCCACTGCAGGCTCGGCTGCTGGCGGAAGACCAGCGTGAGCGGACCGGGCCAGAACTCCTCCATCAGCGCCCGCGCCCAGTCGGGGATGTCGATCGCGAGCGCATCGACGGTCGAGCGGGCCGAGACCAGCACCGGCGGGGGCATCTGCCGGCCGCGGCCCTTGGCGTCCAGCAGACGGCGGACCGCCTCGGGGTTGAAGGCGTCCGCGGCGATGCCGTAGACGGTGTCGGTCGGGATCACCACCAGTCGCCCGCGCTGGATGGTGCGGCCGGCCTCCGCCACACCCTCGTCACGCTGCTCGTCGACCTGGACGTCGAAGACCGTGCTCATGGCGTCATCGTGCCAGCCGCGCGGTGGTGAACCGCGCACGACCTGCCAGGTCGGGATGGTCCCGGACCTCCTCGAAGCCGCCGTGGTCGACCAGCACCCCAGGAGCGGACTCCGCCTGCACCTCGGCGTGCTCGATGCCGACCACGCCTCCGCGCCGCAGCAGCCGTGCGGCCACGCGGGCGACGACGCGGATCGCCTCGAGCCCGTCCTGGCCGCTCCACAGCGCGAGCGCCGGGTCGTGGTCACGCACCTCCGGGGTGACCGACTCGTAGGCCTCGAGCGGGATGTAGGGCGGGTTGCTCACCACCACGTCCACCGTGCCGTCGAGGTCGCTGAAGGACTCGGCCATGTCGCCGCTGCGCAGGTCCACGCCCGATCCGGCGAGATTGCGCTCCGCCCAGCCCAGGGCCGCGGCGTCGAGCTCGACCGCGTGCACCTGCGCCTGCGGCACCTCGGTGGCCACCGCGAGCGCGATCGCTCCGGAGCCCGTGCACAGGTCCACGACCACCGGGACCCGGTCCTCGTCGCGGACCCGCGTCGCCTGCTCCACCGCCCAGCCGGCGAGCACCTCGGTCTCCGGTCGCGGCACGAACACGCCCGGACCCACGGCGAGCTCGAGGTAGCGGAAGCCGGCGGCCCCGGTGAGGTGCTGCAACGGCACCCGCGCGCAGCGGCGGGCCACCAGCGCGTCGTAGGCCGCGAGTTGATCGGGGGACACCGTGTCGAGCAGCGCCACGGCCGCCCTGCCGGTGCCGGCGACGTGCGCGAGCAACTCGGCCGCGTCGTACTCGGGGCTGTCCACGCCCGCTTCGCGCAGGCGCGCGGCCGCAGCCGCCACGGCCGTCCGAGCGGCTCCGGACGCGGCGCTCACGTCCCCAACGCCTCGAGGCGGGCCGCGAGGTCGGCCTCGACGCACGACTCCAGCACCGGGCCCAGGTCTCCGCCGAGCACGTGGTCCAGGTTGTACGCCTTGTAGCCGGTGCGGTGGTCGGAGATCCGGTTCTCGGGGAAGTTGTAGGTGCGGATCCGCTCCGAGCGGTCGACGGTGCGCACCTGGGAACGGCGCGCGTCCGACGCCTCGGCCTGCGCGGCCTCCTCGGCGGCGGCCAGCAGCCGCGAACGCAGGATCCGCAGCGCCTGCTCCTTGTTCTGCAACTGGGACTTCTCGTTCTGGCAGCTCACCACCAGCCCGGTCGGCAGGTGGGTGATCCGGACCGCCGAGTCGGTGGTGTTCACGCTCTGTCCGCCGGGGCCGGAGGACCGGAAGACGTCGATGCGCAGATCCTTCTCGTCCACCGACACGTCGACCGGGTCGGCCTCGGGAAGCACCAGCACCCCGGCGGCCGAGGTGTGGATCCGCCCCTGCGACTCGGTCACCGGCACCCGCTGCACGCGGTGCACGCCGCCCTCGAACTTGAGCAGCGCGTACGGCGCCTCGCCCGGCTCCGGAGTCCCCTTGGACTTCACCGCGACGGTCACCGACTTGTAGCCGCCGAGGTCGGAGGCGGTCGCGTCGATCTCCTCGACGCGCCAGCCGCGCTGTTCGGCGTACCGGGTGTACATCCGCAGCAGGTCCGCGGCGAAGAGTGCGGACTCCTCACCGCCCTCGCCGGACTTGATCTCCAGGATCGCGTCCTTGCCGTCGGAGGGGTCACGCGGCACCAGAAGCCGGCGGAGCCGCTCGGCCACCTGTTCGCGGCGGGAGGCCAGGTCCTCGGCCTCCTCGGCGAAGGAGGCGTCCTCCCCCGCAAGCTCCAGGGCCGCCTCGAGGTCGTCCCCGATCTCGGTCCACTCGGCGTAGGCCCGTGCGACCGCCGACAACTCGGCGTAGCGCTGGCCCAGCCGTCGGGCCAGTCCAGGGTCCGCGTGCACCGCGGGGTCGCCGAGGCGCTGCTCGAGCTCGGCGTGCTCGCGGAGCAGACCGCTCACAGCCTCGAACACGGTTCCTCCTCGCGTCCCCGGTCGAAGCCGTGGCGGGACGGGCCATCGTCACCCGGACAGCGCAGGACGCCGGTACGCCGCAGGGGCGCGACCGGCGTCCTGCGAAGCCGACTACTTCTTGTCGCGAGCCTTGGCGTAGCGCGCCTCGAAGCGGGCCACGCGGCCGCCGGTGTCGAGGATCTTCTGCTTACCGGTGTAGAACGGGTGGCAGGCCGAGCACACGTCGGCGTGGATGGAGCCCTTCGTGGCCGTGCTGCGGGTGGTGAACGTGTTGCCGCAGGTGCAGGTCACCTCGGTCGACACGTACTCGGGGTGGATGTTCTTCTTCATGGTGTCCTCTCGGGATTTGCCGCCGGGTCGGCACACGGGAGCGCGGCCGTGAACCGGAAGCCAAGGGATCAGTCTGCCGTACAACGCGGCGGGGGGAGAAATCCATCCCGCCCCGGACCCTCAGGCCGGCGCCGGCCGTTCACCCGTTCCGGGGTTCGCCGGGCCGGGGGGCCCTGTGGAGGCGGTCGCCTCGCTCTCCCCGGGCGTCGCGTCCGGGACTGCATCGAACGCACCCGCGCGCCCGAGCGCCTCGCGGTAGACCGGCAGCACCCGGCGCAGCGGCAGCCGGATCACCGCCATCGTGCCCTCGCCCTCGACGGATTCGACCAGCAGCGTGCCCTCGTGACGGTCGAGGATGGTCTGCACGATGCGCAGCCCCAGCCCCGTGCCGGCGATCTCGGCCTTCACCGCGTTCGAGGCCCGGTAGAACCGCGACCCCAGCCCGGGGAGGTCGGAGGCCGGGATCCCGATGCCCTCGTCGACGACCTCGATCACGCCCTCGCCCTCGTCCTCGGTGACGCGCAGTTCCACGGTGCCGCCGGGGCGGCTGAACTTGACCGCGTTAGAGGCGAGGTTGGACACCGCCCGCAACAGTTGGCTCCTGTCCCCCACCAGGATCACCGGGCTGGACGGCAGCACCGTACGCACCGTGATGTCACGGACCGCCGCGGTCACCCGGACGTCGGAGGCGACCTCAGTGGCGATCCCGCGCAGGTCGAGGGGCTCGTTGTTGAGCGTCGTCTCCTCGGCGCGTGAGAGCGCCAGCAGGTTGGAGATCAACTCGGTCAGCCGATCCAGGTTGCGGCGGATCGTGCCGAGCATCGACAACTGCATCTCGCTGAGGTCGTCGTACATCTGGTCCTGCAGCAGCTCCAGGTAACCCTTGATGCTGGTCAGCGGAGTCCGGAGCTCGTGGGAGACGGTGGAGACCAGGTCGTTGCGCACCCGGTCGAGCTCCTCCAGGCGCGAGAGCACGTCGACCTCGACGTCGCGTCCTCTCAGGTTCTCCTCGGTCAAGGTGTTCAGCGCCGACGCGAGGTCCCGGATCTCCTGCGGCCCCTCCGCGGACGCGCGGGCCTGGGTGTCACCGGCCCGCAGCCGTCCCAGCACCCCGACCAGGTTGGTCAGCGGCGTGACGAGCTCGCGGCTCATCCGCTGCGCCAGCGAGATGCCCACCACGACTCCCCCGATGGTCACCAGCGCGACCAGCACCAGGAGACCGGTCAACACCCGCTGGGTGGTGCCGGTGCCGTCCTGAACGCGGTCCTGGACCGCCTCGGTCAACTCGGCGTTCGCGGCACGGACCTCGGTGAAGAGCTCCTCTCCGCGGTTGAACAGTGTCGGAGGCAGCGTGGTCGCGTCCCGAGCGCCGGCCACCTTCAGCGCGTACTGCTCGTCCCAGGTGCGCAGGGCGACCCGCTGGGCCTCGACGAGCACCTGGAGGTCGCGGGCGTCTCCCAGGGAACGCACCGCCCGGGCCTGCTCGGCCAGGAGGTCGGTGCGCTCCTCCCGAGCCTCCCGATAGGCGGTCAGGCTCTCGCGCCGCCCGGTCAGGGCGTAGTTGCGCAGGCCCGTCTCGGCGGCGGCGGCATCGTCGAGCAGCGCCAGGTTCGCGTCCTGCACGGTGTGCAGCTCGCCGGTGACCGAGTTGACCGTCCGGCCCGCCACCAGGACCGCCCCGACCGCGATCGCCCCGGTCAGGACCAGCACGGAGACCAGCCCGAGCACGGGCAGGGCGAGCTGACGTTGCAGCGTGGGCGCCTGACCGGGCGCCGGGGGCGAGCCCCACGGCATCTTCATCTCGAGCCGGCCCTCAGACGCCCGGTCCACCGAGCAGCGCGGCGACCCGGAAGGCCAGCTCGCGCGGGCTGAAGGGCTTCGTCACGTAGTCGTCGGCGCCCGCGGCGTACCCCTCGTCGACATCGCTCTGCTGCGCGCGGGCGGTCAGCAGGATCACCGGGACACGGGCCAGGTGCGGGTCCTTGCGCACGACCTTGCAGGTGTCCAACCCGCTCAGGCCGGGCATCATCACGTCGAGGACGAAGAGGTCCGGCACCCGAGCACGAGCCGCGGCCAGCGCCGCTTCCCCGTCGCTGACCGCGGTCACGTCGTACCCGATGTTCTGGAGTTTGAACACGACGAGATCACGGATGTCCGCGTCATCGTCGGCAACGATGATGCTCGGCATGCTCACCGCCTCCCATCGGGTAGGGCGAGCATAGCCAGCAAGGCGGGTCAGTCGTCGGCGTTCGGCCCAGGCGTCGTCTTCTGCACCTGCATCAGGAACTCCACGTTGCTGTGCGTCTTGCGCAGCCGCTCCAGCAGCAGTTCGAGGGCCTGCTGTCCGTCGAGGCCGGAGAGCACCCGGCGGAGCTTCCAGATGATGGCCAACTCCTCCTTGCTCAGCAGGAGCTCCTCGCGGCGGGTTCCCGACTGCACCGCATCGATGGCGGGGAAGAGCCGCTTGTCGGCGAACTCGCGGCGCAACCGCAGCTCCATGTTCCCGGTGCCCTTGAACTCCTCGAAGATCACCTCGTCCATCTTCGAGCCGGTCTCGACCAGCGCCGTGGCGAGGATCGTCAGGGAGCCGCCCTCCTCGAGGTTGCGTGCCGCCCCGAAGAACTTCTTCGGCGGGTAGAGCGCGCTGGAGTCGACGCCGCCGGAGAGGATGCGCCCGCTGGCGGGGGCCGCGAGGTTGTACGCGCGGCCGAGCCGGGTGATGCCGTCGAGCAGCACGACCACGTCGTGACCGAGCTCGACCAGCCGCTTCGCGCGCTCGATCGCGAGCTCCGCAACGGTCGTGTGGTCGGTGGCCGGACGGTCGAAGGTGGAGGCGATGACCTCGCCCTTGACCGTGCGCTGGAAGTCGGTGACCTCCTCGGGCCGCTCGTCGACCAGCACGATCATCAGGTGGCACTCGGGGTTGTTCGCTGTGATCGAGTTCGCGATCGACTGGAGCACCATCGTCTTGCCGGCCTTCGGGGGCGACACGATCAGGCCCCGCTGGCCCTTGCCGATCGGGGCGGCGATGTCGATGACGCGACCGATCATGTTGGCCGCGTCGGTCTCCAGACGGAGCCGCTCGGTGGCGTACAGCGGGGTGAGCTTGGAGAACTCCACCCGGTCCTTGGCCGCCTCCACGTCTCCCCCGTTGACGCTGTCGAGACGCACCAACGGGTTGAACTTCTGCTTGGACTCGCCCTCGCGCGGCTGGCGGACGGCACCGGTGACCGCGTCGCCCTTGCGCAGCCCGAACTTGCGGACCATCGACAGCGAGACGTAGACGTCGCTGGGGCCGGGGAGGTAGCCGCTGGTCCGCACGAAGGCGTAGTTGTCGAGGATGTCGACGATGCCCGCGGCGGGGACCAGGACGTCGTCCTCGGTGACCTCCAGGTCCACGTCGGACGGTGGGCGCCGCTCCCGGTACGTCGACGCCGCCCCGCCCTGGGTCCCGCCCTGAGCGCCGGCAGGACGCTCCCGGTCACGGCCACGGCGACGGCGGCTACGCCGGTTCGTGCCCTCGTCGTCCTGGGCCCGGGCAGCCTGGCCGGGCTGCTGGTTGCCTTGCTGGCGGTCCTGCTGGTTGCCGCCCTGCTGACGGTCCTGCTGGCGATCCTGGTTGCCGCCCTGCTGGTTACCGCCCTGGTTGCGGTCCTGGTTGCCGCCCTGGTTGCCGCCCTGCTGGCGGTCGCCGTCGGAGTCTTTCTTGTCGGACTTCTTCTCCGACTTCTGCGCGGATTGCTTGTCCGCCTTGTCGCTCTTCCCGGCCTTGTCGCTCTTCTCGGCCTGGTCGCCCTTCGCGAACTGCTCCGACGTCGCGCCCGACTCGTTCTCGGTCCGGGGTCGCTCCTGCTCACGGCCGCCCCGGCCGGCGTCGCCCTGTCCGCTCTGAGCGTGGTCGCTGTCGCCCTGGCCGCTGTCACCCTGGCCGCTGGGCGGCCCCGCGGGCCGGTTGGCGGCTGCGCGCCTCGCGGGTCGCTCACCCCCGCCCTGGGTGCCGGCCTGCTGGCCACCCGAGGACTGTCCCTGGGCAGCCCGGATCGCGTCGACGAGCTGCGCCTTCTTCATGGAGCTGACGCCCTTGATCCCCAGTCCGCCGGCGATCTCCTTCAGCTCCGGGAGGAGCTTGGAGCTCAGCCCGCCGCCCCGTGAGGCGCGCGTCGTCGAGGTGCTGTCGATGGTGTCCGACACGTGAGGCCCTTCCCACGTCCGAGCCCGGACCGGCAAGGCGCCGTCGGGCTGTGCATCAAGGTGAGTTTCCTGAGACCCGGAGTGCAGTGCGGCAGAGACTTCGGCGTACCGGTGGGGGCCCAGAGGAAGCGTCGGCAGCCCGGCTGGAGTGTCGCCCTCGACAAGAGGGGCATCAGCCACGCTGGCGCGCTTCGTCAGAGTAGCACCACCTCTGGCGACGCAGATCACATCCGCGTGGTGCGGCCCGGGGCCGCCGGTTCCCCATGTGAACGTGTGGAACTGGTGCTCCTCATGTGTTGCAGCGCATGGGGAGCACCAGTTTCCCAGGTGAACATGGGGAACCGACCTCGCCCCAGGGGCACCGAGAACACCACGCACCCCACAGGAACCGTGCGCCCCAGGGGGTGGGCGGACGGCTCAGGCCAGGACGCGGACCCCGTCGACGTCGACGGAGAGGTCTGCGGACCACCATCCGGCCGGGGTGGCGGCAAGGACGGCGTCGACGCGGGTGGCGTCGACCAGGGCGAGCACCGTGGGGCCGGCCCCGGAGACCATGGCAGGGATGCCGTCGGCCCTCAGGGCCGCGATCAGTGCGGCCGACTCGGGCATGGCCGGTGCCCGGTAACCCTGGTGCAGACGATCCTCGGTCGCGGCCAGCAGCAGGTCGGGGGTGCCGGCACCGGCCACGGCCAAGGCGGCGACGGCGAGCGCGGCCCGCCCCAGGTTGAACGCGGCGTCGCCGTGCGGCACGGAGGCCGGGAGGAGTCCACGGGCCACGGCGGTCTCCAGCGGGGTCGGCGGCACCAGGACGACGCACCGCACCGGCAGGGCGACGTCGAGGCGGACCGCGCGGAAACCGGAGTCCTCGTGCCAGCTCACCGTGAGCCCGCCGTACACCGCCGGGGCGACGTTGTCGGGGTGCCCTTCGATCTCGGCGGCGAGCGCGAAGAGGGCGTCGTCGTCCATCCGCGCGTCCCCGTCGGCGACCAGGGCGCGGGCCAGGGCGAGCCCGCCCACGATCGCGGCGGAGGAGGAACCCAACCCGCGCCCGTGCGGCACCGCGTTGTCACAGGCCAGGCGCAGGCCGACCGGCTCCACGCCCAACGCGGCGAACGCGCGCCGCATCACCCGGACCACCAGGTGGCGCTCGTCGAGCGGCACGTCGCCCGCCCCCTCACCGGCGACCTCGACGACCAGCCCGGGCTCGTCCAGGACCTCTCCGGTGAGGGTGTCGTAGTGGGTCAGCGCCAGTCCGAGTGCGTCGTACCCGGCCCCGAGGTTCGCGGTGGTCGCCGGAACCCGGACACGCACGGGGCCGGGGACGAACCCGGTCGTCGGACCGGACACCTCAGGCCAGTCCGGCAGCCGTCGCCGCCGCGGTCACGTCCGCCTCGACGACGGTGTCGACGAGGTCGGTGAAGGTGCTGAGCGCGGTGTCGATGTCCTTCAATCCGTGGCCGGTCACGGTGATGACCACGGTCTTGTCGGAGAAGTCGACCCCGCGGGCCACGTCCTGGAGGAAGCCCGCGATGCTGGCGGCGGACCCGGGCTCGACGAAGATCCCCTCGCGGGCGGCGAGCTCGCGCTGCGCCTGCAGGATCTCCTCGTCCGAGACCGCGCCGAAACGCCCCGCGGAGACCTGCTGCGCCTCGACGGCCAGATCCCAGGAGGCCGGGTTGCCGATCCGGATCGCCGAGGCGACCGTCTCGGGGGCGCTCACCGGGGCGCCGTGCACCAGCGGTGCCGCGCCGGCGGCCTGCCAGCCCAGCATCTGCGGCCGGTGCGAGCTGCGACCCGCGGCCTCGAACTCGACGTACCCCTTCCAGTACGCCGAGATGTTGCCCGCGTTGCCCACCGGCAGCACGTGGATGTCGGGGGCGTCGCCGAGGAAGTCGACGATCTCGAAGGAGGCGGTCTTCTGCCCCTCGAGCCGGAACGGGTTGACGGAGTTCACCAGCGCGACCGGGTAGTGCGCGGCGAGTTCGCGGGAGATCCGCAAGCAGTCGTCGAAGTTGCCGCGGACCATGATCACCTGGGCGCCGTGGACGATGGCCTGCGCCAGCTTGCCGGCCGCGATCTTGCCCTGCGGCACCAGCACCAGCGGCTTGACCTTCGCGCGGGCGGCGTAGGCGGCCATCGAGGCGCTGGTGTTGCCGGTCGAGGCACAGACGACCGCCTCGGCACCCTGACCGACGGCCACCGACAGCGCGACCGTCATGCCACGGTCCTTGAACGAGCCGGTCGGGTTGCTGCCCTCGACCTTGATCCACACCCGCGCCCCGGTCAGCTCGGAGAGCCACGGGCTGTCGACGAGCGGAGTGCCACCCTCGCGGAGCGTGTACGTCGGGGTGCCCTCGGGCAGCGGCAGCCAGTCGCGATACTCCTCGATCACGCCCCGCCACTGGTGGGTGACCGGGGCGACGTTGGACGAACCCGCGCCGACGTTCACTCCGCGCCTCCCTCGACCCGCATCACCGAGGACACGTCGCGGACCTCGGGCATCTCCCGCAGACCCTCGACGGTGGCCGAGAGGGCCTCGTCGCTGGCGCGGTGGGAGACCACGACGAGCTGGGCGTCGTCCCCGCGGCCCTCCTGGCGCACGGTCTGGATCGACACCCCGTGCGCGGCGAAGGCCTGCGCGACCGCGGCCAGCACGCCGGCGCGGTCGTCGACGTCGATCGCCACGTGGTAGCGGGTGACCGTCTGGCCCATCGGCTGGATCTCGAGCTGGGCGTAGGTCGACTCGCCCACCCCGCGCACGTCGTTGAGCCGGTTGCGGGCCACGGTGACCAGGTCGCCGAGCACCGCCGAGGCCGTCGGCGAACCACCGGCTCCGGGGCCGTAGAACATCAGCTGGCCGGCCGCGTCGCTCTCCACGAAGACCGCGTTGTACGCCTCGCGGACCGAGGCGAGCGGGTGCGACCTAGGGATCATGGCGGGGTGCACCCGGGCGGCGACCGCCGGCCCGTCGGGCCCGTCGGACAGTTCGCAGATCGCCAGCAGCTTGACCACGCAGCCCATCTCCCGGGCCGAGGCCACATCGGCGGCGGTGACGTCGCTGATCCCCTCGCGGTGGACGTCGGAGGCGACGACGCGGGTGTGGAAGGCGAGGCTGGCCAGGATGGCGGCCTTCGCGGCGGCGTCGTAGCCCTCGACGTCCGCGGTGGGGTCGGCCTCGGCGTACCCGAGGGCCTGGGCTTCCTCGAGCGCCTCGGCGAAGCCGGCGCCGGAGGAGTCCATCTTGTCGAGGATGAAGTTCGTGGTGCCGTTGACGATGCCCAGGACCCGCCGCACCCGGTCACCGGACAGCGACTCGCGCAGCGGGCGCAGGATCGGGATGGCGCCGGCCACGGCCGCCTCGAAGTAGAGGTCGCGCCCGGCCTTCTCCGCCGCCGCGAAGAGGGTGGCACCGTCCTCGGCGAGCAGCGCCTTGTTCGCGGTGACCACGCTGGCACCGCTCTCCAGAGCAGCCAGGATCAGCGAGCGCGCGGGCTCGATGCCGCCGATGACCTCGATGACCAGGTCCACCCCCGACGTGACCAGAGCGGTGGCGTCGGTGGTGAGCAGGTGGTCGGGGACGTCCACGTCGCGACGGGCGTCGGGGCGCCGGACCGCGACGCCGACCAGTTCGAGCGGGGCGCCGACGCGTGCCGCGAGGTCGTCGCCGTGCTCCTCCAGCAGGCGCACCACCTGGCTACCGACCGAGCCGCAGCCCAGCAACGCGACCTTCAACGCTCGGGTGCTCACCCTCGCCGCCCTTCGTCCGACTCGACTGCCCTACCGACTGACCTGTCTGCCATCTTCGCGCATCCGCCCCGCGGCGCGCCGACCGGCGCCCACGGCGTCCGCCCGCTGAGACCTGCCGCCCCGAAATCTACGGCGCTCGACGGTCTCGCGCCGGAAGATGCACGCCCCGGCCCCCGCGAATCCGCCGTCCGTCTCACCCGACGTCGGTGGCGAGCAGGTCGTCCTCGGTCTCCCGGCGGACCACGACGCGGCTCGCCCCGTCGCGGACCGCGACCACCGGGGGCCGCAGGACGTGGTTGTAGTTCGACGACATCGACCGGCAGTAGGCACCGGTCCCCGGAACGGCGAGCAGGTCGCCCGGAGCGAGATCACCGGGCAGGAACTCGTCCTTGACCACGATGTCGCCGGCCTCGCAGTGCTTGCCGACGACCCGGGCGAGCGTGGCGGGCGCGTCCGAGGACCGCGACGCGAGGGTCGCGCTGTAGTCCGCGTCGTACAGCGCGGTGCGGATGTTGTCGCTCATCCCGCCGTCGACGGAGACATAGGTACGCCGGGCGCCGGCGTCCAGCTCGACCTCCTTGACGGTGCCGACCTCGTAGAGGGTGCACATCGCCGGACCCACGATCGCGCGTCCGGGCTCGATCGAGAGATGCGGGACGTCCACCCCGAGCGCCCGGCACTCGTGCTCGACGATCTTGGTCAGCTCGATGGCGAGCTGGTCGGGCGTGGCCGGGTCGTCCTGGCTGGTGTAGGCGATGCCGAACCCGCCGCCGAGGTCCAGCTCGGGCAGCACCACGCCGAGCTCGTCGGAGACCCGGGCGTGCAGGGCGAGGACGCGGCGGGCGGCGACCTCGAACCCGGAGGTGTCGAAGATCTGGGAGCCGATGTGGCTGTGCAGGCCGAGGAGGCGCAGCCCGGGAGCCTCCTCGACGGCCCGGCACGCCTCGAGCGCGGCGCCGGAGCTGATCGAGAAGCCGAACTTCTGGTCCTCGTGCGCGGTGGCGATGTATTCGTGGGTGTGCGCCTCGACGCCGGCGGTCACCCGCAGCATCACCCGCGCGACGGTCCCGGTCTCCGCGGTCAGGGCGGTCAACCGGGCGATCTCGTCGGTCGAGTCGACGATGATCCGGCCGACGCCGGCCGCCAGCGCCCGGCGCAGCTCGGAGACGCTCTTGTTGTTGCCGTGGAAGCCGATCCGCGCGGGGTCGGTGCCCGCGCGCAGCGCGACCGCGAGCTCGCCGCCGGTGCAGACGTCGAGGCAGAGACCCTCCTCGGCGACCCAGCGGGCCACCGCGGTGCACAGGAACGCCTTGCCGGCGTAGTAGACGTCGTATCCCTCGAACGCCCGGCGGAAGGCCCGGGCCCGCGCCCGGAAGTCGTCCTCGTCGAGCACGTACGCCGGCGTCCCGTGCTCGGCCGCGAGGTCGCGTACGTCGACGCCGCCGACGTGCAGGACGCCGTCCCGCTTCTCGGCGGTGCCCGACCACAGCAGCGGAAGCAGTCCGTTGACGTCCCGGGGCTCGCGGAGCCAGGCCGGTCCCCTCCCCGCGATGTCGGCGTGCAACGCCCCCGCCTCGTGGGCCCTCATCTGCTGCTCCGTCCTGGCCGGCGACCGTCGGCCGAAGCGTAGCCCGAGGCGCGCGGGCCGACGCCGGCTCGTCCCACCCCGGGAGGCAGAGCGGGCGCTGATTCCTGTACGCTGACCGGCGCACCTCGAGCCCCCGTAGCTCAGGGGATAGAGCACCGCCCTCCGGAGGCGGGAGCGCAGGTTCGAATCCTGCCGGGGGTACGTCGTGACCGACGGCCGGCCGCATTCGCGGACCGGCCGTTCGTCGTTCCTGTGGCACGGATCACGCCGTGGGCGGGCCCGACCCCCGAGCCGAAGATTCGCCGCAATCCGGGCCAATCCGCCGGAGGATGCGCCGCGAACTGTCCTAAAGATCCGTTTTGACACATTTTACTTTGTGCGCGTGACCTTTGTCGGCCACCCCCGTTGTAGGTCATGCCATGCGGGAGGGAAGGCACGAAGTTTCGGGATTCGGCCACACCGCACCACCACCTCATATCGATCAAGGGGACGATCCCGTGACCAGCTCGAAGTTCACCAAGGCCGCCGCGTTCGTCGCGTCCGCCGCCGTCACGCTCACCAGCGCGATGTTCGTCAGTGCCGCGCCGGCCAACGCCGCCCTCACCGAGGTCGACTACGGCCTCGGCACCTCGGCGTGGGGCACCACCATCGAGTCCGACCTGCTCGGTGTCGCCTCGGACCGCACCGCCTACTCGTGGATCGAGTGCACCCGCCTCGTCGGCCTCAGCCGGACCAACCAGGCCGCCGGTGTGGCGCTGCCCCAGGACAACCCGCTGATCAGCGTCTCCGCCGTCGAGAGCGTGAACCGGACCTTCAAGGACCCGGCCAAGAACATGGTCGCCGCCGCCCAGGGCCACAGCCGCATCGCGCGGGTCAGCCTCGGCAACGCCGACACCCCCACCCTGACGATCAAGGGCCTGGAGTCGACCTCGACCGCCTGGGCCGACAAGCAGGGCAAGCTCCACGCCAAGAACACCTCCAGCGTCGGCTCGATCAGCCTGCTGAACCTGCCCGAGCAGATCCCGGCCGAACTCGCCGGGCCGCTCAACGACCTGCTTGGAGCGCTGGACGAGGGCCTCGCCTCCGTGCTGGCCGCCATCTCCGAGAACGCCGGCAACATCGTGATCCCGGGCCTCGGTGAGATCGGCATCGGCTTCGACAAGGTCCGCCAGACCAACGCCATCGCCTACGCCCAGTCCTCGGTGCTGCGGATCCGCCTCTACGGCCCCGACATGGCCTCCGGCGGCGGCGACGACAGCGTGGTCGACGTGGGTCACTCCCAGGCCCGGATCCGCAACAACGCGATCGCCGGCCTGATGAGCGGCCGCGCCTTCGGCGCCAAGGTCACCCTGCTCGACGGCATCGTCGGCACCGGCGCGCTCGCCGACAACCCGCTCCCCTGCCAGGGCACCAACGGCAAGGTCCAGAAGCGCTCCACCGTGGGCCTGAACCTGGGCAACGCGGGCGTCCTCGAGCTCGGCGCCGTCGGCACCGAGGTCTACGGCAAGCAGTTCGCCGACCGTTCCGCCGAGGCCTACACCCAGGGCGGCATCGCGGCGATCACCCTCGGCCCGCTCACCATCAAGGCCATCCAGGGCCGCGCGAACGTCAAGCAGAACAAGGCCGGCAAGATCACCCAGCGCACCATCGCCGGCAGCACCGTCGGCGAGATCCTCCTCGACGGTGAGTCGCAGGGCGGGCTCGACCCGAAGACCGCGCGGGAGCAGTTCCCCGACGGCATCTCGATCCCCGGCCTGGCCCAGATCGACTTCTTCGTCACCACGAAGGGTCCGCGCTCGGTGAAGGTCACCGCCGTGAAGATCACGCTGCTGGACGAGACCCCGGGCGTGAGCACCGTGGAGCTCGGCTCGGCCGCCGCCCGGATCAAGCGCTACTGAGTCACCGGTACCACCGCCGGATCGCACTCACCGCGAACTCGCACTCACCAGGCCGGAGCCCGGTCCCCGCTCAGGGGGCCGGGCTCCGGTGCGTTCGCGGGTGCTCTCGGGCGCGACTGCTCAGCAGTCCTCGTCGAAGGTCGCGTCGTCGCGAGCCTGGTCCCCCAGCCGCGCCGCCTGGGCGGTGTCGGGGAAGACCACGCTGGCCGCCCCGGCAGTGCCGATGGAACCGGCCAGCACGCACCCGACGAAGCGCTGGGGCTCGACCGAGGTCACCGCGTGCGCGAACCGGTAGAGCTCGCGGGGCCCGAGGTCGGTGCGCAGGTGCTTCAACGCCGTCAGCGCCCCGCGCTCCATGAAGCCCGGGTCGCCCTCGTGGGCACGGACCTCGCGCAGGATCCCCCGCAGTACCTCCTGCTGGTGCGCCGACCGGTCGAAGTCGCCGCGCGGCAGGTAGTAGCGAGCCCGTGTGAAGAACAGCGCCTCCGGCCCGTCCAGCCGGTTGCGCCCCTCGCGGATCTCCCCCTCCATGTTGGGGTCGGTGAAGCCGAGGTCGGAGTAGACGGTGATGCCGCCGATGTCACGCACCATCGCCTTCATCCCGGGGAAGTCGGTCACCAGCACGTAGTCCGCGCGGATCCCGACCAGGTCGGCGACGGTGTCGGCCATCAACTGCGGGCCGCCGTAGAACAGTGCGGCGTTGATCTTGTCGCTGCCGACGCCGGGGATCGGGACGTAGGAGTCACGGGGGATCCCGATCACCACGCCCCGGCCACGTTCCGGGTCGAGGCCGACCAGCTGGATGGCGTCCGCCCTGCTGCGCACCACGTTCTCCCCCGGGCGCGCGTCCGAGCCCAGCGCCAGCACCCACACCACCCCGGCGTCGTGGTCGACCCCGCGAGCGCCGTCGACCGCCACGAGCTGGGCGCGGACGGGGGCCGGGCCCGCATCGGGCACGATCACGGCGGTCACCGCGAGCAGCACGCCGTACGCCGCGGCGCGCCTGACCGCGCGCGGTTTCAGGGAGCCCCGTCTCGGGGAGCCCGGCCTCAGGGAGCGCAGTCTCATCGGGCCTCCCCGCTGACGGTCCCGACGTCGGAGCGGGACAGGTCGTAGCCGAAGATCCGCCAGCCGTCGGCAGCCGGGGTGAGCAGCAGCCGTCCCCGGACCCGGACGGGCAGCGCGTCCTCGCCCGCGGCAGGCACCACCGAGAGGTTCAGGAACACCTGGGCGGTGGCGCCGGCGACCTGACGCTGCGGGGCCACGACGGACAGGCGGACCGCCGCACGGTCGACCGTGACCGACTCGGCGTCGGCGTACGGCTCGCCGGTCAGGACCGCCCGGTCCTGCGCCGCCAGCGCGGCGGCACCGGTGGTGAAGGTGGCGAAGGGGTCGTCCCCGGCGCCAGCGGCGGGGGACTCCGCGGAGAGGGACTGCACGAAGGCCCCCAGGAGGTAGTCGCGCACGACGCCGCCCGCGTCCTCGGCCAGGGCGGCCCGCTCGTCGGCCGACAACGTGCCGGCCACCCGGGTCACGCGCACGGTGACCTCGGGCTCGGTAGCGACCGACGCGCTCGGCGCCGCCGAGCCGACGGGGTCCGGGACCTCCTCGGAGCTGCACCCCCCGATCAGGAGCACGCCCAGGGCCGCCGCCACCGGGGTGGCCCACCCGCGCAGAGACGCATGCATGGGGGCATCATCGGCCCCGTTCGTCGCACATGACCAACACCACGCCGCAGGGCCGCCTCCCGGGCTGCCGCAACAGTCGCTGCGGGGCTAGGCTCGGGGGCGCACTGTGCCCGCACCACAGGGCGGGGCCAGCACGGGCGAGGACAACAGAGCGGAAGAGGCGAACACAGACGTGGCCGACCCGGACCAGGACATCCAGCAGAGCGCAGCATCGGACTTCGGCGCCAACGAATGGCTGGTCGAGGAGATGTACGAGCGGTTCCAGCAGGATCCCCACAGCGTCGACTCGGCCTGGTGGGAGTTCTTCACCGCACGAGGGGTGAAGACCCCGACGGCCAACGGGACCTCCGCCCCGGCAGCGGCGACCCCCGCCGCGCCGGCTGCTCCGGCTGCCCCGGCTGCCCCGGCTGCCGCGACGAGTGCGCCCGCCCCCACGAAGAGCCCCGCAGCCGCCACGCCCGCCAAGACCACGCCCGCCAAGGACGTGACCCCCCGGGCCGACGGCGCCCCCGCCCAACCCGCCACCACCACCACGGCCCCCGTGCCGAAGGAGAAGGCCATCACCCCCCTGCCGGCCGCCAGCGACGAGCCCACGCTCACCGTTCTGCGCGGTGCGCCGATGCGGACCGCGCAGAACATGGACATCAGCCTGTCCGTGCCGACCGCGACCAGCGTGCGCAGCGTCCCGGTGAAGCTGCTGTGGGACAACCGGATCGTCATCAACAACCACCTCGCCCGGGCCCGCGGCGGCAAGGTGTCCTTCACCCATCTGATCGGCTACGCGCTGGTCAAGGTGCTCAAGGACATGCCGGAGATGAACAACGGCTTCGACGTCATCGACGGCAAGCCGACCCTGATCCAGCCGGCCCACATCAACCTCGGCCTGGCCATCGACCTGCCCAAGCCCGACGGCACCCGCCAGCTGCTCGTGCCCTCCATCAAGGCCGCGGAGGCGATGGACTTCGCCGCCTTCTGGACCGCCTACGAGGACCTGGTCCGCAAGGCGCGCAACAACAAGCTCGAGGTCTCCGACTTCCAGGGCACCACGATCAGCCTGACCAACCCCGGCACGATCGGCACGAACCACTCGGTGCCGCGCCTGATGAAGGGCCAGGGCTGCATCCTCGGCGTGGGCTCGATGGAGTACCCGCCGGAGTTCCAGGGCGCCTCGGAGGAGATCCTCACGCGCAACGCGGTCAGCAAGATCATGACGCTGACGTCCACCTACGACCACCGGGTCATCCAGGGTGCCCAGTCCGGGGAGTTCCTGCGCCGCCTGCACGGGCTCCTGCTGGGCGAGGAGGGCTTCTACGACGAGATCTTCCGTGCCCTGCGCATCCCCTACGAGCCCATCCGTTGGGCCAAGGACATCTCGACCACCCACGACGAGGACATCAGCAAGCAGGCCCGGATCCTCGAGCTCATCCACGCCTACCGGGTCCGCGGCCACATGATGGCCGACACCGACCCGCTGGAGTACCGCCAGCGCAGCCACCCCGACCTGGAGATCGAGTCGCACGGCCTCACCCTGTGGGACCTGGACCGCGAGTTCGCGACGGGCTCCTTCGGCGGCGACCGCAGGTTCATGAAGCTCCGCGGCATCCTCGGCATCCTGCGCGACTCGTACTGCCGCACGCTGGGCATCGAGTACATGCACATCCAGGACCCCGAGCAGCGTCGCTGGATCCAGGAGCGCGTCGAGCAGCCGCACGTGAAGCCGCCGCGCGAGGAGCAGCTGCGGATCCTACTCAAGCTCAACCAGGCCGAGGCCTTCGAGACCTTCCTGCAGACCAAGTTCGTCGGGCAGAAGCGGTTCAGCCTCGAGGGCGGGGAGACCACGATCCCGCTCATCGACGAGATCTGCGAGGCCGCCGCGGAGGCCGAGCTGGACGAGGTGTGCATCGGCATGGCCCACCGGGGCCGGCTCAACGTGCTCGCCAACATCGTCGGCAAGTCCTACAACCAGATCTTCCGCGAGTTCGAGGGCAACATCGACCCGCGGACGGTCCAGGGCTCTGGCGATGTGAAGTACCACCTCGGCGCCGAGGGCGCGTTCACCGCCGGGACGGGCGCCACGATCAAGGTCTCGGTCGCCGCGAACCCCTCGCACCTCGAGACCGTCGACCCGGTCCTGGAGGGCATCGCCCGCGCCAAGCAGGACGTCCTGGACCGCGGCGCCGAGTTCCCGGTGCTGCCGCTGCTGGTGCACGGTGACGCCGCGTTCGCCGGCCAGGGTGTGGTGGCCGAGACCCTCAACCTCTCCCAGCTGCGCGGCTACCGCACCGGAGGCACCATCCACCTGGTCGTCAACAACCAGGTCGGCTTCACCACCTCGCCCTCCTCCTCGCGCTCGTCGCTCTACTGCACCGACGTCGCGCGGATGGTGCAGGCGCCGATCTTCCACGTGAACGGCGACGACCCGGAGGCGTGCATCCGGGTGGCCCGGCTCGCCTTCGAGTACCGCCAGGCCTTCAACAAGGACGTCGTCATCGACCTCGTCTGCTACCGCCGTCGCGGCCACAACGAGGGCGACGACCCGTCGTACACCCAGCCGCTGATGTACGACCTGATCGAGCAGAAGCGCTCGGTGCGCAAGCTCTACACCGAGTCCCTCATCGGTCGTGGCGACATCACGATCGAGGAGGCCGAGCAGGTCCTGCGCGACTACCAGCAGCAGCTGGAGCGCGTGTTCACCGAGGTCCGCGAGGCCGACCTGAAGCCCAAGGAGTGGACGACGGTCCCGGACTACCCGGAGAAGATCGCCGAGGGCCGGTCCACCGCGATCAGCCGCGAGGTGATGAAGCGGGTCTCCGACGCGCACGTCACCGCGCCCGAGGGCTTCACGGTGCACCCCAAGGTGCTGCCCCAGCTCCAGCGTCGCGCCGCCTCGATCCTCGAGGGTCCGATCGACTGGGGCACCGGCGAGATCCTCGCCTTCGCCGCACTGCTCATGGAGGGCCGCCCGGTGCGTCTGGCCGGCCAGGACTCCCGACGGGGCACGTTCGTCCAGCGCTTCGCCACGATCATCGACCGGATGAACGCCGACGAGTGGACGCCGCTGGCGAACCTGTCGGAGGACCAGGCGAAGTTCTACGTCTACGACTCGCTGCTGAGCGAGTACGCAGCGCTCGGCTTCGAGTACGGCTACTCCGTCGCGCGCCCCGACGCCCTGGTGCTGTGGGAGGCGCAGTTCGGCGACTTCGTGAACGGCGCGCAGTCGGTGATCGACGAGTACATCACCTCCGGCCAGACCAAATGGGGCCAGCAGTCGGGCGTCGTCCTGCTGCTCCCCCACGGCTACGAGGGCCAGGGCCCGGACCACTCCTCGGGCCGGATCGAGCGGTTCCTCACCATGGCGGCCGACGAGGCGTTCGTGGTCGCCCAGCCGTCCACCCCGGCCAGCCACTTCCACCTGCTGCGCCAGCACTCGCTCGGCGAGGAGCACCGGCCGCTGATCATCTTCACGCCGAAGTCGATGCTCAAGCGCAAGGAGGCCGCGTCGGCCCCCGAGGACTTCATGTCGGGCACCTTCCGCCCCGTGATCGGCGACGACAAGGTCGACAAGAGCGCGGTGGAGAAGGTGCTGCTGTGCTCCGGCCGCGTCACCTGGGACCTGATGGTCGAGCGCAACAAGCGCGAGAGCGACCACCTGCGGACCGCGATCGTCCGCCTGGAGCAGCTCTACCCGCGTCCGGTGGAGGAGCTCCTGGCCGAACTGGCGACCTACCCGAACCTGCGCGAGGTGCGCTGGGTGCAGGACGAGCCGGCGAACATGGGTCCGTGGCCGCACCTGGCGCTCAACCTCGCCGGTTCGCTGCCGGTGCCGCTGCACCGGATCTCGCGCGCCGAGTCCACCTCCCCGGCGGTCGGCCAGCACAGCCGGCACGTCGCGGAGCAGAAGGAGCTCATGGAGCAGGCCTTCGCCTGAGTCATGTACTTCACCGATCGCGGTATCGAGGAGCTGACCCGTCGGCGCGGCGAGGAGGAGGTCACCTTCGCCTGGCTCGCCGAGCGGCTCAGTGAGTTCGTCGACCTCAACCCCGACTTCGAGGTGCCCGTCGAGCGGCTGGCCACCTGGCTGGCCCGCCTCGACGACGAGGACGACGACTGGGACGCCTGAACCCGTGGCCCTCCAGGACAGGCGGATCGTGCGCCGGATCCGCGCGCACGACTCCTGGGACGGCGACGTGCGCGCGTGGCCGGCCACGGTCCCGGCGGTGCGCCAGGTCCTGACCGAGGGCCTCGACCTCGCCCCGGGAGTCACCTTCCTGGTCGGGGAGAACGGGGCCGGCAAGTCCACGCTCGTCGAAGCCGTGGCAATGGCCTACGGTCTCTCCCCCGAGGGTGGTACGCCGTACGGCCAGCATCAGACGCACGAGACGGAGTCGGGCCTGCACCGCCTGATCACCCTCGAACGCACCCCGGGCGCGTCCCGCTGGGGCTTCTTCCTGCGGGCCGAGACCATGCACGGGTGGTACACGTTCGTCGAGGGCGGCTCGTCGCGTGACCCGGAGTTCCACCGGATGAGTCACGGCGAGTCGTTCCTGGCGGTGCTGCGCACCCGCTTCGACTCGCCCGGGCTCTACGTGCTCGACGAGCCCGAGGCCGCACTCTCCTTCAGCAGCCAGATCGCGCTCGTGGGCGCGCTGCACGACGTCGCCCTCTCCGGCGGTCAGGTGCTGTGCGCCACGCACTCGCCCCTGCTGCTGGCGCTGCCCGGGGCCACCCTGCTCGAGGTCGGCGAGGACGGCATCGCCGCGACGCAGTACGCCGACGTGGCGATGGTGGCGCACTGGAAGGCCTACCTGGCCGACCCGATGCGCTACCTGCGCCACGTCCTCGACTGAGGGGGACGGCCTGCTCAGCGGGTGAAGACGACCTTGCCGAAGAGATCGCCGCCGGCCATGGCGGCGAACCCGTCGCGGGCCTGCTCCATCGGCAGGGTCCGGTCGATGAGCGGCCGCACGCCCGTGGCGTCCAACATCTGCACCAGCGAGGCGAGCTCGGCGCGGGTGCCCATCGTCGAGCCGATGACGCTCAACTGCAGGAAGAAGATGTGGGTGAGCATCGCGTCGTCGAGCTTCGGGCCGCTCGTCGTGCCGCTGATCACCAGCCGCCCACCGGGGCGCAGCGCCCGGATCGAATGCGTCCACGTGGCGCGGCCGACGGTCTCCATCACGGCATCCACCTTCGCGGGCAGACGCGCACCGGACTCGAAGACCTCGTGCGCGCCCAGCTCCAGCGCACGGGCGCGCTTGCCCTCGTCACGGCTGGTCGCCCACACCTTCAACCCGCCGGCCCGGGCGAGCGCGATCAGCGCGGTGGCCACGCCGCCGCCGGCACCCTGCACCAGCACCGAGTCGCCGGCCTTGAGACCGCCCTGGCTGAAGAGCATCCGGTACGCCGTGAGCCACGCGGTCGGGAGGCAGGCGGCCTCCTCGAAGGAGAGCGAGGTCGGCTTCGGCACCACGTTGCGCCGCGGGACGATCACGCGGTCGGCGAAGGTGCCCTGGTGCTTCTCCGAGAGCAGGGACCGCCGCGGGTCGAAGGTCTCGTCGCCGGTCCACCCCGGGTCGGAGATGACCGCGTGCACGACGACCTCGTTGCCGTCCTCGTCGAGGCCGGCCGCGTCGCAGCCGAGAATCATCGGCAGCGCCTCCTGCCGCAGTCCGACACCGCGCAGCGACCACAGGTCGTGGTGGTTCAGCGACGCCGCCTTGACGGTGACGGTGGTCCACCCGTCCGGGGCGACCGGGTCGGGGCGTTCCCCCACCACCAGGCCGTCGAGAGGGGCGTCTTGGTCGAAGGACTCGGCGTACACGGCGAACATGGACCCGAGCCTAGTCAGAGCGGGCCCGAACGCGCGCCGTGGGAAACCTCACGCCGCCGTTGCCTCGGAGTCTGCTCAGCGGCGCGCGACCCCGTCGCGGCGCGCCGCGGCGGCCACGGCCGAGGAGACCGCAGGGCCGACGCGGGCGTCGAACGGCGAGGGGATGATGTAGTCCTCGGCCAGTTCGGCCCCGACGAGGTCGGCCAGCGCGTTGGCGGCCGCCAGTTTCATGCCCTCGGTGATGCTCGTGGCGCGCACGTCGAAGGCGCCCCGGAAGATGCCCGGGAAGGCCAGCACGTTGTTGATCTGGTTGGGGAAGTCCGAGCGACCGGTGGCCACCACCCGCGCGTGCCGGTGGGCGACGTCGGGGTGCACCTCCGGGGTCGGGTTCGCCAGGCCGAAGATGATCGCGTCGTCGGCCATCCGGGCGACGTCCTCCTCGGGGACCGTGCCGCCGGAGAGGCCGATGTAGACGTCGGCGCCGTCGAGGACGTCGGCCAGCGACCCGCTGCGCCCGGTGCGGTCCGCGGTGTCACGGGCGAGCGAGGCCTTGACCTCGGTCAGGTCGTGCCGGGCCGAGTTGAGGACCCCGCGCCGGTCGGTGACCGCGAGGTCCTTGATGCCGGCGGCGAGCAGGATGCGGGCCACCGCGACCCCGGCGGCGCCGGCGCCGGAGATCACCACGCGGGTGCGGTCGTGGGTGCGCCCGGTGAGCTTCAGTGCCCCCTCCAGCGCCGCCAGCGCCACCACGGCGGTGCCGTGCTGGTCGTCGTGGAAGACCGGGATGTTGAGGCGCTCCTTGAGGCGGTCCTCGATCTCGAAGCAGCGAGGCGCCGAGATGTCCTCCAGGTTGATGCCCCCGAAGGAGGGCGCCAGCCGCACGACGGTCTCGACGATCTCGTCGGCGTCGGTGGTGTCGAGGCAGATCGGGATCGCGTCCACGCCGCCGAACTGCTTGAAGAGGACGGCCTTGCCCTCCATCACCGGCATCGCGCCCGCCGGGCCGATGTCGCCCAGGCCGAGGACCGCGGTGCCGTCGGTGACGACGGCGACAGTGTTGGCGACCCAGGTGTAGTCGTTGACCAGGTCCGGCTCCGCCGCGATCGCCTCGCACACCTGGGCGACCCCGGGGGTGTACGCCAAGGACAGGTCGTCACGGTCCACCAGCGGTACGGTCGCCGCGATCTCCATCTTGCCGCCGGCGTGCAACGCGAACACGGGCGAGCCCGCGCGCGGCGCAGCGTGGTCGGAGGAAGAGGTCGAGGCAGTCATGACGGGCGGCTTTCGTCGTCGACGGGACCGGCAGGAGCGCGGTCCGCGGGGCGTGGTCGGGGGTGGAGCAGACGTGACGCGCGGCTGCGTCCGGACCGGGTAGGGGCCAGCGCCACGCTCGAGGGGATCTTCCCGCCCCTCAGTTTGTCACAGCGGGCCAGCAACGCTCAGCCACGGGTACGCCGCGCCCGTCCGAGGCGAGGCAACCCGATCCGCAGGAGGACCCGGGCGAGCACGTCGGCGTCGGGCACCACGCCGTACGACCAGGAGTCGACCCCCTCCGCGGGGTTGTCCCGCTCGACCCACCACCCGTCCTGCTCCCGGTGACCGGCGCGCTTCACCGCCAGGACGGCGGGCCCGGCCGACGATCGCAGCGAGACCACGACCAGGTCGCCGGGGCGGACCCGCGCGCCGTAGCGGACCAGGAGCCGGTCGCCGTCGCGCAGCGTGGGCAGCATCGAGCGGCCGCGCACCACCGCGAAGCCCACCTGGCTGCCCAACCGCACGCCCACCTCCATCACGTCCAGGGCCCGCACCCGCCCTGGGTGAGTCTCCCGGACGGGGGTAGTGTCGCAACGACGCAACTTCCAGCACCGAGAAAGGACCCTGGATGCTCGCCCGGATCTTTGCCCGCACCGTCGAGGTGCACGCCCACTGCGACCTGCCCTGCGGCGTGTACGACCCCGCGCAGGCCCGTATCGAGGCCGAATCGATCAAGGCCGTCATCGGCAAGCTCGCCGACAACGACGACCCCGACTTCCGCACCCGCGCGGCGCTGATCAAGGAGCAGCGCTCCGAGCTGGTCAAGCACCACCTCTGGGTGCTGTGGACCGACTACTTCAAGCCGCCGCACTTCGAGAAGTACCCGCAGCTGCACACCCTGTTCAACGAGGCCACCAAGCTCGCGGGCGCCGCCGGCACCAAGGGCACGATGGACGCCGGGGTCGCCGACCAGCTGCTGGCGAAGATCGACGAGATCGCCGAGATCTTCTGGGAGACCAAGAAGGCCTGAGCCCCACCGCTCTGCGACGGAGCCCCCGACCTCACCGAGGTCGGGGGCTCCGTCTCGTCCGGCGGTGCGGCGCGACTGCGCCCGGCCCGTCGGTCACACTGCCACCCGGGGGTGTGACCGCATGGACGAGCCGACGGGCGACGGCGACGCTCGGCTCCTCGGCGAGCTCGAGGTGTGGGGCGACCCGCTGCCGCCGGAGGCGCTGCCACCGAGCCGGGCCGCCTGGTACGCGACGAAGTGGCGACGTCGGCTGCCCAAGGTCGTCATCGCCGTCAGCCTTCTCCTCCTGCTGGGACCGTTCATCGGGCTGGTCGCCCTGGGTGGTGTCGACGTCGGGCTGCCGTCGCTGCAGTA
>JBGAJX010000045.1:0-21159 GCA_044224695.1 Marmoricola sp. | reverse complement strand
CCCCAGCAGGCACGACCAAGGACCTCGAAGTGGAAGAGCCGGCACCGACCGGCAGGTCAGCCACGCCCACCAGCCGGTCCCCGCCGCGATCCATCGAAACCACCACTCACGAAATCACTGGTGGTGGATCCGGGCTCAGCCGACGAGCAGTGCGCTTGAATGTCGGCGACGCTTTCGAGTCTCGGCGCACCAGGACAGCGCTGCATCATCACCTCGGGATGACTCTCCGGCCAGGTCATCCGCCGGGGGTGACGCCCGAGCGGGCTCGGTGAGGTCAAGGTGGCCTGAGCGCACACCCGCGCCCCACCATGCCCGCGCCGAGCAAGGGGACGACCCGATGGACCAAGCCGACGAGATCGCGCGACTGCGCGCGAGGGTTGCCGAACTCGAAGCCGAGCGAGCCGAGGCCGCAGCCTCCACTCCAGGGGACGCCCCAGCGCGCCGTTCCTCGACGCGCGCCGCGTTCGCGACCGTGCTGATCGTCCTCGGATGCGTCCTGGCACCCGTCTCCGTGCTGTCCGTGTGGGCCAGTTCCGTGTTGACCGACGGCGAGCAGTACGTCCAGACCATGGCCCCGATCGCTGACGACCCGGGCGTCCAAGCGGCGATCGCCGACGCGGTGACCAACGCGATCATTGACAACCTCGACGTCGCCGGCATCACCTCCAGCGCTCTGGACACCCTGGCCGGGCTGGAGAACATGCCTCCCCGCGTCGCGGACGCACTGCCCGCCCTGGCGGCCCCACTCACCCGCGGGATCGAGAGCTTCACCCAGACCCAGGCGATGAACTTCGTCACCAGCGACGAGTTCGGTCGGATCTGGGACGAGGTGAACGGCGAAGCCCACGAGCAGGTGGTCGCCCTGTTGGAGGGCAATCCCGATGGCGTCGTCACCTCCGAGGACGGCACGATCGCTCTTAACCTCGCCCCGGTGATCGCCGAGGTGAAGGCGCGGCTGGTGGACCGCGGGTTCGAGCTCGCGGCGCAGATCCCCGAGGTCGACCGCTCGTTCACTCTCGTCGAGTCTCCCGAGCTCGCGCGGGCCCAGCGCTGGTACTCGATGCTCAACACCTTCGCAGCGTGGCCCGCTCTCCTGGGGCTGGCCTGTCTGGCCGCGGGAATCGCACTCGCGCACGACCGCCGGAAGGCGCTGCTCCGCGGTGCCCTGGGGGTGACCGCGACGATGGTCCTCATGGGCGTGGGCCTGGCGCTGGTGCGCACGCTCTACGTCGAGACCACCCCGGCGGATCTCCTGCCCGCCTCGTCGGCCGGCAACGTCTACGACTCGCTGATTCGCTTCCTGCGGACCAGCATGCGCAGCCTCGCCGTGCTCGGCCTGGTCGTCGCACTCGCGGCGTACCTGAGCGGGCCCACGCAAACTGCCCTACGGACACGCCAGAGGATTGCCGGAGTCCTGGGTTCCTGGCGCGGCAGCGCACAGTCGGCCGGGCTGCTCCGCGGACCGGTGCCGACGTGGGTCTACACGCACCGCTCGGGTCTGCGCGCGGCCGTCCTGCTCGTCGGCGGCTTCACCCTGGTCTTCTGGGACCGGCCGACGGGCTGGGTGGTCGTGGGCGTCGCCGTCTGCGTGCTACTCGCGCTGGCCTTGATCGAGTTCGTGGGCAACCCCTCCCCACCCACCGAGGATCCGATCGCAGCCCAACCCACCGACGCGACGACGACGGCGTCACTGCCCACCCAGTCGGAAACCGCCGCGGACGCTGAACGACAGCCCGCCATCCACCCCTGACTGGTGGTCCGAGTTCCGTCGGCGCGCGGATCTAGCGTCCCGGCAGGTCACCCTGGCAGGGTGATGCCCGGAGGACCTCGGAGCCCTAGAACGGAAACAACAGCACCGACCGTCCCCGGGGGTCTCCCGCAGCGGTCGCGGGAAAGGAGCCACACCATGTCCAACCTCAGCACCGACAGTCAGGCGTCCGGTCAGGTCCAGAGCCGGACCGAGCGGGAGAACTACAGCAGTACAGCCGTCGGCGTCACCATCTTCGCCGCGGTGTTCATGATCATGGCCGGAGGCCTCCAAGCACTGCAGGGACTGGTCGCCCTGTTCAACGACACCTTCTACGTCGCCGGCGAGAAGTACCTGTTCTCCTTCGACATCACCACGTGGGGCTGGATCCACTTGATCCTGGGCGCCACGGTGATGTTCGCGGGCTTCGCGCTCAGTCAGGGAGCCACGTGGGCCCGCGTCGTCGCGGTCGCCCTCGCCTCCCTGAGCATCGTCGCCAACTTCATGTGGCTGCCGTACTACCCGGTGTGGAGCCTGATCATCATGACCTTCGCCGCCTTCACCATCTGGGCCGTCACCATCCACGGCCGCGACATCACCGCGGTCTGACCGATCCGTTTCCACCATCCGTTTCCATCAACCCGAGGGACTGACCATGACAGCAACCAGCACCGACAGCACCGCGGTCGACGAACAGGTGCACGGCCCGATCGACTTCGTCCTCCTGGAGTTCCCCGCCGACCAGCTCACCGGCGAGGCCGCACCGGCCCTGCTGGACCTGGTCGAGCGGGGCGTCATCCGTCTCTTCGACCTGCTGGTGATCAGCAAGGGCGAGGACGGCTCCGTCGAGGTGATCGCCTTGACCGATCCGCTCGCCGCAGGCAGCGGATTCGAGTACTTCGTCGGCGCCCAGTCCGGGCTGATCGGCGACGACGACCTGCGCGAGGCTGCGGAGGCGATGACGCCCGGCACGGTCGCCGCCCTGATCGTCTACGAGAACACCTGGGCGGTTCCCTTCGTCCAGGCCGTGCGCAACAGCGGAGGCGAACTCATCGCCAGCGCCCGCATCCCCGCCTCCGACGTCATGGAGGCGTTGGACCTGCTCGAGAACGAAAGCTGAGGACCTACCATGCCCGGACTGTTGCGAGGAGTCGCACGCACCGCCGTGGTCGCCGGTACCGCTACCGCTGTGAGCGGGCGTGTCCAGCGCCGACAGGCTGAGAAGTACGCCGATAGGGACGCCGGCATCGCGGCGCAGCGCACGGCCTCCTACGAGCAGCAGGTAGCGGCTCAGGCGCCTGCTCCCGCACCTGCACCGGCGGCCGCCCCGGCTCCCGCCACCGACATCGTCGGGGAGCTCACCTCGCTCGCGCAGCTGCGCGACCAGGGGATCCTGACCGAGGAGGAGTTCGCGGCCCAGAAAGCGAAGATCCTCGCTCGATGACGGATGAGTCGCCCGCGAGTCGGGAGCAACGAGGGGTGGAGGCCCGGGATCGGGTCCCCCTCTCCACCCACGCCGCGCTCAGCACCGTGGACCGGGTCAACCCGGTCCACGTGCTGCGTGGGCAGATCCCCTCGCGGGTGGCCGAGTTGGTGCCGTTGCGGCACGAGCGCATGGGTGCCTCACCCTTCGCGTTCTTCCGCGGTGCGGCCGCGATCATGGCGGCCGACCTGGCGGCCACGCCGCGGTCGGGCTTCGAGGTGCAGCTCTGCGGGGATGCGCACCTCTCCAACTTCGGGCTCTTCGCCTCACCGGAACGGACTCTGGTCTTCGACATCAATGACTTCGACGAGACCTTCGCCGGCCCCTGGGAATGGGATCTGAAGCGCCTGGTCGCGAGTTTGGTGGTCGCCGGTCGCGCCAACGGGTTCGCACCCGAGAAGAACCGCAAGGCGGTCGTGGCCGCCGTACGCCGCTACCAATCGGCGATGAGTTCGTTCGCGGCGATGACCAACCTCGACCTGTGGTACTCGCGCCTGGAGAAGGATCGGGTCGAGCACATCCTCGGCTCAACTCTGGACAAGTCCCTGCGGGCCCGCATCGACAAGGCCGAGGCGAAGGCCCGCACGCGCGACCATCTCCGAGCCCTCGACCGTCTCACCGAGATGGTCGACGGCGAGCGGCGCATCATCGCCGACCCGCCGATCGTCGTACCGGTATCGGACCTGGCCTCGGACGTCAGCCGTGACGACATCCGCAGCACGGTCAGCGACATCCTCGCTGGGTACGCCGCGACGCTGGCCCCCGGCATGCACCTGCTGCTGGACTCCTACAGTTTCGTCGATCTCGCCCGGAAGGTGGTCGGGGTCGGGAGCGTGGGGACGCGGTGTTGGCTGGTGCTCATGCAGGGGCGCGACGATCACGACCCGTTGTTCCTCCAGGTCAAGGAGGCCCAGGCCTCGGTGCTCCAGGCCCACCTCGGGGAGACCCCGTATGCGTCCGAGGGCCAGCGTGTGGTCTCGGGACAGCGCCTGATGCAGGCCGCGAGCGATGCCTTCCTGGGCTGGCACAGCGTCGCCGGGCTCGACGGGGTGACCCGCGACTTCTACGTCCGCCAACTGCATGACTGGAAGGGCTCCGCGGACGTCGAGACGTTGAGCACCAAGGGACTCCGCCTGTACGGCGAGCTCTGCTCCTGGACGCTGGCCCGCGCGCACGCGCGCACCGGCGACCGGATCGCGATCGCTGCCTACGTGGGCGACGACGACGTGCTGCCCGAAGCCCTCGCCGACTTCGCCGAGGCGTACGCCGACGTCAACGAAGCCGACTTCGCCGCGTTCACCGCAGCCGTGGCGAGCGGCGAACTGGCCGCACCGGCACGGTGAAGACCTCAAGCCTCGTGCTTGGGCCGCTCGGGGTGGCGCCGCTCGCTCATCCGCTCGCGCGCGAGGCTGACCACGGCTCCGAGGAAGACGAGGTTGAAGACCATGTTCACGGTGACCACGCCGCGCGCCAACTGCCCGGTCGCGCTGATGTCGCCGAAGCCCACCGTCGAGACCACCGTGGTCGCGAAGTACAGCGCGTCGAGCCTGGTGTTCAGCCCGGTGAACTGGTCCACTCCGTTGGTGGCGATCAGGTAGTAGGTGAACGAGAAGGCGACCAGCGCGATCTCCAGGATCAGCACCAGGTGGCGACCGCTCAGGCGGCTCTCCGAGCTACGCACCTCGCTGATGATCACCGCGGCGACCCCGACCAAGGCGCCGAGACCGACGAGCAGCCCGACCGCCACCCCGATCGGAGCCCTGCCCGGATCGACCGGCAGGACGAAATACACCAGCAGAATGCCGACCGGCACCAGATTGAGCCTCACCCACGGACGGGACACATGACGCACTCTAGAGCAGGGAAGTCGGCACTACGGTGCGACTCGACAGGTTCCGCTCAGCAAGGAGCACGACGATGACCGAACGTTTGCCTCGCATCGCCCTGGTGATGCTCGTCGCGGCCAGCCTGACGATCACCCTGGCCGGGCTGCGGGCCACCGCCGGCATCGTGGGGCCCACCGTCCTGGCACTGGTGCTCACGGTCACGGTCCACCCGATCCGGGTGCGGCTCGTCCGCAGGGGGCTGCCGGAGTGGCTGGTCTCGCTCATCGTGGTGCTGAGCGTGTACTTCTTGTTGTTCGCCGTGACCATCTCGGTGGCGGTCTCCTTCGCCCGCCTCGCCGACATCATCCCCCGTTACGCCGACAACCTCGACGATCAACTGGCCGACCTTGGTGCCTGGCTGGAAGATCACGGAGTCGGTGAAGAGCAGGTCGCGGCCTTCACCAGTTCCTTCGACGGGGGCCAGCTCCTGTCCCTGGTGACCGATGTCTTCGGAGCAGCCCTCTCGCTGACTTCCAACCTCTTCTTCATCGTGACGGTCGCCCTCTTCATGGCGTTCGACACCGGCTCGCTGCAGCGGGTGCTCGACCGGCTCCACGCCGTCAAGCCCGACCTGGTGGATGCCCTGCGCAGCTTCGCGCACGGGACCCGGACCTACATGGCGGTCTCGGCGGGTTTCGGTCTCATTGTGGCCGTCATCGACGGGATCGCGCTCTATTGGCTGGGTGTTCCCGGCGCCTTCGTGTGGGCGGTCCTGGCGTTCGTCACCAACTTCATCCCGAACATCGGCTTCGTGATCGGCGTGATCCCGCCGGCCTTCATCGGCCTGCTCGAAGGTGGACCCGGGCTGATGCTCGCCGTCCTGGCGGTCTACTGCGTGATCAACGTGGTGATCCAGTCGATCATCCAGCCGCGGTACGTCGGGGACGCGGTGGGTCTCACGCCGACGATCACCATGCTGTCGCTGGCCTTCTGGGCCTGGGTCCTGGGTCCGCTCGGGGCCCTGCTCGCCGTACCGCTGAGCCTGATGATGCGGGCGCTGCTGATCGAGGCCGACCCCACGGCAGCCTGGGCGATGCCGCTGATCTCGGGGCGGAACCCCGACCCGGAGCCGGAGGACGACCAGAGGCCCGTCGGGGACGTCCCGCCGCAGCCCGAGCCGGCCTGAACCGCTCTGGCCCGAACCGCTCTGGCCCGAACCGTCAGCCTGAGACGCGCTGGCCCGAGGCCTGAAGCATGCCGACGAGCACCCGGTGCAGTTCGTCGGCACCCTCGATGAGCTCGGGAAGCCCGGCCATCAGGTCTGCGGGGCCGAGCAGCACCGCGTGGTCCTGCCAGCCACCGAGGCCGCCATGGGAGCCGACGAGGCCTTCGAACGCCGCGACGTCGTTGGTCACGGCGTCGACCGCGCTGTTGACGTATAGATCCGGCGCCTCCGGCATCATCACCGCGCGATGCAGCACCCGCGCCGCGTAGTCGCCGAAGGGCAGCATCGGGTCGACCCCGACGACCTCCCCCGTGGCGAGGTTGTGCCGGCCCTCGGCGCCGATGGCCCACGGCACCCCGCCGGCGTCGATCCCGGCGACGAAGCCGATCCCCGGGTGTGCGGCGAGGCCGGGCACCAGCGCTGGCCACTGTGCCTGAAGCTCGTCGAGCGTCCAGCGACGGGAGCCTCGGAGGTAGACCAGGCCGAGGTTTCCCGAACCGAGCACGACGACCGGATCCTCGGAGGTCTCGTCGGGCGGTGCCTCCTGCTGGGCGCGCAGACCCGCGTCGGCACGGGAAGCGACCTTCCCCGTGAGGCCCTCCCTGCCGATGTCACCGGTCAAGGACTCGGCGCGGCCGAACCCTTCCACCGAGGCGTCGACGCTCTGCACCTGCTCCTCCATCAGAGCGGCACAGAGGTCACCGAGGGCCTGCCCGTGCCGGTCGGCGAACGGGTTTCCCTGGGACTGACCGTGATCGGACAGGGCGACGATGCGGTAGCGGCGTGGCGCGGCCTCGGCCAGGCGCGACAAGGAGTCCAGGGTGCGATCGATGCCGTCCAGGGAGGCCAGCGACTCGGGGCGGAACATGCCGGCGTGGTGGGCGATCTCGTCGTAGTCCACGTAGTCGACGTAGATGACCTTGGTGCCGCGCCGCATCTCCTCGGCGACCAGCGCGGTGTTGAGGTCGCGCAACAGCGCGTTGGTGATCGCGCGCAGCACGGCGAAGTCCCAGCCGCGATGCGCCCGGGGGTCCAGATCCCGCTTGATCTGGCGTCGGGCCTGCCAGCGCTCCTTGATGATCTCCGCGACCGTCCGGGTGAGGCTCCGCATGAAACCGCTGGGGGTGGAGAGGAACCAGGCGAACGCCCGGCGGGTCTGGGTGGAGCCCCGCTGGACCTCGACGCGGCTCATCGTCATCAGTGATCGCTCGGCGTCGCCGGTGAACAGGTTGGAGATCGAGACGCCGTCCTCGCAGAGGAGTCCGCGGCCATTGCTCGCCCGCTCCTCGATGACGCGGGCGTCAGGCGGCTTGTTGGCCACGAGGAGCCGCCCGAGCTCGCGGTCGTACCACCGGAAGGCGGGGACGCCCTCGACGGTGCCGTGCAGGATGCCCAACTGGCTCGCGGGCGTCGTACAGGGAAGTTGGGGGCGCCACTCGCGCAGGCGGTACTCCCCCGAGGACAGCCACCGCCGGATGGTCGGCACGGACCCGGACTGGACAGCCCACTGGAGCACCGGGAACGGGACGCCGTCCATCTGCACGAACAGCACGCCGTCGACGTCGGGGTCAGCGATGTCGGGCTGGCGGCGGGACCGGCGGCTCAGCGAGGTGACCAAGCCGTCGTCGGTACCGGCGGTGGTGGCCCATGCGATGAAGGTTCCGATGATCGCGCTCACCCAGGTTGCCGTGAACGCCGTCCACGGCGTGGAGGAGATGCCCGGCACATAAAGGATGGCGAGGTAGATGACCAGTGCCTGTCCGAGCAGGGCGACCAGGAGAACGGCCAGCCACCCGATCCGGGCGGAGACCTCCACCAGGATCGGGCGCAGCACCAGCCCGACGATGCCGGCGACCAGCGCCACCGCGGCGTAGGACCACCACCCGTCCGCCGACAGCCCCGGCAGCAGCGCCCCGGTCAGGATCAGCGCCAGGGTGGCCGACGCCCACGCGGTGGCGAGACGAGCGACGTCGGAGAGTCGAATGCCGCGTCGTCGGGAGGCGGGGTCAGCCATCGGTCTCAGTCCTCGTCGTCGGTCTCGCCTGCGTCATCGCGGGTGTCGTCACCGGTGTCACCGGAGTTGAGCGACCAGCGGAACTCCAACTCCACCTCGACCTCGTCGCCGTCGACCTCGACCTCGAACTCGGCCTGCACGTGCTCGGGGATCCTCAGCGTGACCGTGCCTCCGCCCCCGACCGAGAGCGTGACCTCTCCGCCCTGGGCGAATCCCTCGGCCAGGGCGGAGAGCCACACAGCCGCCTCGGCCCTCGACAGCGCCTTGGTGCGCTCGTAGGACACATCGGCCATCGTCGTGCTCCTGTCTGGTCACCGACCGCTCAGGCGAGTGCCTTGGCCTTGAGCGAGTCGAAGTCGGCCTGGGTGATGGTGCCGTCGTCGAGCAGGGACTTCGCCCGGGCGATCTGCTCCGCGGGGCTGGCGGCGCTGCCGGCAACCTCCTGGATGTAGCGATCCTGGGCCGCGCGCTGGTCGGCCATCGCCTTCATCTGGCGGTCGGTCATGCTGCGTCCCCGGGCGATCAGGTAGATCAAGGCGCCCACCCAGGGCACGAAGATGAGGAGGAGCGACCAGCCGGCCTTGCCCCACCCGCTGAGATCAGGGTCACCGAACAGGTCGAACAGGCAGCGGAACCACACCATGAGCGCGGCAATCCAGATGAAGAACCAGAAACTCCAGAGCAGGACGTCCCAGAAGTCGGTCGAAAGTGAGTCCATCGTGCATTCCCCTTGTCTTGCGTCAGCCGCCCGGATCGGCGGCTGGTTCACCGGCAGGTTCACCGGCGGGGCATCTCGTGCTCCCGCACATCGACACTCCCACAGCGCAGACCCCAACAGCCTCACCCCGCACGGATGAGTCGGCGCCATGGGGAACTCCGTCCCCCCGCAATTGCGAGGTTGTGACGGTTGTTCCCGGGCGTGTCGGCGTCCGAACAGCGCAATTGCGCGCGTATTGGGGTGGCCGTGGTCTGGGTGGCCGTCCTTGTGGCACCCTCGCGGCATGCGCGCGTCTGAGCTGCCTGCGTCGATGACCGCCTGGTCGGTGGCCGGACCTGACTCGCCCCGGCGCCTGGTGCGCGTGGAGCGACCTGTGCCCGCTCCGGGACCTGACGAGGTTCTTGTCCGAGTGACAGCGTGCGGCGTGTGCCGGACCGACCTCCACCTTGCCGACGGTGACCTGGCCGCTCGCTCCCCACTGCGCATCCCCGGACACGAGGCCGTCGGCGAGGTCGTCGCCGGAGGCGCGGACACCTCCCGCTTCGGCGCCGGCGACCGGGTCGGCATCGCGTGGTTGCGGCGTACTTGTGGTGCCTGCCGCTGGTGTCGACGCGGGGCGGAGAACCTGTGCCCGGCCTCGCAGTACACCGGCTGGGACAGCGACGGGGGCTTCGCGTCGTACGCCGTGGTGCCCGAGGCCTTCGCGTATGCGATCCCCGACGCCCTCGACGACGCGACGGCCGCGCCGCTGTTGTGCTCAGGGATCATCGGCTACCGCGCCCTGCGGCGTGCGAACCTTCCCCCCGGCGGGCGGCTGGGCATCTACGGATTCGGCGCCAGCGCCCACCTCACCGCCCAGATCGCGCTGGCCCACGGCGCAGAGGTCCATGTCCTGACCCGGGGAGAGCGTGCCCGCAGACTCGCGCTCGATCTCGGTGCCGCCTCCGCCGGTGAGGCGTACGACGCTCCGCCAGTGCCGCTCGACGCGGCGATCCTCTTCGCTCCGGTGGGCGACCTGGTGCCGGTGGCCCTGGCCGGTCTCGACCAGGGTGGCACCCTTGCCGTGGCCGGCATCCACCTCAGCGACATCCCCACGCTGGACTACCAGCGGCACCTCTTCCGCGAGCGGACCCTCACCTCGGTCACCGCGAACACCCGCGCCGACGGCGAGGAACTCTTCGCGCTGGCCGCCGCCCTGGGGGTCCGACCCCGCACCACCGTGGTCCCGGCCGACGCGGCCGAGGACGTGCTCGCCGAGATCGACGCCGGCGACGTCGCCGGGGCGACCGTGCTCGACCTGCGAGGCTGGTCCGCGTGACCCTCACCCTGAGCACCGTGATCCTGCCCCACCGACGGTGGGCCGACGGTGCCCGCGAGGACTGGGGGCGCGCCGAGGCGCTCGGCTTTGCCGCGGCATACACCTACGACCACCTCACCTGGCGCTCCTTCCGTGGAGGCCCGTGGTTCGCGGCACTGCCGACCCTGACGGCCGCGGCAGGGGTCACCGAACGCATCCGGCTCGGCACGATGGTGACCTCGCCGAACTTCCGTCATCCGGTGACGCTGGCCAAGGAACTGCTCACGCTCGACGACGTCTCCGCAGGACGCGTCACCCTGGGGATCGGCGCGGGAGGCACGGGCTTCGACGCCACCGCGATGGGGCAGGAGCCGTGGTCGGCCCGCGAACGTGCTGACCGTTTCGGCGAGTTCGTCGCGCTGCTGGACCGGCTGCTCACCGAGGACGAGGTCACCAGCGACGGCACCTTCTACTCCGCCGGTGCTGCGGAGAACGTGCCGGGCTGCGTGCAGCGACCGCGGCTGCCCTTCGTCGTCGCGGGGAACGGACCTCGGGGGATGCGCCTTGCCGCCGCCCACGGCCAGGGCTGGGTGACGACCGGAGACCCGCGCCTGGCCGAGGACGGCACCCCGGCGCAGTCGGAGGCCGCGCTCGCCGACCAGCTCGAGCGGGTGCGCACCGCCTGTGCCGACGCCGGACGCGACCCGGACTCACTGCATACCGTGCTGCTGACCGGGTTTACGCCCGAGAGCAGCACCCTGCTCTCGTCGCTCGAGGCCTTCGCCGACTTCGCCGGGCGCCATCAGGCGCTCGGCTTCGACGAGATCGTCGTGCACTGGCCGGTGCCGGACTCGCTCTTCGCCACCGACGTGGCGGTCTTCGAGCAGATCGCGGCCGAGTACACCGGCGCGTAGGTCCCTGGACGTTCTCCCCTGGACGCGCTCGGCCCGCAAGGCCACAGTGGAGACAGAGGCTGACCGCTGCGTCGCCCCGCGCCCCCTGGGAGGTGGTCGTCATGACCGTCACGGACTCCACGTTGACCGTCCCCGCCCAGCCGCGACCCCGCGGCGCCTGGAGACGTCCCGCCCAGGGGCTCCCGGCGTCGCCGGAATTGCGCGAGGACCTCGTCTGGCAGGAGCTGGACACCTACTACGACTGGTACGCCGCGGCTGCCGGCCGCGCCCGGATCGGCTATCAGGGCTTCAAGGTCCTCACCCTCATCGCCGGTGCGTCGGTCACGCTCCTGGCGGCCCTGGCGGCTCCGCCGCTGGCCACCGCCGGAGTGGGGGCAGTCGTCGTGGTCACCGAGGGCTTCCAGCAACTGTTCAAGTTCCACACCAACTGGCTGCGCTACCGGCTGATCGCCGAGACCCTGCGCGAGCACGCCTTCCTCTACGGCGCCCAACTCACCCCGTACGACGACGCCGCGACCCGGCAGCGGCGGCTCGGACACGCACTGGTGTCGATCCTGCAGAGCGAACGCAAGGAATGGTCGGCGCAGATGAAGCCACCCGAGGCGCGCACCTGAGCCTCCGCACCTCTCCCCCGAGGGGGCCCTCGGCGGCTAAGGTCGCCAAACGCCAGCACCCACGGAGGAGAGGACACCATGACCGAGGTGACGCAGCACAAGGTCCTGCTCGACGAGAGCGAGATGCCCACCCGTTGGTACAACATCCTTCCCGACCTCCCCACCCCGCCGCCGCCGGTGCTGCACCCCGGCACCGGGCGGCCGGTCGGCCCCGAGGACCTGGCCCCGCTGTTCCCGATGGACCTCATCGCCCAGGAGGTCTCCGACCAGCAGTACATCGACATCCCGGATGAGGTGCTCGACGTCTACCGCCTGTGGCGACCGAGCCCGCTGTTCCGGGCCCGTCGGCTGGAGGCGGCCCTGGGCACCCCCGCGCGGATCTACTACAAGTACGAGGGCGTCTCACCGGCCGGGTCGCACAAGCCCAACACCTCCGTCCCGCAGGCGTACTACAACGCCAAGGCCGGAGTGCGCCGACTCACCACCGAGACCGGCGCCGGCCAGTGGGGCACCTCGTTGGCCTTCGCCTGCGCCCAGTTCGGCCTGGAGTGCGAGGTCTGGCAGGTCCGGGCCTCCTACGACCAGAAGCCCTACCGCAAGATGATGATGGAGGTCTTCGGCGGCACCGTGCACCCCTCGCCCTCGGACCTCACCGAGGCCGGCCGCACGATCCTCGCGCGCGACCCGAACTCCACCGGCTCGCTCGGCATCGCGATCAGCGAGGCCGTCGAGGTCGCCGCCCAGGACCCGACGACGAACTACGCCCTGGGCAGCGTGCTCAACCACGTGCTGCTCCACCAGACGATCATCGGCGAGGAGGCACTCCTCCAGCTGGCGAAGATCGGCGAGACCCCGGACCTTCTCGTCGGGTGCACCGGCGGGGGATCGAACTTCGGCGGCCTGGCCTTCCCGTTCCTGCGCGAGAAGTGGGCGGGCCGGATGGACCCGACCGTGCGCGCCGTCGAGCCGGCCGCCTGCCCCTCGCTGACCCAGGGCACCTACGCCTACGACTTCGGCGACACCATCGGCATGACGCCGTTGATGAAGATGCACACGCTGGGACACGACTTCGTGCCCGACCCCATCCACGCCGGTGGCCTGCGCTACCACGGGATGAGCCCCCTGATCTCGCACCTCTACGAGACCAAGGAGATCGAGGCGGTCGCCAAGCCGCAGACCGAGTGCTTCTCGGCCGGTGTGCTGTTCGCCCGCACCGAGGGCATCGTCCCGGCGCCCGAGCCGACCCACGCACTGGCCGCCGCGATCGAGGAGGCGATCCGCTGCAAGGAGTCCGGTGAGGAGAAGGTGATCCTCACGGCCCTGTGCGGGCACGGGCATCTCGACCTGCCGGCGTACGACGCGTATCTCTCCGGCAAGGTCGTGGACCATTCCTTCGAGGACGACGACGTGCAGGCCGCGGTGGCGGAGGCGCTCTCTAAGCTGCCGACCGGAGTGTGACCTGCACCGAGCCCTCCGGGCATCTGACCCGGATCACCTCCTGCGGATGACCCGCTGAGGGCCGTTCCCCGAGCATCATCGGGGAGTGAGGCATGACCCCGATTCCGCACGTAGCGTCGGACCGCTGCTGATCCGCGCGCTCGCGCTGCTCGTCCTCGTGGGGCTCAGCGCGTGCAGCGAGGACGGCTCGATCGACGTGCCGGCACCCACGGGGTCGATCTCGGCATCGTTACCCACACCGACCCGTTCGCTGGACGTGTCGCGGTCCCCAGCCCCGACCGAGAGCCCCGCCGAGAGCCCCGCCGAGACCCCGACGCAGACACCGACCCAGACACCGACCCAGACACCGACCCCGACACCCAGCCGCTCAGCGACCCCCACCGAGGCCGAGCCTCCCGAGGCATCGGACACCCCCGAGCAGACCAGCCCACCCCCGTCGAGTGCCCCACCGACCAGCGAGCCGGCCACCCCAACGGCGTCCCCGACCCAGTCCCCGACCCAGTCCCCGACCGACTCGGCCACCACCACGAGCGACTCGGTGACGGACGAGGAATCCTCTGCCTGGCTGTGGTGGGGGCTCGCCGTACTGGCGATCATCATCGCCTTGGCAGCGTTCCTGGTCCCTCGCGCCAGGCGTCGGGCCCACTGGCGCGCCGATCTCGCGGCACAACGGGGCGAGGTTTCCTGGTTCGCCACGGAACTGGTGCCGAGCCTGCTTCGAGCCGGCTCGCCGGAGGCTGTGGCCGGCGGCTGGCAGGTGGCGGTCCCCCGGGTGGCCCGCCTCGAGGACGAACTCTCGCGGCTGCAGGCCGAGGCGCCTGACGAGAGGGGAGGCCACGAGTCACGCGAACTCCGGGAGGCCGTCCGCGCTGCTCGCGCCGGGATCGACCAGGTGGTGGCCGTCGGCGACCCGGCCACGACGGCAGCCGAGTTGGCTGCCATCGGAGGGCAGCTTCTCGCCTCGACCAGCCCGATCCATGATCATTCCGGCCCTGGCTGAGCGTGGCCCCGAGACGTCACGTGTAGGTGTAGAACCCGCGACCGGTCTTGCGACCCAGCAGCCCGGCCTCGACCATGCGCGCCAGCAGCGGCGGTGCGGCGTACAGGGGCTCCTTGAACTCCTCGTACAGCGACTCCGCCACCGCCTTGGTGGTGTCCAGTCCGATCAGGTCGGCCAGAGCCAACGGGCCCTGCGGGTGGGCCGCGCCGAGGACGAGCCCGGAATCGATGTCCTCGGCCGAGGCGAAGCCCGACTCCAACATCCGGATCGCCGAGAGCACGAAGGGGATCAGCAACGCGTTGACCACGAAGCCGGCCCGGTCCTGACACAGGATCGGGTGCTTGCCGAGGCGGTCGGTCACCCAGGCCCGCGCGCGATCGGTGGTGGCGTCGTCGGTGAGCAGCGAGGGCACCAGTTCGACCAGGCGCAGCACCGGCACCGGGTTGAAGAAGTGGATGCCGAGCACGTGCGAGGGACGCTGCGTGGCCACGGCGAGCTTCATGATCGGGATCGAGGAGGTGTTCGACGCCAGGATCGCCTCGGGGCTGGTCACGATCGCGTCGAGCCGCGCGAACAGCGAGGTCTTGGCGGCCTCGTCCTCCACGATCGCCTCGACCACGAGGCCGCGGTCCGCCAACGCGTCCAACTCGGTCTCCACCCGCAGGCGGGCCAAGACGGCTGCAGCGTCGTCGATCTTGCCGCGGGCCTCGGCGCGGGCCAGCGAGGACTCCAGCCGGGCGCGGCCGGCGGTGGCGGCCTCGACGGAGGACTCGATCACCACCACGTCGCTGCCACTGCGTGCGGCCACCTCGGCGATGCCGGCTCCCATCAACCCGCAGCCGACCACTCCGACCTTGTCCATCCGTCTACCTCCACGTGCGATTGGTACTGCGTACCGTAGTAGCGGATTCGCGTACCAAGAAGTAACCTCCGGCCATGGCCCCCAGCACTCGCGACCGCCTCGTGCGCGCCGCGTTCGAGCTCTTCGAGGAGCAGGGGTACGACGGCACGACGGTGGAGGACATCGCCGCCCGTGCCGGCACCGGCCGGACCACGCTGTTCCGGCACTTCCGGACCAAGGAGCAGGTGGTCTTCCCCGACCACGACCAGATCCTCCCCCGGGTCGACGCGCGGTTGGCCACGGCGACGCCGGAGAGCCGCGACGTCGCGCTGCGCGAGGCCGCTCGGATCGTGCTCGAGCACTACCTGGCCGAGGGCGAGGTCGCGCGGGCCCGCTACCGGCTGACCAGCTCGATCCCCGCCCTGCGCGACCGCGAGGCCGCCAGCGTGCAGCGCTACCTGCGGCTCTACAGCCGCCACACCCGCGGATGGCTCGCGGGCGAGCCCGACGGGCCGCTCCGCGCCGAACTGCTGGCCGCCTCGGTCATCACCGCGCACAACCATGTCCTGCGCGCCTGGCTGCGCGGGAGCACCTCGACACCGCGCGAGGACCTCGACCACGCGCTCGACATCGCGCTGGCCGCGACGACGACCCCCGGGCCTCGCGGCGCCGACGCCGCGGTGGTGGTCCTGCGCGGAGGCGACGTGGACGCCCTGCTCGGCAAGGTCGCCCGCGCCCTGGGCGCCTCGGACGACTGACGCGGACGGCACCGCTGTCCTAGAGTCCGACGGGTGACCTCGACGAACGATTCCACCGCACCGTTCTGGGGCGACACCCCGCCCGCCACTCCCCTGTCTCCCGCGGAAGCCGAGGCCCTGGCCCGGGAGCACTTCGGGGTGACTGCGACCGCGACACCGCTGGGCTCCAACCAGGAGACCAACCTGCTGCTGACCGCCGAGTCCGGCGAACGCTGGGTGCTCAAGCTCGCCAACCCTGCCTTCGGCGCCGACGTGCTCGACCTGCAGAACGCGGCCCTGCGCCACCTCGCCGCCGCCGACACCGGGCTGGCCGCACCCGTGCCGGTGCCGTGCGTGAACGGCAGCGATCTGGTCGAGATCACCCTGGCCGGCGTACCGCACCACCTCCGGCTGCTCACCTTCGTCCCGGGGCGACTGCTCGCCGACGCCACCTACGCCGGAGACGAGGCGCTGGAGCAGTTCGGAGCCCTCTCGGCGCGCCTGGCCGCGGCCCTGGCGGACTTCGACCACCCGGCAGCGGACCGCGTGTTGCAGTACGACTCCCAGCACGCCGACCGGGTCGTGGCCACGCTGGCCCACCACCTCGACGACGAACATCGCGCGCGTGCCCTCGCTGCGAGCGAGCGTGCCTGGACCGCACTCCGGCCCCTGACCGCGGACCTGCGACGCCAAGTCGTGCACGCCGACCTGGCCGACTACAACGTGGTCGCCGCCGCGGACGACGCCGGGCGTCTCCAGCCCAGCGGGGTGATCGACTTCGGCGATGTGGTGCGCACCTGGCTGGTCGCCGACCTGGCCACCGCGATCGCCTCGCTGCTCTCGCGGACGCGCCGCTCACCGCTGCTCGACGCCGCCGCCACCGTACGCGGCTTCCATGCGGTGACCCCGCTGACCGAGCCCGAGGTGGCCGCGCTCTGGCCCCTGGTGCTCGCCCGGGGGGCGGTGCTGGCCACCAGCGTCGACGCGTTGCTCGCGCAGGACCCCACCAACGACTACCTGATCGACGAGCAGTCCCTGGACTGGCTGATCCTGGACCGTGCGACCCAGGTCCCCTTCGCGCTGGCCGAGGAGCACCTGCGGCAGGTCTGCGGCTTCGGCCCGGGAGAAGCCGCGCGCGCCGTCGACGCCTGGCGCCCCGCCGCAGCCCTGATCGACCTGCCCGCGGACGTGCCGGTGATCGACCTCTCGATCACCACCACCGTGCTGACCGAGGACACCTGGACCGACCCGACCCTCGCGCGGGTGCACCTGGAGCACCAGCCTCCGGAGACGGGGTACGCCGTCGTCGGTCCCGGAGCCCGGCTGACCTCGGTGGTGCGCGACAGCCCCGACGAGACCGCGGCGAACCACCTGGGCGTCGACCTGGTCGCGCCGGTCGGCACAGACGTGCGGGCCCCCGCGGACGGCGTGCTCGACGTACGGCCGGGGGGTGGCGTCGTGCTGCGGTGCGGCGCGGTGGACCTGCATCTGGCCGGGCTCGAGCCGGCGTTGCCCGGGACGTACGCCGCGGGTGCGGTGATCGGCACCGTCGCCCCGGCAGGCGCCGAGGATCCGCTGCCCGCGCATCTGCACGTCCACCTGGCGCCTGCCGGCGTCGCCGTACCCGACCGAGTGGAGCCGTCGCTCTCCTCGGCCTGGGAGACCCTCTCCCCCGCGACGGCGCTGCTCCCCACCGGCGCACCCGCGGCACACGCGGATCTGCTCACGCGCCGCGCCACCGTGCTCGCCCGCGTCCAGGAGCACTACTACGCCCGACCGCCCCAGATCGAGCGCGGCTGGCGCCACCACCTGCTCGACATCCAGGGCCGTGCCTACCTCGACATGGTCAACAACGTCGCGGTGCTGGGGCACAGCCATCCCGCGGTCACCGCGGCCGCGACCCGTCAGTACCGCCTGCTCAACACCAACTCGCGCTTCTCCTACGAGGCGATGGTGACCTTCGCCGAGCGGATCGTGGAGCACCTGCCGGCGCCCCTGGACACGGTCTTCCTGGTCAGCTCGGGCAGCGAGGCGGTGGATCTCGCACTGCGCATCGCCCGCACCGCGACCGGACGCAAGGACACGATCTCGCTGGCCGGCGCCTACCACGGCTGGACCACCGCGGCCGACGAGGTCTCCACCACGCTCAACGACAACCCACGCTCGCGCGAGACGCGTCCGCCGTGGATCCACCTGGCCACGATGCCGAACCCGTTCCGCGGCGAGTATCTCGGCGCCGACGCCGCGGATCGGTACGCCGACGACGTTCGTCGGATCGTGGCCTCGATCCCCGGCGGGCCCGGGGTGTTCATCGCCGAGCCGGTCTCGGGCAACCAGGGCGGCGTCGAACTCAGCCCCGGCTACCTGCCGCAGGTCTACGAGGCGGTCCGCGGCGCCGGTGGGCTGGTGATCTCCGACGAGGTGCAACTCGGCTACGGCCGCACCGGCGAGGCGTTCTGGGGCTTCCAGCTGCACGGGGTGGTGCCGGACATCATCACCATGGCCAAGGCGGCCGGGAACGGGCACCCGCTGGGGTTCGTGGCTACCCGCCGCGAGATCGCCGAACAGTTCTCCGCCGAGGGCTCGTTCTTCTCCTCCGTCGGCGGCAGCCCGGTCTCCTCGGTGGTCGGCACCGCCGTCCTCGACACGATCCGCGACGAGGGGCTGCAGGAGAACGCCGCCCGCATCGGCGCCCACCTGAGCGCCCGGCTCCGCGATCTGGCGCACGCGCACCCGATGATCGGCTACATCCACGGCCGCGGCCTCTACCAGGGCATCGAACTGGTGCGCGACCTCGACACTCGTGAGCCGGCCACCCGGGAGGCCGCGGCGCTGAACGAGCGGCTGCGCGAGCTCGGCGTGATCGAGCACGCGACCGGCGACTACTCGAACGTGTTGAAGGTGAAGCCCCCGCTGACGATTACTGAGGCGAGCGCGGACTTCTTCGTGGACCGTCTGGACCAGGCTCTGCGCGAAGGATGGTGACCCCCTTCCCTCCGGGTAGGGGCCTCGGTAGCGTCGCAAGAAGCCGAGCAGAGGGGAATCACAGCATGGCCGGCACACGCGTCCTGGTCGGGACCCGCAAGGGCGGGTTCATCCTGACCTCCGACGAGGCACGACAGGACTGGACCGTCGAGGGACCGCTCTTCGCCGGGTGGGAGGTCTACCACCTCACCGGGTCTCCGCTGAACCCGAACCGGCTCTACGCCTCCCAGACCAGCGGCTGGTTCGGCCAGTTGATCCAGCGCAGCGACGACGGCGGGACCACCTGGGAGCCGGTCGGCAACGACTTCACCTACGCCGGGGTCCCCGGGCAGCACCAGTGGTACGACGGCTCCCTGCGCCCGTGGGAGTTCACCCGGGTGTGGCACCTGGAGCCGTCGCTGCACGACGCCGAGACGGTGTACGCCGGGGTCGAGGATGCCGCCCTGTTCGTCTCCCGCGACGGTGGCGTCACGTGGACGGAGTTGGCCGGCCTGCGTGAGCACGACACCGGGCCGCAGTGGCAGCCCGGCGCCGGCGGGATGTGCCTGCACACCGTGCTCCAGCACCCCACCGACCCGCAGACTCTGCACGTCGCCATCTCCGCCGCGGGCGCCTTCCGGACCCGTGACGGCGGGGCGACCTGGACCCCGATCAACAAGGGGTTGCGCTCGGAGCAGCTGCCGGACCAGGACTCCGAGGTCGGCCACTGCGTGCACCGGTTGGCGGCCCACCCGAGCAATCCCGACGTGCTCTACATGCAGAAGCACTGGGACGTCATGCGCAGCACCGACGGCGGCGACTCCTGGCACGAGGTCAGCGGCAACCTTCCCAGCGACTTCGGCTTCCCAGTCGCGGTCCACGCGCACGAACCCGAGACGGTGTACGTCGTACCGATCGCCAGCGACGAGACGCACTATCCGCCGGATGGGGCGCTGCGGGTCTATCGCAGCCGCACCGGGGGCGAGCAGTGGGAGCCGCTGACCCAGGGCCTGCCCCAGGAGAACTGCTACGTCAACGTCCTGCGCGAGGCGATGGCGGTCGACACGCATGCCTCCTGCGGCATCTACTTCGGCACCACGGGCGGGCAGGTCTACTGCTCGGCCGACTCCGGGGACACCTGGGCGCCGATCGTGCGGGATCTCCCGCCGGTGGTGGCCGTCGAGGTGCAGACGCTGCCATGAGGACGCCGTGACCCAGGTTCGCGTGGTCCTGCCCGGCCATCTGCGCACGCTGGCGCAGGCCCATGGTGAGGTGCTGGTCGACGTCGCGGGCGAGGTGACCCAGCGCACCGTGCTCGACGCCGTCGAGGCCCTGTTCCCGATGCTGCGCGGCACTATCCGCGACCGGGGCACGGGGCGCCGCCGCGACTTCGTCCGCTTCTTCGCCTGCGAGGAGGATCTCTCCCACGAGGACCCCGACGCCGCCCTCCCGGATCCGGTGGTGAACGGTCGCGAGCCGTTCATCGTGATCGGGGCGATGGCCGGAGGCTGAACCGGGGCTCACGTAGCGCCGAAGATGGGGGGCAGACCCCATGTCCCCGCGGCGCCTGATCGGCCACGCTGTGCGAGGAGCAGGTCGGCACCGAGGAGACCGAAGACGTGGTGCACAGCGCTGATGCCTTGATCGTGCTGGGTGGTGCGTTCCTGGTGTGTGGCCTGCTCGCCCGGGGCGGCGCCCGACTGGGGCTGCCGACAGTGCCGCTCTTCATGTTGGCGGGCGTCGCCCTGGGCCCCCACACCCCGGGCATCGACCTGGTCCACGACCCCGGCGAGCTCGAGCTGGTGGCCCGGATGGGCCTGGTGTTCCTGCTCTTCTACCTCGGGCTGGAGTTCACCCTCGACCAACTCCTCAGCGGTGGCCGCAGGCTGCTGAGTGCCGCCACGATCTACCTGCTGCTCAACATCGGCGGAGGGATCGCCTACGGCTTCTGGCTCGGCTGGGGCACCGCGGAGGCGTTCGTGGTCGCCGGCGTCGTGGGCATCTCCTCCACGGCGATCATCACCAAGCTGATCGTGGAGACCCGGCGTCTGGGCAACCCCGAGACCCGAACGATCCTCGGCATCGCCGTGCTGGAGGACATCTTCCTCGCGTTCTACCTCGCCCTGCTCCAGCCCGTGCTGGGCGGAGCCGAGACCCTCCGTGAGGGCGTCGTCGGGATCCTGACCGCCTTCGCGTTCCTGGTGGTGCTCGGCGGTGTCGCCCGGTACGGCGCCGCCACGGTCGGACGGCTGGTGAACACCCACGACGAGGAGATCGTGGTCGTCGTGTTCGTGGGCCTGGCGATCCTCACCGCGGGGGTC